>NZ_JBIUBE010000003.1:378833-823483 GCF_044593395.1 Streptomyces sp. NPDC052301 | reverse complement strand
CCCCCCCCCCCCCCCCCCCCCCCCCCCCCCCCCCCCCCCCCCCCCCCCCCCCCCCCCCCCCCCCCCCCCCCCCCCCCCCCCCCCCCCCCCCCCGCTGCGTCGGGGCGCAGGGCGCACTCGGCGTCGGACGGCTGGACGCGCACGCCTGCCGCCCGGGCGCTCGATCGGGCCGACGCCGCCCACGACACCGCCCGAACGCGGCCTCCGGACGAGCCGACTGGCGACGTCGCGCGTCGTCCGTCGGCCGCGCGGGACGCAGAGGCTGCAGCGTGCATCCGCGGCCCACCCCCACGCGCAGGGCCAGGCGAGCCGGCGGCCTGGCTCGGTGACCGCCCCGGCCCCGTGGTGAGACCTCGACGGACAAGACTGCGCACCCCACTGCCCGAACGGCGCCCGCCCCCGTCCGTCCGGTTCCGCGCGACGGACCTGCCCCCCGGCCGCGTAGAGCAGACGACGGATTCACCCACAGAGGGGACTGCACAGTGACAGCGCGTGCGCTCAAGGGGGCACTGAGGGGTGCCAGGGGTACGGCGATCGCGGCGGCGGCGATGGCCGTCCTGACCGCGTCGCAGGCGCCGGGGGCGGTTCCGGCCGGGGCCGCGGAGCCCGCGGGGGAGGCGGCGCCCGCCGGGCACGGTCCCAGCGTGTCCGGCGACACCCCGTACCGCATCGGCCTTCCCCCGCTGCGAACACGGACGAACGACTCGGCACCGGGAGCGAGGAGCGGCGGCGCCCTGCCCGCGAGCGTGTTCACCGCGTACCGGCGTGCCGAGGAGGAGCTGGCGCGCAGCGCGCCCGGCTGCCGGCTGCGCTGGCACCTGCTGGCCGCGATCGGCCAGGTGGAATCAGGGCAGGCCCGGGGCGGCCGGGTGACCGCGGACGGTACGACCGTGACGCCCATCCTCGGCCCGCGGCTGGCAGGCGGCGCCTTCGCCGTCGTGCCGGACAGCGACGGCGGCGCGTACGACGGGGACGCGGTGTACGACCGCGCGGTCGGCCCCATGCAGTTCCTCCCGTCGACCTGGGCCCGCTGGGGCGCGGACGGCAACGGCGACGGACGGTCGGACCCGAACAACGTCTACGACGCGGCGCTCGCCGCCGGCCGCTACCTATGCGCTGGCGGCCGGGACCTGTCGCACCCCGCCGACCTGGACCGGGCGATCCTGGGCTACAACCACTCGGACGCCTATCTGCGCACCGTCGAGGCCTGGTACGCGTACTACCTGACCGGGCACCGCGTGGTTCCGGACGCTTCCGCCGGATCCCGGTCGGACCGGACGAAACCGTCCCGGCCGGAGCCGTCCCGCCCGAAGCGGCCGGAGCCCTCGCCGTCGAAGCCCTCGGGCGAGCGCGAGCCGGGCCCCCGTCCCTCGCGCAAGGCGCCGACGCCGCCTGCCTCTCCCTCCCCCGGCCCGTCCGGTACGGCCGGTGTCCCGAACCCGTCGGGGACGTCGCCGGTCCCCGTCCCCGAGCCCGCTCTCACGCCGCCCGGCGGCGGTGTGCTGCCCGGCGCGGGGCCGCTGACCATCGGCAACGGCTGGAACACGATGGGCGCCTCCCCCTCCACAACCACCGCTACTCGGCGGTAATGTCGCCACCCGCCGGAAGCACAGGACCGGCGGGTGAGTGCGAAGGGGCCCTCATGGCGACGGACATGCCTGCGAACACAGCGGCCACCGAGGAGCGTTGGCAGCGCATGTGGAGCCATCGCGAGCAGCTGCTCAAGGTGGCCCGGCGACGCTCCATGAGCCGGGAGGACGCCGAGGACGCCGTGCACGAGGCGATGCTGCGGGCCGCGGAACGCCCGGACCTCGACGACGAGCGGCTCGGCGCCTGGCTGACGTCGGTGACGATGCGGCTGTGCGTCGACCGTTATCGGCAGGTCAACCGCGAGGCCGAGGTGGGCAGCCGCCCCACGCTCGTCGCGCCGGGCCCGGTACCCGTCGAGGAGGCGGTGTGCGACCGGGCCGAGGCGAAGTGGCTCGCCGTGCGCAGCGGTGAGCTGCCCGCCCGGCAGGCGGAGGCGCTCCGGCTGAAGTCCGAGGACCTGGACGTGAGCCAGGTCGCGGTGCAAATGGGGCTCAGCTACCGGACCGTCGAGTCGCTGCTCGCCCGGGCGCGGCGGACGCTGCGGGCCTCGCTGGCCGGGACGCTCGGGCTGGTGCTGTTCCTGGTCGGGCGCGGCCGGCTGCGCGGGGGCGGCAAGGCCCAGGTGGTCGCGGTGACCTCGACGGCGGCGACCCTGGCGGTGGCGGGGTTCGTGCTGCCGTACACGCTCGACGCGGGCGGGAACGGGAACGGTCCGGCGCCGCGGCCGGCCGTGTCCGGCGACGCGCAGGTCCGCCGCGGCGACGCCACGGGCCCGGAGCGCACGCCCAGGACGCGCACCTCCTCGCCCCCGGCGCGCGCGGCCCGGAGCGGGACGCCCTCACCCAGCGGCGGAACGTCCCTGCCGCTGCCGGTGCCGTCCCTGCCGGACGTGTCCTCGTCCCCGCTCCCCGGTGTGTCGGCGCCGCAGGTCCCGCAGGTGCCCGGCGCGCCGCGGGTGCCGGACCTGCCGACGAGGCCGGCCGCCTCGTCGGTCCCGTCGCTTCCCCCGGCCTCGGCGGTACCGGCCGCTGCGTTCTCCTCCCTTGTCCCCGCCCCGAGGACGCCCTCGGGCACGCCGCCGCCGAAGCTGCCGTAGCACGCCGGCAACGCGTCCGAAAAAAATCCCGGTCGCCGCGACGGACGCCCCGCCCCTCCCCGTAGAGCAGATGTCGGAGCTGCTGCACGGGCGAAGGGTGGGACCGGATGGGTGTCGAGATCTGTGTGGAAGGGCTGACCAAGTCCTTCGGCCACCAGGTCATCTGGCAGGACGTCTCGCTGACGCTGCCCGCCGGGGAGGTCTCGGTGATGCTCGGCCCCTCGGGGACGGGCAAGTCGGTGTTCCTCAAGACGCTCGTGGGGCTGCTGAAGCCGGAGCGCGGCTCCATCACCATCCAGGGCCGGGACATCACCGAGCTCCGTGAGCACGAGCTGTACGAGGTGCGGAAGCTGTTCGGCGTGCTGTTCCAGGACGGCGCGCTGTTCGGCTCGATGAACCTGTACGACAACATCGCCTTCCCGCTGCGTGAGCACACCCGCAAGTCCGAGAGCGAGATCCGGCGCATCGTGCTGGAGAAGATGGACATGGTCGGGCTGATCGGCGCCGAGGGGAAGCTGCCCGGCGAGATCTCCGGCGGCATGCGCAAGCGTGCCGGGCTGGCCCGCGCCCTGGTCCTCGACCCGGAGATCATCCTGTTCGACGAGCCGGACTCGGGCCTGGACCCGGTCCGCGTGGCCTACCTCAACCAGCTCATCGTCGACCTGAACGCACAGATCGACGCGACCTTCCTCATCGTCACCCACGACATCGCCTCGGCCCGCCAGGTCCCGGACAACATCGGGCTGCTGTTCCGGCGCGAACTGGTGATGTTCGGGCCCCGCGAGGAGCTGCTGACCAGTGACGAGCCCGTCGTACGGCAGTTCCTGAACGGCCGGATGCAGGGGCCGATCGGCATGGCGGAGGAGAAGGACGCGGCCCAGGTCGAGCAGGAGCTGGCCCGGATCGACGAGGGTCCACCGGTGCGCGACCTGACACCCCGCCTGCTGCCCGGCCCCGGCATCCCCCGGCCGCCCCGCTGGGAGGCGATCGCCAAACGCGAGGCAGAGCTGCACGGCACGGGGGTGAGCAGCTGATGAGGCTCTCCCCGACGGGCGCGCTCCGGCACTCGGGCGATCTGTTCGCGATGGCGCTGGACGTCGTCCGGACCCTGCCCCGACGGCCCTTCCAGGCACGGGAGTTCATCCAGCAGGCGTGGTTCGTCGCGAGCGTCACCATCGTGCCGGCGGCGCTGGTCTCGATCCCCTTCGGGGCGGTCATCGCGCTGCAGATCGGCAGCCTGACCCGGCAGTTGGGCGCGCAGTCCTTCTCCGGTGCCGCGTCCGTGCTCGCGGTGCTGCGCGAGGCCTCGCCGATCGTCACCGCGCTGCTGATCGCGGGCGCGGGCGGCACCGCGATCTGCGCCGATCTCGGGGCGCGCAGGATCCGGGACGAGATCGACGCGATGCAGGTGCTCGGCATCGACCCGGTCCACCGGCTCGTCGTACCGCGCGTGCTGGCGTCGATGGTCGTGGCCGTGCTGCTCAACGGCCTCGTCTCGGTCGTCGGTGTCGCGGGCGGCTATTTCTTCAACGTCGTCCTCCAGCACGGCACGCCCGGCGCCTACCTGGCGTCCTTCACCACCCTCGCCCAGCTGTCGGACCTGTGGGCGGCGGAGATCAAGGCGCTGGTGTTCGGGGCCATCGCGGCGATCGTCGCCTCGTACAAGGGGCTGACCGCGAAGGGCGGTCCGAAGGGCGTGGGCGATGCCGTCAACCAGTCCGTGGTGATCACCTTCATGTTGCTGTTCGTGACCAACTTCGTGATGACCGCGGTGTACTTCCAGCTCGTCCCGCAGAGGGGTTAGCCGATGAGACCTCGAAACGTCCTCGACCGCCCCGTGCGCTCCCTCGAAGAGCTGGGCGCCCAACTGGCCTTCTACGGGCGTTCGCTCGCGTGGACGGGCCGCACCCTGCGCCGCTACAGGAGCGAGATCCTGCGGCTGCTCGCCGAGGTGAGCTTCGGGCGCGGGGCTCTCGCCGTCGTCGGCGGCACGGTCGGCGTGATCGCGTTCCTGTCCTTCTTCACCGGCACCGAGGTCGGCCTCCAGGGCTACGCGGCCCTCAACCAGCTCGGCACCTCCAACTTCGTGGCGTTCCTGTCGGCGTACTTCAACACCCGGGAGATCGCCCCGCTGGTGGCCGGGCTCGCCCTGTCCGCGACGGTCGGCGCCGGGTTCACCGCGCAGCTCGGTGCGATGCGGATCAGCGAGGAGACCGACGCGCTGGAGGTGATGGGCGTCCCGTCGCTGCCGTTCCTGGTGTCGACGAGGATGATCGCCGGCTTCGTCGCGGTGATCCCGCTGTACGTGATCGGGCTGCTGTCCTCGTACCTGGCCGCCCGCACCATCACCACCGGCTACTACGGGCAGTCGACGGGCACGTACGACCACTACTTCCACCAGTACCTGCCGCCCGTCGACGTGTTCTGGTCCTTCGGCAAGGTGATCGTCTTCGCCGTACTGATCATCCTGGTGCACTGCTACTACGGCTACCACGCGAGCGGCGGCCCGGCGGGCGTCGGCGTCGCGGTCGGCCGAGCGGTGCGGACCTCGATCGTCGCCGTCAACGTCGTGGACTTCTTCCTGAGCCTCGCGATCTGGGGCGCCACCACGACCGTACGGATAGCGGGGTGAGAGCGGTGCGCACGCACAGAATCAGACTCAGGCTGTACGGCATCGCCTTCCTCGCCGTGCTCGCGCTGCTGCTGTCGCTCTCGGTGGCCGTGTACCGGCAGGCGTTCACGTCCGTCGTGCCCATCACCCTTCAGGCCGGCACCCTCGGCAACCAGCTCGATCCCCGCGCCGACGTCAAGCTGCGCGGGCTGCTGGTCGGCGAGGTGCGCGAGGTGCACGCGGACGGCACGAAGGCGACCCTCGACATCGCGCTCGAGCCGCGGTACGTGTCGTACATCCCCTCGGACGTCCGCGCCCGCCTGCTGCCCAAGACGCTGTTCGGCGAGAAGTACGTCGACCTGGTCCCGCCCCCGCGTTCCGCGCGGTCGACGGCTCGGCCCATCCGCGCCGGAGACGTCATCACCCAGGACCGCACGAAGGCCGGCATCGAGGTGCAGCAGCTGATGAACGACCTGCTGCCGCTGCTGCGCACGGTCCGGCCCGGTGAACTCGACGCGACGCTCTCGGCGTTCGCCACGGCGCTGGAGGGCCGCGGCGACCGGATCGGTGACAACCTCACCCGGGTAGAGGGTTATCTGCGCCGTCTCAACCCGCACCTGCCCTCCCTGGAGGAGGACATCTCGCGGTTCGCGGACGTCGCCGAGGTGTACGGCGACGCCGCGCCCGACCTGATGCGGATCCTGCGCAACACGGTCACCACCAGCCGCACCATCGTCGACAAGAGGGACCAGCTGGCCGCCGCGCTCCGCTCGACCGCTTCCGTGGCGGACACGGCGAACGGCTTCCTGTCCGAGAACGGCGACCGGCTGATCACCCTGGGCCGGGTCTCCCGCCCCACGCTGGAGCTGTTCGCCCGCTACTCCCCCGAGTACCCGTGCCTCCTCCAGGGGCTGGTCCGGCAGGAGGAGGCCTCGCAGGACGCGTTCCGCGGCGGCGAGATGCGGATCACCCTCGAAGCCGTCCGGCCGCAGGAGGCGTACCGGCCCGGTGAGGAACCGGTGTACGGCGAGCGGTCCGGCCCCAACTGCCGCGGCCTGCCGCATCCTCAGGTGCCCGGCCCGAAACCCCATCTCGATGACGGTACGTCGGCCGGAGGTTCCGGCGCCGCGTCCCCCGGAGGTGTCCACGTGTCCGCCACCAGGGCCGAGCAGCGGGCCGTCGGCTCGCTCGTGGCCCCCGTCATGGGCGTCCCCGCGGACCGGGTGCCGCCCGTCGCGACCCTGCTGTTCGGTCCGCTCGCGCGCGGAACGGCGGTGAGTGCCGCATGAGCAGCTCAGGAGCCCGGCAGACCGCCGCCCCGCTGGTCAGGTTCAGCCTCTTCGCACTGGTCACGATCGCGGCGACGGCGCTGCTCGCCGCCACGATCGTCAACATCTCCTTCACCCCGAAGGACACCTACCACGCCGTGTTCAGCGACGTCACCGGACTGCAGACCGGCGACGACATCCGTGTGGCCGGAGTGCGGGTGGGAGAGGTCGAGGACATCCGGATCAAGGACCGGACCCTGGCGGAGGTCACGTTCACCGTCGGCACGGACCGGCCGCTGCTCGCGGGGACCCACGCGGTCGTCCGCTACCGCAACCTGGTCGGGCAGCGGTACATCGCGCTCACCGAGGGCCCCGGCGGCGTCACCGCCCGGCTGCGGCCGGGCGGCACCATCCCGCTGTCCCGGACCCGGCCTGCGCTGGACCTCAACGCCCTGCTGAACGGCTTCAAGCCGCTGTTCGCCGCGCTCAGCCCGAGCGACGTCAACCAGCTCGCCACCGAGATCATCCGGACCCTCCAGGGCGAGGGCGGCACGGTGAACAGCCTCCTGGCGCACACGGCCTCGCTCACCACCACCCTCGCCGACCGCGACAAGCTGATCGGCTCGGTGGTCGACAACCTCAACACCGTCCTGGCGACGCTCGACAAGCGCGGCTCCCGCTTCTCCGGGCTGCTCACACAACTGCGCCGGGTGGTCTCGGGGCTGGCCGCCGACCGCAAGCCCATCGGGAAGTCGCTGGTGAGCATCGGCGACCTCACCGACGTCACGTCGGGGCTGCTGAAGGACGCGCGTCCCCCGCTGAAGGACGACATCGCCGGGCTCGGCGATCTCACCGGAACGCTGAACAAGAACCAGAACACCGTGGAGGGCGTCCTGAAGCGGCTGCCGAACAAGCTGAACAAGCTGACGGGAACGGCCTCGTACGGCTCGTGGTTCAACTTCTACCTCTGCGACTTCGACGGCCGGATCGTGCTGCCGAAGACCAAGCAGGTGATCACCCCGGACCTGCACGTGGCGCGGGCGAGGTGTGGCGGATGAGACTGCGCGTCCCACGGCAGCGCCGCCCTGAGCCGTTGTTCAGGGTACGGGTCCTGCCGCCGAAACTGCCGAGACTCCCCCGGCTGCTGCCGCGGCGCAAGCCACGCCCCCAGCCGTTGTTCAAGGTGCGGGTCCTGCCACCGGAACTGCCGAGACTCCCCCGGCTGCTGCCGCGGCGCAAGCCACGCCCCCAGCCGTTGTTCAAGGTGCGGGTCCTGCCACCGGAACTGCCCAGGATCCGGCTCGCGCGCCCACGCCTGAAGCCCTTTCGTGAGCGCAACCCGGTCGTCGTCGGCGCCGTCGGCCTCACCGTCCTCGCGCTGCTCACGTTCGCCGCCTTCAACGCCGACAGCCTGCCGCTGATCGGCGGCGGCGACCCCTACAGCGCGGCCTTCTCCGAGGCCGGCGGGCTCAAGCCGGGCGACGAGGTGCGGATCGCCGGGGTCAAGGTCGGCAAGGTCGAGGGCGTCGACCTGGACGGCGACCACGTCAAGGTCACCTTCAAGGTGAAGGGCCACCCCGGGTTCGGCACCGACACGGGCGCAGCGATCCGCGTCAAGACGATCCTCGGCGCGAAGTACCTGGCCCTGTACCCGAAGGGTCCCGGCCAGCTGCCACCGGGCAGCGAGATCCCGCTCCGGCGGACCGTGTCGGCGTACGACGTCGTCCAGGCCTTCAGCGACCTGACGACCACCAGCGAAAAGGTCGACACGGACCGGCTCGCGAAGGCGCTGGACACGATCTCCACCACCTTCCAGGACTCCCCGGCGGAGGTGCGGGCCTCGATCAAGGGACTGTCGCGGATCTCCCGGACGGTCGCCTCCCGTGACAAGGCGTTGCGCGGACTCCTCGCCCACGCGAACGGAGTCACCAAGGTGCTGGCCGGCCACACGAAGGACTTCTCCGCGCTGGTGAAGGACGGCGACGCACTGTTCAAGGAGATCGACAAGCGGCGCACGGCGATCCACAAGCTGCTCAAGAGCTCCGCACTGCTGGGCATCGAGCTCTCCGGCCTGGTCGACGACAACAGCAAGGAGATCGGGCCCGCCTTGAAGAACCTCAACACCTTCGTGAACATGCTCGAGCGCAACCAGGCGAGCCTCGACCGCAGCGTCCAATTGCTCGCCCCCTACGTGCGGCTGTTCACCAACACCCTCGGCAACGGCCGCTGGTTCGACTCCTACGTCCAGAACCTGGTCGCCGCCCCGGTCACGCCACGGACGGGAGGCACCCGATGACCCGCAGACTCCTGGCCCTGTTCACCGCGCTCGCGGTCGTCGCCGGCCTCGCCGTCATCCTGTGGCCGGGCCCGGACCCCGTCCGCGTCACGGCGTACTTCCCGCGCACCGTCGGCATCTACCCCGGCTCCGACGTCCGCGTCCTCGGCGTCCGCATCGGTGAGGTCAAGAAGATCACACCGGAGGGCGACCGGGTACGCGTGGAGCTGGAGTACGACCAGGGCCGCAAGGTCCCCGCGAACGCGCAGGCCGCCATCGTCAACTCCTCGGTGGTCAGCGACCGTTACCTGCAGCTGCTGCCGGTGTACCGCAAGGGCGCGGTCATGCGGGACGGTGACGTCATCCCCGAGTCCCGTACGGCCGTCCCCGTCGAACTGGACCGGATCTTCGACAGCCTGCACACCACCGCCGAGGCGCTCGGCCCGAACGGCGCCAACAAGAAGGGCTCTCTGTCCCGGCTGCTCGGGGTGAGCGCCGACAACCTCCGGGGGCAGGGCAAGAACCTCAACCAGACGGTCGAGGACCTCTCCCAGGCGGTCACCACGCTGTCCGACGGGCGCGGCGACCTGTTCGGGACCGTGCGGAACCTTCAGGTGTTCACGGCCGCGCTGGCGGCGGACGACACCAGTGTGCGGTCGTTCAACACCGACCTGGCGACCGTGGCCGGGCAGCTGGCCGGGGAGCGCAAGGACCTCGCGGCCACGCTGAAGTACCTGGCCGCCGCGCTCGGTGACGTGGCCGCCTTCGTGAAGGGCAACAAGAAGGCGCTGACGTCGGACGTCAAGGGCCTGGCCAAGGTCACCAAGGTCCTCGTCACCCAACGGGCCGCACTGGAGGAGCTGTTGACCGTCGCCCCCACGGGCCTGTCGAACCTGCAGAACGCCTACAACCCCGCCTCCGGCACCCTCGACACCCGCAACAACGCGCAGACGTCGCAGGATCCGTCGTCCCTGCTCTGCTCGATCCTGAAGACGACCGGCGACGACCACGACAACTGTGCCGGGCTGAAGAAGCTCTTCGGCTCCCTGCCCAAGGTGCCGTCGGCCCCGGTGTCGACGGGCACGGTCGACAAGACCCTCGGCGGAATCCTGGGGGCGCCGGCATGAGCACACTGCGCAAGGGGCGGGTGGCCGCATGGACGGTGGCCGGCTCGCTGCTGCTGACCGGCTGCGAGTTCAACGGCTGGTACGACGTCCCGCTCCCCGGCGGCGCCGCCTCGGACGGCCACGCCTACCACGTCACCGTCGACTTCCGGGACGTACTCGACCTGGTGCCGCAGTCGGCGGTCAAGGTCGACAACGTCACCGTGGGCACGGTCGAGAAAGTCGAACTGGACGGCTGGCACGCCCGCGTGCGACTGCGGATCGCCGACTCGGTGAAGCTGCCCGGCAACGCGGTCGCCGACCTGAGGCAGACCAGCATGCTCGGCGAGAAGTACGTCGCCCTGTCCGCGCCGGCCGGCACGCGCCCCGTCGGACGGCTCCGCGACGGCGACCGCATCCCGCTGTCCCGCAGCGGCCGCAACCCGGAGGTCGAGGAGGTGCTGTCGGCCCTGTCCGCGCTGCTCAACGGCGGCGGGGTGGCCCAGCTGAAGACGATCACCGTCGAGCTGAACAAGGCCCTCGGCGGCCGCGAGGACCGGGTCAGGTCCCTGCTGAAGCAGCTCGACACCTTCCTCGGCGGCCTCGACGACCAGCGGGCGGAGATCGTGCGCGCGTTGAAGGGCGTCGACCGGCTCGCAAAGCGGCTGAAGAAGGAGAAGAAGACGATCGCCCTGGCCGTCGACACCATGCCGCCCGCCCTGAAGGCCCTCGCCGACGAGCGCAAGGACCTGACGAAGATGCTCACCGCCCTGTCCGGACTCGGCAAGACCGGCACCAAGGTGGTGAACGCCTCCCACGACGACACCGTCGCCGACCTGAAGAAGCTCCAGCCCATCCTGCAGGAGCTGAACAAGGCGGGCGACGACCTGCCCAATTCCCTGGAGATCCTCACCACCTACCCGTTCCCTCGCAACGCGACGGACGCCGTCAAGGGCGACTACGTCAACCTGAGGATCACAGCCGACCTCGACCTGGCGGGCCTGTACGGCAACGTCACCGGCAAGCCGGGCAGGGGCGGGAAGTCCCCGGCCCCCACGACTCCGCGCCTTCCCGGCCTCCCCACACCGACCCCTCTCCCGTCCGTCCCGTCCCTGCCGGGCACCCCGTCCGTACCTCCCGTGCCCTCCGCACCCGCCGTGCCCCCGACGCCCTCGGACGGCAGCACCCTGCTGTGCCCTCCCGTGTGCACCGCGGCCTACGGCACCGGGCGCGGCCCGCGTCGCCTCCCGCCCGGGATCGATCCCGGCCTCGCCGAGCTGCTGCTGAAGGGGATCATGCCGTGATCACACGTACGGTCAGGGCCCAGCTGCTCGCCTTCGCGACCGTCACCGCCCTCGGGGTGTCGTACGTCGGCGCCCGGTACACGGGCCTCGTCGACGACGTCCTGCACCGCGGGTACACCGTGCGCGCCGACTTCGCCGAGTCCGGGGGTGTCTTCCCCGGCGCCGAGGTCACCTACCGGGGCGTGCCGGTGGGCCGCGTGGGCGACCTGCGGCTGACCGGGTCCGGGGTCTCGGTGGCGCTGAAGATCGAGGACGGCGCCCCGAGGATCCCGGCCGACACGCTCGCGGTGGTCGCCGACCGTTCGGCGGTGGGCGAGCAGTACGTCGACCTCCAGCCACGGCGGCCGGGCGGGCCGTACCTCAGGGACGGCAGCCCGATCCCGCGTGGCCGCACCCGGACCCCGCTGCCGGTCACCGACCTCGTCCTCGGTCTCGACCGGCTGGTCAAATCGGTCGGCAAGGACGATCTGCGGGTCACCGTCGACGAGTTGGGCAAGGCCTTCGCCGGCACCGGACCGAACCTGAGCCGGCTGGTGGACTCCGGCAACGCACTGGCGGAGTCGGCCTCCGAGTCGCTCCCGCAGACGGTCTCGCTGATCGAGGACTCGCGGAAGGTGCTCAAGACACAGGCCGACCAGGGCTCGGCCATCAAGTCGTTCTCCCGCGACCTGGCCACGCTCACCGAGCAGCTGAAGTCGAGCGACGGCGATCTGCGCAGGCTGATCGGCAACACCGCGCCCGCCACCCGGCAGGTGGACTCCCTGCTGAAGTCCACCCGGCCGCACGTACCGGTCCTGCTGGCCAACCTCGTCAGCGGCGGCCAGATCACCCTGGCCCGGCTGCCCGGCGTCGAACAGGCCCTGGTCACGCTCCCGCTCACCGTCGCGGGCAGCTACACGGTCATCCCCGGCGACGGCACCACCCACTTCGGGCTGACCGTGAACGCCGGCGACCCGCCCGCCTGCACCCAGGGCTACGGCACCCGGCGGCGCGACCCCGCGGACACCGGCACGCGCCCGGCGAACACCGCCGCGCGCTGCACGGCACCGCGCGGCGGCGAGACCTCGGTGCGCGGTGCCCAGAACGCGCCCGGCCCGGCCACCGGCCGAAGCGGCGCCCACCAGGCCGCGTTCGTGGCCCCGTACGACCCGGAGACCGGCACCCTGACCGGCCCGGACGCAGCGCCCTTCGAGATCGGCTCGACGGGCGGCGAACAGACCGTGTTCGGAAAGGAGTCGTGGCAATGGCTGCTCGTGGGACCGATGGCGTGACGGGGGGCCGGGCGAGGCTGCTGCCGGCGGGGCTCGTCGCCGCGACCGTGCTGGCGACCGTGCTGGGTGGCTGGCTGGGCTGGAAGCTGGCCGGCCAGCACGCGGCGGAGCAGCGCCGTCAGGACATCCTGGCGACAGCCCGCCAGTCGGCGCTGAACTTCACCTCGCTCGACTACCGGCACTACGACCGGGACAGCCGCACGGTGCTGCAGGGCGCCACCGGCGACTTCAGGAAGCAGTTCGCCGCGCAGACCGCGCAGCTGACGAAGCTCGTCGCCCGGAACAGGTCGGTGTCCGAGGGACAGGTCCTGGAAGCGGGCATCGTACGGTCCGACGCGCGCTCGGCCCGGGTCCTGGTCGTGGCCGACAGCAAGGTGACCAACACCGCGGCGCCCGAGGGCCAGGCGCGCACCTACCGGCTCCAACTCGACCTCGTACGCGTGGCCGGCCGCTGGCTGACCTCCGACGTCGCGTTCGTGGGCTGATCCACCCCGTGAGGCCGTCGATGAAAAGAGACACCGTGGCGAACCCGACCTCCCGCACCCGCGGCACCGGCTCCCCGGCCCGCCGCACCATGACCGCGGCCGCCCGCGCGGCGGCCAAGCGCGCCGGGCGGCCGGCACGCCCCGAACGCGCTGCCCGCCGGGAAGAGGAAGCAGTCCCCGGGCGCACCCTGCTCGTCGAGCCCCCGGCGAACGGCTGGGAGGACCCGCCCGAGCCCGAGTCCTTCGACGACGAGCCGGAGGAGAGCGCGCCCTCGCGCGGGGCCGGACGGAGCGTGCTCACCGCGGCGCTGGGCCTCCTCCTCGTGGCGGCCCTGGCCGTGGCCGCCGTCCTCGGGTGGCAGTACCGGCAGGGGCGGCAGGCGGAGCAGGCCCGGGGCGAGGCCCTCGCGGCCGCGCGGAGGGCGGCGCCGGTCGTGCTGTCGTACGACTACCGGCACCTGGACCGCGACTTCGCCCGGGCCCGCGCCCTGCTGACCGGGCACTTCCGCGACCAGTACGGCAGGACGACGAAGACGGTGGTCGCGCCGACGGCGACGAAGTACCACGGCGTGGTGACGGCGACGGTGGCCACACCCTCGGACGGCGGCACCCCTGCCGCGTCCGTCGTGTCGGCCACACCGGACAGGGCCGTCGTCCTGCTCTTCGTCAACCAGGTCACCCGGAGCACCCAGGTCCCGGCACCCCGGCTGGACCTGAACCGGGTGCGGCTGACGCTCACGCGCACCTCGGACGGCTGGAAGGTGAGCGGCGTCGACGCCCTGTGACCTGGCGTACGCATGCACGGTGATACGTCCGCCCGAAGCCCCGACCGGCATGCCCTCTACCGCCGGCGCACCCGGTTACCGGACGTGTACACCGTGAGCGTGCCCGTGATCACCCCGCCCTGCCACTGCACGCACGAGATCTTGGGGTAGGGGAAGTCCTCGACTTTCTGCTGCATGATCCCGTGTTCGGTCACCGGCGGGTTCGATGGTCGGCCGACCAGCCGTCCGTCACCGCCGTCCGCCGAGAAAATCGAGGATGTGCCCGAAGACGTCCACGGCGGCGCCCCGGCCGAGGAATGTGTCCAGGTGGCCGTAACCGGGGATCTCGGTGTAGGACACGTCCAACTGGGGCTGGCGGTCGGCGAGTACGTCGTGGCAGAGCCGCTGGGAGTCCAGCCACAGCCCGTTGTCGCTGCCGGCGAGCAGCAGCACGGGGGTGTCGATACGGCCGGCCGCGTCCAGCGCATTGGGCGGCAGGTCACGGTAGCGGTGGTCGGTTTCGTGCCAGCGGACCACGCTGCGGGCCAGCTCGATGCGGCGCAGGTGGGGCAGGATCCACAGCGGCGCGGGGCCGAGGAGGTCGGCGAGGCGGTCGTGGGTGGCCTCGGACAGGTTCTCGTGCACGAAGAGCGAGGCGCCCGTGCCCCAGGCGGAGTTGTGCAGGATCTGGCAGGTCGGGTCCGGGCAGCTCGCCTTCCGTGACGCCAGTGCGAACAGGGGGGTGTACTTCGACCACAGGCCCACCTTGCGGAAGTCGACCGGGATGTGGTCGATCCGCGTCTTCAGCAGCTCCCCCGCCAGCGACATCCGCAGCGATGTCCGGCCGGCGAGCTTCGGCGTCAGGAACACACCCTGGGACACCACGGCGGCGAGGCCCGGCACCAGTCCCGCCGCCATGCTCAGGGACAGCGTGAGCGAGCCGATGCAGTGGGCGACCACGAACAGCGGGCGGTCGCCCGTGCGCTCGCGGACGTACTTGACGGCCGCGGGGATGTCGTACAGGGCCACGTCGTCGTACGTGTACCTCTGGCCGGTCTCGTTGTACGGCAACCGGCAGCTGCCCCGCCAGTCCAGCAGCCAGGGCTCGTAGCCGTCGTCGAGGAGGACGTCGACCAGATTGCGGGTCTCCGGCAGCAGGAACATGTCGGCGGACGCGGTGTGTCCGTGCAGGAGCAGCACGGCGGGACGGTCCGCGGCACCCGTGTGGATGCGGGTCAGGCCGAGGCGGACGCCGTCGTCCGCCCGGAAGGGGATCTCCTCGACGCGGGCCGGGTCGAGGCGGTGGCGGAGCGGGCGCAGGGCCGCGGTGGTCCTGACCCGGCGCAGTGCCGGCCCGCCGGCGCGGGAGGTGGCCGTCCTGAAGATCATCGGTGGTGCTCCGTGAGGGTCGGGGTGCGGCGCAGGTCGAGCAGGTCCGCGGCGGCGCGGGCGAAGGGGCCGAGCAGGCCGCGGCCCATCTCCAGGCCGAACCAGGCGAGCCAGGTCAGCTTGGCGGCCCGCTTCTCCTGACCGGTAAGACGCGGGTCGACTTTGATGCCGTCGATCTGGTCGCGGACGTAGGAGTCCGCGGGCACGACGACCTCGCCGGCCACACTCGCCGGTTCGCCCTCGCGGCCGATCCGCACGGTCAGCGTGCGGGTCTGCCGCCACAGGTCGCGACGGAGCCGGGCGTACTTGTGGCCCTCCAGCCACCAGTGGCCGCCGTCGGCGTCACCCAACCGCAACCGGTAGCGCAGCAGCTGGTGCCTGAGCCCGTGCTGCTGCGGGATCCCCTCCTCGGGGCGGATCCACAGGTCGCCGCGCTCGACGGTCAGCGGCTCGGGATGTACGGCGGGACAGACGACCTCGCCGGTCACGTCCACCCGGCGCTCCTTCACCAGCTGGTACATGCTCGCGATGGAGAGGGTCAGCGCCATGGAGCAGGGGCTGTCGGCGGGGGCGCCGACCGGCCCCACGCTGCCCTGTGTCGTTTCCGGGAACCACAGATAGGGCTGATCGTCCTTGTGCGGCAGCCGGGCGAGGCCGTCCTGGGCGAGCCGCTCGAAGGTCCTCAGCTGGGCCTGCGCGTCGTAGCGGGCCGCGGGCGGCAGCCCGAGAGCCTCGGCCAGCGCGGTGGTGCGTGCGCCTTCGGCCGTCGGGCCCTTCAGCGTCGCCTCGCACAGCTTGAGAGCCGTGGGGCTCTGCAGCACGCGCGTGAGGAAGGCCAGTTCGGGCACGGGGTCGGCCGCCAGGCGGGCCAGGGCGTCGGTGCGCCACTCGTCCCAGTCCTGGACGCGCACGTGCATGCCGCCGAGCGCCATGTCACGGACGACGTCGTCGAGGGTGCTGGGCACGCCGGTGAGGTTGTAGTCGTAGCCCCAGGCGTCGGGCTCGCAGATCGCGGCGACGGCGACCCGGCTCACCCAGTCCACCGGGGCCGCGTTGAGGTAGCGGAAGGCGGGTACGGTGCGGAAGCGGCCGAAGGCCGAGATCAGGCCACTGCTGAGGTCCTGCGGGTTGCAGGCGCCGGTCTTCGTGTGGCCGCCGATGCCGCCGGGGCGCAGCGCGGTGACGATCAGGCCGTGGTCGCGGGCACGGCGCAGGGCGACCTCGGCGGCCCACTTCGACTGGTCGTAGCCCGACACGAGCCGGTCGACGTGGGCGAGTGGGTCGTCCTCGCCCATGGAGGTGATGCCGACCTCGTTGAAAACGGCGATCGAGGAGATGTGGTGCAGCGGCTTGGGCCGCCCGGTGGCCGCGAGTTCGGCGAGGGTGAGCGCGGCGAGGACGTTGCTCGCCCGCAGCGACTGGTAGCCGCGCAGGAAGTCCACGGCCGCGGCGACGCCGACGACGCTGTCCAGTTCGTGGGCGAGCGTGTGCCACAGTTCGTCGGACAGGCCGAGCCGCGGCCGCCGGATGTCGCCGGGCAGCACGGTCACCCGGCGCCGCACCTCCGACGACCAGGGCAGCCGGTGACTCTTCAGCGCCTCGCCGAGCCGGGCGACGGCCGCCTCCTCGTCGGCCGCGCGCACCAGGCAATGGACGTGCGCGTCGCTGTGCCGGAGCAGGTCGAGCAGCATGTGGCTGCCGAGGAAGCCGGTGGCGCCGGTCAGCAGGATACGGCGGGGCGGCAGCGGCTCGGGCACGTCGGTGAACGGCAGGCGGTCGGCGAGGCTCAGATCGGCGAGGATCTGCTCGAGGTCCTCGTGGCGGGCCCTGGTATACCGTTCGTCGCCACTGTCGGCACGGGGGCGGAGCGCCGGTGAGGTACGCGGAGTCGGGATCGGAAGGGTACGGGGGGCGGGGGGCGCGGGAGCGCCCCCCGCGGAGAGCGGAAGGGTGCCAGGGGCCGGGGACGGAACGACGTCCCCGCCGGGAAGCGGCAGCGTGCCCGCGGTCGGGAGCGGAGCAGCATCCGCACCGGAGGACAACAGCGTCTCGGGAGCGGCGTCCGCGCCGGCGGAGGGCGGAAGCGCACCGGCGGCCGGCGCCGACAGCGTGCCCCGGGCGGTGGGCTCCTGGGTGTCCGTGGGCACGGGCGGCACGGCGGCACCGCTCGGCGCTTGTGACCCGGTCGCCTCCAGCCGGCGCCGGGCGAGGCTGATCGGACGGGCGTCGGCGAACACCTCGTCCAGGTCGAACTCGATGCCCAGCTCGCCCTCCAGCTCCGCGACCAGCTCCACGGCGTGCACGGACGTGCCCCCCGCGTCGAAGAAGTCGGCGTCGGGCGACAGGTGTCCCGCGGGCAGGTAGCGGCCGGCCGCGGCGGCGATGGCCGCGGCCAGGCCGTCCACGTCCCGGGCCGGGGTGGGGGCGGCACCGGAACCCTCACCGGTGGCGGTCTGCATCACCCTGGCCAGCAGGTCGTCCACGCCGAGCCCGCCGCCACCGCGCTCGATCGCCTCGGCGGTCGCCCGCTGCCCGGAGTCCTCCGTCATGTCACGCATGAGAGCCTTTCCACGATGTGCAGGTCCTTTCCCTTGCTCGACAAGGTCCTTGCTCCTTCAGTGCTGCTCCCAGGACTTGAACGCCCTCAGGTGGTCCGGGGTGACCACGGCCTCCAGGCGCTCGTCGTCCTGGTCGCCTCCGCCGAGCGCGGCCACCAGACGCCGCGCCGGTACGTTGCGCTCCGTGCGCTCCGCCGTCAGCCGGACCTTCGTGCAGCCCAGTTCCTCGGCACGGTCGGCCAGCCACCGCAACAGGCGTTCCTCGACCCCTCGGCCGAGCGCCCGGCAGCTCATCAGCCAGCCCAGGACGTCCAGTCGGTCGCCGTCCGCACACAGGGCGAGAAGGGCGATCTGGCCGTAGTCGCCGAACCGGTCCCGGGCCGCCGCCGTCCACACCTCGCCCCGCTGTCGCCACCGGGCGACGTCGCAACCGTCGGCCGACCGGGGGTGGAGCGTGAACTGGTTGGTGCGGCGGACGAGTTGCTCGGGCCGCTGCCCGTCCTCATCGGACAGGGCCCGGATGTCGACTTCCAGTTGCAGTTGCGCGAGGAACTCCTCGAAGCCGGCGGTTTCGCGGACGGCCTCCCGCTCCTGCTCCTGTGCGTAGAACCGGGCCCGCAGCGCGTCCTCGGCGGTCGCCGCCGCGGGGACCAGCGGCCACAACCGGCCCAGGAACTCCTCCAGTTCGTCCGCGGCCGGGCAGGTGACCGACAGCACCTGCGGCAGCGCGGCGCGCACCTTGGCGATCTCGGCCGGGTTGTCGTCCAGGAACAGGAAGCTGTCCAGGCCGAGGTTGAGCGTGCGCGCCGCCTCGGCCAGGCGGCCCGGCTTCGGTCCCCAGGCGGCCGACAGGACGCTGAAGTGCTCCGCCTTCAGCAGGCTGTCCGGGCGGTCCAGGACGGCGCGGACCGTGGCCTCGTCGTTGTTGCTGACGAGAGCCAGCAGCGCGCCCGCCTCCCGCCACTGCAGCAGCCTGCGGGCGAGCAGGGCGCGCGGGCCGGTCAGGTCGACGGCCTCGGGGCCGATCTCGCTGGCGACCCCGCCCCACAGGGTCTCGTCGCCGTCCACCGTGATGACCTTGGGTGCGGGGCGCAGCACCGCGCGGACGGCCTCGGCGAGGCGCAGTGCCACGGCCGCCTGGAAGTGCGGGGTGAAGGGCAGGTGGGCCAGCCGCTCGGTCCGCTCGTCGAAGCGTTCTGCGACGGGGTGGTACCGGGTCCAGTCGTCGGGGCCGAGCACCGCGATGCCAGGCAGGCCGGCGAGGTCGGCGGCGACCTCGCGCTCCCACCGCGTCAGGCGGTCCTCCTGGCGGGTGGCGGGCAAGAAGCCGACGATCAGCGGCTTGCGGGTGCGTTCGGCCAGGGTCTTGAGCGCGGCCGGGTAGGCGGTGCGCAGCTCGGCGAGCAGCGCGTCGTCGACGGGTCCGAAGCGCTCCAGGTCCACCGCGCGCAGCAGCACCGCACCCACCGCCGTGGCGGGGTCGGCGAAGACGCCGGAGGGGTCCTGGAGGCTCGCGAGCACGTGGTGGTACGGCGCCTCGGTGACGGCCAGTCCGCCGTCCTCGGCCCTGTCCTCGACGGCTGCCTCGCACATCAGCGGGAGGTTGCCGAGGGCGAAGGTGGCGGCGAGGGCGAGGGACCGGCGCGGTGCGGGCGCCGTGCCTGCGGGAGCCCGGGTGCCGGCGCGTGCCGGAACCGCCGGGTCCTCAGCCGTCTCCCCCAGCAACCGCAGGAACTCCTCACCCAGTCCGGCGGTGGTCGCGGCGTCCAGGATGTCAAGGTTGTGGTCGAGCCGGATGCGGGCCGCGTCCGGGGTCATGGTGATCATCAGGTCGAGGTCGGAGTAGCCGGTGCCGGCCGGCAGTACCTCCAGCCGGGTCAGGCGCCGCGAGGACCGCGCGTAGTTGAAGTAGACCTCGACGAGCGGCGCGTTCTCCCGGTGCAGGCCCTGCCTGGCCAGGGTGGCCAGGACGTCGGAGAACATGGCGCCCTTGGCCAGGACCTGCTGCAGGCGCGCGTCGGTGCGGTGCAGCACCTCGGCGACCTGTTCGCCGGCGCGGGCCTCGGCCGGGAACGGCACCGGCACGCCGAAGAAGCCCACCGCGTCGTACGCGTCGGCGTGGATGCGGGTGTCCACGGGCACGGCGAGCACGAACCGCTCCCGTTCCCGCTTCCTGGCCAGCAGCACCGTCAGGGTGCCCAGGCAGAAGGCGGCGGGAGTGATGGCCAGCCTGCGCGCGGCCGCCGCTACTCGTTCCATGAGCCCGTCGGGAATCGTCACGGTCACGCTGCCGGCCCGGTAGGACCGGGTCGCCGGGCGCGGCCGGTCCTGCTCCAGGTTCAGCCGTTCGCTGCCGTGGAAGTGCTCGCGCCACTCGGCGCCCGCGCCCTCACCGCCCTGCTGGGCCTCGATGAGCAGGGCGATGTCGCGGTTGGTGACGGTGGCGTCGAGCGGGGTGCCGGACAGTTCCGCGTCGATCTCCCCGGCCACGAGCAGCAACGACTGCAGGTCGCTGACCGCGTGGTGGGCGCCGAACACCAAGGTCTGGCCGTGTGGGCCGCCGTCCACCAGCTCGAACCGCCACAGCGGTGGCGCCGCGAGGTCGAACGGCGGCTCCAGCAGTGCGCGCAGCCGCTCGGCGGCGTCGACCGGGCCTTCGACGGCCGTCCAGCGCAGCACCGGCTGTGCCGGCTCCCGGTCCACGCGCAGCTGCCGGACGCCTTCGGCGCCGGTGACGATCGCGGTGCGCAGGGCCGCGTGCCGCGCCACGAGCCGGGTGAGGATGCCGGTGAGCGTCTCGGCGGTGGTCGGCTCCGTCAGCCGTACGGCGAGGCCGATGCCGTGTGCCGCGTCCGGCATGTCCGACCGGGCGCTGCGCAGCAGTCGTACGGCGTCGCGCGTCGCGGGCCGCAGTTCGGTCTCCGGTACCTCACCCGCGGGATCGCCGGAGTCCTGCCGCGTCACGGCCCCCTTCTCCGGAAGGCCCTCCGCCAGGGCCTGGGCGAGGCCGTGGATGTCGGAGGCGGCGAACACGTCCGCGGCCGGGAGCTCCACGCCCAGTTCGCGCAGGAAGGCGTTGCGCAGCCGCACCAGCATCAGGGAGTCCAAGCCCAGTTCCTTCAGGGCCGTGGCCGCCGACACGTCGGCCGCTCCTCCGGAGACCTCACCGACCCGGGCCCGGACGTACGCCTCCAGCCAGGTGGCGCGGTCCTGGTCGGTCGTCGCGGCGAACACCTTCTTGACGAGGTCGTCCGAGGCGGCGCTGCCCGTGGGCACGGTGACCAGGTCGCCCAGGATCGGGCGGGTGCGCACGGCGTCCGGGACGAGGGGGAGCATCTCCCAGTCCAGGGCGATCGGCGCGAGCTGGCGGCGGCTGGTGGCCAGCACCCGCTCGAACAGCTCGCCGCCCTCCTGCGGCGAGAAGGCGACCAGTCCGGAGCGGCTGGTCTCGGCGGCCCGGGTGCCGGACCCGGCGACCATGCCCACACCGGCCCAGGCGCCCCAGTCCAGGCTCAGCGCCCGGCGGTCGGTGCGGGAGAGGTGGTGTGCCCAGGCGTCGAGGAAGGCGTTCGCCGCCGAGTACGGGCTCTGCCCGGCCGACCCGAGGAGTCCGGCCGCGGAGGCGAACAGGACCAGGTTCCGTGCCTCGGGGACCAGTTCGGTGAGCAGGGCGGTGCCCAGGACCTTCGGGGCGAGGACGCGCAGGACGCGTTCGTCGGTCAGGTTGGCCACCGTGGCGTCGTCGAGCACGCCGGCCGCGTGCACGACCGTGGCGATCGGGCCGCAGGCGTCGCGTACGGCGTCCAGGGCGGCCGTGAGACGTGCCCGGTCGGCGACGTCGGCGCGGGCCAGGTGCACGGTGACGCCTCGCTCCTCGAGACCCGTGATCCAGTTCCTGGTCTCGGCGTCCGGCATGCCCCGGCTCAGGAGGGCCAGCCGGCGGGCCCCGCGGCGGACCAGCCGCTCGACGACGACGCGGCCGAGGCCGCCCAGACCGCCGGTGATCAGGTGCACGCCGTCCACGGAGGTCTCGCCGGCACCGTCATCCGGGCGGGTGCGGGCCAGGCGCGGCACCAGGCGGCCGGTGCCGCGCAGGGCGACGAGCCGTTCGTCGTCGGCGTGCCTGAGCTGGGTCCACAGGGCGTCGACGCCGCCGGTGGGCGGCAGGTCGATCAGCGTGGTCGACAGCTCCGGGTGCTCCTGCGCCACCGCGAGCCCGAAGCCCCAGGCGAGCGCCTGCTGCGGGTTGGTCACCGTGGTGCTGTCACCGGCGGCCTGGCTGCCGCGTACGACCACGAACAGGCGCGGTGCCCGGTCCTGCGGGCGGCCCGCGAGGGCGCGCACCAGGTGCAGGGTGCTCAGGCAGCACAGCCGCGCCGCCTGCTCGGCCGATGCGGCGTCGCCGATCGCCGGGGCGTCGAGCGCGGTCAGCTGGACCACCTGCTCGGGCGGTCCGTCCGCGAAGGCCTCCTCCAGCAACCGGGCCAGGTGGCCGGGGTCGGCCGGATCGAGGACGTAGCGTCCTGGTCCCTCAGCGGCGAAGGCGCTGCCCCTGCGGGCGACGACGTGCGGTACCGAGGAGCCGAGCCGTTCGCCGAGCGCGGCGGCCACCCCGGTGTCGTCGGCCAGGATCAGCCAGCTGCCCTTGACCGGCGGTTCCTGCGCCACCGGGCGCGGCTGCCAGCGGGTCTCGAAGAGGGCGCCGTCCAGCGGCGAGAGCGCGGCCAGCCGGAACTCCTCCATCTCCAGCAGGAGTTGCTCGTCCTCGTCCCAGATCCTGAGGTCCAGCGTGGCGGTGTCGCCGGACACGGAGCGCAGTGCGCAGCCGGCCCAGGCGGGCGTGGTGCCCCGGCCGGTGAACCGCAGCCTTCCCATCCCGGCGGGTACGAACGCCCGGCCCTCGGGAGCGTCCCCGGGCAGGGCGGCCGTGTGGAACGCGGCGTCGAGGACCGCGGGGTGCAGCAGATGCCCCGCGGCGGGCCTGGCGGCCAGCCGGCCCAGAGCCGTCGCGTGCCCGCGGCGGCCGTGCTCCAGCCCCCGGAAGGCGGGGCCGTAGTCGATGCCGAGGGCGGTCAGACCGGCGTACACCGCCGGCAGGTCCGCGTCCTGCGTGCACTGCTCACGCACGGCGGCGAGCGGTACGTCCTCGATCCGCGCGTCGGCCGGGGGATGCTCTCCGGTCACCGCGATGCGGCCGCTGACGTGCCGCTCCCACTGCGGGCTCCGCTCACCGGCGGCCGCGGAGGCGACCGTGAAGGACCGCAAGCCCTCCCGGGCGGGCCGCAGCACCAGCTGCACCCGTACGGGCCGTTCGGCATCGAGCCGCAGCGGCTGCGCGAACTCGACTTGTTCCAGGCACACTTGGCTGCCGTCCTGCACCGCGGTGGCGGCCTCCAGCACCATGTCGAGGAAGGCGGCGGCGGGCAGCCAGACCTCGCCGCCCACCTGGTGGTCGCCGAGATAGGCGAAGCGGCTGTCACGCAGGTCGATGTCGGCCTGGAAGAGGTGCCGGTCGGGCTCGTCACTGGACTGGACGTGCGTGCCGAGCAGCGGTGAGGAGCCCGTGGCGGTGGCCGGGGCGGGCGTGAGCCAGTGGCGTTCGCGGGCGAAGGCGTACGTCGGCAGGTCGACGCGACGGCCGTGCGGGAACAGCGCCGCCCAGTCGGGCGTGTGCCCCGCGACGTACAACTCGCCGACCCTGCGCAGCAGTACGTCGGGCCCGTCCTGCTGACGGCGCAGGGAGCCGACACCGGCCACGTCGATCCCGGCCTCGGCCGCCACCGCCTCGATGGAGGACAGCAGCGACGGGTGCGGGCTGAGTTCCACGAAGTAGCGGTAGCCGTCGTCCAGCATCCGCCGGACGGTGTCGGCGAAGCGGACGGGCCGGCTGAGGTTGTCGTACCAGTAGGCGGCGTCCAGCCGGTCGCCGGCGACGGGTTCGGCCAGCACCGTCGAGTACAGCGGGGTCGACGCCCGCGTGCCCCGGATGCCGGAGAAGCGGTCGAGCAGTTCCTCGCGCAGGGGTTCCATCAGCGGGGTGTGCGAGGCGAACGGCGTCGACAGCGGTCGTACGGCGATGCCCCGCTCCTCCAGGTGGCGGCGCAGCTCGGCCAGCGCGTCGGCGTCGCCCGAGACGGCCGTGGAGCCGGGGCTGTTGACCGCGGCGACGAACAGCCGGTCCCTGTAGGGGGCGAGCAGTTCCTCGGCCTGCGCCCGCGGCAGCTCCACCGCGATCATGCCGCCCTGCCCGACCAGTGGGACGACGGCCTGGGCCCGCCCGGTCACCACGGCCACGGCGTCGTCCAGGCCGAGGGCGCCCGCGCTGTACGCGGCGGCGATCTCGCCGAGGCTGTGCCCGACCATGGCGTCCGGGGCCACGCCGAGTGTCCGCCACGCGGCGGCCAGCGCCGCGTTGACAGCGAACAGCACCGGTTGCAGGTACTCGGTGCGGTCGAGCGGGGAGAACTCCTCGGGCGCCCGCAGCACGTTGAGCACCGACCAGCCGACGTGCCGCTGCACCGCCTCGTCGATCCGGGTCAGCTCCTCGCGGAACGCCTGCGATTCGGCCAGCAACTCCAGCCCCATGCCCGGCCATTGACCGCCGTGCCCGGGGAAGACGAAGGCCACCTTGCCCGTCTCCTCCTCGCGCGGCGTGGCCGGCCGGGCCCGGCCGCTGCCCACCGCGTCGAGCACGGCGCGCAGTTCGTCCCGGTCGCTCGCGGTGACCGCCGCCCGCCAGGCGAAGTGGCTGCGGTGCCGGGCCAGGGTGTAGGCGACGTCGGGCAGCGCGGCGTCCCCGGTCAGGTGCCGTGCCAGCCGTGCGGCCTGCCCGCGCAGCGCGGCCTCGCTCCGCCCGGACAGCACGAACAGCCGCTTGCCTGACGGGAGTTCGCCTGTCGGCTCGGGTTCCGGCGCGGACGGTGGGGCTTCCTCGACGATCACATGGGCATTGGTCCCGCTGATCCCGAAGGCGCTGACCCCGGCCCGCCGGGCCCGCTCGCCCTCCGACGGCCAGGGCACGGCCTGCTGCAGCAGGTGCAGGCCGCTGCCGTCCCACTCGACGTGCCGGCTGGGTGTGCCGGCGTGCAGGGTGGCCGGCAGCATCCGGTGGCGCAGCGATTGCACCACTTTGATCAGCCCGGCGACGCCCGAGGCGGCCTGGGTGTGTCCGAGGTTGGATTTGAGCGAGCCCAGGTACAGCGGGCGGTTCCGGGGGCGGGAGTCGGCGAAGACCTGGGCCAGGGCGTTCGCCTCGATCGGGTCGCCGAGCGTCGTGCCCGTGCCGTGCGCCTCCACGTAGTCGATGTCGGCGGGTTCGAGGCCGGACAGCGCCAGGGCCCGCCGGATCACCAGTTCCTGCGCCGGGCCGTTGGGCGCGGACAGGCCCTGGCTGCGGCCGTCCTGGTTGACGGCCGTGCCGCGCAGCACGGCCAGCACCTCGTCGCCGTCCCGCCGCGCGTCGCTCAGCCGCTTCAGTACGAGCATGCCGGCGCCCTCGGCCCAGATGGCGCCGTCGGCGTCGTCGGAGAAGGAGCGGCAGCGGCCGGTCGGGGACAGGCCCCGCAGCCGGCTGAACTCCACGAAGGTCTGCGGGGTCACCATGAGCGTGACACCGCCGGCCAGCGCCAGGTCGCACTCGCCGGACCGCAGCGCCTGAGCCGCCAGGTGCACCGCGACGAGCGACGCCGAACACGCCGTGTCCACCGTCAGCGCCGGGCCGTGCAGCCCGAGCGCGTACGCCAGCCGGCCCGAGGCCACGCTGAGCGCCGACCCGGTGCCGACGTAGCCGTCCAGCTGGTCGAGCCGGGAGCCCGACAGGTAGTCGCTGCCGAACATGCCGACGTACACGCCGGTGGTGCTGCCCGCCAGGTCGGCCGGCACGATCCCGGCGCGCTCCAGCGCCTCCCACGCGGTCTCCAGCAGCAGCCGCTGCTGCGGGTCCATGGCGGCGGCCTCTTTCGGGGTGATGCCGAAGAAGCCCGCGTCGAAGGACTCGATGTCGTCCAGGAAGCCGCCTTCGCGGGCGTAGGACTTGCCGGGGGCCTCCGGGTCGGGGTCGTACAGCGACTCCACGTCCCAGCGCCCGGCCGGGAACGGGCCGACCGCGTCCCGGCCCTCGGCGACCAGCTGCCACAGGTCCTCGGGGTCGCCCACGCCGCCCGGCAGGCGGCAGGCCATGGCCACCAGGGCGACCGGCTCGTCGGACGCCGCCGTGCGGGCGTGCGGCGCGGCGGGCGCGGGACGGCGGGTGGTGGGGCCGCTGGTCGGGAGAGCGGTGGCCAGCAGGTACTCGGCGAGGCGGGCCGGGGTGGGGTGGTCGAAGAGCAGGGTGGCGGGCAGCCGGGAGCCGAGGCGGGCTCCGATGCGGTTGCGCAGCTCCACCGCCGTCACCGAGTCCATGCCGAGCTCGCGCAGCGGCTGGTCGGGGCGCACGGACTCCGCCGAGCGCAGGCCGAGGGCGCGGGAGGCCTCCTCGCGGACCAGGTCCAGGACGCGGTCGGCGCGCTCGGCCTCAGGCAGCCGGGCCAGGCGGTCCGCCAGTGCGTCGGCGCCGTCCCGCCCGGTGCGGGGCGCGGGCAGCAGCGAGCGCCACAGGGCGCCCGCGCTGCCGCCCGCGCTCTCGCGCAGGCGGGGCAGGTCCAGCGCCCAGGCGACCAGGTGCGGGGCGCTGCGGCGCAGCGCGAGTTCGACGAGGTCGCGGCCCTGTTCCGGGGTGAGGGCGCGGTGGCCGAGGCGTGCCATCCGCTCCAGGTCGGCGTGTTCGGCGGCCAGGCCCTCACCCGCCCAGGCGCCGAAGGAGACCGACACGGCGGGCAGTCCCAGGGCGCGCCGATGGTGGGCGAGCTGGTCGAGGAAGGCGTTGGCGGCGGCGTAGTTGGCCTGGCCGGCGTTGCCGACGACACCGGCGGCGGAGGAGACCAGCAGGAACAGGTCGAGCTGCGCGTCGGCGGTGAGCCGGTGCAGATGGGCGGCGCCGTCGGCCTTGGGGCCGAGCACCCGCGCGACGCGTTCGGGGGTCAGTTCGGCGACCACCCCGTCGTCCAGGACGCCGGCGCAGTGCACGACGCCGCGGAGGTCGCCGGCGACGTCGCCGACGAGGCCGGCCAGGGCGGCGGCGTCGGCGACGTCGCACGCGGCCACCTCCACCTCGGCGCCGAGCGCGGTCAGTTCGGCGGTGGCCTCGGCTGCGCGAGGGTCGTCGGCGCCGCGCCGGGACGTCAACAGCAGGCGGGGCACGCCCCGTTCGGCCAGGAGCCGGGCGATGTGGCGTCCGACGGCGCCGAGGCCTCCGGTGATCAGTACGGTGCCGTCGGCGGGCGTGCGTGCGTGGTCGGTGCCGTCGGCGCGGGCGCGCACGAGCCGGGGCACGAGCAAGGTGCCTGCCCGCCCGGCGAGTTCGGGCTCGTCCCCGTGCGTCACGGCGGCGAGCAGGGCGGCCACGGGATCACCGCCGTGGAGGTCGAGCAGCGTCAGCCCGAGGTCCGGATGCTCGGCGCGGGCGCCGCGTGCGAGACCCCACAGCGCCGACTGGGCGAGGCCCGGCACGGTGTCCCGCTCACCGGCCGCGACCGCGCCGCGCGTCACCCACACGGTCCGGGTGGGCGGCTGCTCCTGTGCGAGGAGCGTCTGCAGTTCGGCCATTGCCGCTACCACCAACTCCCGTGCCACGGCGGCCGGTTCAGCGTCCTCGGCCGGTCGTGGCCAGAACCGTACGAGCACGTCGCCGCCCATGGCCGAGCACGGGATTCCCGCGGCTTCGAGGCCGCGCAGGGCCGCGGCGACGTCCGGGTCGGACGGGTCGCCGACGACGGTCCAGTCGCCGGCCGGCGCCTCCGTGGCCGGCGCGGGCGCGGACGTCCAGGCCACCTCGTACAGGTGCCGCCCATGGCCCGAACCGCCGGCGAGATCCGCCGGGCTCGCGGCCCGCAGCCGTACGCCCTCCAGCCGGCCGGCCGGGAAGCCGTCGGCGTCCCACAGCGTCACGTCCAGGGTGAGATCCGTGTCGCCGCCGCCGGTGCGCCGCACGGACACGGTGAGGTCGTCGGCACCGGCGTGCGGCAGCGCGGCGCGGCCCACGGCGACCGGCAGGAGCACCCGGCCGTCGGAGGCGGCGCCCCCTTCGAGGACCGCGGCCACATGCAGCGCGGCGTCCAGCAGCGCCGGGTGGACCGGGTAGGGGTCGGCCAGGTCGCGGGCGACGGGCGGCAGCGACAGCCGGGCCAGCAGCTCGCCCGCGCCGGTCACCACCGCCTCCCGTACACCCTGGAAGGCCGGACCGTAACCGAGGCCGAGCCCGGACAGCCGCTCGTAGGTCTCCGGGCTCCAGGCGGGCTCCGCCGCCTCCGGCCAGACCGGCGGCTGTCCCGCCGCCTCGGTCGCCCCGGCCGCCGAGGCGGTGGCGTGCAGGGTCCAGTTGGTGGCCTCCTGGCCGCGTGGGCGGCTGTGCACGGTGAGCTCGGGTGCCGGGCCGGCGGTGACCACCTCGACGGACACCTCCACCGTGCCGGTGGCGGGCAACACGAGGGGTGCGAGCAGCAGCAGGTCGGTCACGTCGGCCGAGTCGTCCGGGCGGGCCACGGCGAGGGCGGCCCGGCACAGCTCCAGCAGGGTCGTGCCGGACACCACGGTCCGGCCGAACACCGTGTGGCCGGACAGCCATGCGGCGGTGGCCGGGGACCACTCGTTGCGGAAGGTCCAGCGGGTCTCGTCGGCCGACTGCAACTGGACACCGAGCAACGGGTGCGCGGCGCGGTCGAACAGACCGGGGCCGTCCGGCCCGGGCTCGGGTGCGATCCAGTGGCGCCGGCTGTCCCAGGCGTAGGTCGGCAGGTCCGCCCAGGTGGTGTCGGGGACCATGCGCCGCCAGTCGATCCGGCGTCCGTGGACGTGCAGTTCGGCGGCGGCGCGGTCCAGGCAGGCGGGTCCGTCCTCCTCTCGTCGCACGGAGCCGACGGCTACCAGCTCGTGGCCGCAGTCCTCGCCGATCGTGTGCAGGGCGGTGAGCAGGGAAGGATGCGGGCTGAGTTCGACGAAGTGGCGGTAGCCGTCGGCCGCCATGCGCTCCACGGTGGGCGCGAAGCGGACGGGTTCGCGCAGGTTGGTGTACCAGTAGTCGGCCTCCAGTTCCTCGGTGACCGGCTCGCCGGTGACGGTGGAGTACCAGACGACCGGCGTGGGGTACGTGGTCACGCCGTCGAGCTCGTCGAGGATCGTCGCGCGGACGGGCTCGACCCGGGCGCTGTGGGAGGCGTAGTCGACGTCGAGGCGGCGGACGAAGACCTGTTCCCGCTCCAGGTCGGCGAGCAGGTTCTCCAGCGGCTGCACGTCACCGGCGATCACGGTCGCCCGGCCGCTGTTGACGGCGGCGACCGAGACCCGGCCGCCCAGAGCGTCGAGGCGGGTCGCGACCTCGCTGTGCGGCAGGGCGACGACGGCCATGGCGCCGGTGCCGGACAGCTCGGTCAGGGCCCGGCTGCGCAGGGCGACGACCGCGGCCGCGTCGCTGAGGCTGAGCGCGCCGGCGACGCAGGCCGCGGCCACCTCGCCCTGGCTGTGCCCGATCACGGCGTCCGGCCGGACGCCACGGGCCCGCCATACCGCGGCCAGGGACACCATCACCGCGAAGAGCACCGGCTGGACGACATCCACGCGGTCCAGGGACGGGGCTCCCGCCGCGCCGCGCAGAACCGCCGCCGCGGACCAGACGGTGAACGGCCGCAGGGCGGCGTCGCAGCGGTCGAGTTCGTCGGCGAACACGAGATCGCGTTCGAGCAGGTCACGTGCCATGCCGGCCCACTGGGCGCCCTGGCCGGGGAAGACGAAGGCCACCTTGCCCGCGGGCAGCGTCCGCCGGGGGCCGGCGGTCAGGCCGGGGTCGGGCCGGCCCTCCGCGAGGGCCCGCAGCGCGGTCAGCAGTTCGTCCCGGTCGGCCGCCTGGACGACGGCACGGTGCTCGAAGTGGGTGCGGTGGTGGGCGAGCGTCGCGGCCACGGCGGGCAGCGGCGGCTCGGGCCGGGCAACGAGATGTGCGTGCAGTCGATCGGCTTGTCCCTGGAGCGCGGGGAGTGTGCGGGCCGAGAGCGGGAAGAGCGTCGGGCCGGGCAGCCCCGCCTCCGCCGGGGCCGGTGCGACGACGTCCCGCGGTGCCTCTTCCAGCACGACGTGGGCGTTGGTGCCGCTGATGCCGAACGCGCTGACCCCGGCCCGCCGCACGCGGTCGCCGTCGCGCGGCCACGCCTGGGCGCTGCCGTGCACGGCCAGGCCGCTGAGCGCCCAGTCGATGTGCTCCGTGAGGGTCTCGGCGTGCAGGGACGGCGGTATGAGCTCGTGCCCGAGGGCGAGCACCGTCTTGATCACGCCGCCGATGCCCGCGGCGGCCTGGGTGTGACCGATGTTGGACTTCAGCGAGCCGAGGCCGAGAGGCCGGTCGGCGGGGCGGCCCGGTCCGAAGACGGCGGCCAGTGCGCGGCCCTCGATGGGGTCGCCGAGCCGGGTGCCGGTGCCGTGCGCCTCGACGTGGTCCACGTCGTCCGGTGCGAGTCCGGCGGCGTCGAGGGCGGCACGCAGCACTCGTTCCTGCGCCGGGCCGTTGGGGGCGCTCAGCCCCTGGCTTCGGCCGTCCTGGTTGACGGCCGAGCCCTTGACCACGGCGAGCACCCGGTTGCCGTCGCGGCGGGCGTCGGCGAGCCGCCTGAGCAGCACCACACCGCAACCCTCGGCCCACACCACGCCGTCCGCGTCGGCCGAGAAGGGGCTGCACCTCCCGGACGGCGACAGCCCGCGCAGCCTGCTGAACTCCACGTGTGCCCGCGGGGTCACCAGCAGGCTCGCTCCGCCCGCGAGCGCGAGGTCGCACTCCCCTGCCGCCAGCGCGCGGGCCGCCAGGTGCAGGGCGACGAGGGAGGAGGAGCAGGCGGTGTCGACGGTGACCGCCGGGCCCTGCAGACCGAGGGTGTAGGCGATGCGCCCGGAGGCGACGCTGGTCGCCGAGCCCGTGCCGACGTGCCCGTCGAGCTGGGCCAGCGAGGCGGAGGCCAGGTATCCGCTGTCGTACAGGCCGATGTAGACGCCTGTGGGGCTGCCGTGCAGGGTCTCGGGGACAATCCCGGCCCGCTCGATCGCCTCCCAGCTGGTCTGCAGCAGCAGCCGCTGCTGCGGGTCCATGGCGTCGGCCTCGCGGGGCGAGATTCCGAAGAAGGGGGCGTCGAAGCGGTCGATGCCGTCGAGGAAGCCGCCGCGCAGCGTGTACGCCTTGCCAGGGGCCTCGGGGTCGGGGTCGTAGAGGCTCTGGGTGTCCCAGCGGCCCGCCGGCACCTCGGAGATGACGTCCTGACCGGCGGCGAGCAGCCGCCACAGCCCTTCGGGGTCGTCGGCGCCGCCGGGGAAGCGGCAGGCCATGGAGACGATGGCGATGCCGTCGTCCGCCGCCCGCGGCGAAGCCGCGACGGAGACCGGGCCAGCCGCCGGGGCGGGCGGCTCGCCGAGGGCCGCTTGGGCCAGCGCGGCGATCGTGGGGTGGTCGAAGACCAGCGATGGCTCCAGTGGTCGGCCGGTCCGTGCGGAGACTTCGGCGGCCAGCGTCACCAACTGGCGTGACCCCAGCCCGAATTCCGCGATCGGCCGGTCCGGGTCGACAGCCAGCGGGTCGAGTCCGGCGGCCTCGGCGACGGCCGACCCCAGCCAGGCCCGTACGTCCTCGGCGGTGGTGAGGGGCGTGATGGTGGACTGCTTCCGGGGCTCGTTCGCAGGCATCTGGGCAGGTGTCCTCAAAGCAACGGTGACGCGGGCGGATTCCGCACGACCGCATGCGGCAGCGGCGTACGGCTGACATCGGGTGACGTACGGCCGAAGTCGACGGACGTACGGCCGCGGAGGGCGGACATGCGGCCCCGGAGGGCGGACGTGCGGCCGGCGCGGGCGGGCGCGCCGAAGGCGGTGGGGTCATCCCGTGCCGGGCACGTCCACCAAGGCGAGGGTGCCGTCGAGGTAAGCCGCCCGGGAGTCGCGGCGCTGGATCTTCCCGCTGGACGTCTTCGGTATGGTGCCGGGGCGGACCAGCACCACCTCCCGCACCGACAGGCCATGGGCCTGGCCGATCGCGCTGCGCACCAGGTCGTTGATCTTCTCGGCCTCGCCGGCCGTCTCGGGAGCCACCTCGGCCACCACGACGACCTGTTCGCCCGCCATGCCGTCGGGGTCGACGGAGAACGCCGCGGTGCAGCCGGGCCGCAGTGCAGGGTGGGACAACTCCGCGGACAGCTCCAGGTCCTGCGGGTAGTGGTTGCGCCCGTCGATGACGACGAGGTCCTTCAGGCGGCCGGTGACGAACAGTTCGCCGTCACGCAGGAAACCGAGGTCGCCCGTGCGCAGGAAACGGCCCTCGCGGCCGGACAGGGTGGCGCGGAAGGTCTCTCGGGTGGCAAGGGTGTTGCGCCAGTAGCCCCGGGCCACGCTCGCGCCGGCGACCCATATCTCGCCGACCTCGCCCTCGGGCAGTTCCTCCTGCCGTTCGGGGTCGGCGATCACCACGGTGATCCCGGTCCCGGGCCGGCCGCAGCCCACGGCGGCCGCGTCGGCCTCGCCGGCGTGCGGGCCGGTCTCGGCGGCCTCCAGCAGGGTGGGCGGGGCGTCCACCGCACCGCCGGTGACCATCAAGGTGGCCTCGGCCAGGCCGTAGCAGGGATAGAACGCCTGATGGCGGAAGCCGGCCGCGCGGAAGGTCTCGCTGAACCGTCGCAGCGTGGCCGCGCGCACCGGTTCGGCGCCGTTGAAGGCGACCTTCCACGCGCTCAGGTCGAGGCTGTCGACCAGGTCGGCGGTGGCGTGCTTCAGACACAGCTCGTAGGCGAAGTTGGGGCCGCCGCTGGTGTGCGGCCGGTAACGGCTGATCGCGGTCAGCCAGCGATCGGGGCTCTGCAGGAAGTGCAGCGGCGAGAAGAGCGTGGCCGTGGCGCCCAGGTACAGCGTGTTCAGCACCGGGCCCATGAGGCCCATGTCGTGGTAGACGGGGAGCCAGCTGAGGATCAGTTCCCGGCCGTGCTCCGCGAGAACGTCCGGGGTGTGCCCCATCCGCTCGGTGATGATCCGCTCGTTGTCCAGCAGGTTGCCGTGGGTGACCACCACACCGCGCGGGGCGGAGGTGGAGCCGGAGGTGTACTGGAGGAAGGCCACCGAGTCGGCGGTGAGGTCGGGGGCGTGCCAGGAGCCGGCCGCGTCGTCGGGAATGTCCTCGGTGGCGACGCGTGGGACCGTGTCCAGTTCGGGCAGCTGCTCGGTCCATGTGCGCAAGACGCGGATGACTTCGCGGCCGCCGAGGATCACCTTGGCGTCGGAGTCGGCCATCAGACGCTTCATCCGGATGAGAGCGCGGTGGTTCTGCGACCGTCCCTGCGGGGGCACGCCCGGCACGGCGACCACGCCGGCGGCGAGGCAGCCGAGAAAGGCGGAGACGAACTCCAGGCCGGGAGGATGGAGCAGCAGGGCGCGCGAGCCGGCCAGACCGCGGTCCTGGAGCCAGGCGGCGACGGCCCGGGAGCGGTGGGCCAGCTGCCCGTAGGAGATCTCCTGAGTGTCCCCATCGCAGTCGCCGGTGAGGAGGTACCGGTAGGCGGTACCGTCGGGCTGTTGCTGGGCGTGTACGGTCAGTAATTCGACCAGGGAACGAGCCATGAGTCGAGTCCCCCCTGTCCGGGTCAGCAGGTGCGGAACTGGAGTTCGATGGCTGCGTGACGCCCCGCGCCCAGAAGCCGTCGACCCGGCCCCCTTGCCAGGTCGTCCATCTCGCCACTCGCCCGGCGGCGAGATGGCCACAGGTCTCCCCCGTGCCCCCCACTCAGCTTGCTACCAATGAGTAACACCATAACAAGTCCCGTCGGTCGACGGGTCGAACGCACGTAAACGCTGCGTATCCAAACGGAGTTGACTGTCCGCCGCCTCCGCCGGGCCGACTCACCCGTCCCAGCTGCACAGGTACGGCTTCGACGCCGCCGACCTCGACCACGCGCAGGAAACGCCGTGGGCGCACCGGCGGAGAAGGAGTAGGAGGGCCGGGCCTGGCCGGCACCGGAGCAAGCCGCCGAACTCGGCACCGGTGCCGGCAAGACCCCCGGGCACCTGGACACCTGGACACCTGGGCACCTGGGCACCTGGGCACCTGGGCACCTGGGGTCAACTATCCACTGACGCGCGGGTCTCTGGAGCCGGCGGGCCTGCGACTCCTGGGCAGCGCTGCCAAGGACGTCGAACCGACGGCGCTGCGGCACCGGCTCCCTGTGGTCCAACACCGGCTCCGAGACCGGAGTTGGAACCGGCCGTGCGGATCCTGTCGGCGCGGCACTGTCGCGTGTTCTGCCCAGACAGAGCTGGAGCAGCTTCTTCGTCACCCCAGCGACGCTGCCGCGCCGGCACCGGGAGCTGAACGCCGGTGAGTGGGCCCACCCCCGCAAGAGCCCCGGTCGGGCGCCGATATGGGAGGAGACGCGGGAGCTGACCTCGCGCCCCGCGCGGGAGAATCCGCTGCGGGGACACCGAGGGTGCCGGCACGCAGTCATCTCCGAGGCGGCCTGCGGATACAGGAAGTTAACTTCCCGGACTCGGGTGTGAGACCGGTCCGGCCGACGATCGCAATACCTATCAAGCGACAGGTATCTGTCGACCGATCGGAGGTGCGGCGATGAGCCGGCCCGAACTCCCCCTTGCGCAGGACCCTGGCGGCGGAGGCCCGACCGGCCACGCCCCCTTCGGCTACCAGCAGGAACTCCGCCGCGGCGTAGGCAGCTTCGCGTCGTTCGCCGCGGGGTTCTCCTTCGTGTCGATCCTCACCACCGTCTTCCAGTTGTTCGGGTTGGGCTTCGGTCTCGGCGGCGCGGCGTTCTTCTGGACCTGGCCGCTGGTCTTCGCGGGCCAACTGCTCGTCGCCCTGTGTTTCGCCGAACCGGCCGCACGCTGGCCCATATCCGGGGCGATCTACCAGTGGTCGAGCCGGCTGGCCGGCACCACGGCGGGCTGGTTCGTCGGCTGGATCATGATCATCGGGCAGATACTCACCGTCGCGGCGGCCGCGATCGCGGCTCAGGCGGTGCTGCCGGGTGTCTGGTCCGGTTTCCAGATCGTCGGCGGTCAGGGTGCCGATCCGTCGGTCGGCTCCCCGACCGGCGCGCAGAACGCGGTCCTGCTGGGATGCGTCCTGCTGGTGATCACCACGGTGGTGAACATCCTGGGAATCCGCCAGATGGCCGCCGCCACCAGCTTCGGCGTCACGGTCGAGATCATCGGTGTGCTCGCGCTGGTGCTGATCCTCTTCTTCCTGCCCGAGCGGGGTCCGCAGGTGGTGGCCCACCCCACGGGTTGGGCCGGCCACGGCGGCTACTTCGGGGCCTTTCTCGCGTCCTCGCTGATGGCGGCCTACGTGATGGTCGGCTTCGACTCGGCGGGCGAGCTGGCGGAGGAGACCCACAGCCCGCGTCGGACCACTCCCCGGACCATCCTGCGGGCGCTGATCACCTCGGGCGTCGGCGGCGCGTTGCTGATCCTGTCGGGGCTGATGGCGGCGCGCAGCCTGACCGACGGAAAACTGGCAGCCGGTGGTCTGTCCTGGGTGCTCACCGACCGGCTCGGCGGGGTTCTGGGCCGACTGCTGCTGTGTTGCGTGGCGGTCGCGGTGTTCGCCTGCACCCTGGCCGTGCAGACCTCCGGGGCGCGGATGATGTACTCCATGGCCCGCGAAGGCGCCCTGCCTTTCCACCGGCACCTCGGCAAGGTATCGGCCCGCACCGGTACGCCGATCACCACGTCGATCGTGGTGGGCGTCGGCGCCGCGATCGCGCTCGTGGTCAACATCCGCCAGTCGGCGATCTTCACCGCCCTCTCCAGCCTCTGCATCGCCCTGCTGTACCTGGCCTATCTGGGCGTGACGGTGCCGCTGTTGGTCACCCGGATCCGGCACCGGGGCAGCGGCGGGCTGCCGGCGGGCGTCGACGAGACCGGCCGGCCCCTGTTCTCGCTGGGCCGGTGGGGAGTGGCCGTCAACGCGCTCGCCGTGCTCTACCAGGCTGGTATGACCGTCAACCTGATCTGGCCCCGTGCGGAGATCTACGACCTCACCGGCGACACGTGGTGGCTGCGGTGGAGCGCCCTGCTGTTCATCGGGCTCAGCCTGGCCGCCGGTGCCGGCTACTTCCTCGCCCGCCGGCTGCACCGCCGTATCGAGCTGAGGCACGTACCACACACGCACACCGAGCCGACCCTCGACGCGCAGGCCGTCGCCGAGCCCGCCTGAGGGCCCGTGTGACGCGAGGGGACGCATCGATGACGTACCGACGAAGGGACGACGGGACATCCATGACCACCGCCGAGAGCTCGACGGCCGTACCGCAGCACGGCCGCTACCCGACCGGGCAGGCTCCCGCCCGCGCCCGTGATCTGCACCTGACCGACAGCGTCCGAAGCGCCCGCGACGACGCCCGCGCCCAGGGCGGCCAGGCCGGCGCGTGGATGCCGTACCTTCCGGCGTCGGACAGCCCGTACTGCCCGCCGGGTGTGGACGCGGCCGCCCTGGTGTGGGCGGAGACAGTGGCGCCCGGCGGCTACACGCACAAGGTCCTTGCCCGCGGTACGCGGCTGCGTTTCGACGACCCGAGCGGTGACGCCTGCGCCCACCTGCTGCTCTTCAACGCCCGGGAGCCGGTGGAGCGGCTGAACGTCGCCGACACCCAGAAGGTGCCGTGGCAGGCGTACCCGGGCCAGGACCATCCGCTGCTGTCCGGCGACGGCCGGGTCCTGGCCGTGGTCAGCGGTGACTCCTCCGGCCGGCACGACGCCTTCTGCGGCACCACCACCGACGCCTGGAACGAGCGCAAGTACGGTGACGCCCGCCCCGAGGGGCCGTCGCCGTCCGGCCGCGGGCTCTTCCTCAAGGCGGGCGCCAAGCACGGTCTGAGCCGGCGCGACCTGCCGCCCAGTCTCTCCTTCTTCCAGGGCGTGCGCGTCGAGCCGGACGGCACCCTGGTCTGGCAGGGCAGCGCGGGGGCGGGCACGCATGTCGAACTCGTCGCGGAGATGCCCCTGCTGGTGCTGGTCGCCAATGTCGCCCATCCGCTGGATCCTCGTCCCGGTTATGTGGTCGGCCCACTGCGGGTGCACGCCTGGCGCGGTGCCCCGACCGGCCCCGCCGAACCGCGGTTCACCGCCACTCCGGAACTGCACCGGGCCTACCTCAACACCGTCGACTACTGCGAAGCCCGGGGGCTGTGACATGGCGACCACACGGACCGAGACCACGCCCGTCAGCTGCCCGACCGCCGCCGGCGGCACGGTCGCCTCCACCGTCCCGGTCGGCGCCGTCCACGCGGAGGGCTCCCCCCTGGACTGGGGTGCGAGCCTGGTCGAGGGCGACGTCGTCCTGGACGAGACGGTGGCCCCCAACGCGCCCTGGTCGGCGGTGGTGCGGACGGGCCACGTCCTGACGATCGTCGACGTAGGCGGCAACCAGTCGGCCGACTGTCTGCTCTACGACGCCGACGATCCCGAGGAGCGCTACAGCGTCCCCGACACCCTGGCCTGGCAGGGCAACGCCTATGTGCGCACCGGCACCGTGCTGCGCAGCTGCGAGGGCCGCCCGTTGATGACCGTCGTCGCCAACGAGGTCGACCGCCAGGACACCATCGGCGGGGCGTGCGGCAAGGAGTCCAACACCCTGCGCTACGGCCATCATGTGATGTTCCAGCACGGCTGCCGTGAGAACTTCCTCGCCGAGGCCGGCCGGCGTGGCCTCGGGGTGCGGGACATCGTCTCCAACCTCAACTGGTTCATGAACGTGCCCGTCGAGGCGGACGGCGCGCTGGGCATCGTGGACGGCATGTCGGCGCCGGGCCGTCGGGTTGCGGTGCGCGCCGAGACAGACGTGCTGGTGATGGTGTCCAACTGCCCGCAGATGAACAACCCGTGCAACGACTTCAACCCCACTCCGCTGCGGATGATCGTCGTGGAGCCGACGCCGGCCGACGTCGACGCACGGTCCGCGCAAGCCGCTCGCACCGCGAAGGAGGGCGCGTGATCCGCCCCACCGGCGTTCTCGTCGCCAACCGCGGTGAGATAGCCCGCCGTGTGATCCGCACCGCCAGGAGGATGGGCCTGGGCACCGTCGCCGTCTTCTCCGACGCCGACCGGGCCGCCCCGCACGTCCGCGAGGCCGATCACGCGGTCCGCCTCGGTCCGGCGCCCGCCCGCGCGTCGTATCTGCGCGGGGAGGCGATCATCGAGGCCGCCCTCGCCCATGGCGCGGGCATCATCCACCCCGGCTACGGCTTCCTCTCCGAGAACGCCGTCTTCGCCCGTGCCGTGGAGGAGGCCGGTCTGCGTTTCGCGGGACCGACCGCCGACCAGATCACGGCCTTCGGTGAGAAGCACACCGCGCGCGCCCTGGCCAAGGCCGCCGGAGTGCCGCTGCTGGCCGGGACGGAGTTGCTTGCGAGCGCCGAGGAGGCCGTCGCCGCGGCCTCCTCGATCGGGCTGCCCGTGATGGTCAAGGCCACCGGCGGTGGCGGCGGCATCGGCATGCAGGCCTGCGCCACCGCCGATGAGGTACGCGGGGCCTTCGCGCGCGTCGCGGCGCTCGCGGAGTCCAACTTCGGGTCCGCCGGGGTATTCCTGGAGCGCCTCGTGCGCCCCGCCCGCCATGTCGAGGTGCAGGTCTTCGGCGACGGCACCGGCCGGATCGCCGTCTTCGGCGACCGGGACTGCTCGTTGCAGCGCCGCAACCAGAAGGTGATCGAGGAGGCCCCGGCCCCGGCCCTGCCTGCTCATGTGCGGGCACTGCTGCACGACTCCTCACGCCGGCTGCTCGCCTCGGTCGGCTACCGGGGCGCAGGGACCGTGGAGTTCGTCTACGACCCCGTGCGCGAGGAGGCCGCCTTCCTGGAGGTCAACACCCGTCTCCAGGTCGAGCATCCGGTGACCGAGGAGGCGTACGGCGTCGACCTCGTCGAACTGATGCTCGTCCTGGCCCGCGACGGCCGGGTCGAGGACGCGGTGTTCGAGCGGGAGTGGACGCCCACCGGACATGCCGTGGAGGCCCGCGTCTACGCCGAGGACCCCGGCAAGAACTCGCTGCCGTCCTCGGGACTGATCACCCGGGCGGCCTTCCCCGGCCAAGGCAGCGACAACATGCCCGGCGTGCGCGTCGACGGCTTCGCGGAAACCGGTCTCGAGGTCTCGCCGTACTACGACCCCATGCTCGCCAAGGTGATCGCGAAGGGCCCCACCCGGCAGGCCGCGTTCGACGTGCTCGGCCAGGCCCTGGCCGCGAGCCGGATCGACGGCATCGTCACCAACCTGGGCCTGCTGCGCGAGCTGACCGTGCGGGGCGAGGTGCGCGAGGCGGTGCACAGCACCAGCACGCTCGCCACCACCGTCGACCCCGAGCCGCGCATCGACGTCCTGGTGCCGGGCGCGATGACCACCGTCCAGGACCTTCCGGGCCGGCTCGGCCACTGGCACGTGGGCGTGCCGCCGAGCGGCCCCTTCGACGCCGTCTCCTTCGCCGAGGCCAACCTGGCCGTCGGCAACCCGGCCCAGGCCCCTGGCCTGGAGCTCACCGCGGGCGGGCTGACACTGCGCTTCTCGGCCGCCACCGTGGTCGCCGTCACCGGCGCTCCCGTCCCGGTCACGGTCGACGGCAGCCCGGTAGCCCTGTGGGAGCCGGTCACGGTCACGGCCGGCGCCACCCTGGTGGTCGGCGCCTGCCGGGGGCCGGGCCTGCGCAGCTACGTGGCCGTCCGGGGCGGCATCGACGTACCCGAATACCTGGGCAGCGCCTCCACGTTCACCCTCGGCGGCTTCGGTGGGCACGCCGGTCGGGCGCTGCGCGCCGGAGACGTACTGCGGCCCGGAGCCTCGCCGGCCCCCGGTGGCAGCCCCACCCCGCCCGAGCGCCGGCCGGCGATCACCTCGCACTGGCAGATCGGTGTCACCGAAGGGCCGCACGCGGCGCCCGAGTTCTTCACCCGCGAGGACATCGACACCCTCTACGCCACGGACTACAAGGTCCACCACAACTCGGCCCGCACCGGCGTCCGCCTGATCGGCCCCAAGCCGCGGTGGGCGCGCCAGGACGGCGGTGAGGCCGGGCTGCACCCCTCCAACATCCACGACACGCCGTACGCGGTGGGAGCCCTGGACTTCACCGGCGACACGCCGATCATCCTGGGCCCCGACGGGCCGTCCCTCGGCGGGTTCGTCTGCCCCGCGGTGGTCGCCAGCGGCGAACTGTGGAAACTCGGCCAGCTCCGCCCCGGCGACACCGTCCGCTTCGTACCGGTCAGGGAAGCCGAGGCGGCCGCCCTGGATGCCCGCCGCTCCTCTCCCACGCTGATCAGCACCGGCGGAGACGGCGACGACGGCGTACTCGGCCGCTTGGAGGCCACCGATGCCCGGCCCGCCGTCACCTACCGCCGGGACGGCGACGACAACGTCCTGGTCGAGTACGGCCCCATGGTGCTCGACCTCGGCCTGAGGATGCGGGTCCACGCCCTTCAGGAGACCCTCGCCGCGCACGCGCCCGACGGCATCCTCGACGTAACCCCGGGTATCCGCTCCCTCCAGATCCACACCGACGCCCGCCGGCTCAAGGCCCGCGATCTCGGCGCCCTGCTGCGCGAGCTGGAGGACGAGGTCCCGCCCAGCGACGAACTGGTGGTCCCCTCCCGCACGGTGCGGCTGCCCCTCAGCTGGGACGACCCGGCGACTCGGCTCGCCATCGAGCGGTACATGGCCGGGGTGCGCGACGACGCCCCGTGGTGCCCGTGGAACATCGAGTTCATCCGCCGGGTCAACGGCCTTCGGACCGCCGACGACGTCTACCGCACCGTTTTTGACGCCTCCTACCTGGTGCTCGGCCTCGGCGACGTCTATCTCGGCGCCCCCGTCGCCACCCCGCTCGACCCACGGCACCGCCTGGTGACCACCAAGTACAACCCGGCCCGTACCTGGACCGCGGAGAACTCCGTCGGCATCGGCGGCGCCTATCTGTGCATCTACGGCATGGAAGGCCCCGGCGGCTACCAGTTCGTCGGCCGCACCGTGCAGATATGGAACCGGTTCCGCAAGGGCGGCCTGTTCCAGGACTCGCCGTGGGCACTGCGCTTCTTCGACCGCATCGAGTGGTATCCCGTCACCGCGGAGGAACTCCTCGAACTGCGGGCCGAGACCGACGCCGGGCGCGGTGACTTCCCGACCGAGGAGGGCACCTTCTCGATCGCCGAGTACAACGCGTTCCTGGCCGCGGAGGCCGACTCGATCGCCGCGTTCCGCCGGCGGCAGAGCACCGCCTTCGAGGCCGAGAAGCAACGCTGGCGAGCCGCCGGAGAGTTCGACCGTGACCACGATCCCGAACCCGTGACCGCCAGTGCTGCCGTCACCCTGCCGGACGGGGCGGTCCCGGTCACCGCGCCGTACACCGCCACCGTCTGGCAGATCGCCGCCGAGCCGGGCGCCACCATCGCGAGCGGCGATGCGATCCTCTCCCTGGAGGCGATGAAAATGGAGTCCACCGTGAACGCCCCCGCCGCCGGGACACTGCTGGAGATCTACGTCAAGCCCGGTGAGCAGGTCGCCCCCGGCCAGATCCTCGCGGCGGTGCGGGCATGAACGCCATGGCACCGACCGCCCGCGTCCAGGCCGCCTACGACCGCATCGACGACGCCGGCCGGCCAGAGATCTGGATCCACCTCAGGCCACGCGAAGAGGTCCTCGCCGAGGCGGCCGGCATCGACCCGGCGCTGCCCCTGGCCGGCCTGGTGGTGGCCGTCAAGGACAACATCGACGTGGCCGGCCTCCCCACCACCGCGGGCGCCCCGTCGTACGCCTACGAACCGCAGGCCGACGCGCCCGCCGTGGCACGGCTGCGCGCGGCCGGCGCGGTGGTGCTCGGCAAGACCAACCTGGACCAGTTCGCCACCGGCCTGGTCGGCACCCGCAGCCCCTACGGCGCGGTGCGCAACGCCTGGGACGCGGCCCGCATCTCCGGCGGATCGTCCTCCGGATCCGCCGTCGCGGTGGCGCTGGGCATCGCCGACATCGCGCTCGGCACCGACACGGCCGGCTCCGGGCGGGTGCCCGCCGCCCTCAACGGCATCGTCGGCGTCAAGCCCACCAAGGGCCTGGTGCCCGTGACCGGGGTGGTCCCCGCCTGCTACACCCTCGACTGCGTCACCCTCTTCGGCCGCGACCTGCGACTCGCCCGCACCGCCGCCGAGTTCGCCGAAGGCCCCGATCCGGCCGATCCTCTCTCCCGCACCGGCGCCCAGCTTCCGCCGCCCCCCGCGCGCCCGCGGATCGCCGTACCGGCCGGGGAGCATCTGAACGGCATGGCCGACGGCTGGCGCGAAGCCTTCGACGCCGCCGTCGCCCGCATGGCGAGCACCGGGACGGAGATCGTCGAAACCGACATCACCCCGCTGCTTCAGGCCGCGGAACTGCTGTACGGCGGCGCGTTCGTCGCCGAGCGGTACGCCGCCGTGGGCGCGCATCTGGAGAAGCACCGCGACCTGATCGGGGCGGGCCTCGATCCGACCGTCGCCGCCATCGTGCTGGCAGGCCGGGAGAAGACCGCCGCCGACTGGGCCGCCGACGCCGCCAGGCTCGCCGCGCTCGGCGCCGCCGGACGCGCGGTGCTCAACGGCTGTACAGCTCTCCTGACGCCGACCACCACCTGGCATCCCACCCTCGACGAGGTGGCGGCCGCCCCGGTCGGCGCCAACGCCCGGTTGGGACGGTTCACCAACTTCGCCAACCTACTGGACTGCGCCTCGCTCGCCGTTCCCGCCGGGTTCGTGGACGGCCTGCCGTTCGGCGTGATGTTCACCGGACCGGCCTTCTCCGACCGCGCCCTGGCCGCGCTGGCCGAGCGGTTCGCCAACCCCGGGCTCGACCTGTTCGTGGTCGGCGCCCACCTCACCGGTCAGCCGCTCAATGCCCAGTTGGTGCAAGCCGGCGCCACATTGGTCGGCCCGGCCCGCACCGCGGACGGCTACCGGCTGTACGCCCTGGCCACCGAGCCGCCCAAACCCGGCCTGCTCCGGGTCACCGAGGGCGGGCGCGACACCGGCGCCGGGGCGGGTCACGCCACGGCGTCAGGCGGCGACGTGGGCATGGGCATCGAAGGCGAGATCTGGCGGCTGCCGGCTTCCGGGTTCGGGGCGTTGACCGCCGCCGTGCCCGCGCCGATGACCATCGGCACCGTCGAACTGGCCGACGGGCGGCAGGTCTGCGGCTTCCTCGTCGAGCCGTACGCCGTCGAGGGCGCGCCCGACATCACTCGCTTCGGTGGCTGGCGGGCGTACACGGCGTCCGCGTGACCGGAGGCCGCAGGGCGGACACCTGGTGGCAGGATGGGGCCATGACGACGACGCGTCCCCGTCAAGGCAGGCCCCGGCACACGCCGCCGTCCGACCCCGGCACCTCCGCCCGGGAACAGATCCTCGACGCCGCCGGGGCGCTCTTCGTCGACCATGGGATCACCAGCACCAGCACCCGCATGATCGCCGAGCGGGTCGGCATCAGGCAGGCCTCGCTCTACTACCACTTCGCCACCAAGGAGGAGATCCTCGCCGAGCTGCTGGCGACCTCCGTGCGGCCCAGTCTGCAGATGGTGGACCGGATCCGGGCCCTGGTGCCCGAGCAAGCGGATGCGGCCGCCGCACTCTACGCCGTGGCCGCCATGGACGTACGCACCCTCTCCCGCACTCCGTACAACATCGGCACCCTCTATCTGCTACCGGAAGTGCGGGCCGAGCGGTTCGACGCCTTCCGGGCCGAGCGGGGCCGTCTGCAGTCGAGCTACGGCACACTGGGCGCCCTGGCGGCGACCGAGGACGTCGCGCGCGCCCTGCCCGCCGGGCGGCTCGGTGAACTGCTGATCCAGCTGGTGGAGGTTGTCATCCAGATACGGCGATCCCGTGAGCCGGATGCGGCTGACACCGAGGCCATCGCGTCGTCGTGCCTGCGCCTGTGCGGGCTCGGGGAGCCGGCGGTGGCCGCCGCCCGGGAGGAGGGCGGAACGCTGCTGAGCAGCCTGGACTGACCGCCGGCCCACCGCACACCCTCCGGCGCCGCCATGCACCGGCTCAGCCTTCACCGGGCCCTCGGTGTCTGTCTGCCGGCGCGGTCGGCGGCGGCACTCGTGGAGTGATGCGGGGGCGGCCGTCGTCATGTCCGGCCAAACCACCATCCACTGGCCCCTGGACAACACGCCGAGACCCGTCGGCTTCAGGGGCTTGGGGCCAGTATCCGGTCCGACGAGGCTGCGCGGAGCAGGCGGAGGGACGCCCGGACCATGTGGGAGCACGAGAGCGGGAGCGTGGAGGGGCACGAGGGTTCCGCCCTCGGCGCCTTGGCGGACGGGATCCGCTTCACCTTCCGGGCCGGCGCGGTGTCGTTCGACGGAGACGAGCATGCGGACGAAAGATGGCAGCCCGAGGTTCGCGACCCGCGGATCGTCCACCTGAATCCGCTGTGCGCGTGCGGATGGCGCGGCGAGAACGTGCCAGTGCCCGGCAGGCTCGAATCCACGACCGGGGACGGGCACAGCGGCTGGGCCGTGCCCGAGGATGCCGCCGCACCGGTCCGCCAACTGTGGCAGCAGCACGTCACGGCCGTGCGCAGCGCAGCCGTACCGGCATGGCACACGATCCGCTGGGCGGAGCAGAACCTCGCCCTTCGAGAAGTGACCGCGCAGCAGCCGATCGCCGCGCTGCGACTGCTCCGCAAGATGATGTCGGACGCGGAGGCGCACCAGCTGGCCGCCGTCAGGTGGGCTTGCGAGTGGGGGGTGCCCTGGAAAGACCTCGCCGCCCAGCTGGGACTCGACGAGGATGGCGTACGGGACCTGCACGCTCGGGCTGTCAACGGCTTCTGACTCCGGCGACGTGTCAATCCCCTCATGTGTGAGGACCTAAGCCCGCCAAGCCCTCAAGGAATGCGAGCGGCGTCTTGCCCGCTACCAGGCCGCTCTCGACTCCGGGGCCAACCCAGCCATGGTCACCCAGTGGATCAAAGACGCGCAACGTGACAGGGAAGCGGCACAGAAGAAGCTCGGCGCACTGCCCACCGTCACCAGGAAGAAGGAACCACCCCTCACCGCCGACCAGATCCGGGGGATTACTGAGAGACTCGGAGACATCGCTCAACGTATCCAAGCCGCCGACGCCGACAAGAAGGAGCCCCTCTACGAGGCACTCGGCATCACGATCACCTACGACAACGCAACGAGGACCGCGACCGTCAGGTCGAGGTCCTCGCCGTATCGCTATAAGGAGTGGGACGTTCACGAGTTCCCTTTGACCAGGCGCAACAGAGCCAATTGATGTTGAGGTTCCCGCGAGTCGCAAGATCACTCCCCAAGTGAATGCGCATGCATTTTATTGATGGGATGCACCTACGCCCGGATCGAACACCGGCAAGCCGTCGTCGGACTGATCAATGAGTACCACCGAGCCAGCTGATCGTCCGGCAAAGCCGCAGCTCATAGGCTGTGAAGCCATTCTGAAGCGGTACGGGTGGAGCGAGCTACTGGCGCACCCGGAGATTACCCACCAGAGTCCAGAGGCTGGTCAGAGTCCCCCCGTCACCACGCCCTCCGGCTCACCGTTGACCGTTCGGCCGGATCGGCCTCCACCACACGCACAGACGTGTTGATCGGTGCGGGGCGGACGCTGGCTGATTCAGCTGCTGAGAGGTGACGGACGTTGGAGGAGCCGTTTGCGAACGGGCGGACGGTATGGGCCAAAGGCGGGTCAGTTCATCGGCGAGGCCGTGCGGCAGTGGGGGCCGTCGGGGCCGAAGGAATCGATCTCGCGCTCGACGAGCTGCTTGCCGGTGGCGGCGTGGGTGGCGGTGAAGCGCAGAATGCCGCTCTCATCGTAGCGGAACTTGATCTCGATCCTGTTCCGGCGGATGTCCTGTTCGCGGGTCGGAAGATCCACCTCGATGTTGGACAGGGGGAAGGCACGGTCGCTGTCTGCGGAGTAGCCGACCTCGCCCTCGATCACCGGCACCCGAACGAAGGAAGCACCCGGCGTGTCCGGGTAGAAGTTGGCCGAGCCCTTCGCCGGAAGCGTGGCATTGCGTCGGATGATGGCGCGGAAGCCCTTGCGTTCGCCCGCGCTCACAGCCGTGCCCAGGTCGTAGCTGGTGACCAAGGAGAAGTCTTTGTCGTCGCCGAGTTCGCCGTCGAGGGAGGCCGCATAGACGGCTGCGCCTCGGGCGACGGCGGTCATGGGCCGACACAGGCCGCTGTCGACGATGCGATCGTGGCCGAGGAGCTCGCCCAGGGCATGACGCACCTGGGGGATCTGCGAGGTGCCGCCGATCATCAGGACGGAGTCAATGTCGTCCGAGGAGATGGCCAGGTCTGCCAGGGCCTGCTGGACCGGCTCCAAGGGGCGGGTGATGAGCGGGGTGACCGCCTCGGTGTATTCGGCCGCGGTGATCCTGACCTCACGCCTCGAGACCGAGGGGGCGAGGCCGATCGGGAGATCGAAGAAGGGCGCGCCATCCATCGGCACGGAGGACAGGGCGATCTTCGTCAGCTCGACCGACCGGCGCCACCGGCGTCGTTCGGCCTTGGTGAGCTGGTCCGCGGTCAGGTCGATCTTCTGCTGTATCAGCTTGGCCAGCGCGTTGTCGAACTCCAGGCCTCCGAGGGCAGTGATGCCGCGGGAGGTCTGCTCTTCGAAGAGGCCGTCGTCGTAGTCGAGGACGGTGACGTCGATGGTGCCGCCGCCCCAGTCGAAGACGAGGAAACGGCACGGGGATCGGGACGTCGCGGGCGTACGAGATCGCAGCCGCGGTGGGCTCGTTGAGCAGGGCCCGGACCCTCACTCCGCCGAGCGCTGCCGCGGCACGGTGCGGTAGCGCGCGCCGCCCGTGGCATTGGCGGGGACGGTGACAACCGCGTCGGATAGGTCGAGTAGCTGGGCGGAGACGCCTTCCTTCATCCGGCTGAAGAGGGAGGCGGCCGCGACCGTGCTGCGGAATTTCTCCGAGCCGACCCAGACGTGGTGTTCTTCAAGCTGGGCTGCGACCCCGAGGCCGTCGATGTCGCCGTCCTTCAGTTCCGCTGCGTCGCGGTCATCGGCGTCACCGAGGACGCGCTGCCGTTCCCGAAGGCGGTCACACCGCCCGAGGTGGACTCCAAGCAGCACGAGACGGACATGCTGTCGGAGCGCTGCCTGCTGTTCGTCGCCTGCACAAGGGCCCGCGACAGCCTGTACGTCTCCTGGTCGGGCAAGCCCAGTCCGTTTTTGGTGGAGGCAGGAGTGTAGAGCGAGTTCCTCACTGTCTGGTTCTGCCGGCATGGGTCAGGCAGACTCTTCGTCAGAGCTTCGTGTCCCGCACAGGACACGGACACGGAACAAGGCGATCGCCACCCGTGGCGCCTCCGCCGCCGGCGCTGACGTGGCGCACCGTCGCGACCGGAGGGGCAGGGCGGGGCACGCCGGAGGGGCAGGGCGGGGCACGGCGGAGTTCGCGCGGCAAGGGGGCCGATCGTGAGTACTCAGGAAACGCACTTCCAGGGTGCAGAGATCTTGCAGAGCACACGTACTCATGTCCGCTGGACCTTGCAGAAGCTTTCCGCACCGATTTCGTTCTCGTGCCATCAATGCGGCAGGGCAACCAAGGACACCGTGGTCGCCATCAAGACCACGAGTGCGGGCAGGAAACTCGCCCACTGCGCGGACTGCCACCTTCATAGACTCACCAACGTGGCCAGTACGCATGAGCCTCATGCCCCGGTCGTCGGCACTGCCTCGGCTCCTGACGGTGCAGAAGGTGCAGCGACCTCCAGGCTCGACCAGACGGTACTGATCCGGCAACCGGACCCGGGTCAACCCCATGACGTAGTCGAGACGGCCTCCGAACTGCAGTGGACGTTCGTGATCCGCCGACATCACGTGGAGCACGGGCAGTGTCCGCTCCCCTCGCAGGCCGCACGTCGGATCCGGACGGCCAAAGTCGTGCACCTTGACCACGGCCGCGGCTTCCCGACAGTGTTACTGGATTCGCTCCGCAAGAAGGTCACCAAAGAGCACCTCCGAGGGATCCGGTGGCCGCGCGCGGAACTCATGCCCGGCACGCGGATCACGGCCAAACTGGACCGCAGCCGGCTGCGTCTGTCTCTCACCCCACTGGAACGTCCCGTCTTCATCGGGGAGAAGCGGTTCTCTTACGCGTACGACCCCCGGATCATCGCCCGTGAACTCCCGATGAGCCTGGCCCACAGCCCAGCGGGCATCGGTGTCTCGCTCGATGTGCTGGTGCAGGAGACAATCCGCAAACTCGGCTATCTCGACGAGGCGGGCAGCGCGCTTCTGCCGGTGGAGAACCTGATCCGCGGCGTTCGAAGCCGTGGCATGTCCCACCAGTACTCGAGCGACGCGATCCGCGCTTCGGTGAACGGGCTCATCAACCGAAGCCGCCTCACCTGGGAAACAGGAAGCTGTGCGGCCGACGGCGTTCTTCACTTTCCGGCCCGTCCGGGCGAGAGAACGGTCCGCCTCGTCTGCTACACGCCCTTCGTACTGCCCAAGCCGAAGAAGCAGCGGGTCGTACACCCGCCGAGCGCCTCTTCACAGCACGGCGTCGCGGGGCACCTGATGAAGATCGGGCACCTGGGCAAGCAGGCCAGCGTTACGGCCCAGGCCGCGTACGCCGAAGCTCACCGCAGCGCCGGCCTTACCGGGACTCATCAGCTGCCGAAGGGGCACACCTACGTCAAACCTCACAAACGCGGAGGCCTGACGTAGGTAGGCGAATGGAGGGGCCGTTCACTACCGAATGCTCTGCAACAACCGTCCCGTTGCAGTGACGGTCCAGAAGTTCCATCCGTTCCGATTCGGATTGACGTGCGGGTTCAGGGCGTGGACCACGGCGACCGCCGCCCCGCTGGGAGTCTCGTACTCGCCTCGTCCCGGACCGGAGGGGACCCTCACGACGCGCGACAGGGGATCGTAGTAGGCGTCGACGCGCTGGCCTTCGTAGACCGCGTGGATCTCGACACCGCGCTTCGTGCGAAGTTCTTGGACCTCCGCCCCGACGAGCGTGGGTGCGGTCGGGCCCTCCACGATCAGCTGCTCGTCAGCAGGCAGCTCGTCGGTGTCCCGGGGGATGACCTGTGCGTCGTAGCGGGGAAGACCGAGCAACCCGTTGAGGACGTTGGCCAGCAGACTCCGGCGTGCGGCCAGGAAGTCGGGGAAGCGGTCCAGGGACCGCAGCTCCGGATCGCCAGGGATCCACTGTTCGGCCAGGCGCTCCGGCGCGATCCCCGCCATGTAGTCGACGGGCAGCCCGGAGGAGATCATCTTGTTCGTCTGACCGGTGACGAAGGCAAGGTTGGCGAGGCTGTTCCACTCCTCCTTCGCGTATGTCCCCTGGACTCGGGCGCGCGGGAACACGTGATGGAATTCGATCTTGGCGCCGCTGTTCATCGGCTGGTCGCTGATGGCGATGTTGGTCGCCCAGTCCCGCGCCGTGCCCCGCAACGCGGCGATGTAGAGCAGTTTGAAGAAGGGATGCGTGGAGTACTTCTGCTCCAGATCCCTCGGGTGGAGGGCGCTGTCCCGGGACCGGGTGCCGGAGGCCCGGCGAATGAGTTCGGCGAACAGGCCCTCTCCCTCACGCGATTTGATCAGCCTTGCCTCCGCGTCGAGTTTGCCCTCGACCTGCAGCGAGTAGTGACTAAACGCCATCGCCGTGTACACCCAGCGACGCAGTAGCTGAGCCTCCCCCGGACGCAGCTTGCCGTCCCGGTGGTGCAGCAGCAGGGCGGGCACGATGGTGACGTTCGGTGACGAGAGGACCTCGGACCGGGGGATCGCGCACTCGCCCTTCAGGAAGTCGATGGCGAAGCGCAGCGCCCTCTCGGTGGCGTGCCAGGCCTCCTTCAGCGCAGCTTCGTCCATGTCCGCCCCGATGAGCTTGATGTGATGGGCGCCGGTTCCCGCGAGGAGGCTCGTGAGACGCAGGACGGCTTCCCTGTTCAGGGCGAAGTTGCTGTCCTGCAGCTCCTGGTGGAAGGCGTCCATAGTGTCCAGGCCGTCGGACCACCGCGCCGCGATGGCGCTGTAGACGAGGTCACCCTTGGACAGCCTTCGACCGCCCTTGTTCAACCGGGCGAAAAGTTCGGCGACTTCCTCGTAGTCGTCGGACTCGTAGGTGATGACGGCGATCTCCTGCTTGCGGATGTCGTGCACCTTCTGCAAGCGCTGCATCCATGCGCCGAACTGCGGTGCGGAGTAATCGATCCCGGCCGCTTTGAGCACCTCGTGGTACTGCACGTTCTCCTGCAGCAAGGTGGAAACACGGAACAGGAGCGGGTCCTTGCTTTGGATCGCGCTCGGGTTGACGAACTCCTCGGTGCGCACATCGAAGCGCAGGTCGATAAGCCGGCCGTCCGCCTTTGACTCCGGCCGGTACACCCAGGCCAGGGAGGTCAACCGCTGTTGCCCGTCTAGGAGGTAGAGAGGCTGGTGCGCCGACTTGTCGGCCTGGACGACGGCAGCCGTCTTGAAGGGGACGGTCAGATTGGTCTTCCACAACAGCAGGGCACCGACGGGGTAGCCCCGGTAGAGGGAATCGAAGAGATCGCGTACGTCGGGCCTCATCCAGACGAAGTCGCGCTGGATGGAGGGGATGACGACCTTGCCCTGCAGCAGGTCCTCGATTTGAGAAGCGATCTTTTGGTTTGCCAGCCCCATGCTGCCCCCAGCCTGTGTGTGCTCCGCCACACACACGCTATCAACTGCCGAGGAGGGCCAACTGCGGCCGAGCGAAACCACCTTCGCTTGCCAGGGTCGTCGCGTACCCCGCTCGGCCCTGCACGGTTTCCGGCCACGCGTCCGCGCGGCGGAGATGGAGGAGGCTGAACTCGAAGACCGGGTCGAGCAGGTGCGTGAGTTGGCGGACGGCGGTGCCGCGTACGAGGAGATCGGTACCTGTGCGCGGTCATAGTGACTTGCGAGAAAGCCAAGGACCGCTCGATCGCGGCCGGGGTCCCCCCAAGCCGGGTGGTCCACGCGGGAGTCACCCGGCACCGACGACGCAGTCAACGCGGGTACATGCACACACTTTTTAGGGCTCGAGTACCGCTACACCGCCGTCGTCGGCGTCAACGACCGTGCCCTGCCGAATCCTTCGGCCGCCACCCCCGCAGAAGCTCGACCGGCCCCAGCACGAGGCCGCCCTCGCCGCGGAAGCTGCATGCTGTTCGCCGCCTGATGAACCCCTGAGCCCCGGCTGCGGCCACGGACTCCTCACCAGGTGCCCGGTAATCGACACCCTGCCGACGCGAAAGACGGTCCTCGGCCCAGGTTGCCGACCCCGTCATCGGCCCCACGCCGTTCGAAATACCGGTGAGTCACATGACTCGACCGGTAATTCGTGAACGTTTCGGGACGATCTACCGACTCGCTCACGCCCGCGCCGTCTTGGCCGGCGCTCATCCGGACGACGACCCCACGCCCCAACCCGCCGCGCACCCCCTGGCCAACCGCTGGCTGTCCCTGTCTGCCCTGACCACCTTGATAGCGTCGACGACCGAGACCCTGGGCCTGGATACACCGGGGGAAGTGTCTGACGATTCGTTTGCACTGATCGATGAAGCACTGTCGGCTCCCGCCGATCAGGCCGTACAGAACGCCCTGAACAACTTCGTCCGGGGCCTCAACGACCACGGCGAGGCGGAGCTGCTGATCGGTTTTCCTACAGCACCATTCATACTTCCCCTGCACACCACCAACAGAACGGGATTCCTCGACTACGCCTCCCGGAACCCAGCGCACCCAATCCGCATCAGACGCACAGGCGGTTATGGTGGCTCAGAGTGGCTCATCACCCCCAGGGATGGTGACGCGGATTCCTATCGCCTCACGTTCACGCTGCCACAGCACATCGAGGACTGGATCGTCAGCGCTGGTGAGGACGAGTAGCGACGGCGGAGTGCCGCAGTAAAAACAGACTTTCTATCAAACATCACGATATACCGGATGAAACACCCGGCCCTCAACGTATATCAGCTCATGTATGAGCCAACCGAGCTTCGACGCCGCTAACGAGTCAGCACATGCGTGGGACACCGGGGACGAATACGGCTACCAGGACTTCGCCGAGGGTGAAGGAGGCGCTGCGGGAGTTCCTGGCGGCGCGGGTGTGGTATTCACTGGAAAAGCCTCGCGCGTTGTTCGACCGGGCGGCGGTGTGACTAGTGAGCAACCGCACGACGTTGGTCCGCATGGCATCTGCGGTCCGCTGGAGGAGAACGACCGGCTGCACGCCACACTCGACGATGAAGTGCCGCGCGACCTGCGCACCGAGATGGTCCGGCTACTCGAAGGCCCCGAGAACAAGCACGTGTCGGGGCTGGAGCGACTGCGGCTGGACCCGATGCGGGTGTCGGCAGGGTCATGGAACTGGCCCTGGACCGTGCCCTCTAGATTCGAGACCTGCGCGCCGACGCGGTCCGACGGCGGCCGTATCCCGACCGCGTGCATATCCGATAAGGCGAGCGCCGAGGTAGTAACACCGACCGAGTCGGGCTCGTCGAATTACATCGGCGCTGGGATGACCACCACTTCGGCCTCTATGACATCGGGCACTGATGACCGAGGGAGGTAGATCAGAACTCCACGCGGGGTCGTTCGCTGATATCCCGACTGAGCAAGGTTCGAACGTCGACTTCCGGAAGACCGGAACGACTGACGAAATCAACGAATGAGATACCCGTTGTCTCCATGAGTTCTAGTGCGCGCTGCAGGAGCACGGGAGCCTCTGGGTTTCCCAGAGGGCCAGGCTCTACTTTTCTCCACCCTCGCACAGACAAGGCTTTCCACCCCTGCGCGTAAGTGTGTTCACTCATAACACCGAGCGTTTTTGCCCTGACCAAAAGGGCGGCTAGCGAAACATGCCATTTTGCCTTCAAGCGGAGAAATGCGGGCCAGTCGAGCCGATCCGGAAGTTCGGACCTGATGTCGTCGGCTGGCATGAGGAAGGCGGCGGCAAACTCGTGGGCTTGGCTCTCAGTAACCTTGTCGCCAATTTTACCAGCGACGCCATGCAAGACTAGGTGGCCAAGTTCGTGGGCTGCATCGAAGCGGGAACGGTCACGCAGACCCTTATCGGCCCCGAGGGCAACAACAGGCCTGTCGGGGAAGTCCACGCAGAATGCATCAACCTTTTCGATGCTGACACGGAAACGGACAACAACAATTCCGTTCATTTCCAACAGTCGCACAACATCTCGCACTGGACCCCGTGGAACTTCCCAGTGATCACGGACCTGGGCAGCCGCTTGTTCGATATCGACGGACTGAAGAGGCTCCCCTTCGTCGATTGGGACGCGCGGGAGATTGAGGTCGGGCAACGCGACGTGTTTTTCGAGCTCAAGTGCGAGTTCCCGCGCGAGGTGCACGTAGGCGAGCGCTTGTTGGCGATCTCGGGGGGAGGTGGATCGAAGGCTGCGGAAGAACCCGTTGACCTGATCCTGGGCAGGGGGGCGGGCTGGCGCGGCGAAGAACGACGGCGGTACCCGCAGGGCGACCGCAAGCCGGCGAAGCGTCGATGTGGCGGGCTTGGTGTGTCCGTTCTCGAACTGGCTGATCGAAGCTGCGGTGACGGAGCCGACTTCCCGGGCCAGCTGCACCTGGGTGAGTCCACGGAGTTCGCGCGCCATTCGCAGCCTGGCGCGATCGAACAGGGCCGCGATGTCGCCGGGGTCCAGTTGCGGGTCGTTCACGTCGCTCGTCTCCGCGCCAGTCGACGTCCACCGATCAGCGGACGAATCTCGATCTTGAATGCTCCGCTCGCATCTTAGGCACACCTTGGTTACCGGGCGGTCAAATCACCCGGCTCTAGCCGAACACGCCTGAGTGAAGTGTGTCGAGTTACATCTCTGCCGTGTCGTGTACTCTACCTAAAACTCGGAAGATGATGTTCAGATCTGAGGTTACCCACCGTGTGTGGGGGGATGGGGTTGAGGCGATGCGGGTTCAGGAGTGCGTGCTGTCGGAAGAGGTGATCACCGCCGACTCGGCGGAGGCGGCGTTGTGGGACGCCATCGTGGTGCCGGAGGAGATCAAGGAGCGGCTGCGCAACCAGACGGTGTTGTCGCTGCTTGTGCGGCCTGACCTGCCGTTTGCGGTGACGGCGTTGCACGGTTTGTGCACGCTGTACGGACCTCCCGGCACCGGCAAGACGACCCTGGCACGGGGTCTGCCGGCGCAGGTCGCCCGCTACGTCGGCGGAGGCGCGGTCCGGCGGATCGAGATCAACCCGCACGGGTTGATGAGCGCCGAGCACGGGCAGTCGCAGCAGCGGGTCAGCGAGCTGCTCGGCGAGTACGTGCCGGGTCTCGCGTCGGATGGCGTGCCGACCGTGGTGATCCTCGATGAGGTCGAGTCGATGGCGGTCGCCCGCTCCGCGGCGTCGCTGGCCGCCAACCCCGCCGATGTCCACCGTGCCACCGACGCGGTGCTCACCGCCTTGGATCTCAACGCCGCCGAGCACCCGCACCTCTTCTTCGTCGCGACCAGCAACTTCACCACCGCCCTCGACGAGGCGTTCCTCTCCCGCTCCGACGCCGCCATCCTCGTCCCGCTTCCCGGGCCGGAGGCACTGCGGAAGATCCTGGCCTCCACGCTGCTGATGCTGGCCGACAAGTACCCCGCCTTGGGTGAGCTGGCGCGCTCCTCGACGATGGAGCGCATCGCCGAGGCGGCTCACGGGCTGGACGGCCGCCGTACGCGCAAGGTGGTCTTCGAAGCCCTGGCTCAGCGGCTGGACACGGTGCTGGACCCCGGCAGCCTCACCGAAGACGACCTGGCCTCCGCGGTGCGCAACGCCGTCGCGGAGACGGGTGAGCCGGAGGTGTCCCGTGCGGCGCACTAGGCAGGTGGCGGCCTCTCCCATGCGCAGTGCCAGCGGAACCTGGGCGGTGGTCTCGGACCTCGTGGCGGACACCGTGGCGCAGTCCTCCGCACTGTCCCGCGACGAGGCGGTGCAGGCGATGTCGGCCGCCGAGGCAGTCGGGCGGATGCTGATCGCGGCAGGGCACCTGCAGCAGCACCCGATCACCCTGGTCGCCGGCAAGGTGCACTGCGAGATCACGACGGTGTCCGGCACGGCGGCGCTGACGTTGGAGGAGAACCTCAACCCCGTCCCCGGCGCGGCGGGCGCCGACGATTTCACGATCCACCTGCCGTCCCCAGCCCCGCTCCAGGAGCAGGTGAAGGCAGCCGCCGACGGTCACGCCCGGTTGTCCGACGCTGTCCCGCCCGCTCCGGAGACGAAGGCTGCCAACTCCGGTCCGCTGATCGACCGTGAGGCTCTGCGGCGGGCGGTGACTCAGCGATGACCTCCACCTATACCTACAGCTACACCCGGACCCACACCGCCACGCACCTGACCGAAGTCATCCTCGGCACCATCACCGACATCCTCGCCGACCTGGGTATCACCTTGGACCGGCTGCATCGCGACTGGGTGCAGAACGAGAACGCGATCAAGGCGTGGATCGAGGAGGGCTCCCTCGACACGGTCGTCCTCGAGTGCCACCAGCCCTCGGGCGCCGTGGCACCGGTGATCGAGTTCCCGGTGTCCTACACCACTTCCGGCGACGGCAACGCCGAGTTCACCGCCTCTCGTGCCCGAGCCGCCCGCTTCCGGGCCAAGTTCGACCGGGTGCCCGCGGGCACCACTTACCGGCTGTTCTGCACCTTCAACGGGACCCGCACCCCGCAACCGGGTTGGGGCCCCGGCCAGCGGGCGAGCACCGACGGCCTGCGCGGCATCACCTTCGGCACCCTCGGCTCCGCCCCGCACGCCTCGACCGGCATGCGGTATTACCACACCTGAGACCACGAGCAGGAACACACCGCTATGGGATACATCGACGACGCCTTCACCAAGCTCAAGCACAACCTGGAGATCTCCCAGACCGAGCAGAACCTGGCGAAGGCACGGCACGAGGCCATCCGCGATATCGTCCGGTCGGACTGGGACCTCGCCGACGACTTCCTCACCGGCAGCTACCGGCGCGACACCAAGACGAAGAAGCTCAAGGACATCGATATCTTCGTGGTCCTCGACGCCGACGGCTCCCAGGCCGGCTTCCGCGGTCAGGCGCCCATCCAAGTGATCAACGCCCTGGAGACCCTGCTCCGTCAGAAGTGGAGCGCTGCCGCCCGCGACGGCATGGCCGTCGTCATCCCCTACGGCCCCGACGACGAGGTCATGTCGATCGACGTGGTCCCCGCCTTCAAGCGAGACGAGGGCGGCTACTACATCCCCAATCCCTCGGCAGGCGACTGGATCGCGACCAACCCCAAGCGCCACCACGAGCTGAGCATCGCCAAGAACGCCGACTGCGACGGCAAGTACGTGCCCTTCGTCAAGATGGTCAAGGGCATCAACCGCGAACTCCATGAGCCCGTGTCGCCCTCCTTCCTTCTGGAGGTCATGGCCCAGTCGCTGGTGAAACCGCCGATCGGGCGCTACCAGGACGAGATCGTGCTGTTCCTGGCCACCGCCGCCGAACGCATCGGCGACGTGTGGCCTGACCCCGCCGGCCTGGGCGGTGACGTCAACACCGTCATGAACGCGACTCAGAAGCTCGCCGCGGCCAACGCACTCACCCAGGCCCGCGCCATCGCAGAGCAGGCCGTCGATCTGGAGGACGAGGGCCAGGAGCGCGCCGCCTACGACGAGTGGAAGAAGCTGTTCGGGAACAGGATGACCAGGCCATGAACCTCTCCACAGACCCCGCCGGAGTCCACGGGATACCGCCTCGGGCTATCCACGAGCGGCAGCTCGACGACGACATGTTGCTCCTCCAGCGCGCCGCGTCGGCAAGCCACCAACGCGGCCAGTTCCTCGAAGCCGTGCGCGTGACCGCCGCCGTTCTGCTCGCCGCCGCCGGTGTCCTGATCACGCTGATCGGCCACGGCCGGACAATAGTCTCGATCGTCGGGTTCTTCTGGTTCGTCGTCTCCGCGTTCCTGCTCAAGGGCCTCGCCGGGAACACCGCCCGCCAGGGCGCCCTGCTCCAGGAGATGTTCGACGTCGCCCTTTTCCACTTGCCGTGGCGCGCCACCGTTGCAGGCGATCCCATCCCCGAACCCGACGTCCGCCGTCTCGCGCGCAAGCTCCCCCGAGGTGGCCCGAAGGACAAGCGCATCACTGACGGCTGGTACGACCCCACCAGCGACGTCCACCATCCCTACGACGTGTTCATTGCCCAGGAACAGAACCTTGCCTGGGACGCCCGCCTCCGCCGCCGCTACAGCCACCTCATCGCCGCTACCGCGATGCTGTGGGCCGCCATCGGCTTCGTCGCCGGTCTGGTGGTCGCGGACACCACTCTGGGCGACACCCTCCTCAGCTTCTTCGTCCCATCCCTGGCGGCCTATCAGATCGCTTACGAGATCTGGTCCGGCCAACGCAAGGTGGCCGACGAACGCGACCGCCTCACCAAGGTCGTCAACACCGAGCTACACAACGGACGCCCCGGTCCCGTCCCCGACGACGAATGGCACCGCCTTCGAAACGTTGCACGGGACGTGCAGGACGGCGTACTCCGCACCCGCCTGGACACCACCCGAGTACCCGAGTGGTTCTACAACCGCTTCCGCGACGACGACGAACGCGACTTCGGCGGTACCGCAGAAGGCCACCGCGTCCGCCTCGCCCAAAACACACCCCCGCCCACATAGTTCGCTGGGCGGGATGCTCGGGGCCCGCCCTCCCGTAGCGGCTTATAGTCGCCCCGGGCCTACAAGGGTAGAAACGGGCTAGGTTTGCCCTGCCAGGAGATGCGCAGTGCGTCGCGGGCTCGGGTAGTGGCGACGAACAGCTGGTTACGGCTCTTCTTGAGTTCGCGTTCGTACCGCTTGGGGTCGGTCGTCTCGTACTTCTCGACGAGGGCGGTGCGCGGGAGGATGCCGTCGCTCGCGCCGATGACCGCGAGCTTCTGGTACTCAAGTCCTTTGAAGCGGTGCATCGTTCCGATGTGAACGTCGCCGCCACCTTGCGGGCCCTCCTTGGTGAGGGTCGCTGTGGTGATGCCGTGCTTCGTCTCCAGGTCGGCCGCGACGCGGCCGGCCATGTCGCCGTCGGCGACGCAAACGGCCATGGTGCCGCTGGGGTCGCGTACGGTGCCGTCTTCGGTGGGCTGCGTGATGTCCGCGCGCCACTGTTTGAGGGCTTCGGCGAGCTGAGTGATCTCGTCGGTCCAGTCGGCGCAGGCGACGTACTCGGGGGCAGGGCCGTGTAGCAGGGAGTGGTAGCCGTCGAGGGTGTCGGTGCCGTCGTCGAGGTCGTCGTAGGTGCCCCCACGGACGACCTTGGCGGCCTGGTCGAGGATCTCCTGGGTGGTGCGGTAGCTCAGCGTCAGTTTCGAGGAGCGGCCACCGCGGATGTTGATGCCGACGGTGGAAAGGGTGACTTGCCGGTCGTAGATCCGCTGGTGGGTGTCGCTGGCGATGAACAGGTCGTCGGGGCCGGAGGCGACCATGGCGCGCAGCATCTTCCAGTGGGCGGGGCTGAGGTCCTGGGCCTCGTCGACGACGATGTGACGGTAGCGGTGACGCAGGTAACGCACCGCGGAGCTGTTGTCGTCGAGGTGGGCCAGGTCGCCGCCGCCGATGTCGGCCTTGCGCTCGGCCCGCGTCTGGATCTTGCGGGCGCGTTCCATCTCGTACCGCGCCGCGCGCTCGGCGGCCTGGGCCCAGGTCTCCCGGCCCATGCCGTTGAGGCGCAGGGCGAACTGGTCGAGCAGTTTCCAGACGACGGCGCGTTCGGGGCGGTTGAGGGCGCGGCCCATACCGGCGCGACGGGCCTTGAAGTAGTCCTGACGGGTACCGAGGGACTGGCCCAGGACGATCTGCTCCCATTCGTCGAAGAGGAACTCGGCGTCCCAACGCTGCTCGTCGTGTTCGAAGAGGACCTCGCGCAGCACGTCTAGCGCCCGGTCATCGGTGATCAAGCTGCGCTGTGCCCCGGGCGCGGTGTTCTCGTTGAGGACGCTCTGGGCGAGCTGGTCGATGTGCTTGATGTCCACGCGACCGAGCAGCGCCGGGTCCATGAGCGAGGTGAGCCGGGAACGCAGGTCGGCGGTGAGGTTCTTGGTGTACGTGGTCAGCAGGATCGGCTTGCCGTGGCCGGGCGGCAGGGCCGCGGCGAGGCGGGCGACCCGGTGCAGGGCGACGATGGTCTTGCCGGTGCCGGGGCCGCCGCTGACCCGGCCGGGGCCGCTGTAGTTCCGTTCGACGATCTTACGCTGGGTGGGGTGGAGGTAGACCTTCCAGGCTCGGAAGTCGCCCTCGGCCAGGACGTTGCGGATGTCGTCGTCGACCGTGGTGACCGCGGTACGGGTGAGGGCCGCTGCCATGTCGTTCTCGAAGCCCGGTTGGAGCTCGGTGGAGGCAGGCTGGGTGATCTCACGCTCGACCTCGTCGACGGACATGCCGGAGCCAAGGCCGGTGAGGACCTCGGCGGTCAGGCGCGGGGCGCCGGCGATGAGCTGGTCGAATTCCTCGTCGGTCGTGACGGCGAGGGCCGGGCCGATGAGGGCGTCGGCGACACCAAGCCGGCGCAGGTCCTCGGGGGTGCAGCCCACGAGGAGCGGTTCGGCGGGGGCAGCCGGTTGTGGCGTCACGACTGGCGCAGGCGTGGGCTCGGCCGGTGCGGTGTGCTCGTCCTGGGCCGGCGTGAGTTGGAGTCCCGCGCGCTGGAGGACGCTCTGACCGACGACGCCGAGATCGACAAACTCGATCTCGCCGGTGATCCGGTTGATGGCGACGGTGAGTTCTTCGTAGACGTCCTTGCGGTGGCGGACGGCGACGATCAGCCACTGCTGAACGCCATCAGCGCCGACCCCCGCCCGGGCCAGCAGCGCCCGGTACGAACGGTCAATCTTGGCGCGGAAGATCCGGCCGTCGCCCTTAAGAGGCTTGAAGTCGAGGCTGGGGTGATCGGGGTCGAGACGGAACTGGTGGCAGAAGTCGTAGAACTTCGTCTTGACCGACGAGTCCATCTTGTAGAGCTCGTTCTCGGCCTTCTGATAGAGGCTCAGGCGTGCGGTCATCGTGCGGCACTCTGTTCTTCGGAGTCGGGACGGGCGGTGGCGTCGGGGAGCACGCTCAGCAGAGCGTCGAGGTCGGCAAGCCAGTCGTCAGCCGAGCGGATGGTGAACCCGGCGTCACGGTAGGCGCTCCAGGTCTTGTCGCTCTCCTCGTCCTCCTGGTCGTAGGGCTCTGCCATGACGGCGATCCGCGGGGTGCCGTGGTCCCAGACGAAGTCGGCGAGCCAACCGCGTTCGCCGAGCTCGTAGCCGTAAGCGGGGGCCTTCTTGCCGCCGTCGGCCAAGATGTGGGCGAGGCGGGTGAGGGAGGCTTCGGGTTCGTCCTCGTCGAGGTATTCGAGGATCTCCCGGTCCCACAGCAAATCCCGCACCGCTGCTTCGAGAGCAGTCTCGTTAGAGGCCTCCGCGGGCACGGGCTGCGGTACGGGTGCGCCGGTGCCGTACCGCACGACGAGGGATTCGAGTTCACCGAGGCCGCCGAAGGCCTTGAGGACCGAGATGTCAAAGCCTGCTGCGGTGGCTGTGGTGAGTTGAATGCCGTCGCCGCCGTCGTGGGCGAGGAACTGCAGGATGTTGGACCACTGGAGCCAGGCGCGCCAGCGCGCCTTGTGTTCGGGCGTGCCGAGCTGGTCGGGTGCGGTGTCGTCGAGGCAGGCCAGGGCGGACCAGCGGCTGGTGGCCGCATCGACGAGGAAAGCGATGGGAAGACCGGACTGGTCGCAGGTCTGGAACAGGTTGAGCGTGCCGGTGCCCTGGACGGGCGCCGGGTCGATGCCGTCGGTGCGGCCCCAGGCGTCGAGGAGGCCGCTGAGCGTCTGGCGCGTCTGGTCCGGGGTGCCGCTGCCGACAAGGATCTCCTGGCCTGTCCCGAGGAGCCCGCCGACCATAGCTGATGCCCTCTTACCCCAGGCCGCGTCGTCCGGACTGCGCAGATAGGCGAGGAGCATGGTCATCGGGTCGGTGAAGGCGGCGGCTGCGAGGTCGTCGCCGCCACGGTCGGCATAGAGCTGCTTGGCGAGGTCCTGGGCACTGCGCGGGTACGGCGGCCACACCGGCTCGGCCGCCTCCCGCCCCTCGGCGGACTCCGCCGTGTTCGTCTGCCGCTCGAAGGCGTCGAGGTCGTCCCAGGTGAGCTGGAAGACGGCACGCCCTTCGGCCCGGAGCCGGTTGCGCTTGTCGGCGTCGCCGGCAAGCCGATTGTGCCGACGGGTGGCGTGGAAACGGTGTCCGTCGAGGTAGACGGTGATCTTCTGCTTGGAGCCGTCAACGCGTTCGAAGGTGAAGTCGGTACGGGTGTAACCCTCGTTGCGCTGGGCGGTCAGACGCCAGCCGTGAACGGTGCCGACCTCGTCAAGACGCAGATAGGCGCTGTTGTCACCGCTCTCCTCCAGCACGGCGTCGCCGCGCTGTCCGGCCCACCCGCGCAGGGCCCTGAGGAAGCGTGCCTCCAGATCGGACTCGACCTGCCCGTCCAGACCGATCTGATCCGTGTTGCCGACTTTCTTGGTGTGCCAGGCGTCGGTGTCAGTGCCCAGGAGTTCGTCGAGGATCTCCAGGGCGGCCTGGCGGGAGACGCGCTCGATGTACTGCTCGTCGGCGTAGAGGTACAGACAGCGGTGGCAGGCCGGCCCGCCCTCCTCGTTGCAGGGGCACTCCACGAGCAGCCGGCGCGCGCCCTCCAGCACCTGCCGGAAGGCGGCGGGGTCGGTGAGCCGGTCCAGGTAGCCGGTGCCGTGCGGGAGGCGGTCGTACAGGACCAGGAAGTGCCGTTTCTCCGCGGTGTCACGGTCCGGCATGGTCGCGAGGGTGGTGGCGAGGTGCTGCGGGTCGCCGCCGAAAGCGCCGTCCACTCCCAAGCGCAGGGCCGCCTGGAAGGAGTGGACCTTCTCCTCGACGAGGACGGTCGCAGCCGGCAGCAGGATGCGCAGCGCTTCGGTTTCCAGCTCGTGGGCGAGCAGGACCGGTTCCTGGGGTACGCCCTTCTTGCCGCGCCGCAGCGCGCACCAGGGAGTGTGATGCTTGAGTTCGCGCTGGCGGTTGGCGGAGCTGTCGACGGCGTCCCGGTCGTCGTCGAAGACCGGCCGTCCGTCGGCACTAGCGGCTCCGCAGGCCGTGCACACGTGGAAGGGGGCAATCCGCACCGGCTTCCCGGCTAGCTGGTCGTTCTCCTGGGCGCCGATGCTGAGCGGTCCGGTGTTGATACGGCGGATGACGGCACGGCGGGTGTAGTCGACGCCGAAGATCTCTTTGGTGTGCCGCCAGGACTTGCCCTTGGCGAAGTGGTCGGGGTGGATGTCGACCATGTCGACGACGGTGTAGAAGCGGCGGTCGCGGTCGTCGCTCTCGTCGCCGATCCTGGCGTCCTCCCGCTTGTCGCGGGCTGTCACGACGCTGGGCTGGACGATCTGCCACAGGCTGCCGGAGTCGGCGATGCCCGTCTCCCCGCAGCGCGGGCAGGGCGTGATGTCGTTCTCGGCGTTCTCGGTGCGGACGTAGCCGCACGAGGGGCAGAAGCGCCAGTGACGCCAGTCCTGGTCCCGGCCTGTGACGATGTCGATACCGGTGATCCGGTGCTTGTAGCCCTCGGCGTAGAAGGTGTTGCCGGGGGCGAGTTCGGACAGGGCGAAGCCGCGCGGTCGCCCGTATGAGAACGACTTCGACTTGTAGCGGGGCCGGCCTTCCGGTGTGGTGCCCTCGGGCCAGAAGACGGTGGCGTCGAGGGTGGTCGTGGCGTCGATGAGGGCATAGTTGGGCAGCAGGCCGAGGTCGCACAGCACGGTCTGGGCGGGCTGACGCTGGCGCGTGGCGCCCTGCTTGGAGATGGCGCCGAGCTCGGCCTCCAGCTCCGCCTTCGTATCCGCCTGTTCGTCGTCGCCGTCCTTGAGCTCGTCGATCGCGGAACGGATCGTACGGATACGGGTGCGCAGCTTCTGGTTCTCGCGCTCCCACTCCCGCTCGGCCTTCTCGATCGCGCTCCGGATGCCGCGGACCGCGTACTTCTCCAGCTCCGCCTTGGCGGTGTCGCTCACGCCGGTCGGAAACAGATCGAGGAAGCCGGCGACGAGTTCCTCGCCGTGGGCGAGGGCGGCGTCGGTGAAGTCGGCGAGGTAGCCGGAGGGGCCGAAGAGCTCGTCGACCCGGCGCGACAGCGCGGCCAGCGGCCTGCCGTCCTCGCGCAGCAGCCGTCCCCGCGCCGCGAGATCGAGGAGGTGGGCGGTGTACTGACGACGCAGGATTTCGATGGCCGACAGATACGAGCCCGGCGGCACGATCCGTCCGTCGATCATGTCTCGTGGCCGGTCGAGGAAGTACAGGTCGCGGCGCTTGCGGTCGGGAATGGTCAGCAGGAAGGCATTTCCCGTACGGCGTCCGGCCCGACCAGCCTGCTGGGCATAGTTGGCCGTACGGCGCGGCAGGGCGCCCAGGACGACGGCGGACAGGTCACCGATGTCGATGCCCATCTCCAGGGTGGGCGTGCAGGACAGCACGTTGGGGTCGTTGAATCCTTGGCCGTTGCGGAAGGCGTCCTCGACGCGTTCTCGCTTGCCGCGGGAAAGCAGACCGGTGTGCTCGGCGGTGATGACCTGGTAGGTACCCGCTCGCCGGTACAGGCGGCGGTAGTAGTCGTCGCGGTAGTCGCGGTCCCGGTCGTGCCGGTCCACGGTCTCCAGCCACCGATCACCCGCTACCAGCCGCCCCTTCGCGCAGCGATACGCCTGACAGGGCTGCCCGTGATACTGCGCCAACAGCGAGGGATGGACGGTCTGCTCCCAGAAGCACTTCGGGCAGCGCACATACGCCTCGTTAACCTGGGAGTCGGTCAGCAACTGCAGCCGGATGGCACCCGGCTGAAGGCCGTACAGACGGGCGGCCGTGTCGCTCGGGGTGCGCGCAGCGAGCAGCCCGGCGTCGGTTAGCCGGGGCAAAAGCCGCACCCAGAACTCGTCGGCCTGCTCGCGGGTCATGTCGAGGCAGCGCTGGGCCCAGGTCTGGTACCAGGACAGACGTCCGGCGGCGAAGTCGAACTCGCTGCTCGGCTTGGGCCGCGCGAGCAGGAAGCTCGGTGCGGAGACCCCCTTGGGGAAGGCCTTCATGCCGCGCGGGCGCCCTCCCCAGATGAAGTAGCGGCTGGTGCCCGCCTCGTCGAGGAACTTCTCCAGCCACCGGTGCCCAACCGCCCCACGCGTACGCAGCCGCTCCAACAGGCCGCGCAGAAGGGCCAGATAGCGGGCGTCGTCGTGTTCGGTGAGCGTCAACCCGCGGTGGGCGGCCTCCTCATGAGCGACGCGTACGAGCGCCACGGCCGCCTGCTCGTCGGGGATGTCCACCCAGGCGGCTGAGGTACGGGTCAGTTCGAGGGTACGGCCGTTGCGGGAGCGGTGGCCGAACTCCATGACGGCCTCGAACGCGAACCGTTCACCGATCAGGTCCCAGGTCTTCTTGTCCCCGCCCCGTCCTTGGCCGGACAGCAGGCGTGCTACGCCCGTGTCGTCGTGGAGGTCCGGCGGGACGACGGCGGCGAGTGTCTCACGGTCAGTGGTGGCCGCGACGACGTCGGCGACGAGGTCGTTGAGGGCGCTGGGCTGCTGTTCGCTCAGGTGCTTGGTGAACAGGGCCCGCAAGGAGAAGGTGTACGAGCGGGAGGCGACGAAACCGGCCCGGTGCGCGGCGTCCTGCACCGAGTCATTGAACATCAGCGTCTTCGTCTCACGCTGCTTCTTGTCCATCTCCCCGCCGGTGAACAGCTGGGTGACGGAGGCGGCGGCGAGCGCGGCGGCACCCGTACCGACGAAGCGGATCACGTTGTGGGTGCCGCAGGCAGGGCACCAGTCGTCCTTGGCGGCGCGTTCCGCCGTGTCGCCGAGCTGGACGAGGACAAAGGCGGAGTCGGGGCCGGCGGGCGCCGGGGTGCCCTCGTCGTCGTAGTCGCCCTGGGGGTCGGGCAGCCGCAGGCGCTGGGACAGGCCGTCGAGCACCATGAGCACTCCCGCGCCGCCGGTGGTCAGCGACCTCTGCGCCGCCGGGTCCATGGCGGTACGGCCATTGCCCTCACGGGCCTCGTTGTCGGTGGCCGCCACCAGGGTGCGCACCTTGGCCTTCTCAGCGGTGACGGTAGCCCGGCGGATCTTGTGGGCCTCGAAGTTCAGCTCCTCGAAGTCCGACTCGGGGGCAAGGACCGACCATCCCGAACGCCCGCACTCGCGGCAGTACACCGCAGGCAGGAAGACCTTGGTGTCGCGGGAGGTGGTGGTGTCCGGTGTCGTACGCGACCGGCTCTGCACCCCGGCCGTGTCCCACGCGAACTCGGCCTTCGGCCACGGCAGCACGCCACGCAGCATGCGGGTGACGGACCGCGCCCACTGATGCACCTCGACCTGGACAAAGGGGCGGCTGATCGCGGCCGGCGCGTCAGGGTCACGCGCCACGGACAGCAGCGCGACGAAGCGGGCGAGTGCCAGCCCGGCGATTTGGGGCCGTGTCGTGATCGCCTCGTCCCAGCTCTTCGCCCCACTGCGGCGCATCACGTCAAGCACCTCGTAGTAGGTGCGCACCGTGCCGTCGAAGGCGTTCAGAACGGCGTACGTGAGCCGATTGCGCTTGAGCGTGGCGCCGAGGGCGACCGGATCAGTGATCCGGCTTCCGGTGACGGCCTCGGCGAGGTCCGCGAGTTCTTCGGGGCCGGATGCCGGATCCGGCAGGGCAGTGAGGGTCTCGGGGGGCGTCGCCTGACCAGGGAGGAATCTCGCGTCCGGGATCGACTCGTCCTCGCCCAGGATAAACTCGTCGACCGTCAGCCGGTCCTCGCCGACGATCGCGTCCTCGGTGAACTCCGTGCCGAAGACGTTGGTGGCCACGGAGAGGAGTTGCTGTACCCCGTCCTCATCGGTACCGGAGGCAAGGGTCGCGGAGGTGGCGACGGGGGTGATCGAGCCGAGCGGCTTACCGGGCTGGTTGGCATCGACGGCGATGGCGAGGCGACGCAGCAGCATGGCGACGTCCGTGCCCTGCGCGCCGTCGTAGGTGTGGAACTCGTCGACGACCACGTAGCGGATGTCGCTGCCATCCCACAGTGGGGCATCGGCGGCACGCTGCAGGAGCAAGTCGAGCATCTTGTAGTTGGTGATCAGGATGTCCGGCGGGGACAACTGCATGTCCTGGCGGCGGGTGTAGACACGGTCGTAGTGCGTCGCCGCCTTCTCCCCGATGTACAGACCAGCGCGGACACCGCTCAACTCGTCGTAATCGGTGAGCAGATCGTTGATGCGGGCCGCCTGGTCGGTGGCCAGGGCGTTCATTGGGTACAGGAAGACCGCCTTGACCCCGTTGTTCCCAGCCGCGCGCTCGCGGGCACAGTGATCGAGAACGGGGTACAGGAACGACTCGGTCTTGCCGGAGCCGGTGCCTGTCGTGACGAGCGTGGGCTGAGGTGTGTGGCCGTCCTTGGAGGTGAGCCGGGCAAAGGCGCGGGCCTGGTGCGCGTACGGCGTCCAGTCGTCGGTACGGACCCAGTCCAGGTGCTGCTGCCAGCCGTCGTCGGCCGGGGTGAAGGGGGTACGCAGGCGGAGGTACGGGCCGCGGAACATGCCCGTCGTCTCGTCCCCGAGGAAGGCGTTCAGCGCCTTACGGGCGCCCTCGTCCGCGAGGCCGTACGTCGTGGACAGGTACTGGAGCAGGCTCTCCTTGAGTCCCTGTGCTTCGAGAGTCGGCCTCACGGGGTCGGGACCTCCATCTTCTCCGGGTCCCACAGGCCCTGGGCGACGGCCTCGTCAAGGCGTCGCTTGAAGTAGGCATGGGCTTCACGCATTTCGCGTTCTCGGTCGGCCTTGTAGAAGGGGGCGGTGTAGCCGTCGGGGACAGGACTGGCGTCGGGTGCGGCCAGATGCTCCACCAGGGCCTTCCAGTGCTCGGCGGTCTGCCCGGTGCCAAAAACCCACCTGTCCGACGCGAGTTGCCGCCCGTGCGCGTCGAAGTACATCTGCTCCTCGCGGGCGGACAGCACGTCCAGGCGTGCTTGGTACGCCGCGACAAGTGCGTCTGCGGGAAGCCCCATCCACACAGCGACCAGCGCGTCTAGCTCAACGAGCGCGGCGCGGCGTTCGAACTCCGTGCGCAGTGGCGTGCTCCATGACCAGCGGGGTTCCACCGCGTTCAGCGGGGGCAGGCCTGTCCACGGATTTGCCCACTCCTCGCGAAGCCAGGAGAAACGGAACTCCGACTCCCACAGGTCTGCGTAGGCACTCGAGAGACAGTTCAGGCGGGCCGACCTGACGGCCAGGGCTCCCGACAACGGGTGGTTCGGGGAAGGAGCGGGGAGCCGCTGGATGCCGGGTTCGAGGAGGTCCTTGATTCCGAAGGCCCGCAGCATATAGTCCAGTGGAATCGCCGACCAGAAGCCAGCGACTAGCAGCAAATGCCGCCAATTCCGGAAGGCAAGACTGAGGACGCCATATACATGGGTGGGCCCTGGAGGAATGATCCCGGCTTGCAGAACCCTCTCCGTCTTTCCATCGTTCCGGCGCCGGAAGGCCAAGCGGTAGTGGCGGGCGTGTGGCTGCCCCTGCCAGTCCCTCCACACCATAGCCATGGACTCGAACCTGTCCCGATCGCATGACCTGGCCATCTTAGTGGCGGGAATGAAGTCGGCTGGGATTGTGGTCAGGTCGATCCGCGCCCCCTCTGATCTAAGCTCGGGGTCTTCCTTGCAGAAGGGCGTTCCAGGACCGATGTGCGGGCCGTGCAGGATCGCTTCATCCCAGGCATCTGGACGCTGGCTTCGGTAGTTGATGTATCCCGCAGTACGGTCGCGCTCTTCGTCGTAGCCACGGCTCATGCTGATCTCGTCGCGGGAGAGCCGGACGGGATATTTCGCCATCAGAGCGACCGCATTCTGCTCACTCTGCGTCAGCGGATACATCATCTCCGCCTCCGCCGCCGGGAACTCGCCGCCTTGCTGCTCACTCCACAGGGCGAGAGTCTCTGCGTTCACGTTGATGATCCGCGCCCGGTGCGGCCGGGTGTCGTACTGCCCGTCGAACCTTAGACCCGGTTCCGGACCAGATCCGTCGTGCCGCAGGGAATCTGTGAGCACATCGGCCCTGTAGAGGAAGCTTAGGTGCTTGAAGTTGACCTCTTGACGAGGGCCGTAGATGTTGGCTGCAAAGTCCTTCTTGTCTCCAACAGGTCGTGGGAAGGCCCAATTCGCGACATTCACAAAGGCTCCGTGCACCCGCAGCCGGCGATACGCTTCCGCACGGATGCGCCGGTTCTGCTTCCCTTTCAGGTGACCATCGGGGTGTACGAGCCCGATGGCCCCCGTCGCGGCCGCATGGTCCCAGCATTGGCTCATGAAGCGCGGGTGCAGGTGCGCCGGTGTCCCCGCGAGGATCGGGTACACGACCGCACTGGAGTAGAAGCTCGCCAGTGCCGTGTCCGTGGCCGCGTCTCGGAGTACCCGGATGCGCCACTCGGGCACCTGCAGGACACGCTCGCGCAACTCTGCCTCGCGCTCCTTGGTAAGGATTTCCTGCAGCGTCAGGTGGGGTTCGAACTCGGAGAAACTGGCCGTACGGTTGAACTTGATCTCCACCCAGGGCGGGTTCCCGACCTGGAGGTCGAAACCTCCCGCTTCGCTCGCGAATACACCCGTAAAGTCCAGTTCCCAATGCAGGAACCCCTGTTCCTTCGCGATATCCCGCACTACCCGCATCCACGGATATCGCGTCTCCACGGCCTTTCGAGCATCGTCCATGCCCATTTCGCCCTGGATGGCCCCTTCGAGGACCTTCAGCTCCTCCAGGGAGTCAACGGAGGTGGCGAACGTTTCCTCCGGGACCGAACCAGTACCAACCATGGATTCCAGGAAGGCAAGCCAGTCGTCCAGGTCCTTCAGAGCGATGACGGGGCGGCGCTGTGCCGTCCCGCCGCCCTTCTTCGGCGCCGCCGGCTCACGACGCCTTTTGACCCGCTTCTTCTCGACCAGTTCACTCTCGTCCGCGCTCTCTCCGAAGGCCAACTGGTCCCCGTTCAGCGCGAACAGCAGCCCACTCTCGACGTACTGAGGTGCAGGCTCAGGTTCCATCTCGCCCACCTGCGGCACCCCCGACGACAACAGCGCATCGACCGCCACCACCGGTGGCGTCTCGTACTCCGCGTCCGTCCCATCGAGCAGCCCCACCTGATCCAGCGGCCAGAAACACAGCGCACACCACGCGTCCATGACCTGCTTGAGCCGCCAGTACGGAGAACCTTCTGCCTCGAACAAGTCCTGGAAGACCTGCTCCTTGGTCAGCGGCAAGGATTCCCCGTCCGTGTTCCTCTTGTCACGGCGTAGGAACGCGTACTCCTCCGCATCCTCCTCCCGCCCAGTCCCCCACACGTCGATGGTGCGGGCAATCTCGCGCTCACTCAGCTCCATCCGCTTGGCGACGAGTTGCCACAGGAATTCCACCCGCTTGGCTGCCTCCTGCAGCCGGGCGAGCTGGCTCCCCTTGCCGCCCGTCGTCTTCGGTTTGGCGCCTACCGCTTTTCGCCATTCGGTAAGTCGGTCGAGTTCCGGCTTGGCCGACTGCCCGATGAGCTTGCCCGCAGGATTTGCTGGTTTGACCAAGGCGACCGCGCCCCACCCCGGCGTGGGCAGCAGGAACTGGTGCACCGCCCCCTCGGGCAGCGCCTGCTCCGCGCCATCGCCCTCCGTGTCGCGGAACGGCAACTTGACCGGCGTCGTACCGCCGACGGTCCGCTCGTTCTTGATGCGGTCCGCTTCGTACACCCAACGCCGCGCCCCGATCAGCGAGTTGCCGCGCCGCAGGTGCAGTCCAAACCATGGTGCGCGCATACCTGGGTGCATGGTGTTCAGCCATAGCGACACCTCGGCGAGCTCGACACCCGTCGCGTTCAAGTCGATGCCGTACGCGTTGTGCAGCGCGATGTACGCCTTGACCTTCTGCTTCGCGTCCAGCGCCTTCGACGTATCCAGGCTGACGCCGAGCTCCTCCTGCCGCCGCTTGAGGTACTCGTCGGCGACCTGGTTGATCGCCTCGTTGAGGAACGCGCCGGAGCCGAGCGCGGGCTCGCAGATCGTGTACTTCAGGAGGTCGCTCGCCCGCGTCTCGTCCGTGAGCCGGTGCTTGAGAGCCAGTTCGACGGTGACCTTTGTCAACGACTCCGGCGTGTAGTACGAGGCGGACGTCTCACGGTCGCGTCCAGCCAGCCGGTAGACGTACTCGCCCACCGCGTACTTCTTCGGACCGCGAAGGCCGTGCTGTTCGGCGTCCTGGGCGGAGTAGACGACCCAGGTGTGCTGCGGATAGTCGCCCAGCCGGTCCGCGGGAATCAGCCACGAGCCCTTCTCCGGATCGCCGTACTGCTTGCCTCCCCGCTTCTCGCCCGGCCTTGCGACCTCGGCTAGCTCCTTGTCGGCGATGATGCCGGTGTAGGACATCAGGCCCTCGTAGACGGCGCCAAGCTGGTTGATGCCGAGGTTGCGGTAAGAGATGAAGCCGCCCTGTCTGCCCTTCTGGCCGGCCTCCTTCATGGTGAGCAGGCGTAGAACCTGGTGCAACGCCTCGTTGCGCAGCCGCAAGTCCAGCCATCGTGGCTGCTCGTCCTCGTCCTCATCCCAGCGGGGGTCCAGCACACGGCTACCGATGAGTGTGATCGACTTCGGGTCGAACAGCTCGCCGCGCAGCGGCTCGAAGCGTAGGCCGCGCAGTTCGCTGCGTTCCTCGGGGAGCTTGTCGTCATCAGCTTCGGTGCCGTGCGGACGGTGGCCGTAGTTGACCTTGTTGAAGAGGACATCGAGGGATGCGTATAGGTGGAAGCCGCCTCGGCTGTCCTCATCGACCAACTTTCGCTCTCGCGCCACCAGTTCACGCAGCCGGGCGATCGAGTACCCGGTCTGGTACGTCGAGTCGTCGGCGGGCAGGATGCCCAACTCGGGGCGGGCCTCGGCATAGAGGAGGAAGAGGATGCGGTAGAGGTAGCGCAGGGATTCGCGGGTGAGCTGCTTGGCGAACGGGCCCTTCTTGAGGTCCTCGATCTCCCGCGGCTCGACCTCCGCCTCGCGCAGGCGGGCGAGTACCTCGTTCGCGATGATCTCGACCGAGCGCTGGAGTCCCTTGCGCAGCTCGGAGTTGACGCCGACGGCGTTGTCACGGGACGCCTTCAGCAGGTCGTCGATGCGTCGACCCTTGCCGTCGGAGCGGGGCGCCAGCATGTCGTGGGCGAAGAGGGCGGAGAGGAGGGCGAGTTCGCCGGCCTTCGCCGTGTCGTTGCGGGCGAGGGCTGCGTCCAGGTTGGCAGCGAGATAGCGGCCTTCGGCCCAGGAGTTGCGGTCGGCGAGGACGAGTACGCCACCACAGAGCAGCAGGATGAAGCGGGGTCCCTCGCCGCCGGGCTCGTGCAGTTCGCTTTGGAAGAGCCAGCCCGTCAGCTTCTCGCCGACTTCGATGAGGCCGTCGGCGGTCTTGAGGAAGTGGAGGAGCTGCCCGGCCTTCTCGGGGTCGAGGGCGTCGTCCAGTTTGGCGGTCCACCCGCAGTCGACGGCGAGGATGTCGTCGCCGTGCCAAGCGACCTGGAGTTCGTACTCCCTGCCCGCGTTGTGCACAGTGATCGGATCGGGCCGGTCACCGCCGTAACCGAGGGCCTTGAGGACAGCGGTGTGCCAGGTAGTGAGGTGCTCGGCCCACTCTCCCGTGGGGTCGTCGTAGGTGCTGCCGAGTTCTTCCTGCTGGGCGCGGGAGGCCAGGAAGGGGCGCACGGTGGCCAGGTACTCACCGCGGAGCCGGGGGATGAGCTCGCGCGGAGTGGGTTGCGGGTCGTGGGGGTCGGTCTCGCGGCTGGTCCACAGGGTGAACAGGCCCTCGTCGCCCGCCTTGCTCTTCTTGAGGGTGTTCTCCAGCTCCTCGCTGAAGTAGTGGGCGGAGAGGTATTCGCCGCGATTGGCGAAGGAGTCGTAGGTGTAGCTCATCGCGCGGACTCCTCGGCATGTACTGCGGAGAGGGTGGTGGGATGGAGGGGTTCGAGGACCCCAATGACCCTCAGCATCGGGTCTCCGTCGGTCCGCAGACGGCGTACGAGGGCGCGCCGGCGGGCTGCCGTGTCGTACACCTGCTTGCGGCGGCGTTCCTGGTTGCCTACGGCGATCAGGGCGCCCTGTTCCCAAACCTGCACCCGGTCCTCATACGGGGCCAGGTAGGAGTCGACCTGCTTGTCATAGTCGGCGCGACGCTCTCGCAGGTGGGTCTCGGCCGCGTCGACGGCCGCGGGAACGAGTTCCTTGAGTAGGCCAGGGTCGACGGGCTGGGCGCGACCGGGCATGTCGGGGCCTACGCCGCAGGCGGCGAGGAACGCCGAGTCCATGCGCCATACGCGAGGCGTGGACTCGGCGAGGCCGGTGACGGCCATCCACTCCACGACCGTCGGCTTGCCGGCCGCGTTGGAATAGACGCCCTGGAGGAGGTAGACCGGGCCGGTGAGGGCCGCCGGCAAAGCTGCGTCGATCCGTTTGGCCTTGCCGACGTCCGGCTGATAGGCGAGGACGAACGCCTCGTCGTACTTGAGCTTGGCGAGGACCTTGTCCGTCACCCAGTCGAGCACGGGGTGGATGTCTGAGACGTAGGAGACATTGGGCCACTGGGACGTGGGCTCGTCCGTCTTGCCCTGCTTGGCGTTGCGGGCGGCCTCCAGCCGGTCGGCGGCGTACTGCTTGTCGAAGGTGAGACGCAGCGTGCCGTCATACTTGGACGTCGTAAGGATCTTCTCCTGATCCAGGTACGACTTCGGCAGCTCCCGGAAGCGGTACTGCAGGTCGTCGGGCGGCGTGAACTCGATACGGCCGCCCGCCGTCTCGGGCTTCCAGTCGAGGGCCTCGCGCTCGGCCTGCGGGTAGATGAGATCCACGGCGGTGTGGAAGTACGCCTTAGTGTCGGCGAAGACGTGTGGTATATCGGCCTCGGGCACTGCGGCCGTGCCGAGAGTGGTCGGAGCGACCGTCGGGTCGGAGAGTCGGGCGTTGGCGCCGGCGAGGAGCCCCGCCAGGACACCGCCGGACTCCTGCTGGGACTGCTTGATGGAGCGTTCGACGGTGCCGCCCTTGATGAGGTCGCGGGTGAGACGGTCCTCTTCCTTCTTGTGGTCGTAGAGACCGGTGACAGCCTCGGCGCTGCCCTCGCCGGTCTCGATCTCGTGCGCCTGCTCCTCACGGCGCAGCAGACGGGCGCCGACGAGCCGGTCGTCGAGCGTGAGCATCTCCCCGCTCTCCTCGTCGCGCCGCCAGGGCACGTCGGCGGTGAGGACGAGCGCGCGGAACTCAGGGCTGACCGCCTGCCCGTAGCGGTCGATACGTCCGTTGCGCTGCTCGATGCGGATGAGGGACCAGGGCAGGTCGTAGTGGATGAGGTCGTGGCACTGGTGGTGCAGGTTGACGCCCTCGGAGGCGATGTCACCGGTGAACAGCAGCCGCACCGGCTCCTCGCGCCGGCCGAAACGGTCGACGATCTCCCGCTGTTGCTGCTCGTTGGTGGTGTCGCCGTGCATGACCTCGACGACGCCGTCATACGCCTTCCACGGACGCGTCGTGTCGGGCTTGGCTAGGTTCTTCTTCTTGAAGCCGAGCCGGGCCGGGACCTCTTCGGCCAGCCAGTCCAGGGTGTCGACGCGCTCGGAGAAGATCACGACGCGCCGCTCGGCTGCAGGGCCAACCTTGAGGTCTCTGAGGATGCGGACGAGTGCGTCGAGCTTGGCGGAGTCCTGGTCGGTGAAGTCCGCGACCAGCGCCTCCAGTTCCGCGAGGGCCTTGCTCTCGGCGGCGAGAGCGGCGCGCCGTTCCGGGGTGTCGGGCGCGGTCTTGGCCTTGCTCTTCGCCGTGACGCTCTTCGGGTTGTCCAGGTAGGCACGGCGGTTGGCCAGGGATTCCCGCAGGGCAACGTGGGAGGAGAGGAACGCCTTTAGGAAGTTGTAGCCGACCAGGGGATCGGCGCAGACCGACGAACGGTTCGGGTCGCCCGGCGTCCATTCGTTCGCGAGCTTCTCCAGGACGGCGACCTCCTTCGGCGTCGCCGGAGCCGGCTCCGGCAGGGAGTCGCCGCGTTCGGCCCAGGGCTTGTTCTTGAGGCCGTCGCGCACCTCACGGTCGGTCTTGGTGCGCCTGATGTAGAGGTGGTCAAGGTCGGCGACCTTGTAGTTCTTGGGGTCGGCGATCGCCGCCGGGTCGAGCATCCGGATCAGCTCGGCGAAGGATTCGGCGTCGCCGTTGTGGGGAGTGGCGGAGGCCAGGATCAGCGCATCGGTCTGCTCGGCGAGGCGGCGGGCGAGGCGGTTGTTGCGGGTGCCCTTGTTGACGAGGTTGTGCGACTCGTCGATGACCACCGCGTCCCAGGTGATGCTCTCCAGGTGATGGGCGTACGTCGCCGACTTGAGGGTGTCGACGGACACGATGACGCGCTTGAAGTGGGCGAACGGGTTCCGGCCCGCTGGAATCTCCTGCTGGATGCGCTGAATGCCGGTGGAGTCCAGGCGTACCAACGGCAGAGCGAAGCGGGTCCACAGCTCGCGCTGGAACTGCTCCAGCACATGGGCGGGCGTGACCACGAGGATGCGCTCCCCGCGCCCGCGCCGGATCAGCTCCGCGAGTGTGATGCCGATCTCGAGCGTCTTACCCAGCCCCACCACGTCGGCGATCAGCAGCCGGGGCTGCGGGTTGCGCATGGACAGCGCCAGCTCGGCGGGGCGCAGCTGGTGTTCCTGCCGGTCCATGAGAAAAGAGTCGGCGAGCGCGATGCCGTGCTCGGTCTGTGGCAGCGCGGTCTTACGGATGACCGCCTCCAGGTAGAGGCGGGCCTTGGCGTGCCTGGAGGTGTCGTCGGGCTTGAGCCGGGTCTTGCGTGGATCGAGTACGTCGATCTGGTCAAGGCCGGAGTAGAACACCGCGTCCGTGCCCCGGACGAACGAGGACACCCCGCTGACCTCGACCATCAGTCCGTCACGGGACTCGGCAACGGACTTCACGAGCCACTGTTCGTCGCGGATGCGTACCTGGGCGCCGGGAGCGAAGATCGGCTTCGCACCTGCCGGATATGCCGACCGCGCCTCATTGACGTCGCGCGCCTCAGGAACCTCGGGCTGCATCGCCGTGGTCACGTGGTGCTCCTCTGTGGACTGTGTGCTCGTGATGTGCGATGTGCTCGTGCCCGCCCTTTGTACCGTCCGGGACCAGCCACATCGGCGAAAGGTAAGGAAGCGCGGTTCAGCGCTTCGACCAGGCGAGTGCCGGCCCCATCGCGTAGCGCTTACGCAGCTCGTCGGCGACCCGCCGGGAAGCGGGGGGACGGCCCTTTTGCGGCGCGGGCTCAGCCGCGTTTCCGCTCCCGTCGGACTTCTGCACAAGCACTGGCGGGGGCGAGTTCACCATGCCGCTCTCGGCCGGAGTGTACGGACCGAATTCATCGCCGGACGGCGGAACGGGGATGTTCTCCACCGGGGACGCCGACTCTTCGCGCAGCAGCCTCTCAAGTGAGTCGAGCCGGTCCAGCATGGGCGTGTCAGGCTGGGGCAGCACCATCGTGGGATGATCCTTCGGCGTCGTCTCCTGGATCAAAGCGCGCCGTGCCCGGGCCGGACTCGTACCCAGCAGACGCATCAGATCGGCACATTGCCGGGTCACCTCCTCTAGGGAGGGGCGGTTCTCCGCCTTGTGCGCCAGCATGGCCGACACGACGGGGGCCAGTTCATCGGGCAGCCCGGACAGGTCGGGGCCCATGTCGGCGTTGACCACCTGCGCGGCGACCGCCTCCCACCGGGCTCCGTCGTACGGATAGTGCCCGGTCGCTGCGTATAGAAGTACAGTGCCCAGGCCGTACACGTCAGCAGCCTGCGTCACCTCCAGTTCGCCCAGGGCCTGCTCGGGCGGCATGCAGCGAACTGTGCCGATGACCACGCCAGCCTGCGTGAGCGACCCCTTGGACGCCCCGACGAAGGCGCCGAGACCGAAGTCGATGATCACCGGGCCGAAGTCTCCGAGAATGACGTTCTGCGCCTTCAGGTCGCGGTGTACCAGGCCCGCGGCATGCACGGCAGCAAGCCCCTCGGCCAGAAGCGCACCAAGGCTCGCCACGAGTGGCGTGGACAGCGGACCTTGGTCCTTCACGACATCGGAGAGAGGGCGGCCGGGGACGTAGTCCATCGCCAGCCAGGGCTGCTCGGCAAACGGATCCGCCTCAATGAAACGGGCCACACGACCCGTGCCCGAGATCGTTCGTGCGATCGTCGCCTCGCGTTCGAACCGGGCGCGAGTGTGCGGATCTGTACGGTCGGGCCGGATCACCTTCACGGCGACCGGCTCACCCGCGACCGAGTAGGCGAGATATACCTCCCCCATCCCGCCCGCGCCGAGCCGCCGCTCGACGAGGTACGGACCGATACGCGACGGCAGAGGCGCACTGCTCACCGCACACCCCCTGACTCCCGCAACGACAGCACGACCTCGCTTGGCGTCTGCATCTGTTCCACCGTAGAAGATGCAAGGCAGGAGGAGCACGGACACCGACGAATCACCGCTACAGCCTACTGATCGGCATCCCACTGGAGGAAGTGATCACATCGGACTGGGCCGCCCTTACGAGCGTTATATCCGGATTCATGCCGGTATGAATGCGACTCAGTGATCTCAGAGACTGTCAGCCGGCTCCGTCCAGATTCCTCAGCAGGTCCCGCAGACCTGCCTCGGCGCCTGGAATAGCCACGAGCCGGTATCGATTGCTTCTCCTGTAGTGATCGTGAGAAGGGGCGCTGGTGACCGACCTGAAGCTGTTCCGGCCGGATGCCGATAGCCAGAACATCGAGCTGCAGGGCTCGACGGTGGCGCTGGAGGTGGAGCTGCAGCGCCGGAACGCGGCAGGCATGGAGGCCATGCTCGGCAGCCGGTTCCTGGCATCGGAGTACCCGACAGGCGCGGATCACATCCACCGCATTGAGCTCAGAAATGAAACTCGCGTCAATGCAGGACACGAGTGGCCGGTTAAACGGCCGCATGTCAGGATCGGACTGTGCCTGCTTTCCTGGACGCCGCCGAGAGTTCGAGGTGCCCTACCGTGCCGCGTCCCAGGATGCGGCGGGTGGTGTTCGTCGCGTTGCTGAGCTCGGACGGGCTGCTTGCCCTAGTGGCAGACGACCTGCCTGGAGCTGTTCCCCGATGGGTGCTCCCGTCAGGATCGGTCCGATCTGCAGAGCCCTACCGTGAGGCGGCACTGCGTGTACTCCGCGATGCGGTCGTCGCGATGCCGGTGCGCGGGGGCACTGTTGAAGGATGCCGCTGGGCTCAGGTGCCTGTGCCCGTAGGCCGGAGCCGTCGAGAGGCGCACGTGTTCATCTTTCGTCTCGCTGCGGCTGGCGCTCCGCCGGATCATCTGTCCTGGGGACCGACACGCTGGGCGGGGCCTGAGCAGTGGCAGGAGTTGTGCACACGGTGCGATCTGCCAGATGTGGATGTGCTGTTGACGGGATACCTGGAGGGGTGGATCCCGGACGGGCGGATCACGTTGGGGCCTTGAGTCCCGGCACCTCGGCAACCACTGTCACTCTGCCCTGGCGATCGTGGTGGCGGTCTCCTGCAGGGCCGTGGCAACCGCTGGCATGTCCTGTTCACGTAGACGTACGGCGGGTGCGTACACGGAGATCGCGGCGAGCGGTTCCCCGATGCGGTTGCGGATGGCCACGCCTACGCCGTGCAGGTCGTGTGCACTTTCCTCAAGGTCTGCCGCCCATCCCCGGACCCTGACTTCCTCCAACTCCACCTCAAGCAGCGGCCACTCGGTGATGCTTCCTGCCGCCGTGGCAGGGAGCGCGGCCGGAAGCGTCGCGCGTACGTCTGCCGGGTCGCGCAGTGCGAGCAGGGCCTTGCCCGCAGCTGTGACGTGGGCAGGGAGCTCCTGTCCGAGCGGAACGCTGACGCGCAGGACATGCCGGCACTCGACTCCGTCGAGTAGTCGGACGACGGCCGCATCCAGGGAGTACAGGCACACCGTCTCCTGCAGCTTCTCGGAGAGCTCCTCCAGGGGTCTGCGCGCCTGTCGTCGGACGTCCAACTGTGCGATCGCGGCCAGCCCCATGCGTACGAGCTGTGGCCCCGCTGAGTATCCGTGCTGGCCAGGATCGTGACGCAGGAAACCCGTGCGCTGCAGGGTGACCAGGATGCGGTGTGCGGTGGAACGTGAGATACCAAGCTCCCGGGCGGTTTCGGTAACACCGATTTCCCCCCGGTCATACGCCAGGACTAGAACATCCAGGGCCTTCGTCGCCGAACCCAAGGCCTCTGTCGCCGACAGATGCTTGCCATCCACCATGAAGGAACCGTAACGCTCAAACGTTCCCGGAGACCGGGACCTTCGACAGAATCCACACGTCAGAATTCCGTGGTGGCACGTCTCACAGTTCCGGAGCGGCATCGCACGAACCCGACGAGCCAACTTTGCGCCAAGACAGTTCGAGTCCTGCGATAACCCCGACCGGACTTGCCGTGCTTGAGCGCACTGCTGACCGTTTGATAGCGCCTCACAGGAACTGCGTGCGTGCCACAGTGCGCCGTCCCTACACTGGCAGCGACCTTCCTTAGGAGTTCGCTATGGCGGGATACCGGACCAGCACACCTGTGTCAGACGAGGGTGTCTACATCGGCCAGGCCCGGCACGCCGTGAAGGAGCTGATCGCTTCACTGCGCGGCGAGTTGGCGACATTGGAAGCTGTGTACGCGATGATGTGCCAAGGTGTCGAATCCACCGATATCCGCGAAGAGCCGCCGGACACTGGCGAGGACGCGGAAACCGCCCAGCCTTCCCGGGAGGGCCCGTCTGAAGTTTCTGTCGCCGACGAGGATCCTTCGTCCGAAGATGCGCGCCCGGGCATTGGCCCTCGGGCCCTGGGGCCACCGCGTAACGGAAGCATGCGCGATGCGATCCTCACACTCCTGTGCGCCGCTCAAGAGGCAATGTCCATCACCGATATCGCGGCGGCGGTGCGCCCGGGAGCGGACGCGACGGTCCGCTCATCCGTAGGCAAGACCCTCAACCGTATGAAGCAACTTGGTGAGGTGGAAAACGTAGCACCGGGAATGTTCCGGGCTGTGCTGTCATCCCGGGTTGCTTGATCCATCCGAGAACGCCCCCCAACCCCAACAAGCAGGCCTCCCCCGATTAACGGTCGAGGGAGGCCGCCAAAACGCACGAACGGACGCTTCTCCTGACAGGGTTCCGGTCCGTCGCGCACGTTCACCTTAGCGCTCCCACCGGTAGCGCTATAGGGCGTCTGCGTCATTCCGCGCTTGGGCGTGCACGACTGACCTCAAATAGGCAATTGAGGATCAGTCATGAGCACATTGGGTCGCATTCGATCCGGGCCAGAGCGCCAGGCCCAAGGCGCGCTCCAGTCGGCAGACCGTCAGGACATCCGGCCAGGTGGCTCCCGCCAGCAGATCGCCGATGGTCTGTCTGCCGACGTTGCTCTGGGTGGCCAGTCCGCGCAGCGAGAGCTCCGGCCTCTCACGCAAGGCGGCGGCGAGGCGGCGGGCAATCGTCTGGACCACTGCCGCGGCGGGCTCCCCGGCGATCCGAGCATCCGGCCACTCCTCCGGATCGACGGCGTAGCTCCATGGCGGCGCCGTGCGCGCTCGGCCTCCGGTCATAAAGATGCGTTCCTTCAGATCGTGATCGACACTGACACCAGTGGCCGGTTAACCGGCCACCTGTCATGGGCCTTGCGCCTGGAGGTCGCTGTGTCGAATCGCCTGCTGGCCTACGCACCGAAGGCGGAGACGGTGCCGCCCGCCCAGTGGCGCCGCATCGCTCCGGTCGTCCGCTCGCTGGGATTCATGGCCGTCGCAGCGGGACCCTACGGCCCAGACGTGGTCATGACGCCGCTCGCACGGCTGGTCGCCTGGGCCGAGGCCCAGGGCCTCCCGCTCGAACCCTCGGTGATCCTTGACCAGAGCACCGTCGAACGCTTCATCCTCGTCGGCTGCCGCGACATGGCCGCCAACAGCCGCCGAACCTGCAGCAGCCAGCTGCGCCGGGCCTCCGAAGCGCTCTTGTTGGACCAGCTCGGACAGCATCCGCCGATCCGGCTGAAGGCCACCGCCGCCCCAGTGGCCCCCTACCCGCCAGCGGAAATCGCCTACTGGCTGATCTGGGCGCAGAGCCTGCCCACCCCGGCCCAACGGCGCAACGCCTGCCTGCTGTTCTGTCTCGGCGTCGGTTGCGGGCTCGCCGTTGAGGATCTTGTGTACGTTCAGGGGCGGGATATCCTCGCGGGCCCCACCGGCCGGGCACTGGTCAAGGTGCACGGGCGCCGTCCGCGCACTGTCGTATGCCGGTACGCCTACGAGGAACTGCTGCTGGCGGAAGCCGCCCACATCCCGGCAGACGCGTACGCCTTCCGGCCGGACTGGCAGGACCGCACCAGCAAGCACATCGCATCGGACTGGCTGGCCAGGTACCCACGGATCATCGGCCGTTGTGACGGTGCAGTGCTGCAGACCCAGCGGCTGCGTACGACCTGGCTCGTCGAACTGCTGAACGCAGGTATTCCGCTGAAGGTGATCCTCAAAGCATCGGGACTCGGGACCCTGCACAGCCTCTCGCGCTACCTCGTCTTCCTCCACGACGTGCCCGAAGCGGAGGCATCCGATCTGTTGCGGGGGGCGGCATGAGCAGGAAGAACCCAGAGGACAAACCCTGCCGGCGTACCGGCCTCGCCCTACGCCCTGCACCGCAGGCCCCCGGCCGTACCCTCAGCGACCGCGTTGTGAGGCAGGTCTTCGACCTCGTGCGCCACAGCGGAGTACTGGAACGCCTTCCCTCCAACGAGCACCGGCCAGGCCCGAAGGGCTTCCCGTTCCGCACAGTGCTGATCGGCCTGCTCTTGTCGCAGTACATGGGTAAGAGCGCGAACATCAACGACGCATGGGAGACGCTCTTCTTCGCCTTGTCTCCAGGGTCCAAAGCCCTCCTTGACGTCCCCGACGTCGACCTGCACATCCGCGAGGGCGCAACCCGAGAAGAAATCGACCGCATCGCGCACCACCAGTACGCGACGTCGAAGCGCGTCTACCGGTCCTGGTCCTCGATGACCCGGCGCCTCGACCCTGCACCGCACGACCGCCGCAAGCGGCTGTCTCTCAGCGAGGCCAAGGAGATCCGACGGAAGTGGAATGCCCGCGACAACCAAGACACCGTGCGAAACCTGGAGGCCATCGCCCAGGATCTGATTCTCGCTCCGGTGATGGCTTCCTACCGGCGCGGCGACTTCGCTCGGTGGCCTGGCCACATCGCGGTCGACGACACTCCGGTTCCGGTCTGGGGCAAAGAGCCGGACTACCACCAGGACCGGGCCTCGCTTGAGATCACCGCCGGGATGTACGTGAAGGGAGGAACACAGAAGAAGTCGCCCAGCGGCAAAGCTGCGGCCTCCACAAACACTGGCACCCGGCGCGGCACGGCAAACAAGCCAGTGCCGCGCAAGAGCAAGTCGGGCCAGGAGAAGAAAGCCAAGGCGTCGGAGAAGAGAGAGTTCCGCTACGCCATGATGGCCGCGTTCCCGGGCCATGGCCATGGCGACCTCGCCGGCGCCTACCCCGCGGTCTGCCTCGGCATGATCCTTCGCACCCCGGGTACCGAACCCGGCCCGGCCGCCCTGCGCGCCATCCAGCCGGCCTTCGAACGAGGCCTGGTCAAGGAACTGTTCTGCGCTGACCGGGGCATCACCCAGGCCAAGCCTCACAACCTGCACCTGCAGCTGCTCAAACTCGGCCTCAACGCGGTGAAGCACTACAACGACGACAAGGTCGACCGGCAGGGAGAGTTCCGCGGCATGCAGCTGGTCGGCGGCGAGTTCTACTGCCCGCTGATGCCCACCCCGCTCGTAACTGCGGGCGCCACATACATCGACAGCCACACGGACGAAGACCGCGCCCACGCACTCAACCTGATCCAGTCCCGGAAGGACTACCAGGCCAAGATCAAGGAATACGGGCCCGCAGGGGATCAGCGTCGACAGTGCCCCGCCCTCGGGCCGCACGCCACGGTCACCTGCTACCGCCGACCCCAGCCACGCCCGTCCACCGTCGTCGACCTCGACGCCCCCACTGTCCGTACCCCGGCAGCCCTGCCCACCATTCCCAGGCCCAAGAGGGACACCCCTGTCTACGCAGACATCTGCAGAGGGAAGAGCATCACCGTCCCGGGCACCGTCTTGGCCAAGTGGCGGCAGAAATACGCCCTGTTCACCCCTCGGTGGCAGGAAGCCTGGTCCGGACTGCGCAGTCAGAACGAGGGCGCCAACGGCAACCTGAAGAAGTCCGCCCTCGACAGCATCGACAATCCCCAGCTCCGCCTGCCGCACGGGCGCGTCGCACAGACCCTGCTCAATGCCGTCATCATCTTCGTGGCGAACCTCAGAGCCATTCGCCGGTTCCTCCGCGACCAGGGCATCCAGCCCCGCAAAGCCAGCACGCAGAGCGCCACAACCCAACCCGGTGAGCCCTCCGACCCGCCCCTGGCGCGACCGCTTCCGACCGAGCAGGTCGAGCCTCCGCCACGCGAGTGACACACCCTCGCAGCGCTCCGCCCCCTGAAAACCCCACATGCCTGCGCCACGGCTACCAGCCGTCGTGCAGGCATGTCCTGTTTCCGCAGGTGAGAGGCGCAGTACCTGGACCGCCACCGCCTCACCCCCTCATCGAGCCGATCACGAGGCTCAAGGCCCCAGAAACGACGAAATACCGGTGAGTCACATGACTCGACCGGTAATTCGTGAACGCTTCGGGACGATCTCGTGAACGTCCCAAGGAGTGTCCGAGGGGGGACTTGAACCCCCACGCCCGATAAAGGGCACTAGCACCTCAAGCTAGCGCGTCTGCCATTCCGCCACCCGGACCAGGTGTCTGCCGCCTGACGGGGGCTGTTCCCCGCGGCGACATGGACAACAATACCAAGGTTTCGGAGTGCGTTTCACCTGCGTATTCCGTGGCGCGGGCGTCGGCCCGGGGCGCCACGCGGCACCCCGGCCGACGGTCCGTACGAGTGGTGACGCAACGGTCACGGTGTGCGCGGTCAGGGGACGAGCCGGTACTCCGGGAAGTCGCACGGGCAGGCGCCCCCGGCGGGCCCTGGGTGACGGCCGCCCGGCCGCAGCCGGCGTCCTGACCGGTCCCCCGTCTCCCCCCTCTACGATCGGCTCACCGATCACCGGAGGGGGAACGCCGTATGGACACCACGCCGTCGGCCACGGCGGCCGAGGAGCCGGGGCGCCGGGTCACCACCCTGGAGCTCTTCTTCGACCTGGTCTTCGTCTTCACGCTGACCCAGCTGACCGTGCTGCTCGCGCACGACCTGACCTTCGCCACCGCCGGCCGGGTGACGCTGGTCCTCGTCGTGCTGTTCTGGATGTACGGCGCCTACGCCTACCTGACCAACCAGGTGCCGCCCGACCGCCCTTCGCGGCGGCTGCTGCTGATGCTCGGCATGGGCGCGTTCCTGGTGTGCGCGCTGGCGATCCCGCGGGTGTTCCAGGACACCGGCGTGGTCTTCGGACTGGGTTTCCTGGGTGCCGTGGTGGTGCACACGGCGCTGTACACCCGCAGCCACGGCTGGGACTCGCTGTGGTACGGCGTCACCAACGCGCTGGCCGCCCTGGCGGTGACCGCTGCCGGCCTGGTCGACGGGCTTGCGGCGGACGGGCTGTGGCTGCTCGCGATCGTCCTGCAGGTGGTGACGCCGGTCGTGGCCGAGCACGGACCGGGCCGCAGGGACGGGCGGAGCCCGGCGACGCTGCGGACGCAGCTGGGCGCCCTGGACCCGGCCCACTTCGTGGAACGGCACGGGCTGCTGCTGATCATCGCGTTCGGCGAGTCCGTGATCTCCATCGGGGTCGGCATCGGCGATCTGCCGCTCACCCCCGGCCTGTTCGCCGGCGCGTTCCTGGCGCTGGCGCTGGCGGTCGCACTGTGGTGGACGTACTTCGTGCGGGACGAGGAGGCGGCCGAGGCCGCGTTCCGGGCGACACCGCCGCGGGCACGCTGGCGCCTGGCGATGAACGCCTACTACTACGCCTTCCTGCCGATGCTGCTGGGCATCGCCTTCCTCGCGGCGGGCATCAAGACGACCCTCGGTCGTCTCGCCGAACACCCCGGTCCGGGCCCCGCGTTGACGCTGGCGGGCGGGGTGGCGCTGTTCCTGGCTGGGGACGTGGCGTTCCGGTTGGCCCTGGCGCTGCGCCCGGTCCGCCACCGGGCAGTCGCCGCCCTGCTCGCCCTGGCCACGGCCGCACCCGCGCTGCGCCTGCCCGCCTACGGGGAGCTGCTGCTCCTGGTGGCGGTGCTGGTGGGGATGCTGACGGCGGAGGCGCGGGCGTGCGTCACGGCACCGCCGCAGGCCGAACCGTCCCCGACCTGGGCGCCGGGCCTGAAGGATCGGGCCTGAGGGATCGAGCCTGAGGGTTGGGCCGGGGGGTCGGGCCGGGCCTGCGGGGCTGGGCCCCGGGGGCGGGCCTGCGGGGCCGAGCCCCGGGGGCGGGCCTGCGGGGCCGAGCCCCGGGGGCGGGCCTGCGGGGCCGAGCCCGGGGGGTTCGGCCCTGAGGAATCGGGCCTGAGGAATCGGGCCTGCGGGATCGTGCCGGGCCCGCCGCCGTCAGGACGCCTTGCGGTGGTGGTAGGAGTGGCGGGTGTGCTCGGTGTGCTCGCGCATCAGCCGGGTGGCCAGCTGCTCGTCGTGGTCACTGATCGCCTGCACCAGCTCCGCGTGCTCGGTCCAGGAGGTGCCGCCCCGCAGACGTGCCACGGGCGTGTAGTACCAGCGGACCCTGCGGTCCACCTGGGCGGCGAGTTCGGCGAGGACCGCGTTGCCGGCCAGCTCCATGACCTTGGCGTGGAAGGCGGCGTTCAGCGCGACGGCTCGGGTGACGTCGTCGGCGGCCACGGCAAGCCGGCCCTGCTCCACGATGTCGTAGAGCGCGTCGACACCCTCCTGGCCTGTGTGCAGGGCCGCCAGCCGGGCCGCCTCCGCCTCCAGCAGGGTGCGCACCGTGAGCAGCTGGTCGGCCTCCTCCTCGGTCGGCTCGTGCACGAACGCCCCCTGCGCGGGCCGCAGATCGACCCAGCCCTCCGTGTCGAGCCGCTGCAGCGCCTCGCGCACCGGCTGCCGGGAGACGCCGAGGTGCCCGGCGAGTTCGCTCTCGACCAGGTGCTGGCCCGGCTGCAACGCGCGGGTGGTGATGAGTTCGAGGAGCGCCTCGTAGACGCGTTCGCGCAGCGGTCCGGGGCGTTCCAGCTTCGGCACCGCCCCCTGCGGCAGTCCGGTCGACAACATCACGGTCCCCCTCCTGGACAGATGTGGCGCGTGGACGCCGGACACTGCCAGTTTCGATTGTCTAGAGTCTACGGTGCACAGAATCCACGCTGCCGGTCCGCAGGATCCGGCCTGAGGTATGCAGAATGCAGGCTACTGTCCACAAGATCCGGTCAGCCGGATCCGCTGAACAGCCTCAGGGGCACCGTACGACCTGCCCGGCGTACGACAGGTTGCCGCCGAACCCGAAGAGCAGCACCGCATCGCCGCCGGAGAGCGCTCCCTGCTCCAGAAGCTTGGAGAAGGCGAGCGGGATGCTCGCTGCGGAGGTGTTGCCGGATCGGGTGACATCGCGGGCGACCACGGCGTTGACGGCGCCGAGCTTCTGCGCCAGCGGCTCGATGATGCGCAGGTTGGCCTGGTGCAGGACGACCCCGGCGAGTTCCTCGGGGGCCACGCCGGCCTTCTCGCAGGCGCGGCGGGCGATGGCCGGCAGCTGGGTGGTGGCCCAGCGGTAGACGCTCTGCCCCTCCTGCGCGAACCGCGGCGGTGTGCCCTCGATCCGCACGGCGTGCCCCATCTCCGGCACCGACCCCCACAGCACCGGACCGATCCCCGGCTCCTGGCCCGGCGGGCAGGCCTCCACCACGGCGGCCCCGGCGGCGTCGCCGACCAGGACGCAGGTGGAGCGGTCGGTCCAGTCGGTGACGTCGGACATCTTGTCCGCACCGATGACCAGGGCCCGGGTGGCCGCTCCGGCACGGACGGTGTGGTCGGCGGTGGCCAGCGCGTGGGTGAACCCGGCGCAGACCACGTTGACGTCCATGGCGGCCGGCTGCGGGATCCCGAGCCGGGCCGCGACGCGGGCGGCGGTGTTCGGGGAACGGTCGATCGCGGTGGAGGTGGCGACGAGTACCAGGTCGATGTCCGCGGGTGCCAGGCCCGCGGCGGCGAGGGCCTTGGCGGCGGCGTGCGCGGCCAGTTCGTCGACCGGTTCGTCGGGTCCGGCGATGTGCCGGGTCTGGATGCCGACCCGGCTGCGGATCCACTCGTCGCTCGTGTCGACCAGGTCCGCCAGATCCTCGTTGGTGAGCACTCTGGCGGGCTGGTAGTGGCCGATTGCGGCGATGCGCGAGCCGTTCATGTCGGGGTCCCCCTTGTGGCCGTGGGTAGCGGATCCATCAGTCTGATCAGTGACTCGCGGGTACGGCGGCAGGTGAAGCCACAGGAATCGGGTGCCGGGATTGTCGGCTCCGGTCAGCCGGCGGGGGGCGATGCGGTGCGAGCCCATACCGCCGGTCGACCGCATACTGTAGACAATATTTCGTCGACGAGATTCAGCCGACCGTCTTCCGGCCGGTCCGCGCCACCGGCTCCTGCGACCTCTTTCTCCGCCCCCCACGACTCCTCCTCCACCTCCGCGGTACTTCCGCGGTATCCCCCAGACGAACGGAGCTGCAGCGCAGGACGGAGCGCGGCATGCGGGCGGCGGGTACCTGGGACGAGCGGCGGGTACCTGGGACGAGTCGAAGCAGTCGGGGACGACCACGGTGTGCGCGTGCCGCGGAGTGGGCTGCAACCTCACGCTCCATGTGCAGGACAATGAGTTCGTGAAGGTCACCTCGCCGCACGACAGCCCGGTGACCCACGGCACCTCTGCATCAAGGGCCGTTTCGGCTGCCAGCACGTACAGAACCGGGGCTGATCAAGACATGGGACGAGTCACGGAACGCCGCAAGGTCCTGCGCATCCGGGACGGGGCGGTCTCCACCCGGCCGGACACGCTCGTCGCCGAGGAACCTCTCGAGATCCGGCTGAACGGCAAGCCTCTCGCGATCACCATGCGCACACCGGGCGACGACTTCGCGCTGGCGGCGGGTTTCCTGGTGAGCGAGGGCGTCCTGGCCGCCGCACCCGATCTGCAGAACATCGTCTACTGCGCGGGGGCGACGGTGGACGGTTCCAACACCTACAACGTGGTCGACGTGAGGACCGCGCCGGACGTCAGCCTGCCGGACTTCACCTTGGAGCGGAACGTCTACACGTCCTCCTCCTGCGGTCTGTGCGGCAAGGCCAGCCTGGACGCCGTCCGTACGACCACGCGCTGGCCGATCGCCGACACGCCCCCGCTCCGGGTCACGCCCGAACTGCTCGCAAGCCTTCCGGACCGGCTGCGGGCGGCCCAGCGGGTGTTCGACCGGACCGGGGGCCTGCATGCGGCGGCCCTGTTCTCCGAGGACGGGGAGCTGCTGGACATACGGGAGGACGTGGGCCGCCACAACGCGGTGGACAAGCTGGTGGGCAGGGCGCTGCAGAGCGGCGGCCTGCCGCTGTCGCGGACGATCCTGCTCGTCTCCGGCCGGGCCTCGTTCGAGCTGGCGCAGAAGGCGGTGATGGCCGGGATCCCGGTGCTGGCGGCGGTGTCGGCGCCGTCGTCCCTGGCCGTGGACCTGGCGGCGGAGACCGGTCTGACCCTGGTGGGTTTCCTGCGGGGCGGTTCGATGAACGTGTACGCGGGCGAGGACCGCATCGCCCTGCGGGAGTCGGCCGCCCAGGGCTGACCGGCGCGCCGCGGCGCGGCGGCGGGGTCCGGGACGGCGGCCCGGCCGGCGGGCAAGCGCCCCCTGCGCCGCGAGGCCCGCCTCAGCCGGCGAACCGTACCTCCTTCGCCGCCACCACCGCCCCCAGCCGCGGGAAGTCCAGCCGGACGGACGCCTCGTGCTCGGCCGCAGTGAGCGCGGCCATGGCGTCCTCGGCGAAGACGAGGTCGTAGCCGAGGTCGGCGGCGGCGCGGGCGGTGGACTCCACACCGAGGTTGGTGGCGATGCCGCCGAACACCAGGGTGGTGACGCCGCGTTCGCGCAGCCGCTCGTCCAGGCCGGTGCCGTGGAAGCCGCCGAGGGTGCGCTTGACGACCTCGAGGTCCCCGCCGTGGAGGAGGCCCGGCACCAGTCCGCTGCCGGGTGGTTGTTCGGGGACCGAGGGCCGCTCGACCCGCACGAGCACGACCGGCGCCCCGGCGGCACGGAAGGCGGACGCCAACTCTTCGGCACGGGAGAGGACTTCGGTGCCGTTGCGGGGTTCCAGTGGCAGCGCGACGACGCGTTCCATCAGGTCGACGAGGATCAGGGCGGTGCGCTGCGGGTCGAGCACGGGAGCTGCGGTCATGACGGAACGTTAGCCGCCGTCAGCCGTCCGTGCCGGAAATCCGGATCAACAGGCCCATGAACTGATCGCGTTCGACGGCCGTGAGCGGGGCGAGCAGTTCGTCGTTGGCCGCGCGGGCCGCCTTCTCGCAGCGGGTGAGGAGGCGGGTGCCGTCGTCGGTGAGGGAGACCGCGTTCTTGCGCCGGTCCCGGGGGTCGGGGGCGCGGACGACGAGGCCGGCGGCCTGCAGGTCGTTGAGGATGCCGACCACGTCCTTGGGGTCGAGGCTCACGCTGCGGCCGAGGTCGGCCTGGGCGACCGGGGCGAGGTCGCGGACGGCGGAGAGGACCACGTGGTGCCACATCTTCAGCCCCTCGGCGGCGAGGGCCTCGGCCACCAGGGCGCGGCCTCGTGCGGCGGCCCGGCCGAGGAGCCAGCTGGGCAGGGTGCGGATCGCGGGCAGGGGTGCTTCGGCCATGCCGTCAGCCTAACCAAGAATCGTTGGACTTGCCCACGACCTTCTCCTATCGTTGGGGCTCCCAACGAATTCGTCGGGGATCCCTATGACTGATGCCGGGGTGTGGTCCCGGCCTGGAGGTTGCGATGCGTCGCGTCCGGTACGAGTCCACCGGTGGTCCACTGTTCGTGGAGGAAGCGCCGGTCCCCGAGCCCGGTCCGGGCGAACTGCTGGTGCGCTGCGCCGCGATCGGGGTCACTCTGCCCGTCGTCCGCAAGGTCACCGAGGCCGCCGAGCCGATCGCGCTGGGCGGCGAACTCGCAGGCGAGGTCGTCGCGGTGGGTGAGGGGGTGAACCGGTTCCGGGCCGGCGACCTGGTGACCGGGATGTGCTTCGGGCACGGGTACGCCGACTTCGCCGTACTGCACGAGGCCATGACCTCCCCCGTGCCGGACGGCGCCGATGCCGTCGACGCGGTCGCGCTGGTGCGCAGCGGGCTGGTCGCGTACGGCGCCCTGGAGGCGGCCAGGCTCGCGCCGGGCGAGTCGGCGCTCGTCACGGCGGCGGCGAGCGGTGTCGGGCATCTCGCGGTGCAGCTGGCCCGGGCGCGGGGTGCGGGGCGGGTGGTGGGGGCGGTGTCGGACCCGGCGAAGGCGGACTTCGTCCGTTCCCTGGGCGCGGTCGACTGCATACAGTACGGCGACGACAGCTGGGGAGATCCCGTCGACTGTGTACTGGATGCCGTCGGCGGTGATCTGCTCACCCCCGCCGTCTCCGCCCTCGCCCCGCACGGCCGGCTCGTCGCCTACAGCTCGGGCGGCGGCACGATCCAGGCGTACGACCTGCTGGTGGGCGCCAAGTCGGTGATCGGTTTCCAGATGGCGCTGATCGCCCGCGGCCGGCCGGAGCTCTACGAGCAGTGGCGGCAGGAACTGTGGCAGCTGTTCGCCGAGGGCGCCGTGAAGCCCGCCGTGCACGGGGAGTTCGCACTGGAGGACGCGGCGCGGGCGCACACGGTGATCGAAAGGCGGGCCAACCTCGGCAAGGTCGTCCTGCGCCCGTAAGTGTCTGCACGGTCCTTGTGGGGCGCCGATGGTCCAACTACCGTCGATGAGGCGCACGTTGGACGTGGGATGTCCGGATGTCCAGATGTCCGGCCGACGAAGGGCAGGTCATTACCGTGCCGTCAGGTCTTCGCGCCCGTCTCAGATCCGCACTCACCGCCGCGGCCCTCCTCGGGGCCGCACTGATCACCCCATTCGCCCCCGCCCATCCGGCACACGCCCAACCGGCGGCGGACTCCACCGAGTTCGAGCAGCAGGTCCTCTTCAAGGCCGCCCAGGACCCCGGCTACGCCTGCTTCCGTATACCGGCCGTCGTACGCACCACCGACGGCACACTGCTGGCGTTCGCCGAGGGCCGGGTCCTCAACTGCGGGGACGCCGCCGACATCGACATCGTGCTCAAGCGCTCCACCGACGGCGGCCGCACCTGGGGCCCGTTGCAGGTGGTCAACGAGGGCGACGGCGACACCCACGGCAACCCGGCACCGGTCGTGGACCGCGCCACCGGCCGGATCTGGCTGGCCGAGACGTACAACACGGGCCGCACCGACAGCGCCAGTTGCTCGGTCCCCTGCGACCGCACCCCGCATCTGCAGTACAGCGACGACGACGGTACGACCTGGTCCGAGCCGCGCGACCTGAGCCCGGAGATCCTGCCCGCCGACTGGAACTCCTGGTACGCGACCGGTCCGGTGCACGGGATCCAGCTCACCCGTGGCCGGTACGCGGGGCGGCTGGTCTTCGGCGTCAACACCGAGACATGGGACGGCAGCCGGATCACCGCCAACCACGCGGCGCTCATCGTCAGCGACGACCACGGCGGTCACTGGCGGATCGGCGCCACCGACACCTGGCCCATCGCCGCCGACGGCACCTTCCGGCAGAAGCCCTCCGAACTCACCCTCGCCGAGCGGACCGACGGCTCGGTGCTGGTGAGCGGCCGGGAGCAGGACGGCACCGATCTCGGTCACCGCACCCAGGCCGTCAGCCGTGACGGCGGGAGCAGTTTCACCGCGCCCTTCCACGACCTGCCCGACCTGTACGCGCCGATGGTGCAGGGTTCGCTGCTGCGTCTCGGCGACCGCCTGCTGCTGGCCTGCCCGGGCGACCCCGACCGGCGGCGCACGATGATGATCCGGTCCTCCTACGACGGGGGCCGCACCTGGGGCAGCGTGGACCGGGGCACGATCGTCACCACGGACTGGTCCGGCTACTCCGACCTGGTCCGCGTCGACTGGGACACGGTCGGCCTGATGTACGAGGGCGGCGCGGTGGACGCCCGCGACGAGATCCGGTTCGCCCGCTTCACCGAGGACTGGCTCGCCCCGCGCCGCGGCCCCGATCCGGTCACCGCGGACCTGGCCCCGCACGCCCGTCCGGCCGCGGTGCTGGGCGGCGCGCGGCAGACGGACGGCGTCTTCGGCGGGGCGCTGGAGTTCGACGGCACGGACGACGCCGTACGCCTGCCGTACCGCGGCGAGCTGCCCCTCGGGACGAAGGACTTCACGGCGTCCCTCTGGTTCCGGTACAGCGCCACCACCGGGGAGCAGCCGTTGCTGTGGATGGGCGGCATCGGCACCAGCCAGCCGCAGGTGTGGGTGCGTGCCGAGCCGGCGAACAAACGGATACAGGGGCTGATCACCGTACGCAACGGGGCGGCGGTCCCGCAGACCGCATACGTTCGTACGGATACTGCATACAACGACGGCCAGTGGCATCACCTGGTGCTGCGCCGCGGCGACGGCCGGCTGTCGTTGTCCGTCGACGGTATGCAGTCGTCCGTCGCCGACATACAGGGTTCCGTCAGCCGCAACTCCCCCTTCGGTGTCCACATCGGTCAGCGCATGGACAGCCGGGCCTTCTTCACCGGCGCCCTCGACGAGGTGCATGTGTGGGACCGGGCGCTGAGCGACGCGGAGGTGGCGGACCCGAAGGCGCTGCGGTCACCGCAGGACACGGTTCTGTGGCTGCCCCTGGACCGGGTGCGCGGCTGACTCCCCGGGGCTGCCCGCCATCTCCTCGAGATCGTGGGAGCGGCGCTTGGCGATGACCGCGCACACCATGAGCTGCATCTGGTGGAAGAGCATCAGCGGCAGCACGGCGAGGGAGGCGTGGGCGCCGAACAGGACGCTCGCCATGGGCAGCCCGGAGGCGAGGGACTTCTTCGACCCGGCGAACTGGATGGCGATCCGGTCCTCCCGGCCGAAGCCGAGCGCCCTGCCTCCGTACCAGGTCAGCAGAAGCATCACGGCGAGCAGGACAGCCTCGACGGCGAGCAGCCCGGCGAGCCGTACGGGGCTGACCCGGTGCCAGATGCCCTGGTTCATGCCCTCGCTGAAGGCGGTGTAGACGACCAGCAGGATCGAGCCGCGGTCGACCAGACCGAGGACCTTCTTGTGCCGGGCGACGAAGCCGCCGATCCAGCGCCGCAGCACCTGCCCGGCGAGGAAGGGCACGAGCAATTGGAGCACGATCTTCACCAGGGAGTCTGCGGAGAATCCGCCCCCGCTGCCGCCCAGCAGTCCGGCCGCGAGCAGCGGGGTGACGACGATGCCGACCAGGGAGGAGAAGGAGCCCGCGCAGATCGCTGCAGGCACGTTTCCGCGGGCGATCGAGGTGAACGCGATGGACGACTGGATCGTGGACGGCACCAGCGTCAGGAACAGCAGGCCCTGGTAGAGCGGCTGGGTCAGCAGCACCGGCACCAGCCCGCGCGCGGCCAGCCCGAACACCGGGAACAGGACGAAGGTGCAGGCCAGCACGGTGACGTGGAGCCGCCAGTGGCGCAGGCCCTCCAGCGCCTCCCGGGTGGAGAGGCGGGCGCCGTAGAGGAAGAAGAGGAAGGCGATCGCGGCCGTGGAGGCACCCGAGGCGACATCGGCGGCGGTGCCCTGGGCCGGGAGCAGCGCTGCGAGGCCCACCGTCCCGAGCAGCAGGACGATGTACGGGTCGATCGGCATCCAACTCGGCCAGCGCAGGCGTTTCACGATGCTCCGTTTGCTGTGCGTGTGTCTGTGCGTGCGGGTCTGCAGGTCTGCGGGGTCAGGTCCTGTGGGGTCTCCCGCAAGAGCCTTGCTCACCGGCCCCGCAGGGCCCCTCTCCATCGTCCCCCTCCGCCCCCCGATCGGGAATCCCGCACACCACTCTGACTGCTATCACATCTCGCGATAACTGGCACTAGGCTGACAGCCGTGTACGACCCGACACAGTTGCGCACCTTCCTCGCGGTGGCCCAGACGCTCAGTTTCACGCAGGCGGCCCGGCGGCTCGGGCTGCGCCAGTCCACGGTGAGCCAGCATGTGCGCCGTCTGGAGGACACGGCCGGCCGGCAGCTGTTCTCGCGGGACACCCACTCGGTGGAGCTGACCGAGGACGGCGAGGCGATGCTGGGCTTCGCCCGCCGGATCCTGGAGGTGCACGAGCAGGCGTCGGCGTTCTTCACCGGTACGCGCGTGCGCGGACGGCTGCGGTTCGGCGCCTCGGAGGACTTCGTCCTCACCCGGCTGCCCGAGATCCTGGAGGGCTTCCGCTACGACCATCCGGAGGTCGATCTGGAGCTTACGGTGGAGCTGTCCGGCACCCTGCACGAGCAGCTGGCCGCCGGGAAGCTCGACCTGGTGCTGGCCAAGCGGCGCCCGGAGGATCCGCGGGGCGCGCTGGTCTGGCGCGACGACCTGGTGTGGATCGGCGCGGAGCGGCTGCGCCTGGACGCCGACCGGCCCGTGCCGCTGATCGTGTATCCGCCGCCCGGTATCACCCGGGCGCGCGCGCTGGAGGCGCTGGAGAGCGAGGGCCGTGACTGGCGGATCGTGTGCACGAGCGGCAGCCTCAACGGGCTGATCGCGGCGGCCCGCGCGGGTCTCGGCGTGATGGCCCACGCGCGCCGGCTGATTCCGCCCGGCCTGTTCCGGCTCCCGGACCGTTCCGGCCTGCCCGAACTGGGCAAGGTCGACTTCGTCCTCGTCCACGGCCGCCGCCGCGGCGCGGCCGAGGGAGCCGCGAACGCGCTGGCGGCGGCGATCCTGGCGGGCGGGGAGCGGCTGCAGCGACGCGGCGGCTGAAGGGCGACCAGGACAAGGCCGTCGGCGGGGCACCGGACGGTCAGCCGTTCGATCGGGGGCAGGAACCGCCCCGGTCTCCCCCGCTTCCCCGGCCCCGCGCCGCGGACCGCGTTCGCCACGGGCGCGAACGCGGCACGGGCGTCAGGACCAGGGCGGCCGCGACCGTCCCGACCAGGCCCGCGAGGACCGGCGTGGCACCGGCGTGGCACCGGCGTGGCACCGGCCGGGTCGCGCCGGACAAGGCGCTCCGGCCGATCGAGAAGGAGGCGGTGCCGGCTCCGGCCGCACGGTCCGCCGTCGCCGCGCGGGCCCGAGGACAGGACCCCGGAGAAGCGCTGCGGGCAGGCTTTCCGATGCGTGATCGAGGGGTCCCGGGCGGTAATCGGCCCGTACAGATTCGGTGGAGATTACGGCCCCGAAACTTACTGACCCGTCAGTATTGTGTCCGGCCCTTCCCCATGTGCGGGCATTTTCCGGTCACGGCCCGTGGGAAACGTGAGGTTTGCTCGGTTTCCTACCCCCTCCCGCCCGGTGACGGCGTGGGGTAGCTTTCACCGCGCTGTGCCGAGCATCACGGGCGTGACCATGCAGCGAGGATCCGGGAGCGAGGTTTTGCGCGAGTTCACCAACCCGCCGTTGGCGTCGGGGCCGCCGGTGGGCGGTCTGGCCGACTCCGTCTTCGAGCATGCCCGGACGGACCCCACGCACATCGCCCTCGGCCGCAAGGACACCTCCGGGCAGTGGCGGGACGTGACCGCCGCCGAGTTCCGCGACGAGGTCCTGGCCCTCGCCAAGGGCCTGCTCGCCCAGGGCGTCCGCTTCGGCGACCGCGTCGCGATCATGTCCCGCACCCGCTACGAGTGGACGCTCTTCGACTTCGCACTGTGGACGATCGGCGCCCAGGTGGTGCCCGTCTACCCCACGTCCTCGGCGGAACAGTGCTTCTGGATGCTGTACGACGCCGAGGTGACGGCCGCCGTCGTGGAGCACGAGGACCATGCGATGACCATCGCCACGGTCATCGACCGCCTGCCGCAGCTGCGCCGGCTGTGGCAGCTGGACGCGGGCTGTGTGCAGGAGCTGTACGACGCCGGGGCGCACCTGGACGACGAGGTGGTGCACCGGCACCGGCAGGCCGTCACGCCGGACTCGGTCGCCACGATCATCTACACCTCGGGCACCACGGGCCGCCCGAAGGGCTGTGTCCTCTCGCACGCGAACTTCATGTACGAGGCGGACACGATGATCCAGCGGTGGCAGCCGGTGTTCCACACCAAGAAGGACGACGAGGCGTCCACGCTGCTGTTCCTGCCGCTGGCCCATGTCTTCGGGCGGATGGTGGAGGTCGCCGCGATCCGCGGCCGGGTGCGCTTCGGGCACCAGCCCCAGCTGCACGCCGCCGCCCTGCTGCCCGACCTGGCCGCGTTCAGGCCGACGTTCATCCTGGCGGTGCCGTACATCTTCGAGAAGGTGTTCAACGCCGCGCGCCGGAAGGCGGAGAAGGAGGGCAGGTCGGGGCCGTTCGAGAAGGCGGTCGACATCGCGGTGAAGTACGCGGAGGCCGTGGAGGCGAAGGCCTGGGGCATCGGGCCGGGCCCGTCGGCGGGACTGCGCATGCAGCACCAGCTCTTCGACAAGCTCGTGTATGCGAAAGTCCGCGCCGCGATGGGCGGTCGTATACGGAATGCGATGTCCGGCGGTTCGGGGATGGACCGCCGGCTGGGGCTGTTCTTCGCGGGCGCGGGCGTGCAGATCTACGAGGGGTACGGCCTGACCGAGTCGACGGCCGCGGCGACCGCCAACCCGCCCGAGCGCACTCGCTACGGCACCGTCGGCCAGGCCATCCCGGGCGTCACCGTGCACATCGCGGACGACGGGGAGATCTGGCTGCACGGCGGCAACGTCTTCCAGGGCTATCTCAACAACCCGAAGGCCACCGACGAGACCCTGCACGACGGCTGGCTGGCCACGGGCGACCTCGGAGCGCTGGACGCGGACGGCTATCTGACCATCACCGGCCGCAAGAAGGAGATCCTGGTGACCTCCGGCGGCAAGAGCGTCTCCCCCGGCGTGCTGGAGGAGCGGGTGCGTGAGCATCCCCTGGTCAACCAGTGCATCGTCGTCGGCAACGACCGCCCCTACATCGCCGCGCTCGTCACCCTCGACCTGGAGGCCGTCGAGCACTGGCTGCAGATGCGCGGCAAGCCGAGGATGACCCCGGTCCAGCTGGTGCGCGACCCGGACCTGGAGACGGAGGTGCGGCGCGCGGTGGTGGCCGCCAACACCCTCGTCTCCCAGGCCGAGTCGATCCGCACCTTCCGCATCCTCGCGCAGCCCTTCACCGAGGAACACGGGCTGCTGACCCCGTCGTTGAAGCTGAAACGCAAGGCGATCGAGAAGGCGTACGACAACGAGGTCGAGGCCCTCTACCGGAGCTGAGGCGCGACCGACTCACCGGTCGGTCGGTTCGGATCGCGCGATCAGGAATGCACGGCTGCGCGTGATCGTTGACGATGGGAGTACCACCTGTCCACAACCGAAGGATCAAGAAGCTCGTGAGCAGCAAGGTCCCCCCGATCATCCTCAACAACGGCGTCGAGATGCCCCAGCTGGGCTACGGCGTCTGGCAGGTACCGGACGACGAGGCCGAGCAGGCCGTCGCCACGGCGCTGGAGGCCGGGTACCGCAGCATCGACACAGCGGCGATCTACGGCAACGAAGAGGGCACCGGCAAGGCGATCGCGGCCTCCGGCCTGCCCCGCGAGGACATCTTCGTCACCACCAAGCTCTGGAACAGCGACCAGGGGTACGACGCCACGCTGCGTGCCTTCGAGGCGTCCCTCCAGAAGCTGCGGCTCGACTACGTCGACCTGTATCTGATCCACTGGCCGCTGCCCTCCCGGGACCGGTACGTGGACACCTACAAGGCGTTCGAGAAGCTGTACGCCGACGGCCGCGTCCGTGCCATCGGGGTCTCCAACTTCCTCCCCGAGCACCTGCAGCGGCTGATCTCCGAGACCTCCGTCATCCCGGCGGTCAACCAGATCGAGCTGCACCCGCACCTGCAGCAGCACGCCGCACGCGAACTGCACGCCGAGCAGGGCATCGCGACCGAGGCCTGGTCGCCGCTCGGCCAGGGCAAGGGCCTGCTGGAGGTCCCGGCGATCGTCGCCATCGCGCAGAAGCACGGCCGCACCCCGGCCCAGGTCGTGCTGCGCTGGCACCTCCAGCTCGGCAACGTCGTGATCCCGAAGTCCGTGACGCCGTCCCGGATCGAGGAGAACATCGCGGTGTTCGACTTCCGCCTGGACGACGAGGACCTCGCCGCGATCAGCGCGCTCAACGAGGACCGGCGCCTGGGTCCCGACCCGGCCACCTTCGACATGGCCTGACACCCGTCAGGCCCGGGCCGGCTCCCGGCCCGCACCCGCCCCGCGGCCGTCCCTCCCGCCCGAGCGGCGGGGGCGGGAGGCCGTACGGCGTGCGGCCGGGCCGGGAGCCGTTCGGCCCCCGAAGGGGCGGAACCCCTCGGCCGGCACCCGCCCCCGGTGGGAGGCGGAACCCCTCGGCCGGCACCCGCTCCCGGTGGGAGGCGGAAACCCTCCGCCGGCACCCGCCCCCGGTGGGAGGCGGAAACCCTCCGCCGGTCCGTCGGCCCAGGCGGCAGACCGTCGGTCGCCGACGGACGGGACCCGGGGGCCGTGGACCGGAGCCCCCGCCGGTGAGCCGTGCGCCGGAGCCGAGACGAGGCGCCGTGCACCGGAGCCGCGGCAAGGCGCCGTGCACCGGAGCCGCGGCAAGGCGCCGTGCACCGGAGCCGCGGCAAGGCGCCGTGCGCCGGGCCCGCGGCGAGGGGCCGTCAGTCGGCACGTACATCGGCGTGCAGGACCTCGAACTCCTCCAGGCCGATCACCGTCACGTGCGCCTTGGCCGCGCCCTCGCGCCGGACCGTCGCCTGAGCCGCCCGGGACGCGGCGAGCGAGCGGCGGTCGGTGAACAGGACACCGGTCATGCCGCGGCCGCGCTCACGGTCCAGGAACAGGGCCGTCCCGGCGAAACCGGGCAGCATCTCCAGCCGGGGCAGCACACCGGCGTGGAAGGTCTCGGCAGCCAGGTCCGTGTCCGCCGGTGCGAACTCGATCCTGGTGACCCGCAGCCCGCCGCCGGTGACGGGGCGGTGCCCGGGGTGGAAGACGGCGACCTCGTAGTTCTCGACCGCCGTGGTTCCCGCGAAGGGCTGCAGCAGTGCCGGCCGCCGTTCGCGCATCACCTCGTCGCTGTTGTGCCGTGCCTCCTCCGACTCCCACCAGCTCACCGTGAGGAGCTTGCCGAGCTCGCGGTCGACGAACACGCCCGCGCCCCGGTAGCCGGGCCGTTCCTCGAGCAGATCGTGCCCTTCGGTGTTCAGGGCCCGGACGGCCGTACTCAGGTGCGCCGGATCACCGGTCGCGTACACCGCACGTACGAACATGCGCCTCGCCTCCGGATATCCGCAATATCCGCTTCGTACAGTCTTGCCGCGGACGCAAATCACCGCAATCCGCACGGGTTTCGGAAGTTCACCACCGGAGGGTTGACGGGGACATGCAAACGACGCCACCTTGTACGGCACCCGGTAAGGAAAGTTTCCTAACAGAAGGGTCCCCCACAGTGCGTCTTCGAACACTGACCCTCGCCGCGGCCTCCGGGGCCGCCCTGCTCGGCGCCGGACTCCTGCCCGTGCACGCCTCCGCCGCGCCGTCCCCCAGGTCCGCCCAGGAGGGCACGGTCAGCGCGGCCGACCTGCTCGCCAAGGTGACGTCCTGTTCGCAGATCTCCAACGGCAAGTACAAGACCGACGACGAGACCTCGGCCACGGTCCCGGTGTGCGGCAAGAACGGCGCGGTCTTCTGGAAGGCCGACATGGACATCGACTGCGACGGCCAGCGCACCACCAACTGCAACGAGGACCGCGACCCCTGGTACCAGGACGACACCGCCTTCCACCAGTCCGACGGCAAGCCGCTGAAGGCCGAGTCGCTCCCCTACGTCGTCGTGCCCAGCTCCAGCAGCATCTGGAACTACTCGGGCGCCGGCATCAAGGGCGGCGGTGTGGTAGCCGTCATCTACAACAACAAGGTGGAGTACGCCGTCGTCGGCGACACCGGCCCCACGAAGATCATCGGCGAGGCGTCGTACGCCACCGCCAAGGCGCTCGGCATCGACCCCGATCCGGCCACCGGCGGCGCCGACTCGGGCGTGACCTACATCCTGTTCAAGAACTCCAAGGTCTCCCCCATCGAGAGCCACAGCGCGGCGGTCTCCCTCGGGAACCAGCTGGCCCAGCAGTTCCTGCAGAACAACTGAATGGAAAAGTGCGTCAGTTGGGCTGACCGAGCGGGCGTACCACCACGGTGTTGACGTCGACCCCGGCCGGCTGCCGGATCGCCCAGACGACCGAGTCGGCGATCTGATCGGCGGTCAGGAGGTGTCCCGGGGGAAGGCTGCCGTTGCCGTCCCAGAACGGGGTCTCCACCCGGCCGGGGGCGACCAGGGTCACTCCGATCCCGGAGTCGGTGACCTGGCGCCGGGTGTTCTCGGCGAGACCGGTGACCGCCCACTTGGTGGCACCGTAGAGGTTCCCAGGGGTGTTCACGAACCCGGCGACGCTGCCGATGAGGACGATCCGGCCGCGGGTCGCCTTCAGCGCCTCGACGGCGGCCCGGATGAGCAGGGCAGGGCCGAGGACGTTGGTGAGCACCATCTCGGTCCAGCCCGACGGGTCGCCGTCGGCGACGGAGTCGTGCGTGGCGAAGCCGGCGTTGGCGACGACCGTATCCAGTCGACCGTATGCCTTGAGCGTGCGGTCGACTGCATCCTGTACATCGTCGAATGCCGACGCGTGACCGGCGACCGTCTGCAGCCCGTCCGGACGGCCGAGCCCGTCGGCGAAGTCCCGCAGGCGCTGTTCGGTGCGGCCGGTGACGGTGACCCGGTACCCGGCGTCGAGCAACCGCCGCGCTACGGCGGCCCCGATACCGGTGGCGCCGCCGGTGATGAGTGCGACCGGAGAGTCGTTCACGATTTCCCCCAGTGTGTCGATGGCCCCCGGAGTCCATCACCTGGAGCGCTCTCGAAGTCAAGTGCCGTCGCAGGTACGGCGGTACGGCATCGACGGCGGACAGCGGTGCCGCTCGGCGGGACCGGCACCGCCGTCCGCGCGGGAGCGGACGGCGGCGGACCGCTCCGGAGCCGAGGCCCGGGCGCGGCCCTCCCGGCCCTGCGCGGGTCACACCGGCCGTACCGCCCGGTGCACCGTGTGGGCCGCCAGGACGAAGACGTCCGCGCGCTGGTGGAGGCTGCGGGGGTCGGTGGGGTCGAGGAGCCGGTCGAGGGTGGCGCAGTCCTCGGCGTCCAGGGCGTCGGCGTGGACGTCGCGGGCTCGGGTCAGGGCGTCGACGACGAAGGCGCGGGCCGGGTCCGGGAGGGGGGCGGGCACGTCGAGCAGGAAGCTGCGGCTGCCGGTGTGCTTCAGACCCGCCGCGGCCAGCAGGGCCGGCCAGTCCTCGGTCTCGGCGACGGCTCCCGGCAGTTCGGCGCGCATCCGGGCGAACCGCTCCTCCTGGGCCGCGTCGAGGCGGGCCTGCAGGCCGGGGCGGCCGAAACCGACGTCGCGAGGCAGATAGCGGGACGGCAGGCCGCCCTCCAGGACCGCCAGGGTGCCACCGGGGGCGAGCCGGCCGCCGAACGCGGCGAGGGCGGCCTTCTGGTCGCCGAGGTGGTGCAGGCTGCGGCTGGCCCACAGCAGGTCCGCCGGGTGGTCCAACTCGTCCAGTGCCTCGGGGAGTTCTCCGGCGAGGGTGTCGAGGCGGGCGGCGACGCCCTGACGGGCGGCCCGGGCGCGGGCGCGTTCGAGCAGCGGCTCGGAGCCGTCGACGGCGACCACCCGGGCGCCGGGGAACGTCTCCGCGAGCAGGCAGGAGATCACCCCGGGCCCGCTGCCCGCGTCGACGACCAGTCCGGGCTCGGTGACCTCCGTGCCCAGCCAGGCCAGCGCCCGCGCGTACGCCGGGGTGAACAGCTCCGCCTCCGCCTCCAGCATCGTCGCCATGGCGGCCCAGTCGAAGTCGTCACCGTGACGGTGGCCGTGCTGGTGGCCGTGGGGGCGGCCGTGCCCGTGCTGCGGGTCGGGGGTGTGGTGGTCGGATGCCATCGCGTCAGCCTCTCGCTCGATCTGCGGTCAGCTTGCGGCGACGCGCGCGCAGCCGGCCAATCCTGTTGCCGGTCCCGCAAAAAAACCGGGTGTGCCACACCTGCGGTGCCGCGACGATGGCGCCTGGGCGGGGGCGAGGAGCTGGTGGACCGTTTCCTCGACGACGGTTTCCTGGTGCACGCCGCCCAGCCGCGCCGGGGCATGCGGCCCCGCTTCATGGCGCGGCCGCCGTCGTACCCGGCGGTGCCGTACGAGCGGGAGCGGGCCGGACGGGGGCGATCGCACATGCGGTCCAAGCCCTTGCCCTCGTCGTCGGCGAGGGCGGAGCCGGCACCGTCCGACTCCCCCGGAGGCTTGACCCACACGTAGGCCTCGACACCGGCCGCCGGGGCCGCGGCCGGCCGCGACGAGCTTGTCGCGCGGTGCCTGATCGAGGCCCACCTCGTGGGCGGCGCCGCGCCCGTGTTCATATCGGTCTACGTCGTGCCGTGTTCCTGGCCGGTCGCCGGTCTGCGGAACGCGCGGATCCCGAACACGGGGTCCGGGCGGGGGCGGTCCTGGTCCGGGAGGCGGGAGAGGCGTGCGGCGAACTCCTCCGTGCGGGGCTCGCCCGGTGGCAGCTGGGTGAACCAGCCGCGCCGCAGGTCGGCGATGGTGGTGCGGGGGCTGCGGCCCTGGTCGACGCCCCGGAAGGAGGTGTGGCCGGCGGGCCGGAGCCCGTGCCGGACGGCGTGCGCGGTGACCGTGCCGGCGGCGTCCGGGGCGGGGCGGCGGGGACGGGCGGCGAGGACGGCGTCGATGTCGCTGCCGGCGTCGTGCGCGGCGGCCTTGTCGACGGTGGTGACGTACACCCCGCCGGGCCGCAGGACACGGGCGCACTCGGCGACGATCGCGCGGACGTCCTCGGGATCGTCCAGCAGGTGCAGCAGCCAGATGCTGGTGACCGCGTCGAAGGTGCCGTCGGCGAACGGCAGGCGGCGGCTGTCGGCGCGGACGATCGCACCCGGCAGGCGGGCCCCCGCCATGCGGACCATGGCGGGGGTGAGGTCCGCTCCCGTCACCCGCAGCCCGGGGCGGTTGGCGGCGAGCCGCCGGGTGACGATGCCGGTGCCGCAGGCGACGTCGAGGAGACGGCCCGGACGCTGCGGGATCAGGCCGAGGACCGCCTCGCTGGCCGCTGCGGCCCGGGCTTCACCGCCCCTCGAGGCGTCGTAGGCGTCGGCTTCCTTGTCGTAGTCGAGCACGCCTCTCAGTGTGCGCCGTGACCTGGGGCGATGTCCTCCACCCTGCGGGCGAGGGAGAAGTCGTTCTCGGTGACGACGCCGCCCGCGCTGTGCGTGTTCACGCTGAGCGAGACGGTGTTGTAGCCGAGGGTGAGGTCGGAGTGGTGGTTCAGCTCGTCCTGGATGCCGGCGATGTGCACGACCAGCGCCGCCGCCGCGAAGTGCGAGCCGAGCCGGTAGGAGCGGGTGAGCCGGTCTCCGTCCACCGACCAGCCGGGCAGTTCGGCCAGCCGGTCCTCGATCTCCTTCTGCGACAGCGGTTCGACGGCCATGGCCGGTCTCCCTTCAGGAGGGCGGAAAGGTCGGTTCGTCCGGGGGCGGATCGTCGGACACAGGCTCTCAGGTCGTCGGATACAGGTTCAGCCTGCCACGTCACGCGCGTGCGTACTCCGCCGCGAGGTCGTCGGCGAGGGCGGCGATCCGGGCCCGGCCCTCCACGCGTGCCACCCAGGGGTGCGGCAGGCCGACGTCACCGTGCACCGCGCCGAGCAGATTGCCGCAGATCGAGCCGGTGGAGTCGCTGTCGCCCGAGTGGTTGACGGACAGCAGCAGCGCCTGCTCGACGCGCGGCTCGGCGAGCGCGCCGTAGACGCCGATGGCGAGAGCCTCCTCGGCGACCCAGCCGGCGCCGAGGGACTCGGCCTTCTCGGCGGTCGGCGCGCCCTCGGCCGCCAGGTCCAGCGCCTCGCGCAGGGCGGCGGTGGTCTCCTCGTGGCCGGGATGCCGCTCCAGCAGCCGCAGGGTGCGCAGGACCGCGCCCTCCAGGGAGTCCCCGGCGACCAGGTGCGCCACGATCGCGGCGAACGCGCCGGCCGCGTAGTAGCCGGTGGGGTGGCCGTGGGTGATCTGGGCGCCGCGGGCGGCCATGGCGAAGGCCGTCCCGGCGGGGTGGACCAGGCCGAAGGGGGCCGAGCGCATGACGGCGCCGCAGCCCTTGGAGTCGGGGTTGACCTCGCCGGGCCTGCCGTCGAGCGGGAGTGCGGGGTCCGGGTGGTACATCCGGGCGGCGCCGGACAGGCAGGCGTTGCCGGGGGCGCGGCGGGCGTACAGCCAGGGCTCGGTGACCAGCCCGCCGGGCGCGGCGGGTCCGGGCTGCGGCGGGACGGGATGCTGGGGAACCGGATGCTGCGAGCCCGGATGCTGCGGGCCCGGATGCTGCGGGACCGATTGCTGCGCGGGCGGTTGCTGCGGACCCGGCCTCGACTGGGTCTCCAGCCAGCGCTCGTACGCCTGGCGCAGCAGCAGGGACCAGCCGTCCGCGGTGCCCTGCTCACGTTCGCGTTCGCGTGCCAGGATCAGGGCCTCGGCGGTGAACAGGGTCATCTGTGTGTCGTCACTGACCAGGCCGACCGCGCCGTGGGCGCCGGGCACGAGACCGGTCACCCCGCGCGCGCCGTGGGAGGCGCGGATCCGGTCCAGGGAGGAGAACTCCACGGGATAGCCCAGGGCGTCCCCGAGCGCGCCGCCGAGCAGGCAGCCGCGGACCCTGGCCCGGTACGCCACCGTGGCCTCCCAAGCGGGCTTCCTCCATGGCTCGTTCATGCGCGACTCCTCGACTACGGTCTTCCGTATGACCATTGTCGCCTCCGGCCCCTCCGTGTCCGCCACCGCCTCCGGTGCCGCCACCGCGTCCGACAAGGGCGTCGGCCCGCTGCTGCGCGGCTGGCGGGAGCGGCGCCGGATCTCCCAGCTGGAGCTGGCGCTGCGTGCCGACTCCTCCGCCCGGCACATCAGTTTCATCGAGACCGGCCGGTCCCGGCCGAGCGAGGAGATGCTGCTGCGCCTCGCCGAGCACCTGGAGGTGCCGGTGCGGGAGCGCAACGCCCTGCTGCTGGCGGCCGGTTACGCCCCGTACTATCCGGAGACCCCGCTGGACGACCCGGCGCTGGACGCGCTGCGCGACGGCATGGAACGCCTCATCCGGGGCTACGAGCCCTACCCGGCGCTGGTGGTCGACGCCACGTACACGGTGGTCGCCGCGAACCGGGGCATCGCCATGCTGCTGGAGGGGGTGCCGCAACAGCTGATGGAACCGGCCCCGAACGCGATGCGGCTGACCCTGCACCCGGAGGGGCTGGCGCCGCGCATCCGGAACCTGCGGGAGTGGCGCGGTCATCTGCTGGAGCAGATGCAGCGGCAACTCGCCCTGCACCGCTCGGACCGGCTCCGCGCCCTGTACGAGGAGGTGTCGGCCTATCCGGTGCCGCGGGACGCACCGGGTGCCGAACCGGCCGAGCCGGTACCGTACTTCGCGCTGCCGCTGCTCATTGAGCACGACGGGCGGCTGCTGTCGTTCGTGTCGTCGATCTCCACGTTCAACACGCCGATGGACGTCACGGTCGCCGAGCTGGCCATCGAGACGTTCCTGCCCGCGGACGCGGCGACCACCAAGTACCTGCACATGGTGGCCGGTTGACCTCGCCCCGCGGATAAGGCTTGTCTCGACCGCGTGTGCGGGACGGCACGGCGTGACAGACTGCCCGCGTGCATCGGCGCGTAGGGGAGGGCGTGGCGTGAGCGAGCGGCGGGCCGCGCCCACCGTGGGCCAGGTGGTGCTCGGCAAACGGCTGCAGGAGCTGCGCGAGGCGGCGGGCCTGAGCCGGGAGGAGGCCGCCCGGGTGCTCCGGGTGGCGTCGGCGACCGTACGGCGGATGGAGATGGCCGAGGTCGCGCTGAAGATCCCGTACGTGCAGGTGCTGCTCTCCACCTACGGGGTGCCCGAGGAGGAGGCGTCCGCGTTCGTGCGGCTGGCCGAGGAGGCGAACGAGCCGGGCTGGTGGCAGCGGTTCCACGACGTGCTCCCCGACTGGTTCAGTCTGTACGTCAGCCTGGAGGGCGCCGCCCGCATCATCCGCTCCTACGAGCCGCACTTCGTCCCCGGCCTGCTGCAGACCGAGGCGTACGCGCGCGCGGTGATGGAGGCCGGGACGATCGGGCAGACCCGGCCGGAGACCGTCGAACGCCATGTGTCGCTGCGCATGGAACGGCAGCGGCTGCTGGAACGGGACGATCCGCCCCACCTGTGGGTGATCATGGACGAGACGGTGCTCGTGCGCCCGGTGAGCATGCGGCCCGAGGTGATGCGGGACCAGCTGGACCGGCTGCTGGAATACGCCCAGCGGGACCGGGTCACCCTGCAGCTGGCCGAGTTCGCGGCGGGCCCGCACCCGGGGACGTACGCGCCGTTCACCCTGTTCCGGTTCGCCGAGCCGGAGCTGCCGGACATGGTGTTCACCGAGTATCTGACCGGCGCGCTCTACCTGGACTCGCGCCGGGAGGTCGCGGCCCATCTGGAGGTGCTGGACCACATGACGGCCCGCGCGGCCTCGGCCCAGCGCACGCGGAAGGTCCTGCGGGAGTACCGCGAGAACTTGTGAACACGGCCGCGTGACGTTCCGCGCCGAGCCGTCGGGCGGTCCCGGATCTCTCCCCCGTACGGCCTGCGCCGCCCGGCCACCCCGGCCCGCGGCTCCCCGGTTGACCCGTACGGGTCTGCGAACGGGTGCCCGCCCGCGCTCCCCCATATGTTCGAGACAGGGGCGAGCCCAGGGAGCGCACGTGACCGACACGCAGACACCGGCCAGGGAGCCCGGTGCGGCGCGGCCGGCCGCCGGACGGTTCTTCGGGCCCGGCACGGCCGCGCCCGACCTGCACAGCGTGACCCCGACCGACGGCCGGGAGGCGGACGCCTTCCACCGGGACCGCTGGAGCCACGACAAGGTGGTGCACTCCACCCACGAGGTGAACCGCACCGGATCCTGCCGGTGGCAGGTGTACGCCGAGGACGGGATCATCACCTGGGAGACGCAGGAGACGGACTGTCCGTCGGTGGGCCCGGACCGGCCCGAGTACGAGCCGCGCGGCTGCCCGCGCGGAGCCACGTTGCGGGATCCGGTGGCGGCCGGGGCGGCCGTCCGGAACGACCCCGGGCGGCGCCGCCGTCACCAGCAGACCCGCGGCAAGGGCGGCCTGGCAGGAACGCGTTGGGACCAGCCCGGCCGCCGCGGCGACGACGCGAAGGAGGCATGATGCCCTCGGACGCGGTGCTGTACCAGGCGGCGGCGCTCTGCCTGACCTACCCGGACGACGACTTCTTCGCCCGGCTGCCGCTGCTGCGCGAGGCCGCCCCGCAACTGAGGCCGTTCACCGACCACGCGGCCGTCACCCCGCCGCAGGAGCTGGCCGCACACTACGGGCGCGTCTTCGACCTCCGCAACCGGCCCAGCTTGTACCTGAGCTGGTGGCATGACGGCGACACCCGGCGGCGCGGGATGGCGCTGGTCCGCTTCAAGGAGGTGTACCGGCGGGCCGGGCTGGAGTTCAGCGGCGAGGAGCTGCCGGACTTCCTGCCGGCGGTGCTGGAGTACACCGCGCGGACCGGCGACACGCATCTGCTGACCGACTACCGTGTCGCGCTGGAGCAGCTGCGGACGCGGTTGACCGACTACGGCACACCGTATGCAGGCGTCCTGGATGCGGTATGCGCCACATTGCCGGCTGTATGCACCGGGCCGCGCTCGTGACGGCACCCCGCCGGGGAGCGGAGCGCTGCCCTGCATCGCCTTCGTCCTGCCGCTGGCCGGCCTGCTTCGGCGCTACCGCCAGGACCAGTACGACTGGACCGTGCGGTCCTCGTAGCTCTACGCGTCGCGGCTGCTGAACGTCGACCTGTTCCGGCCGTATGCGGTTTACCGGATACGGGATCCCCGGCAGCTGGGCCGCGTCCCAGGCGGCGGGGCGGGGAGCGGCTGGTCGGTTGGGCCGCGCGTGCGGTGCCCGGAGACGGCGATGCCGCGCCCGTCGGCGGGACGCGGCATCGTGATCGCGGGGTCGTGATCGCGGGTCGTACGAGCGTCAGGCCAGCTCGGCCGTCAGGGTGATCGTCGTACCGGTGAGGGCCTGGCTGACCGGGCAGTTCTTCTTGGCGTCCTCGGCGGCCGAGGCGAAGCCGTCCGCGTCCAGGCCCGGCACCTCGCCGCGCACGGTGAGGTGGATGCCGGTGATGCCCTCGCCCGGCTGGAAGGTGACGTCGGCGTTGGTCTCGAGCCGGGTGGGCGGGGTGCCGGCGCCGGCCAGGGCGTGCGAGAGGGCCATGGAGAAGCAGCTGGAGTGGGCGGCGGCGATCAGCTCCTCGGGGCTGGTCTTCCCGTTCGCGTCCTGGGCGCGCGAGGCCCAGGTGACGGGCTGCTCGCCGATGCCGGAGGAGTCGAAGGTGACGACGCCCTTGCCCTCGAGCAGGTTGCCTTCCCAGACGGTGTGCGCGGTGCGTGTGGTGGCCACGGTGATTCCTTTCCGTCGGATCCCGTTGCGGGGGTTTTCCGTGTCCCCTATCCGATCACATCCGGGCTCATCGGACTCTGAAGACGGGCCCTCGCGCGGTGAACGGGAGGTGACTTCCCTGGGGGATCAGATAGGCGTGCTCGCGGCGCACCCGCAGGACGTCGCACCAGCCGTCGGTGATGACCAGCACCGGTGCGGTGGGCGGGAAGTCCTCGGCCCGGTGCAGCAGGTCGATGCCGGGCTGCAGGATCGTACCGCCGCGTCCGTGCACCCGGACGCGGCCCGCGATCTCGGTGACGGGCAGGTAGCCGGCGTCGTGCGGAGCGGTGTCGCAGAAGACGACGCGGGCGGCCGGTACGTCGCGGGCCTCGGCGTAGGAGGCGATCGCGCCGAGCGCCTTCCCGAGCAGGGTGTGGCCCATGGAGCCGGAGGTGTCGAGGACGACGCCGAAGGTGCAGCGGGCGATCTCCTCCGGCGGGAAGTGGCGCCCGGCGCGGGGGATGTCGGGGGTGGAGGCCTGGCGGCGGGCGGGGCGGGCGTAGGACCGTACGGGTTCCGGGCGGGGCACGAACTCGTCGAACCAGCGGCCGAGTCGGGCGTCCCAGGGCAGCGGGGGGTGGCGGAGCGCGCGGATCTCCTCGACCAGGCCGCCGGGCAGGAAGCCGCGCTCCTGCCTCTGGTGCACGTCCAGGCCGCGGGTGAGGCCGCGGCGGTAGAACTCGTCCAGGTCGACGTAGTCGCCGACCGGGGTGAGCGGGCCGCCGAGGACGTCGCCGGTGCCCTTGCCGCGCAGGGTGGCGAGACGGCGCATGCGGCGCAGGTCGCCGGCGATGCGGTCGTAGATCTCCTCGGCGGACAGGCCGGCGAGCTGCGGGTCGTGCAGGAGTCCCTCCGGCATGGTGCCGACCTGCATCTCGACCAGCCAGCCGTTGATGACGTAGTCGCAGGCGACGTTGAACAGGTAGGGGTCGCGGGCGCCGCAGCGGTCACCGTGGCGCAGGGCGGCGTGCAGCATCTCGTGGGCGAGGACGAACCGCCATTCCTCGTCGTCGAAGCGGCGCAGCGGGTTGATGTAGATCTCGCCGGCCGCGGGGTCGACGGCGGCGATCTGGATGCCGTGGGCGCGGGCGAGTTCGGCGTCCGCGACGAGCTTGATCCCGGCGGCGATGCCGCCGAGCAGCGGGTAGGAGGAGACGAACCAGCCCAGGGCCTTCTCCCACGGGCGCTGCGCGGTCCGTTCGCCGGTGAGGGAGTCGCGGCGGCCGGCTGCCATGTCCATCGCGGCGGACACGGTGCGGGTCAGCGCGGTGGCGAAGGCCAGTTGCCGGTCGGGGACCGGGCCCTGCCATGCCTGCCATTCGGTGAGCCTCTGGTCGGGTGCGCCGCCGGCGGTGCCGCAGCGCTCGTAGGCGGGCGGCAGGCCGTGGGCGCGCCAGCGCGCGGCGAGCCGTTCCTCGTCCCCGTCGGGGTAGCCGGCGGGCAGGTTCTCGGGGGTGGTGCCGACGGGGAAGCCGAGGAGGAAACGGTTCACGACGACGCAGCGGGCGGCGAGGTCGTACCGGTCGGGCTGCTCGCGGCGGCCCCGGGCGGCGGGAACGTGTCCGAAGCCGAGGTGGAGCGCGGCATGGGCGAGGGCCCAGGCCCAGGCGCCGGGGTCGGCGAGCCGGTCGGGGTGGGCGTGCACGGTGGCGTCGGAGTCGACGACGAGCAGCCCGTCGCGCGGGGCGAGGGTGCAGGTCTCGCTGCGACAGGTGCTGAAGTCGACGGCGGCGAGGGCGGGGTTGGCGCGCAGCAGCCGCATGCCTTCGGCGAACGCCTCGCCGGCGAGGTCGCGTTTCTTCTGCGGCGGGGTGCGGCTCACCGCCGGGCCTCCACCAGGCGGGGCATGTCGCGGGCGGCCTCGACCAGGAACCAGGAGGGCAGTACGGGGTTGCCGTCGTCGCCCGCGGCGATGACGGTCTGGGCGACCTCGACGGAGATCTCGGCGAGCTGCACCAGCAGCGCCTTGGCGCGGTAGGCGACCTGCCGGCCGTTCGCCGACATGTGCTCCTTGCCGGCGGGCAGCTCCTTGACCAGCCGGCCGCGGAACGACTCCGCGAGGTAGTACAGCAGGTCCCGGTCCTGCAGCCGGTGCGGCCAGCGCGCGTCGCCCTTCAGGATCGCCTCGATCCCGAACCGGCTGCGGACGACCTTGACGTAGCCGCAGAACGCGGCGGCGTGCGCGGGGGTGAGCGTGCCGTGCGCGAGGACGGTCAGGGTGGGCTCGTCGAGGTCGGGGCCGAAGGAGTGCAGGGCGTCGGACAGCATGTGCCAGGAACGGGGGGTGGAGAACGGTTCCTCGGTCTTCGGCGGCTTGGACCACAGGTGGTCGGGCCGGTCGGTGAGGTGGTCCAGGATCCACGGGTGGATGCCGTTGCCGGCCGCCCAGGCCAGCCAGTCCGTGGCGGAGACCTCCAGGTGGACATGGGCGAGCCGGTTGACCAGGGCGGAGGCGAGGGGCCGGGCGAGGGCGTTGTCGGTCGCCCGGTTCCCGGCGCCGATCACGATGGACCCCTCGGGCAGCTCGTAGTTCCCGATACGGCGGTCCAGGATCAGCGAGTAGAACGCCTTCTGCACGTCCGGGGTGGCGGCGTTGAGCTCGTCCAGGAACAGGCAGTAGGGCTCGTCGCGGGCGATGGTCTCCGGCGGGCAGAACACCGAGCGTCCGTCGCGGATCTGCGGCACCCCGATCAGGTCCTCGGGCGCGAGCTGGGTACCGAGCAGACTCACGCACTCCAGACCGAGCGAGGTGGCGAACTCCCTGACCAGGGACGACTTCCCGATGCCGGGGGCGCCCCAGAGGAAGACGGGCCGGACGACGGCGAGGCCGAGGAGGAGGTCGGGGACGCGGGCGGGAGTGACGGTGACGGCAGCCTGCAAGGCGGGGACATCCTCGGGGTGTTCGAGTGGTGTACGACTCGAACAGTGTGGGTGTCCGGCGGGGCGGGCGCAGCCGATTTTCAGGCGGCCTGCTCCTCGGTCTCCTCGACGTCGTCGCCGACGGGTACCTGCGGTCCGTTCAGCTCGCGCAGCCAGCGCCGCAGTACGCGGTGCACCTGCTCGGCACCGGCCAGTTCCCCGCCTTCCCCGACCGGCGCGGACAGCTCCAGCGGGGAGAGCAGGAACGGGCGGGACTGGGCGCCGCCGAGCCCGCCGTGGGAGCCGATCTGCTCCTCGAAGGCGAGGACTTCGCCGTCGGCGGGGTCGTGGGCGGAGTTGACCATGACGTCCGCGGTGTGCGGGAAGGAGTGGGTCCGGCGCACGGCGTCGGCGGCACCCGGGCCGAAGCAGGCCAGCGGGCCGGATGCGTCGTCCAGTTCGGCCAGCGGGATCTCGGTGCCGTAGGGGCCCAGCACCACGCCGTCGTGCTCGTCGTCGGCCACCAGCAGGAAGCCGATGCCGGGGTGGTTGGCGAGGGTGGTGAGCAGGGCGGGGTGGCGGGCGTCGATCTCCTGCTTGGTCATGCGGTGGGGCACGTCGGGGAAGGAGACCAGGCCGAGGTTGCCGGAGGCCAGGACGATCGGTTCCGAGGCGCGGGCGGGGCGGTCCTCCACGGGACGGCGCAGCGCGGCGCGGACGGCGGCGCGGGCCTCGGCGCCGCTGCGGGTGCGTTCGGCGCGGCGGGGGACGTGCAGTCCGCAGCCGGCCCGGACGAGGTCGGCGAGGGTGAGACCGTAGCGGGAGCGGAAGGTCTCGCCGGGGCTCTGGCCGTGGTCGGAGAGGACGACGATCCGGTAGGGGCGCGGGGCGTGTTCGGCGACCCGTCCGATCAGCGCGAGGGACCGGTCGAGGCGCTGCAGCACCTTCTCGGCGTCCCGGCTGCACGGGCCCGAGTGGTGGGCGACCTCGTCGTAGGCGACGAGGTCGGCGTAGACGGCGGTGCGGCCGGCGAGCATGTCGCCCATCACCGCGGCGACGACGACGTCCCGTTCGACGACGGTCGCGAAGGCGCGGACGAAGGGGTAGAGGCCGCCGCGGGACACCCGGGGGCGCTGCCTCCGGAACCGGGCGCGGGTGGACTGGCCGATCTCACGCACGACCTCGGCGACGAAGGAGAGGGCGGTGCGGACGGCATTGGCCGGGTCGGAGAAGTAGGCGAAGTAACCGGCGCGGGAACGGTTCTCGCGGCCTCGGCGGCGGGTCGCGATGGAGAGGACGAGGGCCTGTTCACCGGCGCCGCCGCTGAACAGGTTGCCCCGGCTCGCGCCGTCGACGGTGAGCAGTCCGCCGTCGCCTGTATGCGACAGGGCGCGGCGTTGCAGTTCGGCGGCGCTGGTCGGTCGATTGCACACCATCACCTCGCCCCGGTCTTTCTCGTACCAGCGGAAGGCGGGCACGTCGAAGGTGCTGCCGTGCAGGATGCCGAGCTGGCTGGCGCCGGTCTGGCTGGACCAGTCGGTGCGCCAGGGGGTGAGACGGTGGGTGGGTTGTATGCAGTCGACCGTCGGCGACAGTTCGTCACCGGTCGGCCGGCTGCCGTCGCCTGACAGCCGTATACCGTCGACAGCCGGCGGCATGCCGTCGGCTGTCCACTGGAGATCTTCGCCCGTCGACCGTATTCCTTCGCCGGTCGACTGTCCGGCTTCGGCTGTCGACCGTATTCCTTCGCCGGTCGACTGCCTGGCTTCGGCTGTCGGATGTATGCCGTCGACGGCGCCCAGCCAGCGGGCGACCGTCGGCATCTGTCCCTTGCGGATCGCTTCCGTGAGGACGTCGTGGCCGACGCCGTCGAGTTGGATGAAGACGAGGCCGGGTGCGGACGGGCAGGGCGCGCCCGTTCTGCTGCGACGGGTGGCGAGGCGGTGCAGCCGGCGTCGGTAGGCCTCGTCGTCGCGTACGGCGAGGGCGGCGCCGGTGGCCGAGGCGACTGCGGACATCGCGGCGGCCACGATGACGGCGGTCTCCGGGGCGACCGCGCCGCGGCCGGAGGGGTTGAGGCGCAGGGCGAGCAGCAGCAGGGAGCCGTTGAGGAAGAAGACGAGCAGGCCCAGCACCAGTGCCGGGATGAGCAGCAGCAGCCGGACGAGGAGGGGCCAGACCACGGCCGAGAGCACACCGAAGGCGCCGGCGCCGCATGCGGCGGTGACGGCGATGCGGGTGCTGCTGTCACCGTCGGCGGACTGGAGTCGGAAGTCGGGAAGGAGTCCGGCGAGGAGCAGCATGGTGAGGGTGGAGACCGCCCATACGACGATGCTCCGCCCGATCTGACTGGCGATCCGCCGCCATCTCACGCCTCGCACGCCCAGCACACCTCACGTCCCGGCCCGTTCGACAGCCGGGCCGCAATCCACCTTGTCATATGGCACGACGGCCCTTCGGGCGGGTCGGCAGGGCGCGGGGCGTCACCGGCCGTCGTAGCCGGCCGTCGGCATCGACAGCCGGCGGTGGACCCGTGCCTTCATCTGCGCGTCGTAGGACGGTTCGGCCCGCCCCACGGTCTCCACGCGCACCCCCCGCCGCGCGCATTCGGCGGTGAACTCCTCCACCGAGGACAGGGCCCGCTGGAGCACGCGCAGGCTGGGCGCGACGAACACGTCGACGCCCGGGCGGATCCCGTCCCACAGGGCGCAGTGGTCGAAACGAAGTCCGCCGACGAGGAGTTCCCGGGCCAGCACGTATCCGCGCTCGGCCGCCCAGCGGGCGCACATCGCGTGCTGGCTGCGGGAGTCCACCAGGAAGGGGTCGGCCTCCAGTTCCTCCAGGGGAGTCAGGCTGGCGATGGCGGTGACCCGCACCATCGTGAGCGCGCCGACGACACCGCGCAGCTCTCCCATGGCGTCCCCCTCACCTCCGGGTTTCGCCGCAGACCCTACTCCTGCCCGTAGGCTTCGGGGAGTCGCGTGAAGGAGGCGAAGAGGTGCCGGTGGAGATCACCTGGTGGGGTCACGCAACCTGCACGATCGAGGATGCGCACACTCGGGTGCTCACCGATCCTCTGTTCGCTCGCCGGCTGGCGCATCTGCGGCGCCGCCAGGGTGCCGTGCCGCCCGCGGAGGCCCGCCGCGCGGACGTGGTGCTCGTCTCCCATCTGCATGCCGACCATCTGCATCTGCCTTCGCTGGCCGGTCTGGCCCCGGGCACGCGCCTGCTCGTACCCCGGGGCGCACCACGGGCGGTGCCGGGTGTGCGCCGGCTGCGGCACCTGCGGGTCGTCGAGGTGGTCCCGGGGGACGAGGTGCGCACAGGTGAGGTGCTGGTCCGGGTGGTGCCCGCGCTGCACGACGGGCGGCGGCTGCCGGTGGGGCCGCACCGCTCCCCCGCGTTGGGTTACGTGGTGGAGGGTGAGGCGCGGACGTACTTCGCGGGGGACACGGGGTTGTTCGACGCCATGGCCGAGCGGGTGGGGCCGGTGGATGTGGCGCTGTTGCCGGTGGGCGGCTGGGGACCGTTTCTCGGCGAGGGGCATCTGGACGCGGGGCGGGCGGCGCGGGCGGTGGCCCGGTTGGCGCCGCGGGTGGCGGTGCCGGTGCATTACGGGACGTACTGGCCGATCGGTATGGACGCGGTGCGCCCGCACGAGTTCCATGCGCCGGGTGACGAGTTCGTGCGGCTGGCGGCGGTGGCCGCGCCGCGGGTGGCGGTGCACAAGCTGGGGCACGGGGAGAGCGTGCGGCTGGAGGTCGCGCGGTGAGCCGGTCGGCCTGTGCCGTGACGCTCGCCGCCGCGACGTCGGCCGTGCCGCCGGAAGCGACGCAGCGGGCGCTCGGTTATCCCTCCCTGTTTCTGCTGGTGTTGATCGGTGCGCTGGTGCCGGTGGTGCCGACGGGGGCGCTGGTGAGTTCGGCGGCGGTGGTGGCGTTCCATCAGACGGCGCCGTTCTCGCTGGCTCTGGTGTTCGTCACGGCGTCGCTGGCCGCGTTCCTGGGGGATGCGGCGCTGTACTGGCTGGGGCGGCGCGGGATGCGGTCGAAGAGCGGGTCGCGGTGGCTGGAGGCGATACGGTCCCGGGCACCGGAGGAGCGGCTTGCGCAGGCGCGGGGGAAGCTGGCCGACCACGGGGTGGCCGTGCTGGTGCTGTCGCGGCTGGTGCCGGCGGGGCGCATACCGGTGATGCTGGCTTGTCTGATGGCGGACTGGCCGTTGCGGCGGTTCGGCCGGGGGAATGTGGCGGCGTGCCTTGCGTGGGCGGTCACGTATCAGGTGATCGGGATACTGGGCGGGTCGTTGTTCAGGGAGCCGTGGGAGGGGGTTGCCGCGGCGGTCGCGTTGACGCTGGCCGTCAGCGCGGTGCCGGGGCTGATACGGCGGGTGCGGTAGCGCTGTAGCGGTGGGGGCGGGGGTGCGGTCGATTGAACGCGGTCATCGGAATACGGGCGTGGGAATGCGGTCGTTGGAATGCGGCTGCCGGAACGCGGTCGGCGGGATGCGGTCGCCCGAATACAGTCGGCGGTACGTGATCGTCAGGGTGCGGTCGACCGAATGCGGTCGCCTGAATACAGTCGCCTGGATCTCGTCGGCGCCATGCGATCTCCGGGATACGGTCGTCCGAATGCGGTGGCCTGGATGCGGCCTTCGAGGCCCGGTGGGCGGGATACGGTCGTCGGTATGCGGTCGTCGGAATACGACCGCTGCCGCTCCGTCAGGACGCCTTCGCCCTGGCCCCGGCCGCATGGTCCAGCACTCTCGAGCCGCCCACCGGCAGGTCCCACAGGTCGGTGCGTTCCTGTCCGGCCTTCTCCCAGGCCGTCCGGACTCGGGTGAGGGGTTCGAGGACCGGCTCGGCCGAGAGGATGAAGGTGCCCCAGTGCATGGGGGCCATGCGGCGGGCGCCGAGGTCCAGGGTGGCCTGGACGGCCTCCTCGGGGTCGCAGTGGACGTCGCTGAGCCACCAGCGGGGGTCGTAGGCGCCGATGGGCATCAGGGCGAGGTCGATGCCGGGGTAGCGGCGGCCGATGCGGGTGAACCAGTGGCCGTAGCCGGTGTCGCCGGCGAAGTAGAGGCGCTGTCCGTGGGGGTCGGTGAGGACCCAGCCGCCCCAGAGGCTGTGGCAGGTGTCGGTCAGGGTGCGCTTGGACCAGTGGTGGGCGGGCACGAAGTCGAAGCGGACGCCGGAGAGTTCGGCGCCCTCCCACCAGTCCAGCTCGGTGACGCAGGTGAACCGGCGTCGGCGGAACCAGCGGCCGAGGCCGGCCGGGGCGAACACGGGGGTGTCGCGCGGGAGTCGGCGCAGGGTCGGGGCGTCCAGGTGGTCGTAGTGGTTGTGGCTGATGACGACCGCGTCGACGGGCGGCAGGGCCTCCCAGGGGACGCCGACGGGGGTGATGCGGGCGGGGGTGCCGAGGATGCGGCGGGACCAGACGGGGTCGGTGAGGACGGTGAGGCCACCGAGGCGGACGATCCAACTGGCGTGTCCCGCCCAGGTGACGGCGATGGTGCGGGTGTCGACACGGGGCAGCGGGGCGGGTGCGCAGGGGAGCCGGGAGATGTCGGCGAGACCGTCGGTGCCGGGGCGTACGGCGCCTTCGCGGGCGAAGCGGGCGAGGGCCTTCAGGCCGGGCAGGGGCGCGGTGAGCCGGTCGTGGAACGTGCGAGGCCAGACGCGGTGTTCGCCGAGGGGGCGGGGCTCGGCCAGCGGGGGGAAAGGGGGTGCCGGAGTGGGCCTCGGGGTGCCTGTCGGCCCTGCCGGCGTGGTTGTCCCCGCGGGCGTCGCAGTGGTCTCTCTCGTGTTCGTCGGGGTGGCCTGTGTCGTGGACGCGGTGGTGGGCATGGTCGGCGTGGTCTTCGTCGGGGCCGTCGGGGCCGTCGTGGTCGTCGTGGCCGATCCGGGCTCATGCGTCTGCTGCGTCATCGAGGAGGCTCCCATCGCTGAGCGTCGTCGCGGAGGTCGTCGAGGACCGACGTCAAGGAGGTCAACGCGCGGTGCACGTACGGCAGTTCCTGCGGTTCGGGCGAGGTGAGGCATTCCATGCGCTCCTCGTCCGTGCCGCCCAGCAGGGGTCCTGTGGAGAGCCGTACGCGCAGTGCGCCGAGGTCGTCGCCGAAGCGGTGGCCGCCGGGTGCGGGCATGCCGAGCCGGGCGGTGAGGAAGTCCTCCAGTTCCTGTGCGTCGCCGACGCCTCGGGCGGCGAGGGGTTCGCGCAGCGGGGCGAGGTCGGCGTACAGGTGACGGCCGGCCTGGGGCGGGCGGGCGAGCGCGCCGGCGGTGACGAGCGTGGCGTGCGCGGTGGCGGCGACGCGCGCGTGGAGCCGTACGGTGGCGTCGCGGCGGTCGGTGACGGGCGGGGGTTCGTCGAGGGCGTATCCGGCGGCTGCGGCGACCGGGCCGGCGATGCGGGCGCCGAGCGCGGTGAGGATGTCGAGTACGCGCGCGTGGAGCCGTGTTCCGTCCTCGGTCGCCGGGAAGCGGGCGACGGCGGCGGGCCAGCCGGGCGGGAGCAGGGCTCCGGCGAGGTCGGTGACGACGGTGACCCGGTCGGGCCGCATCTCGGCGGGGCTGAGCAGGACGGTGTCGTGCGGGTGGTGGAGGGTGTCGCGCCAGGTCTCGTCGCTGACCAGGTGCAGGCCCTCGCCGGTGGCGGCCTCGACGGTTTCGTGCAGCAGTTCGGGCGGGGCGACGGTGGCGGTCGGGTCGTCGGCGACGGACAGCACCAGCAGCCGTGGGTCGCCGCCCTCGTCGCGGACGCGGCGGACGGTCTCCAGGAGGGCGTAGGGGTCAGGGACGCCGCCGCTTTCGGCGGGGGTCGGCACATGGAAGACCGGACGGCCGAGGAGCCGGGCGTACGGCGCCCACCAGGCGGCGCAGGGGCGTGGGGCGAGTACGTCGGCGCCGTCGCCGGCGAGTGCGGCGGTCAGCGCCAGCAGCAGCGCGGGGGCGCCGGGACCCGCGGCCACCTGGTCGGGGACGGTGGGCAGTCCGCGCCGGGTCCAGTAGCCGCAGGCCGCCTCCAGCAGGGCGGGGGCACCGCCGACGGGCTGGGCGTCGGTGCGGCTCGCGGCGGCGGCGAGCACGGCGGAGAGTTCGGGGAGGACGGGCAGGCCGTCGCCGGGCAGGGGCGGGCCGTAGCGGACGGGGCCGTGGCCCTCGGGGTCCGTCCGCCGCATGTCCGCCTCCGCGCAGTCCGTGGTGCCGTGTGCCGGCCCGCCGGGGCCGTTCCGTCCTCGCCGTGTGTGGTGTTTTCGCCGTGTGTGGTGTTTTCGCCGTGTGCGGTGTTCTTGCCGTGTGCGGTCTTCTCGCGCGCTGTCGTCCCGGGTTCCGGGACCGGGTGCCGTGTCGTCTGGGGTGCTGCTGGTCGGGGTCGGGCGGGTGGTGCCGTCGGTGCGGGCGGGGCGGGTGTCCGGTGCCGGGGTCCTCGGGAGGGTGTGTACCCGCCGGGCGGCGGTCCATGGGCGGTTCCGGGCGTCGTGCCGGTCACAGGTCCGTGGTGCGGCGGTCCGAGGATCGTCTGCGGCCGTAGAGGCGGTAGCCGGCTGCGGCGCAGGCGATGGTGATCAGCACACCGCCGGCGACGAGGGCCGGGATTGAGGGGTCGTAGCTGCCGCCCTGTCCGGCCTGCACTCCGTGCTCGACGCCGGCCGGGGCGCAGCCGTCGGTGTCGTGGGGTGCGCCGCAGGTGTGCTCGTCGGGGCAGGGGGCGGCGTCGGACGCGGCGCACCCGTGGTCGTCGTCGGTGCAGGATTCCGGCTTGGTGCAGCCCTGGTGCCCGTCGTCGCCGGAGCATTGCGCCCCGGCCTTGCACGGGGACCGCTCCGGGCAGGCCTGCCCGTCCCTGCACTGGGCACCGCCGTCCTGGCAGGGCTGCCGGCCCTCCCCGCAGGCCGCGCCCGTATCGCCGCCCTGATGGGTGTCGTCGTCGCACTGCTTGCCGGCCGTGCAGGCGCCGTCGGCGTCGTCGTCACCGTGGGTGGGGGTGTAGGGGGCGCCCGTCTGCTCGCGGGCCGCGCCGGGTGCGGGCGGGCAGGTGCCGTCGGCGGTCGGGACCGAGTCCGGGCCGGTGTCCGAGGGGCCGGTGTCCGAAGGGCCGGTCGCGGGCCGGCCGGCGGCTGTGCGGACGGTGCCGCGGTAGGGGGGACCGGCGGCCCTGCCGGCGGTGCCCGCGGCCGGGGACGGCTGCACGGTGCCGTCCTCGAGAGCTGCGGATTCGTCGTCGAGCGGGGCCAGGGCCGGGCCGGGGACGGTGTCGCAGGCCACGGGAGGGGTATCGGCGGCGGGGGCCGCGACCGCGCCGGTGCCGGTCAGGGCGAGCGCGGCACCGGCGACGAGGGCGACGGAAAGGGCACGGGCGGTGCGGCGCATGGGAGGGGCTCCTCGAAGGGCGTCGGCGGTGCGGCCGGACGGCGGAGCGCCGGCGCACCGGTGGGGCGGTACGGCGGTCACCGGCACGGGGTACGGCGGGCGGTGCTGCCGTACGGCGTCATGGGTGCGGGGCACGGGGGGTGCCCTCGCTGCCATGACAGCCCGCGCGGGGCCGTACCGCGCGCGGCCGGACCCCATTCGCGGGACGCGCACGGCCGGCCGGGTGAATCACGACGGCTCCCGCAGTCGTACGCCCCGACGCCCCGCGCAGCCGGACGACCCGCCGCTCCCCCGACGGCGGACAACGCCCCCGCACCACGCACCGCGGCCGCGCACCACGCACCACGGCCGCGCACCACGCCCACGCCCACGCACCACGCCCACGCACCACGGCCGCGCACCACGCCCACGCCCACGCACCACGGCCGCGCACCACGCCCACGCCCACGCACCACGGCCGCGCACCACGCCCATGCCCACGCCCACGCCCACGCACCGCGGCCGCACACCACGCCCACGCCCACGCACCGCGGCCGCGCTCCTCGGCCACGCACCACGCGCCCTGGCGCCGCACCATTCCCCACGCGCCACGCCCGGGCAACCCACCACACGCCCCGGCCACGCGCCTCGCGTTACTCCGCGCGCACCACACCCCACCCGCCCCCGCCGCGCACCACACCCCACGGGCCCCGCCGCCTCACCGCCGCTCAGCCGCACCCCACACCCCGCACCCCGCACCCCGCACCCACCGCCACCGACACCGCCGACCCCTGCCCACAACCCCGCGGACCCCGCAACACTCCCACCCGCTCCCCCGCCGAGAGGTTTTCCGTCTCCCTCGCAGGTCACTCGGAACGTGCTGACCGGACCGTCCGCTTCGCACTGCACCGGGGAGGTCTCTCCATGAGCACCAAGGTCTCCGACCACATTCTCGAGCGCCTGCGCGCTTGGGGGGTGGATCAGGTCTTCGGCTATCCGGGCGACGGCATCAACGGACTGCTCGCCGCCTGGGGCCGCGCCGAGGACCGGCCGAGGTTCATCCAGTCCCGGCACGAGGAGATGTCCGCGTTCGAGGCGGTGGGGTACGCCAAGTTCAGCGGGAAGCTCGGTGTGTGCGCGGCCACCTCGGGGCCCGGCGCCATCCATCTGCTCAACGGCCTGTACGACGCCAAGCTCGACCATGTGCCGGTGCTGGCGATCGTCGGCCAGACGAACCGGACTGCGATGGGCGGCTCGTACCAGCAGGAGGTCGACCTGCACACGCTGTACAAGGACGTCGCCTCGGAGTTCGTGGAGACGGTGACGGTGCCCGAGCAGCTGCCGAACGTGCTGGACCGGGCGATCCGCACGGCGTACGCGCGGCGTTGCCCGACGGCGCTGATCATCCCGGCCGATGTGCAGGAGCTGGACTACTCGGCGCCGACGCACGAGTTCAAGATGGTGCCGTCCAGTCTGGGCATGAGCGACTACACGGCGACCCCGACGGACGAGGCGCTGCGCCGGGCGGCGGATGTGCTGAACGCGGGTGACAAGGTGGCCGTGCTGGTGGGCCAGGGTGCCGCCGGTGCGGTCGCGGAGGTGCAGGAGATCGCCGAGCTGCTCGGTGCGGGGGTGGCGAAGGCGCTGCTCGGCAAGGACGTGCTGAGTGACGAACTGCCGTATGTCACCGGGCCGATCGGTCTGCTGGGCAGCCGGCCGTCGTACGAGATGATGCGGGACTGCGACACCCTGCTGACGATCGGTTCGTCGTTCCCGTACACGCAGTTCATGCCGGACTTCGGCAAGGCGCGGGGGGTGCAGATCGACATCGATCCGCACATGATCGGTATGCGTTTCCCGTACGAGGTGAATCTCGTCGGGGACGCGAGGGCGACGCTGCGGCGGCTGATCCCGTTGCTGAACAGCGACCGGGGCGGGCGCGAGTGGTACGACACGGTGTGCGCGAACGTGAAGCGCTGGCACGAGACGATGGACCGGCGGGCGGCCCAGTCGGCCGATCCGATCAACCCCGAGTACGTGGCCCGCGCCCTGGATCCGCTGCTGCCGGACGACGCGATCCTGACGTCGGACTCCGGTTCGGTCGCGAACTGGTACGCGCGGCACATCACCATGCGGCCGGGGATGCGGGGTTCGCTGTCCGGGACGCTGGCGACGATGGGCCCGGGCGTGCCGTACGCGATCGGGGCGAAGTTCGCGCATCCGGACCGGCCGGTGTTCGCGCTGGTGGGGGACGGGGCGATGCAGATGAACGGGCTCGCGGAGATGATCACGGCGGCGAAGTACAAGGACCGCTGGTCGGATCCGCGGCTGGTGGTGGCGGTGTGGAACAACCAGGACCTGAACCAGGTGACCTGGGAGATGCGGGCCATGGAGGGCTCGCCGTCGTTCCTGCCGTCGCAGTCGATCCCGGACGTGCAGTACGCGGCATTCGCCCGGTCGCTCGGTCTGACCGGGATCCGGGTGGAGAAGCCGGAGGACGTGGAGGCGGGCTGGCGGCAGGCGCTGGAGGCGGACGGGCCGTGCGTGATCGAGTTCCTCACGGACCCGGCCGTGCCGCCGATTCCGCCGCACGCGACGTGGGAGCAGATGGAGGCCACGGCGTCCGCGATCCTCAAGGGCGACGCGGACCGGCGTTCGATGATCAAGCAGGGGCTCAAGGCGAAGGTGCAGGAGTTCCTGCCGGGGCGGGCCAAGCAGTAGCCGACGGAAGAAGCCGTGAACGGACGAGAGAAGCCGTGACCGACGGGAGCAGCAGCGGCCGACGGGGTAAGCCGTGGCCGGAAGCGGCCGGGCCGTGGCCGGAAGCGGCCGGGAGCCGTGGCCGTACGGGCCGGAAGCCGTGTTCGAACGGCCGGTTTCCGGCGGTCGGCCCCGGTGTCGGCCGTGGGGCGACCGGGTACGCGGTGCGGACCTTCGACCCTCTGGAGGGAGACATGCAGCGAGGCAGTGACCGGCTGAGCGCACACCGGGACGACGAGATGAAGCACGAGCTGAAGGGGCTCCTGCGGTCCGGGCATCCGACACGCGTGGAGGAGTGGCACGACCCGGAACCCGCCGCCGACGACGACCCGGAGGTGTGGAGCGGCCCTGTGGGCGGCCTGGGGGCGCCGGCGTCGCTGGAGCGGGTACGGACGGAGCTGGCGCGCGCCCTGAGCCGGGCCTCGTTCCCGGCGACCGCCCGTGACCTGGCCCGGACGTTGCGCCGGAAGAACGCGCCGGGCGGGCTGGTGGACGCGGTGGGCGAGCTGCCGCACTCGGCGCGCTACGAGAACGTGCAGCAGTTGGCGGAGGCACTGGCGGGAGGCGCATGAGCCGGGATCTGGCCGCCCGGACCAACGCGGCCGGCGCCACTGTCGACGTCGGTGAGGCCACGACACGTTTCCTGCTGTACGGGCTGTTGCCCGGCTGGTTCGTGCCGGGGCTGGTGGACTGGGCGCTGCACCGGCGGACCCGGATCGAGGACACGGCGGGGACGAAGGAGTCCCTGATCCACGCGCTGATGATGGCGGAGGTGGGCGTGCCGATCGCGCTCACCCTGCGCTACGAGGTCAATCCGCTGCTGCTGGCCGTGCAGCTGGGCGCGGCGGCGGTGCACGAGGCGACGGCGCTGTGGGACGTGCGGACGGCCGTGGACAGCGACCGTGAGGTCAAGCCGGTCGAGCAGCATGTGCACAGCTTTCTGGAGTCGCTGCCGTTCGGCGGGCTGGCGTCGCTGATGTGCCTGCACGCCGATCAGGTGCGGTCGCTGATGCGGGGCGGGCACGGGGATCCGGACGCGTGGCGTCTGGTGCCGCGCCGGCGCCCGCTGTCGCCGGGCTATCTGGCGGGCATCGGTGTCGGGATCGGCGCGTGTGTGCTGTTGCCGTACGGCGAGGAGCTGCTGCGCTGCCTGCGGGCGGCCGGGGCGCGCAAGCGGCGCGGCCGGGCCCGCGGGCGTGTGCTGCGGGACAGGAAAGGAAGCTGAGGACCATGCGTATCGCGTTTTTGGTGGCACCGGAGGGTGTCGAGCAGGTGGAGCTGACCGAGCCGTGGAAGGCGGCCTCGGACGCCGGGCACCAGCCGGTGCTGGTGTCGACCGAGCCGGGGAAGATCCAGGCGTTCAACCATCTCGACAAGGCGGACACGTTTCCCGTGGACGAGGTGGTGGGTGAGGCGTCGGCGGGTTCGTTCGGTGGTCTGGTGCTGCCGGGCGGGGTGGCGAACCCGGACTTCCTGCGGATGGACGAGAAGGCCGTCGCGTTCGTGAAGGCGTTCTTCGACGGGGGCCGTCCGGTGGCGGCGATCTGTCATGCGCCGTGGACGCTGGTGGAGGCCGATGTGGTGCGGGGCCGGGTGCTGACCTCGTGGCCGAGTCTGCGGACGGACATCCGCAATGCGGGCGGCACCTGGGTGGACGAGCAGGTGAAGATCTGCGACCACGGTTCCAACCAGCTGGTGACCAGCCGTAAGCCGGATGATCTGAAGGCGTTCTGCGACGCGTTCCTGCACGTGTTCGCCGGGGATCCCGGCTGAGCGGCACGCGAGACACGTCCGGGATACGTCCGAGGCGTGGATACGGCGTGATCCGGTGATCGGGTGATCGGGCGTGATCCGGGGCGTGAAGGGCCGGCCCGTGCGGGCCGGCCCTTTCGCGTCCGGGTGGGGGCTTGGCGTGCGGGGGGCGCCGGTCAGGTGCCGGCGGTGTCCGGGGTCGCCGCTTCGCCGCAGCCGCGCTCGCGGGCGCCCTCGCGGGTGCGGGCCGCGCTGACCAGACGGCGCGGGTTGCGGCGCAGGTACTCGCCCTCCAGCTGCGCCATGCGCTCGTTGTGGGCCCGCAGCGCGTCGTTGGAGGCGTACAGGAGGGTGTCGTGGCGTGTGCGGTGGATGGTCTCCAGCTCTTTCATGAGCTGCTGGTCGTCCAGTCGGCTGGGGTCGACTCCGGTCATGGTGGTGCCCCGCTCGTCGTGTTCGTTCATGGGGTCCGGGTACCCGCCCGGGATGCACTGCCCTCGAGCGATTTCCGGGAGGAATCCATGGAGCTCGCGTTCCTGAATCCACTGTACGAACATCCGGGGTCCTGGGCCTCCGCGTACGTCGACCTGTCCGGACGCGACGAGGACATGCAGCACCGACGGCATCTGACGGCGCAGGCGGTGTCCGGGAGCCTGCGGGAGCAGGGCGCCGACGAGGTCACGTGCCGGGCGGTGTACGAGGCCGTGGAGGGGTTGCGGCGTTCGGCGGAGCCGTACGGGGTGGCGCTGTTCGCCCGGGGCGGCGAGGTGGCGCTGCAGGTGCCGCTGACGCGTCGGCCGCCGGACGGCCTGGTGCACTGGGGAGCGCTGCCGCATGTGACACCGTTGCTGGATCTGGCCGGCGAGGATCCGGTGTCGCTGGTGGCGTACATCGACCGCAGGGGTGCCGATTTCGAGGTGCGCGGCGCGCTGCTGCACGAGGCGGCCGGTGGGGTGACGGGCCGGCAGTGGCCGGTGCACCGGGCGAAGGCCTCCGGCTGGTCCGAGCGGCACTTCCGGCTGAAGGTCGAGAACACGTGGGAGCACAACGCGCGCGAGGTCGCCGAGGCGCTCGCGGCGTGCCAGGCCGAGACCGGTGCCGATCTGCTGATCCTGTGCGGGGAGGAGCGGGAGTGCCGGTCGGTGCACGAGCAGTTGCCGAAGCGGCTGCGGGACCGGGCGGTGGAGACCGGGCACGGCATCGGCAGCCGGCTGCTGCCGCAGGAGGTGGAGGAGATCCGGGCCCGGTGCGTGCGGCAGCGGATCCTCGCCGAGGTGGACCGGTTCCGGGCGGCCCGGGCGCCGGACGAGGAGCGGCGGACGGGGGCCGTGGAGGGCGTGCCGCAGTTGATCGAGGCGGCGCGTGAGCACCGGCTGGCCGAGCTGCTGATCCGTCCGGACGCGCCGGACACGCACCGTCAGGTGTGGATCGGCGAGGACCCGGCCCAGCTGGCGGCCCGGCGGACGGAGCTGAAAACCCTCGGCGAGCAGCTGTCCTGGCCGGCCCGCGCCGATGACGCGCTGGTCCGGGCGGCCGTGGTGACGGACGCGCCGGTGCTGTCGCTGAGCCCCGTCCTGGAGGAGACGGGGGACGAGGTCGCGGTGGGCGGCCTGGGGGCGCTGCTGCGCTGGGCGTGACGGCGTCCGCTTCGGGTACCGGGTACGGCTCGACGGGGCGCGGGTCCGCACCGATGTGCGGCCCCGCCCGCGTGCGGCCCGGCGGACTCGCCGCACGGTCCCGGCGGACTCGCCGCACGGGTCTCAGCGGGCCCGCTCCACCCGCCGTTCGTCCCACACCGGTTCGGCGGTCTCGCGGACGCGGCCGTCGCTGCCGAAGACCAGGTAGCGGTCGAAGGAGCGGGCGAACCAGCGGTCGTGGGTGACCGCGAGGACGGTGCCGTCGAAGGCCTCCAGGCCCTCCTGGAGGGCCTCGGCGGACTCCAGGTCGAGGTTGTCGGTGGGCTCGTCCAGCAGCAGTGCCGTGACGCCGCGCAGTTCGAGCAGGAGGATCTGGAAGCGGGCCTGCTGGCCGCCGGAGAGCCGTTCGAAGGGCTGCTCGGCCTGCTGGGACAGTTCGTAGCGGCGCAGCCGCGCCATCGCCGCCCCCCGGTCCTGGGCGTGCTCCTTCCACAGGATGTCGAGCAGGGTACGGCCGTACAGTTCGGGGTGGGCGTGGGTCTGCGCGAAGTGGCCGGGCACGACCCGGGCGCCGAGCTTGAACTCGCCGGTGTGCGCGACGTCCTCGCCGGCCAGCAGGCGCAGGAAGTGGGACTTGCCGGAGCCGTTGGAGCCGAGGACGGCGACCCGTTCGCCGTAGAAGACCTCCAGGTCGAACGGCCGCATCAGACCGGTCAGTTCGAGCCCGGTGCAGGTGACGGCCCGTACGCCGGTGCGGCCGCCCTTCAGGCGCATGGTGATGTCCTGCTCGCGGGGCGGCTCCGGGGGCGGGCCGGCCTCCTCGAACTTGCGCAGGCGGGTCTGCGCGGCGGCGTACCGGGACGCCAACTCGTGGCTGGAGGCGGCGGCCTGACGGAGGTTCAGGACGAGTTTCTTCAGTTGGGCGTGCTTCTCGTCCCAGCGGCGGCGCAGTTCCTCGAAGCGGGCGAAGCGTTCGCGGCGGGCCTCGTGGTAGGTGGCGAAGCCGCCGCCGTGCACCCAGGCGTCGGCGCCGGCCGGGCCGGGTTCGACGGAGACGATCTTCTCGGCGGCGCGGGCGAGGAGTTCGCGGTCGTGGGAGACGAACAGGACCGTCTTGCGGGTCTGGGCGAGCTGTTCTTCCAGCCAGCGTTTGCCGGGCACGTCGAGGTAGTTGTCCGGCTCGTCGAGGAGCAGCACCTCGTCGGTGCCGCGCAGCAGCGCCTCCAGCACGAGGCGTTTCTGCTCGCCGCCGGAGAGGGTGCGCACCTGCCGCCACTGGGCGCGCTCGTAGGGCATGCCGAGGGCGGCGGTGGTGCACATGTCCCACAGGGTCTCGGCCTCGTAACCGCGCGCCTCGGCCCAGTCGGCGAGGGCCTGGGCGTAGTTCATCTGGGCGGCCTCGTCGTCTACGGTCATGACGGCGTGCTCGGCCCGGTCCACGGCCTGTGCGGCCTGTCGTATGCGGGGCGGGGCGACGGAGACGAGCAGGTCCCGTACGGTCGTCTCGTCGCGTACGGAGCCGACGAACTGACGCATCACGCCGAGGCCGCCGCTGACGGTGACCGTGCCGCCGTGCGGTTTCAGCTCGCCGCAGATCAGCCGCAGCAGGGTCGTCTTGCCGGCGCCGTTCGGGCCGACCAGGGCGACGGCGGCGCCTTCACCGACCCGGAAGGACACGTCCCCCAGCAGTGTCCTTCCGTCCGGGAGGTGGTACTCGAGGTGCGCGGCTTCCAGGTGTCCCATGGGAGGGCATTCTGCGGGGCACCGGCGAGCAGGGGCAAACCGATATCCGCCGCGGGCCGGCACCCGCACCGCCACGGGTCCTCGTCCGACGGCTCCCCCGCACCGCCACGGGTCCCCGTCCGACGGCTCCCCCGCACCACCACACACGCCCGCCCGACGGCTCCCCCGCACCACCACACACGCCCGCCCGACGGCTCCCCCGCACCACCACACACGCCCGCCCGACGGCTCTTCCGCGCGCCCATGCCGCCCGTCGAGATCCTGCGGCTCCCCTCGTGTTCCGAGGCTTGGCCGCTACGCCTCCGTGTCCAGGGGTTCCCCCGCCGGGCCGCTCTCCCCGGCCGGCTCGACCGTGGCGCCCTCCCAGGACAGGGCCTTCCAGCCGTCGGACGGGGAGCCTTCCAGGACGACCACTCCGGTGTTGCTCAGCGGGCGGGCCGCGGCGAAGGCGACGTCGACGTTGCCGGCGCGGGCGGCGGTCCACACGCGGATCGCCGCGCCGTGGCTGACCATCGCGACGGTGCGGGCGCCGCTCGCGACGGCCTCCGCGACCACCGCGTCGTACCGGGCGAGGGCCTCCTCGCCGCTCTCCCCGCCGGGGACCCGCAGGGCGGTGTCCCCGGCGGCCCAGGCGAAAACGGTGCGCAGGTACCGCTCGCCCTCGGGTGAACGGCCGGGCCGCATCTCCAGGTCGCCGGCGGACAGCTCGCGGATGCCGGCGCGGACGGTCACCGGCAGGTGCCGGGCCGCGGCCAGCGGGGCGGCGGTCTGCCGGGCGCGGAGCAGGGTGGAGGCGTAGAGGCCTTCGATGTCCTCGACGGCGAGGGCCGCGGGAAGCGCGGCGGCCTGCGCCTGGCCGAGCGGGGTGAGGGCGGGTCCGGGGGCGGCGGTGTCCAGCAGGTGGTCCACGTTGGACGGGGTCTCGCCGTGGCGGACGAGGAGCAGACGCATCCGGGACCACCTCTCGCGCCGGTGTGGGCCACCCGGCGCAGACGCACACAAGAAACGGGCACTTCAGGGTAACCGCACCCCATGAGCCCAGATCTGGACCTGACCGGTGCCGTGACCGCCCGCAATCCGCTGTGCAAGCTGCTGGACCTGGACGGCCGGCTGTTCGAGGCGGCCGCCGCCTGGCACTGGCCGGGTGCCGAGCGGGTTCTGCCGCGCCTCAGCCGCGGCGCGAACCACGGTGTGCTGTGGTTCGCCACGGCCGCCGCGATGGCCGCGAGCCGTACCCCCCGGTCCCGGCGGGCGGCGGTCCGGGGGCTGGCCTCTCTCGGCCTGGCGTCGCTGACGATCAACACTCTGGGCAAGCGGTCGGTGCGCCGGGCCCGCCCGGTGCTGGACCCGGTGCCGCTGGTGCGGCAGCTGAGGCGGCAGCCGATCACCACCTCGTTCCCGTCCGGGCACGCCGCGTCGGCGGCGGCCTTCGCGACCGGGGTGGCGCTGGAGTCGCCGGCCTGGGGGGCCGCGGTGGCGCCGGTGGCGTTCTCGGTGGCGGCCTCCCGGGTGTACACGGGGGTGCACTTCCCGAGCGATGTGCTGGCCGGGGCGGCGTTCGGTGTGGGCGCCGCCTTCCTGGTACGGCGGCTGGTGCCGACGCGTGCCGGGGTGCGGCGGCCCGCCCGGCCGCGCGCCGAGGCGCCGGCGCTGCACGAGGGCGACGGTCTGGTGGTGGTCGCCAACCGGGCCTCGGGCACGGCCGACCGGGTGCGCGCCCTGCACGACGCGCTGCCGGCGGCGGAGATCGTCGAGTGCGATCCGGAGGATGTCGCGGACGAGCTGGCGAAGGCGGCGGCGCGGGCGCGGGTGCTCGGCGTGTGCGGCGGCGACGGCACGGTGAACGCGGCGGCCGGGATCGCGCTGCGGCACGGTCTGCCGCTCGCGGTGCTGCCCGGCGGCACCCTGAACCACTTCGCCTACGACCTGGGTGTGGAGGACGAACGCGACCTGGCCCGGGCGGTCCGGCACGGTGAGGCGGTGCGGGTGGACGCGGGCCGGTTCGTCTCCGGTGACACGGAGGGCCTGTTCCTGAACACGCTGAGCCTGGGCGTCTATCCGGAGCTGGTGCGCGAGCGGGATCGCTGGTCGCACCGGATCGGCGGCTGGCCGGCCGGGGTGCTGGGCGCGCTGCGGGTGCTGCGCGCGGACCGGCATCCGCTGCGGCTGGAGGTCGGCGGTGAACAGCGGCCGCTGTGGCTGCTGTTCGTCGGTAACGGCGTGTACCACCGCATGGGTCTCGCGCCGGGCCGCCGTACCGACCTGGCGGACGGGCTGCTGGACGTGCGGGTGGTGCACGGCAGCCGGCGGCCCGCGCTGCGGCTGCTCGCCGCGGCCGTCGCGGGCCCGCTGACCCGGTCGCCGGCGCATGCGGCGGTGCAGGTGAACCGGTTGCGGCTGACCGGCGTCGCGCCCGGCACCCCGCTGGCGTACGACGGTGAGGTGACGGTGGTGTCGGACGAGCTGACGGTGGAGAACATGCCTGAGGCCCTGACGGTGTACCGCCCGCTGCGGACCGCACTCTGACACATCGCCGGACGCGCCGGAGACATATTTCTGACGGCTCGTCAGTCCAGTATGCAAAACGCAGGTCTCATCATCCGACATGCGCGCGTACCGTGACACGTACCGACCGCCGGTGGTCCGAGGACACCGGTCCGGTACGACGAGAAGGGGTACAGCCATGCCGAAAGCGCAGGAGACCGCCGTCTACACGCACGGGCACCACGAGTCGGTGCTGCGTTCGCACACCTGGCGGACCGCCGCCAACTCCGCGGCCTATCTGCTCGGTTCGCTGAAGCCCCACATGAGGGTGCTGGACATCGGCTGCGGCCCCGGGACCATCACCGCGGACCTGGCGGAGCTGGTCCCCGACGGCCGGGTCACCGGTGTCGACCACGCGCCGGGCGTCCTGGAACAGGCCAGGGCGACGGCCGCCGGGCGCGGCCTGACCAACGTCGACTTCGCGGTCGCCGACGTGCACGCCCTGGACTTCCCGGACGACACGTTCTGCGTGGTCCACGCCCATCAGGTGCTGCAGCACGTGGGCGACCCGGTGCAGGCGCTGCGTGAGATGCGGCGGGTGACGAGGCCGGGCGGTTTCGTCGCCGTACGCGACGCGGACTACGCGGCGATGACCTGGTATCCGGCGGTGCCGGGCCTCACCGACTGGCTGGACCTGTACGAGCGGGTGGCCCGTGCGGGCGGCGGCGAACCCGACGCCGGACGCCGGCTGCACGCGTGGGCGCGGGCGGCCGGCTTCACCGACGTCACGGCCACCACCAGCACCTGGACGTTCGCCACTGCCGAGGAACGGGCCTGGTGGAGCGGCCTGTGGGCCGACCGGACCGTCGTCTCCGACTACGCCGGACGGGCCACCGGAGGCGGACACGCGAGCGCCGAGGAGCTGCGGGAGGTGGCAAAGGCCTGGCGGGAGTGGGGGCGGCAGGACGACGGCTGGTTCGCCGTCCTGCACGGGGAGATCCTGTGCCGGAAGGACCGCCAGGACCGCTGGGCCCGCTAGGACCGCAAGGCCCAGAGGCCCGCAAGGACGTCTGGGCCCGGCTGCCGGGTTTCAGTCGCGGGGAAGCAGGGGGCCGAGCGGCCCGAGGTCCAGGTTCAGGTCCTCGGGCCGCAGCCCGTAGCGCTCCCGAAGCTCCGCCATCCGGTCCTCCAGGAGCATCAGGGTCAGTCCGATCCGCTCCTCCTGGTCCTCGGTCAGCTCGCCGGTGTCGAAGCGGCGCACGGCCTGCCGCTCCATCAGCTGGCGCAGCAGCTCCACCACGGTCAGGACGAGTTTCACCAGGTCGCGTTCGACCGTGTCGGGTTCCAGGTCGAGCCGGTTGCGGGGGCTCACAGCAGCTCCTCGAAGGGTGAGGGGACCTGCTGGTTGACGGAGCTGATCAGCGCGTTCAGGTCGATGCGGACCAGGTCGACGTCCGCGATGCGCAGGGTGATGTCCCCGGTGAGGACGACGCCGCCGGCGAGCAGCCGGTCGAGCAGGTCCACGAGCGCGATCTCGCGCCGTTCGACGACGGTCACGACGCCTCCCCGGATGCTTGAGTCTCCTTCGTCCCCCGCGACTCCCGGGTCTCCTGGGTGCGCTGCGGCTCCTGCGCGGTGTCCTCTCCGGTGAACGAGTACGCGGCCCACGGACCGGTGAGCTCCACCCGCATGCCGGGCGCCTCGTCCTTCGTGCGGTCCACCATCTCCACGAACTCCTCGCACTGCCTGCGGGGCACCAGATAGGCCGCGTTGAGCACGTTGCGGCCCGGCACGTGGGACAGGGCGGCGTTCTGCGGGGCGTGCAGCCGGCAGTCCTCGGCGTACCGGGACAGCCGCTCGTGCAGGGACCGCGCGAACGCCTCGGCTCGCTGCCACTGGTCCTCGTGGGCGTGGGTGCGCTCGCGGCGCCGGCGCAGATAGTCCCGGCCGCTCACCGGCTGCGCCGGCGCGGCGGGGGCCGGCTCCTCGGGCTCGGCCTCCAGGTAGACCTTCACGCCCCACTCCACCCGGCCGGCCAGCCGGTCCAGGGAGCGCCGGAAGTCCGCCTCACGGGCCTCGATCATCGCGCGCACCCCGCTGTCGTCCCGGAAGACGGTCCCGAGCCGGAGCGGCAGCGGCGTGGTGACGGTGGTGAGCGCGTCGATCACACCCTGGTGGGCGCGGGCGGTCGCCGCCAGCCAGTCCAGGTCCTCCAGGTGGGCCTTCAGTGCCTCCTCGCGGAAGTCGGCCTCGGGGACGGTGCTGACGACCGCGACGAGACCGTGGTGGTGCACCAGCGCCGGAGGAGCGCCCCCGATGCCCGTGAGCTGCATCTGCAGGGGCGTGTCGAAGAGGCGGCAGACGGCGTAGACGTAGCGCAGTCCGGTCATGGCGCCTCCCTCGGTGCGCGGGCGCGGCCCGGCTCCAGCTCCTCCAGCCGGGCCAGCCGTTCCTTCAGCTCGGCGTTCTCCCGCGCCAGCTCGTCCCGGCGGGCGCGGGACGAGAGCGCGGGGTCGGTCTCCCACCAGTCGATGCCCATCTCCTTGGCCTTGTCCACCGATGCGACGATGAGGCGCAGCTTGACGGTGAGCAGTTCGATGTCGAGCAGGTTGATCCGGATGTCGCCCGCGATCACGATGCCCTTGTCGAGCACGCGCTCCAGGATGTCGGCGAGGTTGGCTCCTCCGCCCTGGCCGTACGGCTCGGGGAACCGGCTGCCGGAGTCCCCGAAGCGGCTGGGTGTCGTCATCGACGGCTCCCGCCTCCGGCGTACTCGGGTTCCTCTTCCTCGTCGTACTCGCCTTCGGGCTCCTCGGCCTCGCCTTCGGGCTCCTCGTCCTCCTCGTACTCCTCCTCGGGCTCCTCACCCTCCTCGGCCTCGTCCTCGTAGGGCTCCTCGGCCTCGTCCTCGTACTCGGGCTCGCCCTCCTCCTCTTCCTCCTCTTCCTCCTCTTCCTCGCCCTCCTGCGGCTCCCCGGCCTCGTCCTCGGCGCCCTCGTCCTCGGCTGCCCCGGCCTCCTGCTCCTCCTCGGCCATGGCGTCCTCGTGGCTCTTCACCACCTCGCCGTCGCGGATCTCGCCGCGCCAGCTGTCCTCCGCCTCACCCTTGAGGGTGATGAAGCGGGCGAAGTGCTTCAGGTCCAGCCTGGCCCGGCGGCCCTGGGCGCGCCAGATGTTGCCGGTCTTCTCGAACAGGCCGGTCGGGTAGTACTCGATGACCAGCAGGACGCGGGTGAGGTTCTCCTCCAGCCGGTGGAAGGAGACCACGCCCTTGGTCGTGCCCTTGGCGCCCTCCGACGTCCACTGGATGCGGTAGTCGGGTATCTGTTCGGTGGTCTGCGCCTTCCAGCTGCGGCTGGACCAGAAGATCTTCGCCTGCCAGTCGGAGTGGGTGTCGTCGGAGCGGCTCGCGCTCTTGACGCCCTTGGCGAAGTTGCTGAAGTCCTTGTACTGCGTCCACTGGTCGTACGCGGTGCGCAGCGGTACGCCGATGTCGATGGACTCCATGATGACGGTGGGCTTCTTGCCCGCGCCGCCCTTCTTGCCCTTGCTGCCCCCGAGGTTTCTGACCGCGTTCATCACGTTCTCCTTGACGCGGGAGCCGCCCAACTCCAGCGCGGAGCGCAGCGGACCCTTGCCCTCGGCGAGCTTGCGGCCGCCGTCGAGCGCGAGCTTGGCGAAGCCAGGGCTGTTGCCGTCGGCTATGTCGTTGAGCTTGACCGTCGTCTCGCCCAGTTTTCGGCCGAGGCCGGCGAGCATCTTCGTGGCTTGCGCGGCCAGATACTCCTGGGCCTCCGCCTTCAGCCGGTCGGCGGCCTCGCTGTGGGCGAGGTCGGTCAGCGGGTTGTCCTTGGCCGCACCCGTGGCCTTGCCGGCCGCGGACTTGGCGGATCCGAGAGCCTCGGTCATCGGTCATCGCCGCCCTTCGACTGTCGCGAGGCGGTACCGCGCGCGGCGCCACCGGCGGCCGCCGGCTTCTTCGCCGCCGCCTTGCGGGCCGCGGTCGTCTTCTTCGCCGCCGTCTTCTTGGCCGGGGCGTTCTTGGCGGGGGTCTTCGCCGCGGCCTTCTTGGCGGGGGCCTTGTTGTCGGGGGCCTTCTTGGCCGCCTTCTTGCGCGGCGCGTCGCCCCGCCGCTCGGCGTTCCCGCCGGCCCCGCGGCGCGGCCTGTCCTCGCCGGAGTCCTCCTCGCCGTCGCCTCGTGACTCCTCGTCCCGCGCTTCCTCGTCCTGCGCTTCCTCGTCCTGCGGCTCCTGGTCGTCGGACTCGTCGGACTCGTCGGAACCGGCGCCGGGAACCGCTCCGTTCAGTTCGTCCCGCACTCCGGAGGTGCGGCTGTGCAGGCGGTCGGCGAGAGCGTGCATCTGTCGCTCGACCATGGCCCCGGAGGCGGCCTTGCCGGCCCCTCGCAGTTCATGGCGCACCTGGTCGCCGATCTCCTTGAACTGCGGGTTGTTCTTCAACTGCTGGCTCACCACGTCCGCGAGCATCTTCGGACTGAGGTTGAGCTTCTTCCCGGCAACCAGGGATCCGACCGCGAGGGCCATCTTGAGTTTCTTCGTCCGTCCCAGGAAGTATCCGGCCCCTATGGCGAGGCCCAGTGCCGTTCGGTTCATGTCACGTCCCGTTGCCTGTGGTGTCGCCGGAGCGCAGGGCGGTCTCCAGCCGGTCGAGCAGTTCGTCCTCACATCGGTCGAACTCCTCCTCGGTGATCTCGCCCGCCTCCAGCCGCTCCTCGAGGCGGGCGAGTTCGGCCCGTACGGTGGCGGGGTCGTAGTAGATCCGTTCCGCCTCGCGGAGCACCTGCCTGACCGCCCACGCGCTGCCGCGCACCGGTGCGAAGGGCAGCAGCAGCACCTCTCCGATCAGTCCCACGGTCTCCTCCTTCCGCCGGGCCGTCCGGACCCGGACCGCTACTCGGCCCCCGCGTCCACGCCCGCCGTGCTGCCCGCGGGCTCGGCCGGGCCGGGATCGACGAAGCTGTACGGCGGCAGCGGGCCGTTGACCCGCAGGTCGAGGTGGGGGTGGCTGCCCCGGACGTCGTCGACGGCGGCGAGGAAGCCCTCGGCCTCGTCCCGGGGCACCAGGAACGACACGTTCAGCAGCCAGCCGGTGGACTCCGGGCCCACGCTGACCGCGCTGGCGGCCGGCTCCAGCAGACTCCGCACCTCGCCGGCGTCCTCGGCCTCCTTGGCCTTGACGGCCGCGGCGACCAGTTCGCCGAGGCGGATCTTGTCGTCGTAGCCGCCCCCGCCCGCCTTGCGGTTGGCCTCGGCGAGGGAACGGATGTCGGCGTTCTCGGCCATCACCCGGTGCAGGACGGCGTCCTCCACATGGGTGGCCTTGACGTTGTACTCGACCTTGCCGTCGAGGGCCTTCAGACGCTCCTTGTAGTGTTCCTCGCGCTCGACGAGCACCTGGACGACACTGTCGTCATCGGTGGCGACGCTGCCGAACCGCATGGGCAGCACGCAGCCGGCCGCGCCCGTCTCGGCGAGGACGTTCTGGTGGGCGAGCAGGTCCCTGCGCTTGGGGCGCAGCCCCTCCGGCGCGTCGCTGACCACCGCGGCCAGCTCCCCCGCCGTGAGGACCCGCACGGGCAGGCCCGGCTCACCGACCCCGGTCATCCCCTCGGGGAGCGCCGGGTGCGACCGTGCGGTGATTCCGTAGACGTAGGTGCTCACTCCTGCTCCTCCCTCCGGCGGGACGACGTGCTCTTACGGGGACGCGGCCGGGACTCGCCCTCCGCCTCCCCGCGGGCCTGCTTGAAGGCGTCGGATATGGTCTCCGCGGCGCCGGACAGCGCACCCTTGGACTTGCCGCGGGCACCGCTCTCGGTGACCTCGCCGACGATCTCGGGCAGCCCGGGGCTCTTGTTCGGACCGGACTCCAGGTCGAGGCGGTTGCACGCCTCGGCGAACCGCAGATAGGTGTCGACGCTGGCCACGACGACCCGGACGTCGATCTTCAGGATCTCGATGCCGACCAGGGAGACGCGCACGAACGCGTCGATGACGAGCCCCCGGTCGAGGACCAGCTCCAGTACGTCGTAGAGGCCGCTGCTGCCGCCTCCGCCGCCGGACTGCTGTGCCGGGACAACGGTCATGCCGGCTGTTCCTCCTCGTGAATAGTCTGTTCCACGGTGGCTCCGTGGTCGCGGTGAGCGGGGGCGGCCTAGCGCCCGCGCGCGTCGGCCCGCCCGCGTTCGTAGCGGCGGACCTTCCGGTAGCCGGTGAGCTGACCGTCGAGGTCGAGTTCGACCTGGTAGCTGGCCATCAGGCTCATGGTGTCCGGCACCCTGGCCAGCTCGAGGACCTCGACCTCGAGCGCCCAGCCGTCCTCGGTCTGCTCGAAGGAGGACACCGACTCGGGCGCCAGTCCGGTCAGCTCGGCGAGCTGGCTGCGCGCCTGGCGCAGCACCTCCATCGGCTTCGGCCGCCGCTCTTCCGCCTCATTCTCAGTGTGGTCCTGCGTCTCCTCGTTGTCCTGCGCCTCCTCGTTGTCCTGCGCCTCCTCGTTGTCCTGCGTCTCCTCGTCGTCCGTCTCGTCGTAGTCCGTCTCTTCGGGGTTCTGGTCGTTCTGTGAACCCCGTGACTTTGCTGTGCGGTGTGTGTTCGACATGGCCACCTCTCCTTGCGGGTGGCCGCTCATCCCATGGCCAAACCTTCAGGAGCGCTTGTCCGCGAGGCGGCGCCGGGCCGGCCCGAGGGCACGGCCGCGGCGCGGCAGACAGGCCCAGGGGTCGGTGCGGGCCTGGTCGACGGCGTCGGCGATGGTCCAGCGACGGGCGTCCAGCCCGGGGTCGTCGAGCTGCTCCCAGGTGAGCGGCACCGCGACGGGGGCACCGGGACGGGCACGAACCGTGTAGGGGGCGACGGCGGTCTGGGCGTAGGCGTTGCGCTGCACGTCGAGGTAGAGGCGGCCGCCGCGCTCGTTCTTGCGGGCGGCGGTGGTCAGCCGGTCCGGGTGCTCGGCCGCGGCGGCCTCGGCGACCTCGTGGGCGAACCGTCGTACCTCGTCGAAGCCGGCGCGGCCGTCCAGGGGGACGACGAGGTGGATTCCGCGCGAGCCGGTGGTCATGGGCGCGGCCGGCAGACCCAGGTCGTCCAGGATGATGCGCAGCCGGCCGGCGGCCTCGCGGACCGCGGCGAAGTCGTCGCCGGGAGGGTCGAGGTCGAAGACCAGCCGGTCGGGGTGGTCCGGGCCGGCGGCCCGGTCGGTGCGGGACAGCCAGCGGTGCAGGGTGAGACAGGCCTGGTCGGCGAGGTACAGGAGGGTGGCGGTGTCGTCGCAGACCACGTGCGTGACCGTGCCGCCCTCCTTGGCGACCTCGGCGCGGGTGATCCAGTCCGGGTAGTGCTCGGGGGTGTTCTTCTGCATGAACCGCGGCCCGTCGACACCGTCCGGATACCGCTCCAGCATCAGCGGACGGCCCCGCAGGTGCGGCAGCAGGTACGGCGCGACGGACCGGTAGTAGTCGGCGAGGTCCCCTTTGGTGTACTCCTTGGCGCCCCCGTCGCCGGGGAAGAGCACCTTCCCCGGCCGCTGGATCTCCACCGTGCGGCGGCCGGCCCGTACGGTCCGCGCGTCACCGCGGCTCATCGCACGACCGCCTCCTCGACCAGCAGCTTGGCCGCCGCCGCGATGCCCGCCGCGTCGATGCCCGCCGCGTGCAGCTGCTCGTCGGGCGCGGCCGAGCCCGGCATGGTGCGCACCGCGAGCCGGACCAGGCGGGGCGCGGGCCGGCCGTCGCCGAACGCCTCCGCGACGGCGTCCCCGAGGCCGCCCTCGGCGTGGTGGTCCTCGACGGTGAGCAGACAGCCGGTCTCCTCGGCGGCCCGGCGCAGCGTGTCGGCGTCGACGGGCTTGACCGAGTACAGGTCGATCACGCGGACCTGGATGCCGTCCTCGGCGAGCCGGTCGGCCGCGGCCAGCGCCTCGTGCACGGTGACCCCGGCCGCCACGACGGTCAGCCGGTCGTCCTCGCCGGAGCGCAGCGTCTTGCTGCCGCCCACCGGGAACTCCTCCTCGGGGCCGTAGATCACCGGCGTCTTGCCGCGGGAGGTCCGCAGATAGCGGATGCCGTCGAGGCCGGCCATGGTCGCGACCAGCTTGGCGGTCTGGTTCGCGTCGCACGGGTACAGCACGGTCGAGCCGTACACGGCACGGAACATCGCCAGGTCCTCCAGGCCCATCTGCGAGGGCCCGTCCTGGCCGATCGCGACACCGGCGTGCGAGCCGACCAGGTTGAGGCCGGAGCCGCTGATGGACGCCATGCGCACGAAGTCGTAGGCGCGGGTGAAGAACGCCGCGAAGGTCGAGGCGTACGGCACCCAGCCGCGTACGGCCATGCCGACGGCCGCGGCGACGAGCTGCTGCTCGGCGATGTAGCACTCGAAGAACCGGTCGGGGTGGGCCTTGGCGAACTCCTCGGTGCGGGTGGAGTCGCCGACCTCGCCGTCCAGGGCGACGACGTCGCCGCGGGCGTTGCCGAGCGCGGCGAGGGCCTTGCCGAAGGCGTCCCTCGTCGCGGCCTCGTCCCCCTGGTCGTAGCGCGGGAGCTGGATCACCTCGGTGGTGAGGTCGCGCAGCGCGGCGGCGGCCGGGGGCTCGCTGACCCGGACGTGCAGCTCGCGCGGCCCGCCCAGTTCCGCGACGGCCTCCTCGGCCTCGGGCAGCGGCTTGCCGTGCAGGCCCTCGCGGTCCTGGACGGAGGCGACGCCCTTGCCCTTCAGGGTGCGGGCGAGGATCACGGTGGGCTGCCCGGTGGTGGACAGCGCCTCCCCGTACGCCCGGTCGATCTTGTCGACGTCGTGGCCGTCGATCTCGACGGTGTGCCAGCCGAAGGCCTGGAAGCGGCGGGCGTAGGCGTCCAGGTCGTGACCGTGCCGGGTGGGGCCGCGCTGGCCGAGCCGGTTCACGTCGACGACGGCGATCAGGTTGTCCAGGTTCTCGTACCCGGCGTGTTCGGCGGCCTCCCACACCGAGCCCTCCGCCAGCTCGCTGTCGCCGCACAGCACCCACACCCGGTAGCCGGTGCGGTCCAGCCGCTTCCCGGCCAGCGCGATACCGACGCCGACCGGCAGGCCCTGGCCGAGCGAGCCGGTGGCCGTCTCCACCCAGGGCAGCCGCCGGGGCGTCGGATGCCCCTCCAGCCGGCTGCCGAGCTTGCGGAACGTGACCAGTTCGCCGTCCTCGATGGCACCGGCCGCCTTGTACGCGGCGTACAGCAGGGGCGAGGCGTGTCCCTTGGACAGCACGAACCGGTCGTTGGCGGGGTGTTCGGGGCGCTCGAAGTCGTAGCGCAGGTGGTTGGCGAGCAGGACGGCCATCAGATCGGCGGCGGACATCGAGGACGTCGGATGCCCGGAGCCCGCGGCGGCGGACGCCCGCACACTGTCCACGCGCAACTGCTGGCCGAGTTCGACGAGTTCGTCGGTGTTCATGAGTCTCCTTGCGCACGTTCTTACAGGGTCGTGGGGAGCGGGGGTGCTGCGGACGGCCCGCGGGGCCCGGAGGCAGCGGCCTCAGGAGGAGGGGTGGTCCGGGAGGTCGGCGCGCTTGACCGGACCGGGGGCGGGGTGGTCTCTCATGGGACGGCCGGGAGCCGCGTGATTTCGCGCGGAGTGGTCCGGGTCAGGCCGGTCCGGGACGTCCGCACGCCTGACCGGACCGGGAGCCGGATGATCCGGGACCGCCCGGCCCCGCGCGGAGCGATCGGGAGTGGTGCCCTCCGGGACGGTGTCGTGCTCGGTCGGCTCCGAGGGCGGCCGGGTCCCGGATGGCCGACCACCCGACCGGCTCCCGGCCGGCTGATTCCCGGCCGGCTCGCCACCCGACTGCCCCTTCGCGGGCTCGGCACCCGGCTGCCCCTCCCCGGCCTCACCACCCGGCTGCCCCTTCGCGGGCTCGGCAGCCGACCGCCCCGTGCCCGGCTCGTCCCCCGGCCGGTCCTTCGCCGGCTCCAGGGCTTCCGGGCCGGTGTCGGAGGGCCGCTCCGTGGTGGTCGGCTCCCGCTCGGGGGCGCCCGGTACCCGCGGCAGTTCCGGGGAGGCCGTGTCCAGGGGGACCGACCAGGAGCGTACGAGGCCCAACTGGACGCCCTGGCGCGGCAGTACGGCGTCCAGCAGCCAGTCGGCGGCCACCCGGACGCGGTTGCCGGGCAGTGCCGCCAGATGGTAGCCACGCGTGACCGCGCCGGCCGCCGGACCCGCCAGCGGGATGCCGAGGGGATTGGCGGCGGCCCGGACCCCGCCCAGGTCGACGGCGAAACCCAGATCCCGATGGCGGTACGGGCGCCGACGGCGGCCGAGGCCGAGCGAGGCGGCCACGTTCTCCCCGGCCACCCGCCCCTGCCGCCACGCGTGCTGGGCCGTCATCGGGCAGAACGATCCCGGCTCCTCCAGATCCGGTACGGCGGCCGCGTCCCCGCACGCGAACACCTCAGACCGTCCCGGCACCTGCAGATACGGGTCGACGATCAGCCGGCCGCGCTCCAGCGGCTGCCCGAGGGCCTCCACCAGCGGATCCGGCCGTACGCCCACGCACCACACGAGAGTCCGCGACGCCACGAACTCCCCGTCGGTGAGCAGTACCCCGTCATGCGTGGCCTCCTTCACCGACGTGCCCATCCGCACGTCGACACCCCGGTCCCGCAGCACCCGGTCCGCCGTACGCGACAGCCGCTCGTCCATCTCGGGCAGCACCCTCGGCGCCACGTCCAGCAGCATCCAGCGCGGCCGCGACCCGCCGGGCAGCGGGTGCCGGCGGGCCAGCCGTTCGGTGAGCATCTGCAGGTGCGCGGCGACCTCGGTACCGGTGTAGCCGGCACCGACCACCACGAAGGTGCAGCGGGCGGCGGCGGTCCGCGGGTCGTCGTTGCCGGCCAGTTCCATCTGCCGCGTCACGTGGTCACGCAGGTACAGCGCCTCGGGCAGCCCGCGGAACCCGTGCGCGTGCTCGGCGACCCCGGGGACGGGCAGCAGCTTGTTGACGCTGCCGACGGCGAACACCAGCCGCTCGTAGCCGAGGGTGCCGGTGCCCCCCTCGGGATCGGTGTAGTGGACGGCCTTCCCGTCGAGGTCGACACCGTCCGCCCCGCCGAGCACCAGCCGCACCCCGCGCAGGGTCCCCGGCAGCGAGACGGTGACCCTGCGGGCCTCCAGGACACCGGCGGCGACCTGGGGCAGCAGTGGCAGATAGAGAAAGTAGTCGGTCGGGTTGAGCAGCGTGATCTCGGCCCGGTTCCGGGTCAGCCGGGCCAGCGTGCGAGCAGCCCGGTACCCGGCGAAACCGGCGCCGACGATCACGACGCGAGGTCGACTCACGGTACGCCTCCGGCGGTGTGGCTCCTCCGAGGTTTTCCGCGTAACCGGGGCCGGGGCACCCAAACGCCGGACCGGTCACCCGTACGCCGGTCGGAGCACCCGAACGCCGCCCCCGGCCCGCCGTCCGCCCCGGCGTTTCGCCCTTTCGCCCCCGGTTACCCGGCCCGCGACCGGTCACACCGACACGAGCGGCGCCCCCCGCGGAGGTACTCCCATGCCCGAGTACGGCTATTTCCTGGCGAGCGAGGAACACGACCCCGCCGCGCTCGTCGAACAGGCGCGGATGGCCGAGCAGGCCGGCTTCCAGGCACTGTGGATCTCCGACCACTATCACCCGTGGAACGACGCACAGGGGCAGAGCGCATTCGTGTGGTCGGTGATCGGCGCCCTGTCGGAGGCGGTGTCGCTGCCCGTCGAGACGGCGGTGACCTGCCCGACCGTGCGGATGCACCCGGCGGTGGTGGCGCAGGCCGCAGCGACCAGCGCGGTGATGACGCAGGGCCGCTTCCGGCTCGGTGTCGGCACCGGTGAGGCGCTGAACGAGCACATCCTCGGCGACCACTGGCCCCCGCTGCACGTGCGTCTGGAGATGCTGGAGGAGGCCATCCAGGTGATGCGCCGGCTGTTCACCGGGGAGGAGGTCAACCACCACGGCACGCACTACACCGTGGAGAACGCGCGCCTGTACACCGTCCCCGACGAGCCGGTGCCGATCGACATCTCCGGCTTCGGCCCCAAGGCGATCTCCCTCGCCGCCCGGGTGGGCGACGGATACATCTCGATGATGCCGGAGGAGGAGATGGTCACCCAGTTCCGCAAGGGCGGCGGCGGAGCGAAGCCGGTCAGCGGCGGGACGAAGGTGTGTTACGGCGCCGACCGCGAGAGTTGCGTCCGTACGGTGCACCGGCTCTGGTACAACGAGCTGCTGCCCGGCGAGATGGGGCAGGTGCTGCCCTCGCCCCGGCACTTCGAGCAGCTGCACGAGCTGGTCACCGAGGACATGGTGCGTCAGAAGGTGGTGTGCGGCGACGACGTCGAGCAGCACGTGTCCACGCTGCGGGCGTTCGCCGACGCCGGGTTCGACCGGGTGTACGTGAACCAGATCGGGGACGATCAGCGCGGGTTCTTCGACTTCTACCGCACGAAGGTGCTGCCGCAGCTCGCCGGATGAGGCGGCGGGCGAAGCGGGTGGGCGTGTCCGTCCGTCAGGACACGCCACCCGCTTCGTCGTCACCCGCCGGTCGGGCCGTCAGGCCCGGTGGTGCGGTGCCTCGTGGTGCGGTGCCTCCGGGGGCTCCTTCGGCATCGGGGGGTACGGCATGCCGAGGCCGCTCGGCGGGGCCGCGGGGGCGTCGCCGCCGATCACGCGGTGCGGGGCGGACGGGTGGGGCCGGCTCGGGTGGGCCGCGCCCCGCAGGACGTAGGCCGCCACGGCCAGGAGCGCCGCGGTGATCAGGGCGGACGCCCAGGCGGGCAGGCCGATGGCCAGGGCCAGGCCGATGGCGAGCGCCACCGCGGCGCCTGCGTACAGGGCCAGCGCGCCGGACGCGGCGTACAGCATGGCGGTGCGGCGCTGCTTGCGGCTCTGCTCGCGCAGCTCGTCGCGTACCGTCTCGCGTGCCACCTGCGCCAGTTCGTCGACGAGGTTCTTGTCGAGATGTTCCAGGTGATCCAAACGGTCCATACAGTGCGGGTACCCCGTGGACACGGCGGGTAACGCCGGGCCCTCTGGGCTGCCACCGGCACCCCAACTAGGCTCGTGCGCATGGAGATTCTGGGCGCCTCGCTGCGCATCTGCGTCGACGACCTCGAGACCGCGGTCCCCTTCTACGAGCGGCTTGCGGGAGGCACGGCCCGGCGCTTCGAGCGCGGCGGGGTGCAGGTGGCCGCGATCGGCTCCTTCCTGCTGATGAGCGGACCCGAGGCGGAGCTGGAGATCCTGCGCAAGGTCGTCGCGACCATCGCCGTGAAGGACGTGGACGAGGCCCACCGGCTGCTGACCGACCTCGGCGCCCACGTCGTCGCGGGGCCGGTGCCGACGCCGGCGGGCCGGAATCTGCTCGCGATGCATCCGGACGGGTCGGTGTTCGAGTACGTCGACCAGCGCGGCTGAGCCGGCCGGACCGGTCCGGGCCGCACCCGCGTTCAGACCGCGTCGGGCCGCATCCGGAAGTCGTACCGGGCGGGCAGCGGGTCGTCGGTGAGCCGGGCCCACAGCCGCCCGAGCACCTCCTCTCCCTCCCGCAGGTCGGCGACCTCGAACCCGTCGTCGAAGACGGCCCGGGCCTCGGCGGGCCGCCCCTCGGCGAGCAGCAACTCGGCCTCCAGCAACCGGAACCGGCCGCGCCGGCGGACGGCGGGCGGCAGCCGGTCCCAGGTGGCCCTCGCGTCCGCCGTGCGCCCCACCCTCAGCAGCGCCCGAAGCGTCTCCCGGCCGAGCGCTGCCACGGCGGCGGTCCAGGTCTCGCCGTCGTCGCGGCGCTCGCGGCACAGGTCGTCGAAGGCGTCGGCGTAGCGTTCGGCGGCCCGCTCGTGGTGGCCGGACTCCTGGTCGGCGACGGCCAGGCAGCGCAGCAACGGCCAGAGCGACGGGGCGAGTCCGAGGGCGCGCTCCCAGCTGCGGACCGCCTGGGCGCGGTCGCCGGCGTGCCACTGGGCGACGCCGAGGTGGTACTCGGTGTGCGGGGTGGCGGGCGCGGTCTCCAGCATGTCCCGCCAGTGCGGGGCGACGAGGGTCTCGCCGGGCGGCCGTACCCGGCGCGGCTCCGGCAGGGTGCCGGTGCGCAGCAGCTCCCGCCAGGGCGCCTGCGCCTCGCCGAGGGTGGACTCGGGGAACGGGGTGCCGGGCAGCTTCCGGTCGGCACGCAGGACCTCGAGCGCGCCCCAGCCGGATCCGGTGGCCAGGATCTCGCCGGGTTCGGTGTCGGCGTGACGCTGCCAGGCCGTGTACGCCTCCTCGACCCGGGCGCGGGGCAGCACCGACTCCAGCCGCTCCTCGGCGCCCCGGACCGCCTGGGTCCACTCGCCCTCGGGCGCGGCGTCGAGCGGTCCGTACGCCTCCAGCCAGGAGATCTCGCTCTCCGCCTCCAGCCGGACGTGTTCCAGCTGGGTGCGGGCGAGTCCGGCCTGGATCTCGCAGTAGCCGCCGGTGCCGGGCTCGGTGAGCCACTGCTGCCAGCGCCGGCCGCCGGGCAGGTGGCCCCAGACGAAGAGCTTGCGGCCGCACAGCGCGTCGGTGGAGGTCTGCACCAGCCCGTGCCCGTCGGCGTCCAGCGCGGCGATCCAGCGGCGCCGGCCGTCCGGGATCTCGTAGAAGCAGTCGGCCGCGTACGGGCTGTTGCGGGGGTACGTGCGGTCGATGCCGTCGTACGCGGGGACGGGGACGCGGCGCAGGCGACGCTCGTGGCCGAACTGCCAGGCCTCCTCGGCGGGGGCGAGGACCCGGACGTCCTCCGGTACGGCGGTGTTGGACCACCAGTACGTCGGCACGGGCCGCTCGTGCGGGTTGCGGATCCGGACGCCGACGTGGAGGAAGTCCGAGCCGTCGGGCAGCCACAGGTCGACCTGGAAGGGCACATCGCGCAGCCGCTCCCACTCCCACAGGCGCAGCATCTCGCCGCCGTCCGGGGCGGGGACGCGGGCGGCGTGCACGGGGGCGCAGGAAAGGGTGGTGTGGCCGGTGGCGCCGATGTTCCACTCGATGCCGCCGGAGTACCAGGCGCCGTTGAGGGCGAAGTCGGCCGGCTGGAAGACCGGGTTGCGGTAGAGGAGTTCGCGTCCGGTGGGCAGGTGGAGCAGGGAGGCGACGCGGCCGCCGAGGCCGGGCAGGACGGTGGCGCGCAGCCGGTCGTTCTCGATCACCAGGGCGTCGAGGGCGCGGGGCTCGCGGGTTCTGTCGTAGCCGTCGCGGACGCGGACCGGGAGCAGGCTGCGCAGCGGCTCGTGGCCGAGCTGACGGGCCATGTCCGCGGGCATGCCGTCCCGGTCGTCGATGCGGTGGTCCCCCACTGCCTCGAGGACGTGGGAGGTGCCCCCGTCGTCGAGGGGGCGCAGCGGGGGCAGGGGGTTGTCCGGGCCCAACCGCGCGGCGGGCAGCGTCAGTACCTCACGTCGGATCCTGGTCACGATGACCATGGAACCCGGCGGAGGTGGAGTCGGCCAGGGGAGGTGCCGGTCAGGATTGCGCAAAGGGTGCGTTCAGCCGGTGGTGCGCATCTCGGCGGTGAGGGCCCAGCGTTCGTGGTCGCGCCAGGCGCCGTCGATGAACAGCATGGCCGGGGAGAACCCCTCCAGGCGGAAGCCCGCGCCCCGAGCCATGGCCACGGAGGCGGCGTTCTCGGGCTGCACGTTGATCTCCAGCCGGTGCAGCCCCAGGGGGCCGAAGGCGTACCCGATGACCAGGTCGAGGCCCTCGCGCATCAGTCCGCGTCCGGCGGCGTGCGCGAAGGCCCCGTAGCCGAGCACGCCGCACTGGAAGGCGCCGCGCACGATGTTGTTGATGTTGATGTACCCGGCGATGTCCCCGCTGTCCTTCTCGCACACCAGGAAGCCTGCCTTGGCCGGGTCCTCGATCAGCGGGCGCGCGTAGGCGGCGTAGGCCTCGTCGGTGTCCGGCGGGAAGAGCCAGGGCCGGTGCAGGTCCTTGCTCTCGCGGACCCGCGCGATGAACTCGGGTCCGTCGTCGAGGGTGAAGTGACGGACGGCCACGCGCGGGCCCTCGGCGAGGTAGTGCGGAGCGGTGTGCGGCATCCGGTCAGGGTACGGCGTCCCGCCCGCGCCGTCTTCCGGCAATCCCGCCCGGTGCGGCTCGGCCGCCGACGGCCGGCAGCCGCAGCACGCCGGTGTGCCCGGGGGCACCGACCACCGTCACCGGCTTGACTCCCCGGTCGCCCAGGCAGGCGTCGTCGGCCGGCCGCGACGTCGAACCGCAGCCGGTGCCGGGGGTGGTGCACCGGTACGCCGGCGACCGGGTGCCGTCGGGCGCGACGCCGGAGAGCTTGGCGAACAGCGCCGGAGCCGTCTCCCGTCGTCTCCCCGAAGGCCGAACGCACCCAAGGCCTCCGGCGACGCGGCCGAACGGCTCGGTCTCCTGACGGTGATTCAGGGCGCGGGTCAGCGCAGGGCGGGCTCGTCCAGCGTCAACGTGCCCGCGTCGGCGTCGAGTTCGGCAGGGACACCGAACGGGACCGTCACCGCGTCGTCGCAGTGCCCGAAGCCCAGCTCCTCCACGACCGGCACGCCGAGCCCGCCGAGCCGGTCGGCCAGGACGGCGCGCAGCTCCTCGTACCGGCCGCAGTCGCGCCAGGAGCCGAGCCCGATCCCGGCGACCCCGTCGAGCCAGCCGGAACGCAGCAGCTGGGTCAGCAACCGGTCGACGCTGTACGGCGCCTCGGCCACCTCCTCGAGCAGCAGCAGCCCGCCCCGGGCGCCGGGCCGGGCGAACGGGGTGCCGAGGTCGGCGGCCAGCAGGGCCAGACAGCCGCCGAGGGTGACACCGCGGGCCCGCCCCGGCGCCAGTGCCGACCCGGCCGAGACGAGCGTCCGGACCGTCTCCGGAGCGAACAGGGTGGCCCGCAGGTGCTCCTGTGCGCGGGCGCTCTTGATGAAGTCGACCCCGGCGGCGGCCGGCCCGTACAGGCTCACCAGGCCGAGCCGCGTGGCGAACGCCTGGTGCAGGGCGGTGACGTCGCTGAAGCCGACGAACACCTTGGGCCCGGCCGCGCGCATGGCCTGCCAGTCGAGCAGGTCGACCATGCGCTGGGCGCCGTAACCGCCACGGGCACACAGCACCGCGGCCACGTCCGGGTCGCACCAGGCCCGCTGCAGGTCGGCCGCGCGGTCGGCGTCGCTGCCCGCGAGGTAGCCCAGCTCGCCGTGCCGGTCCAGCACATGGGGCGCCACGACCGGGTCGAGGTCCCAGCCGCGCAGCACGTCGAGCCCGGCCTGGAGCCGCTCCTCGGCCACCGGGCCGCTGGGGGCGACGACGGCCACCCGGGCACCGGGGGCCAGCCGCGGCGGGCGCGTCAGGCTCTTCACGTGTGCAGCTCCAGTCTCGGGACACCGGGCACGTCCAGCCCGAACACCTGAGCGTACAGGGACAGCTCGGCCTCCAGCGCCCGCACCATGGTCTCCGCCCGCCGGAACCCGTGCCCCTCCCCGGCGAAGGTGAGGTAGGCGTGCGGCACGCCCCGGCCCTCGAGCCGGGAGAGGAAGCCCGCGCACTGGGCGGGCGGGCAGATGACGTCGTCCAGGCCCTGGAGCAGCAGGAACGGCACGGTGAGCCGGTCGGCACGGGTGGCCGGCGAGCGGTCGGCGTACCGGGCGGGCACCTCGGCGAGCGGCCCGATCAGCGACTCCAGGTAGCGGGACTCGAAGTCGTGCGTCTGCCCCGGACCCCAGGTGGTCAGGTCCAGGACGGGGTAGAGAACAGTGCCGCAGGCGTAGACGTCGGTCGTGGTCAGGGAGGCGGCCGTGGTCCAGCCGCCCGCGCTGCCGCCGCGGATCGCGAGCCGGGCCGGGTCGGCGGTGCCCTCCTCGGCCAGGGTCCGGGCGACGGCCGCGCAGTCCTCGACGTCGACCACGCCCCACTGCTCGCGCAGCCGCTCGCGGTAGGCCCGCCCGTATCCGGTGGAGCCGCCGTAGTTCACCTCGGCGACGCCGATGCCCCGCGAGGTGAAGTAGGCGATGCCCAGGTCCAGCACGAGCGGCACCCGGCTGGTGGGGCCGCCGTGCGCCCAGATGACGTAGGGCGGCAGCTCGCCGTCGGGGGCGGAGCGTTCCGGGTGGTGCGGGGGATAGACGTGGGCGTGCACCTCGCGGCCGGCGGGGCCGGTGAAGACGCGGATCTGCGGCTCGGGGTAGTACGCGGGGTCGACCGGGTCCCGGTGCCGGGCGCCGATCGCGCGGGCGCGTCCGGTGGCCGTGTCCAGCTCGACCACCTCGTGCCCGCTCCGCGGGCTGGCGCCGACCGCGACCACGCGGTCGCCGTGCACCGCGAGGGTGGCGGTGAACTCGGTCCAGGGGCCGGCGGCGTCGACGATCTCACCGGATTCGGGATCCAATATCCCGCATACGGTCGACCCCCTACCGTGGACGACCGCGATCAGACCGCTCTCCAGCGGCGCGAACCAGCGCAGGCCCAGCTGCCACAGCGGCCCGCCGAACTCCTCCTCGCGCGGGCACAGCGGGGTGCCGTCGCGGTAGAGGTTCCACCAGCCGCTGCGGTCGCTCGTATACAGGATCCTGCCGTCCGTGGACCATTCGACCTGGGCGATCGCCTCATCCGGTCCACCGGCGACCGTATGCACGTCCTGCAGCCGGCCGTCGTCCCCGACGTCCGCGACCAGCAGCTCCGTCCCCTCCCAGGGCATCCGCGGATGGTCCCAGGCGAGCCACGCGGCCCGGCGGCCGTCGGACGCGAGGCGCGGCCCGGTGACGAACCGGTGCCGGGCCTCGGTGAGTTCGCGGACCGCGCCCCGGTCCTCGGCGGCCGAGCCGTCCAGCGGTACGGCGGCCAGGACGCGCCGGACGTCACCGGGGCCGTCCCCGGTGAACTCCTCCAGCACGCACCACACCTCACCGCGCGCGAGGTCCACCTGCGGCTCGGCCCAGCGCAGTCCCCCGCCCACCGCCGCCACCGGGGTCAGCGGGCGCGGCTCGCCGCCGGGCTCGTACCGGTACAGCCGCTGGTCGGCGAAGTGCGCGAAGACCACGAGGGGCCGGCCGTCGTGGACCACCCCGGTCCAGGGCCGGCCGCCGTACTCGATGACCCGGCTGCGCACGTTCCACGGCGCGGGCAGCACCGACTCCTCGCCGCCGTCGGTCCGGCGCCGGACGAGGGCCCGGCGGCCGCCCTCCTCGGGACGTGGCTCGGTCCACCACACCTCGTCCCCGACGAACCCCGCCCACTCCGGCCGGCCGTCGTGCGCGGCGGCCAGTGCCGCGTCGACGGGCGACGGCCACGATCCGTACGGCGACCTCAGCACCTCGTCCCCCTCGTCATCTGTACCGTCCGCGGGACATCCGCGGATCCGTCTTCTACACCGTGCGCAGGAAACGGTCGAGGACGCGGACGCCGAAGTGCAAGGCCTCCACGGGCACCCGCTCGTCCACGCCGTGGAACAGCGCCTGGTAGTCGAGGTCCGCGGGCAGCTTCAGCGGGCTGAAACCGTAGCCGGTGATGCCGAGCCGGGAGAACTGTTTGGCGTCCGTGCCGCCCGACATGCAGTACGGCACGACGTGCCCCTCGGGGGCGAACTCCTCGACGGCGGCCCGCATCGCCGCGAACGTGGGCGAGTCCACCGGTGCCTCGAGGGCCACCTCCCGGTGCACGTACTCCCAGTCCACGTCCGGGCCGGTGAGCCGGTCGAGGGTGGCACGGAACTCGTCCTCGGTGCCGGCCAGGCAGCGTCCGTCCACGTGGGCGACGGCCTCGCCCGGGATGACGTTGAGCTTGTAACCGGCTTCGAGCATGGTCGGGTTGGCGCTGTTGCGCACGGTCGCCTCGACCAGTTTGGCCGCCGGCCCGAGCTTCTCCAGCAGCCGGTCCACGTCCCCGAAGTCGGCGTCGATGCCGTACAGGGCGGCGAGTTCGGTGAGCGCGGCCCGGACGGTCGGGGTGAGCCGGAGCGGCCACTCGTGCTCACCGATGCGGGTGACGGCGGCGGCCAGCCGGGTGACCGCGTTCTCCTTGTTCACCTTGGAGCCGTGCCCGGCCCGGCCGCGGGCGGTGAGCCTGAGCCAGCCGGTGCCCCGCTCCCCCGCCGCGATCGGGTAGATCTGCCGGCCGGTGCCGTCGTGGAAGGTGAAGGCGCCGGACTCGCTGATGCCCTCGGTGCAGCCCTCGAACAGCTCCGGATGGGTGTCGGCGAGGAATCCGGAGCCGTCCTCGGCGCTGGCCTCCTCGTCGGCGGTGAAGGCGAGGACGATGTCCCGGCGGGGCCGTACGCCCTGCCGGGCCCAGGCGCGGACGACGGCGAGGATCATCGCGTCCATGTTCTTCATGTCGACGGCGCCCCGCCCCCACACGACGCCGTCGCGCACCTCCCCGGAGAAGGGGTGCACGCGCCAGTCGGCGGCCTCGGCGGGCACGACGTCGAGATGACCGTGCACGAGCAGCGCGTCGGCGGACGGGTCGGTGCCCTCGATCCGGGCGACGACGTTGGTGCGGCCCGGGGTGCGTTCCAGCAGCAGCGGTTCCAGGCCCGCTCCGGCCAGCCGTTCGGCCGCGTACTCGGCGGCGGGCCGTTCCCGGCAGTCGCCGCCGCCCCGGTTGGTGGTGTCGATCCGGATCAGGCCGGAGGTGAACTCCACGACCTCGGCCAGGGACAGCTCATCGGTCTGCAGCTCAGCCATACTGCTCCTCCACGGCGGCGGAGACGATCGTGGTGACCGCCTTGAACGTCCTGATCCCCTCGTACATCGTGTCGCTGGTGTACGCCACCTTGCGCTCCCCCACCCGCGCGACCCCGGGCACCACGGTGGCGGCCATCGCCAGGTGCTCGGCATCGAACTCGACGGCGACCGTGAACGGCCCGGCCTGCACGGGTTCGTGACGCACCGCCAGCCGCGCGGCCTCCTTCGCCGCCGCACGGATGTCGGCGGCGGTACGGGCCGGGGTGCGGCAGACGGACGCGTACCGCGACACATGGTCCTTGACGGCGACCTTCGGCGCCTCGGGCGCGTAGCCGAGCGCGTCCTCGCAGGCCACGTCGTCGCCGGTGACGAGGACGACGGGGACGCCGTACTCGGCGACGACGCGTGCGTTGAGCAGACCCTCGCTGGCACGGACGTCGTCCAGCCAGACCCCCGTGATCTGGTTGGCGAGGTAGGTGTGGGCGAGGACGCCCTCCATGCCGGCGCCCGCGTGGTAGCCGACGAACGCGATGCCGTCGACGTCGCCGTGCTGCACGCCCTCCACCATGGACAGCGCCTTGTGCCGTCCGGTGAGCATCTCGACCCGGTCGTCCAGCCGCTCCAGCAGCAGGTTGCGCATGGTCCAGTGGGCCTCGTTGACGAGCACCTGGTCGGCGCCGCCGTCGAAGAAGCCCTCCGCGGCGGCGTTCACGTCGGAGGTGAACATCGACCGGCACCGCTCCCACTGCGGTGTGCCCGGCAGCACGTCGGCCGGCCAGGTGACACCCGTGGCCCCCTCCATGTCGGCACTGATGAGGATCTTCATGGTCCGTCACGTTACGCGCCGGAAAGCGCCCAGGCTACGACCGCGCCGCCGGACGCGGTTCGGCTTCCGGCCGGTGGTGCGCCCGGGGCGCGGGCGGGTGCGGTGCGCGGGACGGGACCGGGTGCGACCGCGCGTCCCGCGCTCCACGGTGGGCCGGCGGGCGGCAGGGGGTGCGGCGGGTCACCTGCCGGCGAGGACGAACCAGCGGGCGGGCAGGTCGATGCGGGTGCCGTCGGTCAGGTGCTCGGTCTGCGGCAGGGTCGTGTCCCCCTCGGCGAGGATCTTCAGGCCGGCGTCGCCGAGCAGCCGCGGGATCTCCTCGTCGTCGGCGTCGGCGGGTTTGAGCCCGTGGTGGAAGACGCGCTGAAGTTTGGGACCCGGTCCGCCCGGCTGGGACGCGGCCTGCTTGAGGACGTCCCGGGACCCGGAGGTGAGTTCGGCGACGAAGGCGCGTCCCTCGGTGCCGAGGAGCGCGGCGACGGCGGCGGCGACCGCGGGGCGTGCGGCCGGTTCGCTCTGGTGGATGACGGCGCGCATGTAGACGTTGCTGTCGCCGAGCCGGTCGTGCAGGGCGTGGACGGCGTCCGAGTCGGTGAGGTCGAGTTGCTGGAACTCGATGCCGGAGCCGTCGGCGGCGCGGCGGGCGTGCTCGACGGCGGCGTGCGAGAGGTCCACGCCGACGGCCCGGGCGAACCGGGTGGCCAGGTAGCGGGTCTGGGTGCCGTTGCCGCAGCCGAGGTCGACGATGGTGCGGGCCGGGTCCGCGTGGGGCAGCAGCAGTTCGCTGTGCGGGGCGGCGGACAGGGAGGGATCGGCGTCCCAGATCGCGTCGCCCGTCGCGTCGGAGGTCTGGCTCCAGTAACTTTCCCAGGCGTTGCGGTAGTTGTCCGAGACGTTCATGCGATCTCCCCACAGTCGGTTCCGTGATCGGGATATCGCGGCGACTCGGGCTGGGGCAAGAGGCCGGAAGTCACCTTCACCGGATGTACGGTCAACCGACCGGGCGCTCGCCCCGTGTTCAGCGGTGTCCGGTGATCGCCTGTTCGAACCAGACGGTCTTGCGGTGCCCGCTGGCGCTGGCGCCCCACTCCCGGGCCAGCCGGCTCACCACGCGCAGTCCGCGGCCCGACTCGTCGTGGGGTCCGGCGGCGAGCATGGCGGGGAGGGCGGGTTCGTCGTCGGTGACCTCGAACAGCAGCGCGTCGGTGCGCACCACCCGCAGCCCGATCCGGTCGCCCTCGGCGTGCCGTACGGCGTTGGTGACGACCTCGCTGACCAGCAGCTGGGCCGTCTCCACGGTCTGCGGCAGACCCCAGTCGAGGAGCCGCTCGCGGACCAGCCGGCGGGCCCGGGCCACCTCGCCCGGATCGGCGTCGAGCGTCCATGCGGCGACGTGCTCGTGGGGGATGCCGTTGAGCCGGGCCATGAGCAGGGCGACGTCGTCTTTGCGGCCGCCGCGGGTGTTCAGGGCGCGGATGATGGTGTCGCAGGCGTCGTCCATGGAGGCGGCGGGGTGCGCGGCGGACTCGCAGAGCGCGGCCAGGCCCTCGCCGATGTCGGAGCCGCGCACCTCGACCAGGCCGTCGGTGCACAGCACCAGCCGGTCGCCGGGCGCGACCTGGATCCGGGTCGCCTCGAAGGGGACACCGCCGACGCCTATGGGTGCGCCCGTGGGCAGGTCGAGGAGTTCGCTGACGCCGTCCTCGGCGCGCACCAGCACGGGCGGGATGTGCCCGGCGTTGGCGAGGGTCAGCTCCCCGCGGATCGGGTCGTAGACGACGTACAGACAGGTGGCGAGGTAGGTGTCGCCGAGCCTGCGGGCCAGGTCGTCCAGGTTGCGCAGCAGCTGGGCGGGCGGGGTCTCCATCGTGGCCATGGTCTGTACGGCGGTACGCAACTGGCCCATCATGGCGGCCGAGTTCAGGCCGTGTCCCATGACGTCACCGACGACGAGGGCGGTGCGGGATCCGGGCAGTTTGATGGTGTCGAACCAGTCGCCGCCGATCCGGCCGAGCCGGGTGCCGGGCAGATAGCGGGTGGCGATGTCGCAGCCGGCCATCCTCGGGGTGACCTGCGGGAGCATGCTGTCCTGCAGGGTGTCGGCGACGTTCTCCTGATAGGTGTACATGCGGGCGTTGTCGAGGACGAGGCCCGCGCGGGCGGCGAGTTCGGCGCCGGTGGTGCGGTCCATGTCGTCGAACCCCGGCCGGTCGGGGCGGCGCATCAGCACCATGAAGCCGAGGACGACGTTGCGCGCCTTGAGCGGCACGATCAGCAGGGAGCGCCCGCCGATGAGCGGCCTGAGGTCACGCTTCTCGAACTCGCCGGCGATGCGCTCGCTCAGCTCCTCGGTGACCCGCGGGACCAGCACGGGCTCGCCGGTGACCATGCACTGGTAGAACGGGGTGTGTTCGGGGAAGGCGAAGGCCTCGCCGACGGGCACGGTGTCGTCCCAGCGGCCCGGTTCGTCGTTGTGCTCGACCCACACGCGGAACATCACGGTGGTGGCGTCCGGCGGGCCGTCCGGGAAGCCCTCGCCCGCGAGGACGGCGGCACGCAGGTGGGTGCCGGCGAAGTCCGCGAAGCGGGGCACGGCGGCGCTGGTGACCTCGCGGATGGTCTCGCCGAGGTCGAGGGAGGTGCCGATGCCGGAACTGACCTCGTTGAGGAACTCCAGCCGCTCGCGGACTGCGGCGTACTCGAGGTCCTGCTCGGCACCGGCCGGGACGACGGCCGCCACCGGCCGCGGCCGCGGCGCAGGGACCTCGGCGCGGGTGCGTCCGGGGCGCCGGGGCACGCCCCAGTACGGAGTGACGGGCACCCGGTCGAACTGGCTGAACTCCAGCACCGGGTAGCCCAGTTCGAGCACCTGGGAGACGATCCGGCCGCTCAGCCCCGGGCCCATGTTGGGCAGGATCTCGGGCAGCCGCCGTTCGAGCTCGTCGGAGGCGGGCAGTTCGGTGTGGCGGGCGAAGCCGGGCGCGATGCGTTCGGCGGTCTCGTCGTCGTAGCCGCGCTCGTCGCGCAGCCGGGTGGCGTCGGCGGCGAGCACGAGCAGCCGGGACGGGCCGGGTCCGACCAGCGGGTAGGCCCACCACAGCACGTCGAGCCGCTCGGCGTCGGACGGCTGCCGGTGCGCGGCGAGCCGGGCCCGTCCGGCCGTGGCATAGGCGGTGTGCCCGCCGAGCGAGGCCTCCAGGTCGGGGCCGGGGCCGTCGTACGCCTCGTAGGCGTCCGGCATCGGCTCGCCGTGCAGGTCGTGGGTGAGGGCGCCCGAGACGGGCAGCAGGTCGGCCGCGGGATGTCCCACGGCGTCCTCCCGGTCCACGCCGAACAGCCGGCGCGCGCCGCTGCTCCAGTGCGACACCAGTCCGTCGCGGTCCACGACGACCACGGCCAGCGGAATCCGGCCGGCCGCGGCGCTCCCGGCGCCGCGTCCGGGAGGTGTGTCCCGCTCGCTGCCACGGTCCATGGCCCAGGCCCTCTCTCCCCACGGCTGTACGCAAACGATCTGTGCCGCCCGCCACTACGGTACGGCGACGGCCGGTCGCGATGTGGGGCAATCCGTTAATTGGCCGCACCGGATCGCACCGGCCCGAAGGCGAGCGCCCCGCTCAGTCCTCGTGCCCCAGCTGGAGGTCCCGCTCCGTGCGGCCACCTCCCGCGACCTGCAGGACCGTGGCGACCGGCGGGTAACCTGCGGCGATGACGGTGTACTCGCCGGAGGACAGGTCGACGAACCGGAACGTTCCGTCGGCACCGGTGGTGAGGGTGTCGACGACGTTGCCCGCGGCGTCGAGCAGCGTGACGCGCGCGTCCTCCACGGCGCGTCCGCCGCTCGCCCGTACGGTGCCCCGCAGCACGGCGCCGCCCGCGAGTTCGACGTCCTGCCGGGTCTCCCTGGCGGCCTGCACGGTGACGGGGAGGGCGGCGGGCCGGAAGGCGGGGGCGCTGGCGGCGAGGGTGTACTCGCCGGCGACCAGCTCGGTGATGACGTAGCCGCCCTCACGTCCGCTGCGGGTGCTGGCGACGACCTCGCCGTGCACGTTGGTGAGGGTGACCGTGGCGTCCCGGACGGGGCTGCCGTCGGCGGTGAGGACGCTGCCCGCGAGGCGCCCGGCGCCGCCGAGGACGACGTCGAGCTCGACGGGCCGTTCGCCGACGGTGACGGAGACGGCCTGCGGCTGGTGCCCGCCGGCGGCGGCGATCAGCACGTACGCCCCGGAGCCGGGCGTGCCGAGCGCGTACCGTCCGTCCTCGCCGCTCGCGCCGCGGCCGATCTGCACCCCGGCGACGTCGATGAGGGTGAGCGCGGCGCGGGGCACCACGGTGCCGTCGGGATGCTGCACCGTGCCGCAGACGGGGATCCCGGCGGTGTGCGGCGAACGGGCCCCGGGGATGGCGGCGTTCACCGTCGCGGTCACCGGGTCGGTGGCGGGGGCGTTGTGGGACACCAGGGGTTTCTCCTTGAGGAAGAAGGCGATGACCAGGCCGAGGGCGAGCACCGGGACGAGGTAGAGGAAGATCCGGGGCATCGCGTCGGCGTAGGCGCGGATGTAGGCGTCGCGCAGGGCCGGCGGCAGCGCGTGGACGAGCTGCGGCGTGATCGAGTCGGGGTCGGGCAGCGCCGCGCCCGCGCGCGGGGGCAGCTCCTCGCGCAGCGAGGAGGTGAGCCGGTTCGCGAAGAGGGTGCCGAAGACGGCGGCGCCGACGCTGCCGCCGATCTGCCGGAAGTAGTTGTTGGCGCTGGTGGCGGTGCCGAGGTCGGCGGGGCGCACGGAGTTCTGCACGGCGAGGACGAGGACGGGCATCACCATGCCGATGCCGGCGCCGAGGACGGCCATCCAGATGCTGTAGTGCAGCCGGGGGGTGTCCACTTCGAGGCGGGAGAGCAGCCACATGCCGACGGCGGAGACGGCACCGCCGAGGACGGGGTAGATCTTGTAGCGGCCGGTGTGGCTGATGAGCTGTCCGCCGATGATCGAGGCGCCGACGATCCCGGCCATCATGGGCAGCATGAGCAGCCCGGACTCGGTGGCGCTGGCCCCGTCGACCATCTGCAGGAAGGTCGGCAGATAGCTGGCGGCGCCGAACAGGGCGACGCCGATCACCAGGCCGACCAGGCCGGAGACGTTGAAGACGGAGTCACGGAACAGCCGCAGCGGGATGAGGGGTTCGGCGGCGAAGCGCTCGGCGACGAGGAAGAGGACGACGGAGGCCAGCGCGCCCGCGCCGAGACCGAGGATCTGCCGGGAGCCCCAGGCGTACTCGGTGCCGCCCCAGCTGGTCAGCAGGACCAGACAGGTGGAGGCGGCGGCGAGCAGCAGCGCACCGAGGACGTCGAGACGGCCACGGCTCGCCGGCTTCGGGAGCTTGAGGACGACGGTGACGACGGCGAGGGTGACCACACCGAAGGGGACGTTGACGTAGAAGCACCAGCGCCACGAGAGGTGGTCGGTGAAGTAGCCGCCGAGCAGCGGGCCCGCGACGGAGGCGAGGCCGAACGCGGCGCCGATCAGGCCCATGTAGCGGCCGCGTTCCCGCGGCGGCACGATGTCGGCGATGATCGCCTGCACGCCGATCATGAGACCGCCCGCGCCGACGCCCTGGAGGGCGCGGAAGGCGATCAGCTGGTCCATGGACTGGGCCCGGCCGGCGAGTGCGGAGCCGACGACGAAGACGGCGATGGCGAACTGGAAGACACCCTTGCGGCCGACGAGGTCGCCGAGCTTGCCGTACAGGGGCAGGCCGACGGTGGAGGTGAGGAGGTAGGCGGTGATCGCCCAGGACATCCTGTCCAGGCCGTGCAGTTCGCCGACGACCTTGGGCAGGGCGGTCGCGACGATCATCTGGTCCAGCGCCGCCAGGAGCAGCGCGAGCATCAGCCCGACGAACACCAGCCGCACGCGGCGCGGCCCGAGCGGGGCGGCGGGTGCGGGCGGGGCCTGCGGGGCGGTGGTGTCCTCCCCCGGCGCCGACGCCGGTGCCACGGCCGGCTCGTGCTTCACCAGAGTCGTCCCGCCCACGTACCGCTCCCCTCGTCGCACCTGTCACAATTCCCGCACAAGGCGACAACTGCGAACAACTTCGGCGAGTTACGGCACCGCCCGGTTCGCACCGGAGATCCACTCGAACCGGTGAAGGAGTCAACACCCCTTCACCGGCCGGTGGTTGGGACTACTTCTCGACCTCGGCGGCGAGGTTGGCGAGCACGGCGTCGTAGATGCGGCCGAGCCCCTTGGGGGCGAAGGTCTTCTCGAAGAAGCCGCCGATGCCGCCGGCACCCTTCCAGGTGGTGGCGACGACGACCCGGGACCTGCCCTCGCCGGCCGGGGTGACGCGCCAGGTGGTGACCATGGAGGAGTTGCGGTCCTTCTCGACCAGCTCACCCTCGGTGGGCTCGCCGACCTCGAGCAGGCAGTCGCGTACCCGCTTGCTGGTGGCCTGGAGCTTCCAGTGGACGAGGGTGCCCTCGCCGTCGCCGCCCTCGCGCACCTCGTACTCGCTGAAGTGCTCGGGCAGCAGCCTCTGCCGGGTTCCGCTGTAGTCGGCGAGGGCGTCGAACACCTTCTCCGCGTCCGCCGCGACGACCCGCTCCGTAGTGGCCTCGACCTGCGCCATTGCGTTCCTCCAGGACCTGATTTCTCGGGATGGGGGCAAGCCAACCACCCCGGCGCCCGGCCGCCCAAATCGGGGCCCGCACGATCATGGGAACAGATGTTCTATTGTGTGGCGCAGTGCTACCGAGGAGGCGTCATGCGCTGGGAGAACCTCGCCGTGGAGACCGGGCAGGACGGACGGACCGGCGCACCCGGGGGGCCCGGGGCGCTCGGGGCGCTCGGGGACGCCACCGAGCACGGCCGGGCCGCCGAGGCCGCGCTGTTCGGTGCGGACGCCGTCACCGTCCGCACCTTCGACACGCCGGAATTCGCCGGCATCACCTTCCACGAGGTCCGGGCGCGCTCGGTACTGAACCGGGTGCCGGGCGCCTCGCGCATGCCGTTCGAATGGACCGTCAACCCGTACCGGGGCTGCACGCATGCGTGCGTGTACTGCTTCGCCCGCAAGACCCACGGTTATCTGGACCTCGACACCGGCATCGGCTTCGACACCCAGATCGTGGTGAAGGTCAACGCGCCCGAGGTGCTGCGCCGCCAGCTCGGCTCCCGCCGCTGGCAGGGCGACCACGTGGCGATGGGCACCAACGTCGACTGCTACCAGCGCGCGGAGGGCCGCTACCGCCTCATGCCGGGCATCATCTCCGCTCTCACCGACCACGCGAACCCGTTCTCCATCCTCACCAAGGGCACCCTGATCCTGCGCGACCTGGACCTGCTCGTCCGGGCGGCCGAGGTGACGGACGTGGGCATCTCGGTCTCCGTCGGCTTCCTGGACGGCGACCTGTGGCGCACGGTGGAGCCGGGCACACCCGCGCCCGAGCGCCGGCTGGACGTCGTCCGCGCCCTGGGCGAGCACGGCATCGGCTGCGGGGTGCTGATGGCCCCGGTGATCCCGTTCCTGAGCGACCAACCCGACCGGCTGCGGGCCACGGTACGGGCGATCGCGGCGGCCGGGGCCACCTCGGTGACGCCCCTGGTGCTGCATCTGCGCCCCGGCGCCCGTGAATGGTTCATGGCCTGGCTCGGGCAGCACCATCCGCACCTGGTGCGCCGCTACGAGCGGCTGTACGCGCAGGGCGCCTACGCACCCACGTGGTACCAGCGCCGGATCACCCGTCAGGTGCACGAGCTGGCCCGGGAGTACGGCATCGGGCCCACGCGCGCGGGAACGGCCCGCCGGATCCGCCCGGCCCGGCCGGCCGACGCCCCGGCCGCGCCCGAGCCGACCCAGCTCACCCTCATGTGAGTCCGTGCCGGGTGGCCGTGACGGGGCGTTCGAGGGCATCTCGCGGGCGATCGGGTCAAGAATGGCCGCAACAGGTTCTGCGGGGCTCCGCCTTCGGGACGATGCGGCGAGACCCGCGATTCTCGCGGTTCGCCGAACCCTCCGTCCCGGGAGGACCCATGAGAAGACGCGCAGCCGTGCTGTGCGCAGCCGCCGCCGTGCTGGCGGGCTCGGTCGCGGCCGTCCCCGCGCAGGCGACGCAGCCGGCCGCCGCGGCGGCGGGGCTCGTCTGGAAGAAGTGCGGCACCGGCGACTACCCCACGCTCCAGTGCGCCTCGCTGAAGGTGCCGCTGGACCACGCGAACCCGGCCGGCCGGACGATCACGCTCGCCCTGTCCCGCGTCCCGCACACCGCCCGCACCTCGCAGGGCCCGCTGCTGGTCAACCCCGGCGGGCCGGGCGGGAGCGGGCTGGCGCTCGCGGGGTTCGTCGCGTCGGCGCTGCCCCGGAACGTCGCCGCCCAGTACGACGTCATCGGCTTCGACCCGCGCGGGGTCGGCCGGAGCACTCCCGCCCTGGACTGCGTGCCGGGCCACTTCCGGCCGGTCCGCGCGGACACCGTGCCGGCCACGCCCGCCCTGGAGCGGGCCGGGCTCACGCGCGCGCGGTCCTTCGCCGCCGCCTGCGTGCGCAAGTACGCCGACGTGCTGCCGTACATGGACACCGTCAGCACCGTGCGGGACCTGGACGCCGTCCGCCGGGCGCTCGGCGCGCCGCGGATCAGCTACTTCGGCTACTCCTACGGCACCTACCTCGGGGCGGTCTACGCGAAGCTGTACCCCGAGCGGGTGCGCCGGCTGGTGCTGGACTCGGTCGTCGATCCGACCGGGATCTGGTACGAGGACAACCTCCGCCAGGACTACGCCTTCGACAGCCGTCACCGGGCGCTGATGGCGTGGATCGCCCGCTACGACGCGACGTACCGGCTGGGCAGGGACCCGGCGAAGGTCGAGGCCGAGTGGTACGCGATGCGGGCGACGCTGGCGAGGAGGCCGGCGGGCGGCAGGGTGGGCGCCTCGGAGCTGGAGGACACGTTCATCCCGGGCGGCTACTACAACGGCTACTGGCCCCGTCTCGCCGCGGCGTTCGCGGCGTACGTGCACGGCGGGAAGGCCGAACCGCTGGTGAAGGCGTACGACGACTTCGGGGCCGTGGACCGCTCGGGCGACAACGGGTACAGCGTGTACACGGCGGTGCAGTGCCGCGACACCTCGTGGGCGCGGCACTGGGACCGGTGGCACACGGACACCTGGGCGGTGTACCGGAAGGCGCCCTTCATGGCCTGGAGCAACGCCTGGTACAACGCGCCGTGCGCCTTCTGGCCGGCCACCGCGCTGAAGCCGGTGGACATCGCCAACGCCGAGCTCCCGCCGGCGCTGCTGTTCCAGTCGACCGACGACGCGGCCACGCCCTACTCCGGCGGTGTCACGGCGCACCGGCTGCTGGCCCGCTCCAGCCTGGTGGTGGAGGAGGGCGGCGGCAACCACGGCATCACGCTCAGCGGGAACGCCTGCCTGGACCGCCATCTGGCCGCGTATCTGAAGGACGGCACGCTGCCGCACGGCGCGGGGGTGGCCGACGCGGTCTGCGCGAAGTCGCCCGACCCGAAGCCGCAGACGGCGAAGGCGGCCTCGGCGGCGTCCGCCGGCTCCACCCTGCACACCCTGCTCGGCCACCGCCGGTGAGCCGGTCGGCGACGGCCCGCCGGGGGCGTTGTCGGTGACGTGGCCCATCATGGCCGCATGACTGAACCGACCCGCATCCCCGCCCCCGGCGGCGTGGCCCCCGCGACCCAGTACAGCCATGTCGTCTCGGCGGCCGGCCGCATCGTCGCCGTCTCCGGCCAGCTCCCCCTGGACGAGGACGGCGAGCTGGTCGGCGAGGGCGACCCGGCGGCCCAGGCCCGCCAGGTGTTCGAGAACCTGAGGCGCTGTCTGGCCGCCGCGGGGGCCGGCTTCGAGGACGTGGTGAAGCTGACGTACTTCGTCACGGACATGGCCCACATGCCCGCGATCCGCGCCGCCCGCACCGTCCACATACCCGACGACCGCCTGCCGGCGTCCTCGGCGGTCCAGGTGTCCGGCCTGGTGGCACCGGAGTTCCTGATGGAGATCGAGGCACTCGCGGTGGTGGACGGGTGACGTCCCTGGCGGGGCGGCCGGTGGGCCTCACCGGCTGCGAGCGCGTCCCGGAGATCCGCGTACGCGGCCGGCAGCACGCCTGTCGGGGCCTCGCGCCGCGGTCGTACCTCGACGGGCTCAGCGTCACGGCGGACGCCGAGCGGCGGCGGGAGCCGGTTCGCACAGGGTGACGGCTCCGTGGGGAACCTCGACCGACGCGGTCAGCAGGTGCACCCGCGCATGCTGCTGTGGGTGTTCGAGGGCGACCTGCCCGCCCGCCGGCTCCACGAGCGCGCCGGATTCCGGCCCGACGGTGCCGAGGAGGCCCTCGAGGTGGACGGCGTGCGTGTGCCCGAGGTGCGGTACGTCCGGGCTCCGGGCGGCTGAGCGGGGCTCATCTCGCCTCCTCCTCCTGGGGGATGCGGGCCAGTGCGTGTACCGCGGCCTCCGCGAGGGGCGGGTGGGCCAGGGCCTCGTTCAGGACCCGGCGGGCGCGGGGGTCGGCGAGGGTGCCGAGGCCTTCCACGCAGGCGAGGGCCACCCGCCGGTAGGGGTCGTGCGGGCGCAGCCGGCGCTCCAGGGTGGTGATCAGCGCGGGCACGGACTCGGGGGCGCGCAGCCGTACCAGGAGCCGTACGGGGTGCAGGGCGTAGGCGACGCGCAGTTCGTTGGTGGCGAGGGCGGCGGCCGCCCGGGCCGTGCGGGGGTCGCCGAGCCGGGCGAGGGCGTACGCGGCGGAGGCGCAGCGCGGTGGGTCCCGGTGGTTGAGGAGCAGCACCAGGGACTCGAAGGCGCGCCGGTCGCCCGCGACGCCGAGCCGGAACGCGGCCAGTTCCCTGGCCCACAGCGGCTGTCCGGGGGCGGTGAGCACCTCCGCCAGCTCGTCGTGATCCTCGGTCGCCAGCAGCCCGTCGAACGCCGCCGAGCCGCGCGACTCCTGCCGTGAACGCTCCGTGAGCGAGCGCAACTCTTCGTCCACGAAACCAGCGTAGGCGGGGCGGGTGCGGGGAGGGAGCCAGATCACAAAGTCGGGTTCGGCCACAGGGCTGGCGCGCTCGTTACTCGCGGGTTAAGCTCAGACGAGCGAGACACCCTCTCGCACTTCGCTGGTGACGGTTTGGTGACGCGGCCGTCGCGAGCATCTGTCGGTTCGGTACGCCAAGTACCGCAGTACGACCCGGCTTCGGGACAGAGCCGGTCGGAATCCGCCGTTCCCGGGCGTGTGCACGCCCGTGGCACCGGCAGCACCGGGCGTGTGCGCTCGCAGCCCGGCAACACCCGCACTCCTTTCCGCTCCGTGGTGCGCCCCTCGGCGCACCCGGCGCGTTCCTCGTCGTCACCCTCATTCCTGGAGTCCCGCGATGGCCACTCCCCTGTCCCCCCAGTCCGGCACCCCCGTGTCCCCGTTCAAGACGATCGCCGTCGTCGGTCTCGGCACCATGGGCACCGGCATCACCGAGGTCCTCGCCAAGGCGGGCCGCGAGGTGATCGGCATCGACATCAGCGAGGCCCAGGCCGCGAAGTCCCTGGCCGCCCTCGAGGCCTCCACCGCCCGCTGCGTGGAGCGCGGCCGGCTCACCGAGCAGGCGCGCACCGACGCCCTGGCCCGGGTCCGCACCTCCACCGACCTCGCCGCGGCGGCCGACGCCGACCTGGTCATCGAGGTGACCCCGGAGTCGTACGAGATCAAGCACCAGATCTTCCGCGAGCTGGACGGCATCGTCCGCCCGGAGACCATCCTCGCGACCGGCACCAACGCGCTGTCCGTCACCCGCCTCGCCGCCGACTCGGCCCGCCCCGAGCGCGTGCTCGGTCTGCACTTCTTCAACCCGGCGCCCGCGATGCGGCTGGTCGAGGTCGTCTCCTCGGTGCTGACCGCCCCGCAGGCCGTCGCCGCGGTCACGGATCTCGCGATCGAGCTGGGCAAGGAGCCGGTCGCGGTCGGTGACCGCCCCGGTTTCGTCGCGGACGGGCTGCTGTTCGGCTACCTCAACCAGGCCGCCGCGATGTACGAGGCCCGGTACGCCTCCCGCGAGGACATCGACGCGGCGATGCGGCTCGGCTGCGGTCTGCCCATGGGCCCGCTCGCGCTGCTGGACCTGATCGGCATCGACACCGCGCGCACGGTCCTGGAGGCCATGTACGCCGAGTCCCGCGACCGGCTGCACGCCCCCGCCCCGATCCTGAAGCAGCTCAGCGAGGCGGGCCTGACCGGCCGCAAGTCCGGGCGCGGTTTCTACACGTACGAGGCGCCGGGCAGCGCCGCGGTCGTGCCGGACGCGCTGACCCCGGCCGACGGAGCGGCGCAGGCCACCGGCCGTCCCGTCCGCTCCGTCGGCGTGGCCGGCTCCGGCACCATGGCCTCCGGCATCGCCGAGGTGTTCGCCAAGGCGGGCTACGACGTCGTCCTGGCCGCCCGCAGCGAGGAGAAGGCGCAGGCCGCCAAGGCGCGGATCGGCAAGAACCTCGCCCGCTCCGTCGACAAGGGCCGGCTGACCGCCGAGGCCGCGGCCCAGATCCTGGACCGGATCGCCCCGGCCGGCTCCTACGACGCCTTCGCCGACGTCGACCTGGCCGTCGAGGCGATCGCCGAGGACCTGGAGGTCAAGCGGCAGCTGTTCGCCGCGCTGGACAAGATCTGCAAGCCCGGCGCGGTCCTCGCCACCACCACCTCCTCGCTGCCCGTCGTCGCCTGCGCCCGCGCCACCTCGCGCCCGCAGGACGTGATCGGAATGCACTTCTTCAACCCGGCCCCGGCGATGAAGCTGGTCGAGGTGGTCCGCACGGTCCTGACGGCCGACGACGTCCACGCGACCGTCCGCGAGGTCTGCACGAAGATCAAGAAGCACGCGGTGGACTGCGGCGACCGGGCCGGCTTCATCGTGAACGCGCTGCTGTTCCCGTACCTCAACAACGCGATCAAGATGGTCCAGGAGCACTACGCCTCCCTGGACGACATCGACGCGGCGATGAAGCTGGGCGGCGGCTACCCGATGGGCCCCTTCGAACTGCTGGACGTGGTCGGCCTGGACGTCTCGCTGGCCATCGAGAAGGTGCTGCACCGCGAGTTCCGCGACCCCGGCCTCGCCCCGGCTCCGCTGCTGGAGCACCTGGTGGCCGCGGGCTGCCTCGGCCGCAAGACCGGCCGCGGCTTCCGCGAGTATGCCCGCCGCTGACGGCGTCGGGGACGGGCTCAGGACGGAGCCGGACTGGGGCGGCCTGCTCGACCCCGCCGGCTCTCCCCCGCCCCCCGCGGGCGGAGGAGAGCCCACACCTGCGCATCGAGCTGCACACATGCAGTACTTTCGGGTCATGCCCCAGCCCGCCAAGTCCTCACGTACACCAGCCACGCCCGACGCGCCGGAAAGCGCCGCAGGCAGTCGCGCCGCCGCCCAGCGGCTGAAAATGCGCCGGGAGCTGGCGGCCGCAGCCATGGAGCTGTTCGCGACCAAGGGGTACGAGGCGACCACCGTCGACGAGATCGCGGCCGCCGCCGGGGTCGCCCGTCGCACCTTCTTCCGGCACTTCCGCTCCAAGGAAGAGGCGATCTTCCCGGACCACGACGACACCCTGATCCGCGCCGAGGCGGTCCTCAACGCCGCCCCGCAGCACGAGCACCCGCTCGACACCGTGTGCCGCGGCATCAAGGAAGTCATGAAGATGTACGCGGCCCGGCCGGAGATCTCGGTCGCCCGCTACAAGCTCACCCGCGAGGTGCCCACCCTGCGCGAGGCCGAGATCGCCTCGGTGGCCCGTTACGAGCGCCTCTTCACCCGCTATCTGCTCGGCCACTTCGACGAGCACGCACACGCCGACGACGCCAACGACGACCCGTTGCTGGCCGAGGTCGCCGCGTCCGCGGTGGTCACCGCCCACAACCACGTGCTGCGGCGCTGGCTGCGGGCGGGCGGCCAGGGGGACGTCGAGGCGCAGCTGGACCACGCCTTCGCGATCGTGCGGAAGACGTTCGGCACCGGGATAGGGGCCGGGCGCGGTGCGGCCCCCGCGCCGGCCGCCGGATCGGGCCCGGCGGCGGTCTCCGCGCACGGCGAGGTGCTGGTGACGGTCGCCCGCACCGACGCCCCGCTGGACGAGGTCATGCGGACCATCGAGGAGGCGCTGAAGGAGCGCTGAGCCCGCTTCGGCACTGTGAGGACGGCCACCCTTCGGGGTGGCCGTTTTGCCATGTCAGGGCCCGTTTTCCAGCACATTTCACGGCCCGTTCGATCGATCATCGCTCATTTGTTACGTAAAGATTTCATCTGAGAGCACGTTCTGGCACTCAGTGCCTTGCCACCTGACACGCGGTGTCATACGTTGAAGGTGTCCGGGCGGCCGGCGCGCAGAGACCATTCGCTCGCCGGCTGTCCCCGCAAGGCGATGGCCCTGCGCGCCCGGACGCCTGCGTCACAGGCACCCTCCCGCGCCACAAAGCGCTGCCGAAGCACCACCGAGCCGAACCGACGGCACACACCCAGACCCTCAGCAGCACTCATCGCAGCCCGACGAACCCTCAGCGCCCCTCCCTCAGGGCGCTCACCGCCGGAGGCAACACCGTGACCGTGAAGGACATCCTGGACGCGATCCAGTCGAAGGACGCCACGTCCGCCGACTTCGCCGCCCTGCCGCTCCCCGACTCGTACCGCGCGATCACCGTGCACAAGGACGAGACGGAGATGTTCGCGGGCCTGCAGACCCGCGACAAGGACCCGCGCAAGTCCATCCACCTGGACGAGGTCCCCGTGCCGGAGCTCGGCCCGGGCGAGGCCCTGGTGGCCGTCATGGCCTCCTCGGTCAACTACAACTCGGTGTGGACCTCGATCTTCGAGCCGCTGTCCACGTTCGGGTTCCTGGAGCGCTACGGCCGCACCAACGAGCTGGCCAAGCGCCACGACCTGCCGTACCACATCATCGGCTCCGACCTCGCGGGCGTCGTGCTGCGCACCGGCCCGGGCGTCAACGCCTGGAAGCCGGGCGACGAGGTCGTCGCGCACTGCCTCTCCGTCGAGCTGGAGTCCTCCGACGGCCACAACGACACGATGCTCGACCCCGAGCAGCGCATCTGGGGCTTCGAGACCAACTTCGGCGGCCTCGCCGAGATCGCGCTCGTCAAGTCCAACCAGCTGATGCCGAAGCCGGACCACCTGAGCTGGGAGGAGGCCGCCGCGCCGGGCCTGGTGAACTCCACCGCGTACCGGCAGCTGGTGTCCCGCAACGGCGCCGGCATGAAGCAGGGCGACAACGTCCTGATCTGGGGCGCGAGCGGCGGACTCGGCTCCTACGCCACGCAGTTCGCGCTCGCCGGCGGCGCCAACCCGATCTGCGTCGTCTCCAGCGACCAGAAGGCGGACATCTGCCGGTCCATGGGCGCCGAGGCGATCATCGACCGCAACGCCGAGGGCTACAAGTTCTGGAAGGACGAGAACACCCAGGACCCGAAGGAGTGGAAGCGCTTCGGCAAGCGCATCCGCGAGCTCACCGGCGGCGAGGACATCGACATCGTCTTCGAGCACCCCGGTCGCGAGACCTTCGGCGCGAGCGTCTTCGTCACCCGCAAGGGCGGGACCATCACCACCTGCGCCTCGACCTCGGGCTACATGCACGAGTACGACAACCGCTACCTGTGGATGTCCCTGAAGCGGATCATCGGCTCCCACTTCGCCAACTACCGCGAGGCCTGGGAGGCCAACCGCCTCATCGCCAAGGGCAAGATCCACCCCACCCTGTCGAAGACCTACTCCCTGGAGGACACCGGCCAGGCGGCCTACGACGTCCACCGCAACCTGCACCAGGGCAAGGTCGGCGTGCTGTGCCTGGCGCCCGAGGAGGGCCTGGGCGTGCGCGACGAGGAGATGCGCGCCAAGCACATCGACGCCATCAACCGCTTCCGCAACATCTGAGGACACCCGAGGTCATAGATGACTGAGCGTCAGACCGCCGAGACGAAGCGGGAGAAGGACCGGCCGTGGCTCATGCGCACGTACGCCGGCCACTCCACGGCCGAGGCGTCCAACGAGCTGTACCGGCGCAACCTCGCCAAGGGCCAGACGGGTCTGTCGGTGGCGTTCGACCTGCCGACGCAGACCGGCTACGACCCCGACCACATCCTCGCCCGCGGCGAGGTCGGCCGGGTGGGCGTGCCCGTCGCACACCTCGGTGACATGCGCCGGCTGTTCCAGGACATCCCCCTGGAGCAGATGAACACCTCGATGACGATCAACGCCACCGCCATGTGGCTGCTGGCGCTCTACCAGGTCGTCGCCGAGGAGCAGGGCGCGGACATCACCAAGCTCCAGGGCACGACCCAGAACGACATCGTCAAGGAGTACCTGTCCCGCGGGACGCACGTCTTCCCGCCGGGCCCGTCGCTCCGCCTGACGACGGACATGATCGCGTACACGGTCTCCCACATCCCGAAGTGGAACCCGATCAACATCTGCAGCTACCACCTGCAGGAGGCCGGGGCAACGCCGGTGCAGGAGATCGCGTACGCGATGTCCACCGCGATCGCCGTCCTCGACGCCGTGCGCGACTCCGGCCAGGTGCCGCAGGAGCGCATGGGGGACGTGGTCGCCCGTATCTCCTTCTTCGTGAACGCGGGCGTCCGCTTCGTCGAGGAGATGTGCAAGATGCGCGCGTTCGGCCGCATCTGGGACCAGGTCACGCGCGAGCGGTACGGCATCGAGAACCCCAAGCAGCGCCGGTTCCGGTACGGCGTCCAGGTCAACTCCCTCGGCCTGACCGAGGCGCAGCCGGAGAACAACGTCCAGCGGATCGTGCTGGAGATGCTGGCGGTGACGCTGTCCAAGGACGCCCGGGCGCGTGCCGTGCAGCTGCCCGCCTGGAACGAGGCGCTCGGCCTGCCCCGGCCCTGGGACCAGCAGTGGAGCCTGCGCATCCAGCAGGTGCTCGCCTACGAGAGCGACCTGCTGGAGTACGAGGACATCTTCGAGGGCTCGAAGGTGATCGAGGCGAAGGTGGACCAGCTGGTCGCGGACGCCCTCGCGGAGATCGACCGCATCCAGGAGATGGGCGGCGCGATGGCCGCCGTGGAGTCCGGCTACCTGAAGTCCCAGCTGGTCTCCTCGCACGCCGAGCGCCGGGCCCGGATCGAGTCCGGCGAGGAGAAGATCATCGGTGTCAACGCCTTCGAGAGCACCGAGCCGAACCCGCTGACGGCCGACCTGGACACCGCGATCATGACGGTCGACCCGGCGGTCGAGGCCCGCGTCATCGCCGGGCTCGAGACCTGGCGCGACACGCGCTACCAGCCGCCCTTCAACCACCCGCGCCCCTGCAAGGCGCTGGAACGGCTGAAGGAGGCCGCCAAGGGCACCGAGAACCTGATGGAGGCCACGCTGGAGTGCGCCCGCGCCGGCGTCACGACCGGCGAGTGGGCCGGGGCGCTGCGCGAGGTGTTCGGAGAGTTCCGGGCACCCACCGGGGTGTCGTCCGCGCCGGTGGCGGTGACCGCCGAGCCGGGCTCCGCGCTCGCCGAGGTCCGCGCCAAGGTGGACGCCACCGCCCGCGAGCTGGGCGTCGGCAAGTTGCGCTTCCTGGTCGGCAAGCCGGGCCTGGACGGGCACTCCAACGGCGCCGAACAGATCGCCGTCCGCGCCCGTGACGCCGGCTTCGAGGTGGTCTACCAGGGCATCCGCCTGACGCCCGAGCAGATCGTGGACGCGGCCCTCGCCGAGGACGTGCATGCGGTGGGCCTGTCGATCCTGTCCGGTTCGCACGCCCAATTGGTGCCGGACGTACTCCAGCGGCTGCGTGTGGCCGGTGCCACAGATATACCCGTGATCGCAGGTGGCATCATCCCGAACGGGGACGCCGAGCAGCTCAGGCAAGCCGGAGTGGCCGCCGTCTTCACCCCGAAGGACTTCGACATCACCGGAATCATCGGCGCCATCGCCGACGAGATCCGGAAAGCGAACAAGCTCGACCCCCTGGAGGTCCCCGCATGACCACCCCCGTCAACCGCCTTCGCCCGCGGCGCTCCTGCCTGGCCGTCCCGGGCAGCAACCCGCGCTTCCTGGAGAAGGCGCAGGGCCTCCCGGCGGACCAGGTCTTCCTCGACCTGGAGGACGCGTGCGCGCCGCTCGCCAAGCCCGAGGCGCGGCACACCATCGTCAAGTTCCTCAACGAGGGCGACTGGACGGGCAAGACGCGGGTCGTGCGCGTCAACGACTGGACGACCGAATGGACGTACCGGGACGTCGTCACGGTCGTCGAGGGCGCCGGCCAGAACCTCGACTGCATCATGCTGCCGAAGGTGCAGACGGCCGAGCAGGTCGTGGCGCTGGACCTGCTGCTGACGCAGATCGAGAAGACCATGGGCTTCGAGGTCGGCAAGATCGGCATCGAGGCGCAGATCGAGAACGCGCAGGGCCTGAACAACGTCAACGCGATCGCGCAGGCCTCCCCGCGCGTGGAGACGATCATCTTCGGCCCGGCCGACTTCATGGCCTCCATCAACATGAAGTCCCTCGTCGTGGGCGAGCAGCCGCCCGGCTACCCGGCGGACGCCTACCACTACATCCTGATGAAGATCCTGATGGCCGCCCGTGCCAACAACCTCCAGGCGATCGACGGCCCCTACCTGCAGATCCGCAACGTCGAGGGCTACCGCGAGGTCGCGCAGCGCGCCGCCGCGCTCGGCTTCGACGGCAAGTGGGTGCTGCACCCGGGCCAGGTCGAGGCGTCCAACGAGATCTTCTCGCCCTCCCAGGAGGACTACGACCACGCCGAGCTGATCCTGGACGCGTACGACTACTACACGTCCGAGGCGGGCGGCAAGAAGGGCTCCGCGATGCTGGGCGACGAGATGATCGACGAGGCCAGCCGCAAGATGGCCCTGGTCATCTCCGGCAAGGGCCGCGCCGCCGGCATGCAGCGCACCAGCAAGTTCGAGATCCCGGAGGCCTGAGCGCGATGCAGTTCGGACGCACCTACGAGGAGTTCGAGGTCGGGGCGACGTACAAGCACTGGCCGGGCAAGACGGTCACGGAGTACGACGACCACCTGTTCTGTCTCCTCACCATGAACCACCACCCGCTCCACATGGACACGAACTATGCGGAGAAGACGACGGACTTCGGCAAGAACGTCGTCGTGGGCAACTACATCTACTCCCTCCTGCTCGGCATGTCCGTCCCGGACATCTCCGGCAAGGCGATCGCCAACCTGGAGATCGAGTCGCTCAAGCACGTGGCGCCGACCTTCCACGGCGACACGATCTACGGCGAGACGACCGTGCTGGACAAGTGGCCGTCGAAGTCGAAGAACGACCGCGGCATCGTCTACGTCGAGACCAAGGGCTACAAGCAGGACGGCACCCTGGTGTGCGTCTTCCGCCGCAAGGTCATGGTGCCCACCGAGACGTACATCAAGGAGCGCGGCGGCGAGCAGCCCGGTCGCCCGGAACTCAAGCAGCAGGAGAAGTAGGCCATGGCCCGTCTCGCCCAGACCGCCGGTCTGACCGACGTCCAGCAGGAGATCCTCTCCACCGTCCGGGACTTCGTCGACAAGGAGATCATTCCTGTCGCGACGGAGCTGGAGCACCGCGACGAGTACCCGCAGCAGATCGTCGACGGGCTCAAGGAGCTCGGCCTGTTCGGTCTGATGATCCCGGAGGAGTACGGGGGCCTGGGCGAGTCGCTCCTCACCTACGCGCTGTGCGTGGAGGAGATCGCCCGTGGCTGGATGTCGGTGTCCGGCATCATCAACACCCACTTCATCGTCGCGTACATGCTCAAGCAGCACGGTACGCAGGAGCAGAAGGACCACTTCCTGCCGAGGATGGCGGCCGGCGACATCCGGGGCGCCTTCTCGATGTCGGAGCCGGCCCTGGGCTCCGATGTGTCGGCGATCACGTCGAAGGCGGTCAAGGACGGTGACGAGTACGTCCTGAACGGTCAGAAGATGTGGCTGACGAACGGCGGCACGTCGTCGCTCGTGGCCGTCCTGGTCCGCAGTGACGAAGGACACCCCGAGGGCACGGCGCCCCACAAGTCCATGACGACCTTCCTGATCGAGAAGGAGCCGGGATTCGGTGAGGTCCGCCCGGGCCTGACCATCCCCGGCAAGATCGACAAGATGGGCTACAAGGGCGTCGACACCACCGAGCTGATCATGGACGGCCTGCGCCTTCCGGCCGATCGGGTGCTCGGCGGCGTCACCGGCCGAGGTTTTTACCAAATGATGGACGGCGTCGAGGTCGGCCGGGTCAACGTGGCGGCGCGTGGCTGCGGTGTCGCCCAGCGCGCCTTCGAGCTGGGGGTGCAGTACGCCCAGCAGCGGCACACCTTCGGCAAGCCGATCGCCCAGCACCAGGCCATCCAGTTCAAGCTGGCGGAGATGGCCACGAAGGTCGAGGCCGCCCATGCGATGATGGTCAACGCCGCCCGCAAAAAGGACTCCGGGGAGCGAAACGACCTGGAGGCGGGCATGGCGAAGTACCTCGCCTCCGAGTACTGCAAGGAGGTCGTGGAGGACGCCTTCCGCATCCACGGCGGCTACGGCTTCTCCAAGGAGTACGAGATCGAGCGCCTGTACCGGGAGGCGCCGATGCTGCTCATCGGTGAAGGCACCGCCGAGATCCAGAAAATGATCATTGGTCGCAGGTTGCTCGAAGAGTATCGGTTCCAGGGCTGATTGTCCGGATACGGGGTGTTTTCTTCGAGAAGAAGATCACACCCCGTAGGCGGCCTTCGGCCGCCGACTCGGCTGACTGGCTTGCCCAGTTGTGGTCCGCGACCGGTACGATCCCGGGAAAGCCGCCGTCCCCCGTCAGAGTGCGGCATCATCCGCTACGAAGGTCATCCATGCCCCACAGCCTCACCTCTGCACCTCGCGACAGCCGAGCCGGCGTACGCCTCGCGCGCGGAGCATCGCCGTGGCTTCTCCCGACCGTCGCCACCGCAGCCCTCAGCCTGGCCCGCGCCCGCCGCTCGGGCGCCGCCAAGGCCGTCGCCGTGCCCGCCACCGCACTCGCGGCGGGCATGCTGTGGTTCTTCCGCGACCCCGAGCGTGAGATCGCCACCGGCCGGGTCATCTCGCCCGCCGACGGTGTGGTGCAGAGCATCATGCCGTGGAAGGACGGGCGCACCCGCGTCGCGATCTTCATGAGCCCCCTCAACGTCCACGTCAACCGCGCGCCCCTCGCGGGCACGGTGACGTCCGTCGAGCACATCCCCGGCGGCTTTGTTCCGGCTTTCAACAAGGAGAGCGAGAACAACGAGCGCGTAGTCTGGCACTTCGACACCGAACTCGGCGACATCGAGATGATCCAGATCGCCGGCGCGGTGGCCCGCCGCATCGTGCCCTACATCCCTGAGGGCACGAAGGTCGAGCAGGGCGACCGTATCGGTCTGATCCGCTTCGGCTCGCGTGTCGACCTCTACCTGCCCGAGGGCGTGGAGGTCGCGGTCGAGGTCGGACAGAAGACCGTGGCTGGGGTGACTCGCATTGACCGTGATTGATCCGGAGACCCAGGCGGGCTGGGTGCCCGAGGCCGACGAGGTGGACGAAGAGGAGGAGATGCCCCTCTCTCTGCGCCTGTCGATAGCGGACACCCTCACCCTGGGCAACGCCACGTGCGGGTTCATGGCGGTGTACTTCACCACCACCGGCATCCTGATCCCGCACCTGACGGGCAACGACGAGTCCGCGGGCATGGCCCGGCACAGTGCCGCCACGGCCGTGATCCTGATGCTCTGCGCCGCCGTCTTCGACCTGTTCGACGGACTGGTGGCGCGCAAGCTGCGCTCGTCGCCGATGGGCGCGGAGCTGGACAACCTCTCCGACCTGATCAGCTTCGGGCTGGCGCCCGCGTACTTCGTCCTCGTCTACGGCATGGTCGCCGACGACGCGCACCAGAGAGTCGCGGCGCTCGGGGCGATCGTGGTGCTCCTGGCCGTCGTACTGCGGCTGGCACGCTTCAGTTGCGTGACGATGAAGGACGGCGTGTTCCAGGGCATGCCGTCGCCGTTCGGCGCGCTGACGGTCGTCTCGATCGTGCTGCTGGAGCTGCCCTTCGTGGCGACGCTGCTGGCGATCCTGGGGACGGCCTGGCTGATGGTGAGCCGGGTGGAGTACCCCAAGCCGCGGGGCCGGCTCGCCGGGGCGATGCTGTCCTGGATCGTGCTGTCCATGGGTCTGCTGGCGGCGTGGGCCTTCGACGCACCCAGCGGCCAGCTGCTACTGCAGACGGGCTGTGCGCTGCAGCTGGTCATGGGCGCGGTGATCCCGCTGTTCGCCACGGCGCGTCGCGTGAACAACTTCCGCGACAACCGCCGGGAGGCCCGGACGGCGCAGCTGCCGTAGCGGTGCGGTCGCCTCGCGGCCGCTGGTACGAAGGGCCCCGGACCCGGGATCGGGTTCCGGGGCCCTTCGCCGTCGTGACCGGCCCGAGGGCCACCCCCCCGGCGGCCCCGGGGGTGGCCCTCGGCGATGCGGACGGCGACCGTTCCGGGAGCGACGCGGGCGGCGACCCGGTCCAGGACCGGCCCCGGCCCGGCGTCTGCGACGACCCGGCCCGCCGACGCCCCGGCTGCCGCAGCGGCGCTTGCAGGAGGGGCCCCGGACCGTTTCCGGTCCGGGGCCCCTCGTTCGCGTGACCGTCCTGGGGGCGCAGCCCCCGGTACCTCAGCCCAAGCGGTCCTCGGCGATGCGGACGGCGACCCGCTCCAGGATCGGGCCCGCGTCCGCGATGCACGTGGCGACGTCCGGCTCCACCGAGGTGAGGGGGTAGGCCCGCTCGATCCCGGCCCCCAGCAGCGCCTCCTGCGACAGCGCCAGCCGCCCGCACACCGCCACCACGGGCGTGGCCGCGGCCCGAGCGGCGGCGGCCACGCCCGCCGGCGCCTTCCCGTGCAGCGTCTGCTCGTCCAGCGACCCCTCACCGGTGATGACCAGCGAGGCCCGCTCCAGCGCCGGAGCGAAGCCGAGGACGTCCAGCATGACCTCGATGCCGGGCCGGAACCGGGCGCCGAGCAGCAGCGCGCCGTAGCCGATGCCGCCCGCCGCGCCCGCACCCGGCGCCGCCGCGTACTCGGCGGCACGCGGGCCGGCCTCGGCCTCCAGCACCTTCGCGAAGTGGGCCAGCGCCGCGTCCAGGGTGTCCACGTCGTCCGGCGAGGCCCCCTTCTGCGGGCCGTACACCGCCGGGGCGCCCTTCGGCCCCGTCAGCGGATTGTCGACGTCGCTGGCCAGCACCAGCTCCACGGAGGCCAGCCGCGGGTCGAGCCCGGACAGATCCGCCCGCGCCAGACCGGCGAGCCCTCCGCCGCCCGGCGGCACCGGCTCGCCCTCCTCGTCGAGGAACCGCGCGCCCAGCGCCGACAGCATGCCCGCGCCGCCGTCCGTCGTGGCACTGCCGCCCACGCCGAACACGATCGTGCGCGCGCCCGCGTCCAGCGCGGCGCGCAGCAGCTCGCCGGAGCCGTACGTGGAGGCCGTGAGCGCCGCGAAGACACCGGCCGGCAGCCGCTGCAGGCCGCTCGCCTCGGCCATCTCCACGACCGCGGTGTCACCGCGCAGCGCGAACGCGGCCGTGACCTCCTGCCCCAGCGGCCCGGCGACCCTGATCTCCCGCCGCTCGAAGCCGGCCGCGACCGCCGCGTCCACCGTGCCGTCGCCGCCGTCGGCCACGGGCAGGGCCTCGACCGCGAGGTCGGGCACGACCCGGCGCAGCCCCGCCGTCACCCACTCGGCGACCTGCACGGCCGTCAGCGAGCCCTTGAACTTGTCCGCGGCGATGAGCACCCGACGGGTCTCGTTCACTGCAGCGTCCGCCACCTTGCTTTCCCCTTGCTCTCCGGGCCCCGCGCACGTCAGGGCCAGTCGCGCCGCTGCGACCATAACCGCAAGCGGCCTCCGCCGTCATGCCCCGCCCGAAGGCTGGGAAGCCGCTGGGAGGCCGCTGGGGAAAACGGGTACATCCCAGCCATGACCACCCTGCCCGTGACCGCCCCGCGCGCCGCACCGGACCTCGCCGACCGCATCCACGGCGGCTGGCTCGGCCGGATCGCGGGCAACATGCTCGGCAAACCGGTCGAACAGGGCGAGGTGTGGACCCGGGACCGCATCGACCGCTATCTGCGCGGGGCCGCGGCGCTGCCGCTCACGGACTACCTGCCCGAGCCCGCCGACGCGGCCGAGACCGCCGTACTGCGCCCGGAGTGGCGCCAGTGCGTACGCGGCCGGATCCACGGCAGCTGCCGGGACGACGACGTGGACTACGCGATCCTCGGCCTGCACCTGCTGGAGACCCGCGGCTTCGGCTTCAGCACCGAGCAGGTCGGCGACCTGTGGCTGCTCAGGCTGCCGTACCTGCAGACGTTCACCGCGGAGCGGGCGGCGTACCGGAATCTGGCGAACGGGCTGAAGCCGCCGCTGACGGCGACGTACGACAACCCGTACCAGGAGTGGATCGGGGCGCTGATCCGCGCCGACGTCTTCGGCTGGACCTGTCCCGGCGAGCCGGCCCGGGCGGCGGGTCTCGCGCGCCGGGACGCGGCGCTGTCGCACACCGGAAACGGTGTCTACGGCGCGATGTTCGCGGCGGCGCTGGTCGCGGCGGCCTTCACCGCGCCGACCGTGCGCCAGGCGCTGGAGACGGCGCTCGGCGTGATCCCGGCGAGCAGCCGGCTCGCCCGTACCGTGCGCCGGGTGGCGACCCTGCACGAGACCCGGCTGCCCTGGGAGGAGACCGTGGCCACGGTGGCCGAGGAGACCGCCGGGCTCGGCTGGATCCACACCGTGCCGAACGCGGCCGTGCTGACCGCCGGGCTGCTGTACGGCGACGGCGACTTCACCCGGACCATCGCCCTGACCGTGCGGGGAGGGCTGGACACCGACTCCAACGGGGCGACGGCCGGCTCGGTGGCCGGGGTCCTCACCGGCGCGGACGCGATCCCCGCCCAGTGGACGGACCCGCTCGAGGACACGGTGCGGAGCGCGGTGTTCGGCTTCGACGGTGTACGGATCAGTGCGCTGGCCGAACGCACCCTGCGCCTGGCGACCGCCGGACGGTAGCCGGGCACCGGCTGGTTACCCTTCCTCAATGACCACCACGCCAGACTTCGCCACGTACATCGCGAGCCTCCCCCGGGTGCTCGCCGGTGCCGCCGCGCTCTTCCGGGACGCCGAGGGGCGGGTGCTGCTCGTCGAGCCCAACTACCGCGAGGGCTGGGCCCTTCCGGGCGGCACGATCGAGTCGGACGACGGCGAGACCCCGCGGCAGGGCGCACGGCGCGAGACGCTGGAGGAGATCGGCCTGGACCGGGAGCTCGGCCGGCTGCTGGCCGTGGACTGGGTCCGCGGCCAGGCGCACCCGCCGCTGGTGGCCTACCTGTACGACGGCGGTGTCCTCACGGACGCCGACCTGGCGGCCATCCGCCTGCAGGAGGAGGAACTGCTGTCCTGGCGTCTGGTCCGGCGCGAGGAGATCGCCGGCCTCCTGCCCGATGCCCTCGGCCGCCGTGTCCTGACCGCGCTCGACACCCTCGCCGCCGGCACCGGCCCGGCGGAACTGGAGAACGGCCACCGGGTGGCGTGAACCGGGCGCGGCCCGGGCTCCGCGTCGAGGTGAGCGCCGAGCGCCACGGCCGTCGCCCGGGCGCCGGCATCATGAGGTCACGCCGGGTGCGCAAACCCGGCACACACCAGGAGGACACCGCGCACATGCCCCGCCCCGCCGGACCGGACGACGGCCGTGGCTGCCTGAACCGGGTCCTCGCCGTGCCGGTCGCCCTGCTCACGCTCGTCACGGCGTTCTTCTGCTGGGCGGCGCTCGTCACGCGCCCTTCCGGCCCCTGGGACGACGCCGCGTACGCCGGGATCGCCGTGGCGTGTCTCCTCGCCCTCACAGCCGCGGCCGGCGCCCTGGGGCTGTGGCTGCTGTCCCGGCGGGTCCTGGGCTGGGGGTGGGCGGCCCCCGTCCTGGTGCTGGCCGCCGTGGCCGCCGTGCGGTGGGCGTCGATCAGCTGAGATATGCGTTCGCGGCGGCCGGTCCGCCCGGCCTACCCTCGGCTCCATGACCAAGCCTCTCGTCGCCGTGCTCAGCGGGGCCGGTATCTCCACCGACTCCGGCATCCCCGACTACCGCGGCCCGAACGGGCTGTGGCGGCGGGACCCCGAAGCCGAGAAGCTCGTGACGTACGAGTACTACATGAGCGATCCGGAGATCCGGCGGCGGTCCTGGCAGATGCGGCTCAGGAGCCAGGCCCTCGGGGCCGAGCCCAACTCCGCCCACCGGGCCGTAGCCGAGCTGGAGCGGTCCGGCGTCCCGGTGCGGGTCATCACCCAGAACGTGGACGGGCTGCACCAGCTCGCCGGGATGCCCGCCCGCAAGGTGCTGGAGCTGCACGGCAGCGCACGCGGTGTCGTCTGCACCCGGTGCCATGCCCGCGGGCCGATGGAGGACGCCCTCGCCCGGGTCGAGGCCGGTGAGGACGACCCGCCGTGCCTGGAGTGCGGGGGTGTCCTGAAGTCGGCGACGGTGATGTTCGGCGAGCGGCTGGACCCGGTGGTGCTCGGCGAGGCCGCGGCGATCAGCAAGGCCTGCACGGTGTTCCTGGCCGTCGGCAGCAGCCTGCGGGCGCAGCCCGCCGCCGGGCTGGTCGGTGTGGCCGCCGACCACGGGGCCCGTCTGATCGTCGTCAACGCCGAACCGACGCCGTACGACGAACTGGCCGACGAGGTCGTCCGCGAGCCCATCGGCACCGCCCTGCCCGAGCTGTTGCGCCGGCTCGGCGAAGAAAGCGACGCGGAGAAGTAATTCGAGTTCGCCAAGTCCCCCCGGCTTGTCGATTACCCGGGAATCCGCTTTCCCTTTACTCGGTCGACATTCCGGTCGCCCCGCTTTTTACTGAAACATTAATTGCTGTGTCCAAATGATTCGTGATACACAGGTTGACGACCTGACGACACAATCACACACGGGACAAAACGGGGCATGAGGTCGGAAACAAGCCGAGTTCTCATCACGACGGCGCGTGCTCAGCATCATGAGTTCGCCAACTGCCTGCACACCGTGGCCGGGCTGCTTCACATGGAAATGTACGACAGAGCGAGTGAGTTCATCGCGGAATTGACCCGGGCACGGACCACGCAAACCCGTCGTGCCGACCACGTCCGCGAACCGGTGCTCAGCGCACTGCTCGTGGGCAAGAGCGCCGTCGCCGCCGAGCGCGGGGTGACCCTGCACATCGGGGCGAGCACCAGCCTCCCGCGCCGTGCACTGGTCCCCCACGACCTGATGATGGTGCTGGGCAACCTGATCGACAACGCCCTGGACGCCGTGGCCGCCCGTCCCGTCCCGGACCCCCGGGTCGACGTCGACGTGTGGGCGGAGGGCGACACCGTCATCCTGCGGGTCGCCGACAACGGGCCCGGTGTCCCGCCCGACGCGCGCCCCCACGTCTTCATCGAGGGCTGGTCCACCAAGGAACCGCACCACGGCCGCGGCGTGGGGCTCGCGCAGGTCCGGCGGATCGCCGACCAGTACGACGGCACGGTCGCCCTGGACGAACGCGCCGGCGGGGGCGCCGTGTTCACCGTACGGCTGCCCCGGGCGCTCGCCCCCGAGGCGGTGGTCGGCCGGTGATCGACGTGCTCGTGGTGGACGACGACTTCCATGTGGCCGAGGTCAACGCCGCCTACGTGGCCCGGGTCCCCGGCTTCCGGGTGGCCGCGCGGGCCCACACCGCCGGCGAGGCCCTCGCCGCGGTGCAGCGGGGCGGGATCGACCTGATCCTCCTCGACCAGTACCTGCCGGACCGTACCGGGCTGCGGCTGGTGCACCAGCTGCGGCAGGGCGAGTACCCCGTCGACGTGATCATGGTGTCGGCCTCCCGGGACGCCGCGTCGGTGCGCGCCGCCCGGCGCTACGGCGTCCTGCACTACCTCGTCAAGCCGTTCTCCTTCCCCGCGCTGCGCGCCAAGCTGGAGTCGTACGCCGCTGTGCGGGGCTTGCTCGACGACGCGGACCAGCTGGAGCAGGACGGGCTGGACAGCGTCTTCGGCGCCCGGGAGGCCGCGGCGGCCCCCGTCTCCGCCTCCCGGGGTCTTTCCGGGCCGACCACCGAGCTGATCCGCCGGACCCTGCGCGAGGCCGACCGGCCGCTGTCGGCGCACGAGGTGGCCGAGCGGGCGGGAGTGAGCCGCTCCACCGCCCAGCGCTACCTCAAGCGCCTGGAGGAGCGGGGCGGCGTCCGGCTGAGCCTGAAGTACGGGGACGCGGGCCGCCCCGAGCATCACTACGGTCTGCGCACGGTGTTGGCAGAAGGAGCAGAATGAGGTTTCCGCACGGAATTCCCAGTGCGCCCAGAACCGCATCCGCCGGGCCTTCCTGATCTACCGTCTTCCCCGAGCCGATGTTCACGAACGGGTGGCGAGGAACAGCTCTCCGGGAACTCTGCCCGAAAGGGAGCGACTCTCCGGCGAGAAATCGACAGCGAATGGCTGAATCCTTTCGCTGTCCGCCGGAGTGATTCTGCGCATCCGTTCACCATCATGCGGAAAGTCGAGCACCGAGTGGGGCGGGGGACGGAGCGGGATGAAACTGACCGCGGGGGGCCGGAAGCTGGTGGTCGCCGCACTCGTGCAGTCCCTCGGCATCGGCCTGTTCATGGCCAGTTCCATGGCGTACTACACCCGGCAGGTCGGGCTGACGCCCAACCAGGTCGCCACCGGACTGGCCACGGCCGGCGGGGTCGCGCTGCTGGTCTCCCTCTACGGCGGTGTGCTCGCCGACCGCTACGGGGCGCGGCGCGTGCTGGCCGTCGTGTACGTGGGCCGGGGGGTGTGCTGCGGGGCGTACGCCTTCGTCACCTCCTTCTGGCAGTTCATGGCGCTGACCCTGTGCGCGGTGGCCTGTGACCGGGCCGGCCCGCCGGTCCTGCAGGCCCTGGTGGCGAACGCCGTCCCGGACCAGCAGGACCGCACCCGGCTGCTCGCGGTCGTCAACGTCGTCCGCAACTGCGGGCTCGGCGTCGGCGCCATGGGGGCGGGCGCGGCCCTGGTCTCCGACACGGCGACCGCCTACCGCGTCGTCCTCGCGGCGATCGCCTGCGCGTTCTTCTGCGGGGCCGTTCTGGTGCTGCGCGTCCACGAGGACCGCGCCGCGGGGACGACGGCCCGGTCGTCCCGCGCGGAGCGGACACAGCGGCAACGGGCCCTGCCGGACGCCCGCTACCTGGCGCTGACCGGGCTCAACTTCCTGCTGTCGTTCTTCGACGCGCTGCTGCTCGTCGCCATGCCGGTGTGGGTCCTGGACCACACCGACGCGCCCCGGGTGATGGTGTCGGTCCTGTTCGCCGCCAACACGGTGCTGGTGGTGGTCCTGCAGATCCCGGTGAGCCGGTTCGCCGACGGCCTGCGCCGCACGAGCCGGATGCTGACCTGGACCGGCGCGGTCCTCGCCGTGGGCAGTCTGTGCTTCGCCGCGGCGGGCGCCACGCCCGGCTGGACCTCCGTGGCCTGGCTGAGCGCGGCCGTGCTCGCCCTCTCCCTGGGCGAGGTGATCGCCAATGCCGCGGTGTGGGACCTGTCCATCGCCCTGGCCCCGCCCGAGGCACGCGGCCGCTATCTGTCCGTGTTCAACCTGAGCATCAACGGCCAGCGGGTGCTCGGACCCATCGCCGTCACGGGGCTGCTGCTCGGCACCGGGACCGCCGGCTGGATCGGCGCCGCCCTGGTCTTCGCCGCGGCCGGCGTCACGGCGGAGCGGGTCGCCCTGACCGCGGGCAGCCGCGTCGGCGTCCCGGTCGCGGCCGAGACCTGACCGCCGGACCCTCCCGGCGCGCCGCGCCGCCCGCGGTTCGCCGTGACCCGCCGTCCGAGCGGACGGCACCCGGCCCCGTGCGGGCGGCCGTGCCCGACCACCGCGCGCCCGGCACCGCGTCACCCGGACGGAGCGCAGCCCGCGCGCCGACGCCGGCCCGCGCCACCTTCTTCCACACCCGTACCCGAAGGACACCATGACTGCCAGCATGCAGACGAGGGCCCTCGCCGAAGGCTTCCGCCGGCACGCCGCGGCCCACCCGGACCGCATCGCCCTGACCATCGGCCGTCGCAGTCTCACCTATGGCGAGGCGGACGCCACGGCCCGCCGCTGGGCCACCCGTCTGCTGGAGACCCACGGCGACGGGCGGCCCCGCCGCGTCGGCGTCTTCGCCCACCGGAGCGAACCCGCCTACCTGGGCGTCCTGGCGGCGCTGTACGCGGGGGCCGCGTTCGTCCCGCTGAACCGGAAGTTCCCGCTCGACCGGACCCGGACCATGCTGGAGCGCGCGGAACTCGACGCCCTGATCGTCGACCGGGCCTCCGCCGCCCAGCTGCCCGAGCTGCTCGCGGGCACGGCCCGTCCGCCCGCACTTCTGCTGCCCGACGACGACGGCCCGGCCGGCGCCCCGGCCCCGGGTGCCCACGCTGCCCGCGTCCTCAGGGCGGCCGACCTCGACGCGGCGCCGGAGCTGCGCGAGCTGCCCGGGACCGGCCCGGACGACCTGGCGTACCTGCTGTTCACCTCCGGCAGCACCGGCACGCCCAAGGGGGTGCCCATCACCCACGGCAACGTCCGCGCGTTCCTCGACGCCAACCAGGCCCGGTACGCGATCACCCCCGACGACCGGTTCTCGCAGACGTTCGACCAGACCTTCGACCTGTCGGTGTTCGACCTGTTCATGGCGTGGGAGCACGGCGCCCGCGTGTGCGCCATGGATCCGATCGAGATCCTCGCGCCCGCCAAGTACCTGGAGCGCAACGGCATCACCGTGTGGTTCTCGGTGCCGTCGGTGGCCGCGGTGCTGCGCCGGCGAGGCGCCCTGCTGCCGGGCACGATGCCGACCCTGCGCTGGAGCCTGTTCTGCGGGGAGGCCCTGCCCCGGGCGACCGCCGAGGCGTGGCAGGCGGCCGCACCCCGCTCGGTCGTGGAGAACCTGTACGGTCCGACGGAGCTGACCATCGCCTGCTCCGTCCACCGCTGGGACCCGGTGTCCGGCCCCGCGCAGTGCGTCCACGACAACGTGCCCATCGGCCGCCTCTACCCGGGCCTGCACGGACTCGTCGTGGACGAGCGGCTGGCACCCGTGGCCGACGGCGCCACCGGGGAGCTGTGCGTCGCCGGCCCCCAGGCCACCCCCGGGTACTGGCGTGCCCCGGAGCTCACCGCGGAGCGGTTCTTCGAGCACGACGGCCGCCGCTACTACCGCACCGGCGACCTGGTGCGCCGGCAGGGCGCCGACCTGGTCTGCCTCGGCCGCAACGACCAGCAGGTGAAGGTCGGGGGCCACCGCATCGAACTCGGCGAGGTCGAGGCCGTGCTGCGCCGGGCCGGCGCCACGGAGGCCGTCTGCCTGGTGTGGCCGGACGACTCCGCCCTCACCGCGGTCGTCACCGGACCCGTCCCGGCGCCGGACCTGGCCGACGCGGCCGCGCGGGCCCTGCCCGCCTACATGGTCCCCAAGTCCGTGCACACCCGGGACGACCTGCCGGTGAACGCCAACGGCAAGGTCGACCGCGGCGCCCTGCGCCAGTGGCTCGGCACCCGCGCCGCCACCCTCGCCTGACCTCAGCCACCTCCCACCGAGCACCCGCTGGAGAACACACATGAGCAGCGTCGACCAGCTGATAGCGCGCACTCTCGGGATCGCACCGGACCAGGTCACCGACGACCTCGAGTACCAGTCGGTCCGGGAGTGGGACTCCCTCGGCCACGTCGGACTGATGGTCGCCCTCGAAAAGGCCTACGGGGTGCCCGTCGACGACGAACTCATCCTGGAGCTGCGGACGGTGGCCGCCATCCGTGCCTTCGCCGAGCGCGGTGGCGCCACCTCCGGACCGGCCCCGGCGCCCTCCGCCGGGGCCGCGACCACCACCGTCCACCGCGGCCTGGAGGGCGTCCGCTTCGACCGCACCTCCGTCACCCGCATCGACGGCGCGGACGGCGTCCTCGAGTACCGCGGCTACAGCATCCACGACCTGGCGGGCAACGCCTCCTTCGAGGAAGTGGCGCATCTCCTGGTGCACGGCGAACTCCCGGACGCCACCGCCCTGGAGGCGTTCGGCAAGGAGCTGCGCGCCCGGCGGGACCTGCCCGCACCGGTCGTCGGCCTCGCCCGCTCGCTCGCCGCTGCCCACCCGATGGAGGCGCTGCGGACCCTGGTGTCCGCGCTCGGTTCCTTCGGTGCGGTACGCGGCGCCGGCGACGAGACCTACGGCGAGGCGCTGGAGGCCGGGATCGGCCTGATCGCCCAGGTTCCCCTGCTGGTCGCCGCCCACCATGCCTTCCGCAGCGGACGGGAGTTCGTCGTCCCGGCCGGCGAGACCTCGTACGCGGAGACGTTCCTGACCGCGCTGCTCGGCGAGCGCCCCTCGCCCGCGGCGGTCCGGTTCGTCGAGAAGGGGTTCATCGTCCACGCCGACCACAGCTCCAACGCCTCGGCGTTCACGGCACGGATCGCCATCGGCTGCCGTTCCGGCATGGCGGCCGCGCTCACCGCCGCCGTCGCCGCGTTCGCGGGCTCCGTCCACGGCGGCGCCGCCGAACGCGCGGTCCGGCTCGTGGACGAGGTGGGCGAGCCCGGCAACGCCGAACGGTACGTCGCCGACCTCCAGCGGCAGGGCCGGCCGGTGATGGGCTTCGGCCACCGGGTGTACCGCACCGAGGACCCCCGGGTCCGGCATCTGCGGGAGACCGTCGTCGAGTTGAGCGAGGAGCGCGGGGACCACAGCGGCCTGGAGATCCTGGACGCGGTCGCCGCCGCGATGCGGCCGTACGGCAGGCACGGGGTCGCCCCCAACGTCGACCTGTACGCCGGGCTCGCCTACCGGCTGCTCGGCCTGCCCGACGACCTGGCGGTCCCCCTCTTCGTGATCGGCCGGACCGCCGGCTGGGTCGCCCAGGCGCTGGAGCAGCACGCCAACAACGTGCTGATCAGGCCGCTGCTGGAGTACGTCGGCCCGCGCGGTCTGCCGTACCCAGGAGCCGCCGGATGAGCGGGCACCTGCTGCTCGTCGGCGCCGAGGACCGCCGGCACGCCACGGCGCACCGGCTGGGGCGGCGGCTGACCCTGCTCACCAGCGTCTCCGCGCTGGGCACGCTGGAGGATCTGTCGCGGTACGAGCGGATCGTCGCCGTGCCCGACACCGCCCCCCTCGGCGAGTGGGCGGCGGCGGCCCGGACCGTCGCCGCGCACGACCCCGTGGACGCGCTGGGCGCCTTCGCCGAGGAGGTCCAGGACCGTGCCGCGGTCGTCGCTGCGGAGCTGGGGCTCCCCGGTCACCCGGTCGAGGTGGTGCGGGGGACCGCCCACGGTCCGCTGATGCGGGCCCTGCTGCGCGAGGCCGGCGTGGACGGCACGACGGCGAGCGAGGTGCGCGACACCGCGGACGTCCTGGCGTTCGCCGCCGTGTACGGCTACCCGCTGGTGCTCAAGCCCGTCGACGCCACGGACCCCGGGGCCGCCACGGTGCTCCGCTCGGCCGGCGACCTGCCGGACGCGCTGGAGCCGGGGCGCCCGATGATGGTCGAGGAGTTCCTCGACGGTACCGAGTACGGGGTCGAGGCGTTCTCCGAGGACGGCGTGCACCGGCTCGTGTGTCTGACCCAGCCGCTGTTCGACCCGGTCAGCGGGGTGCGCACCGGGCACTGTCTGCCGACGCGGGTCGACGACCGGCTGCGCGCGCGGGTCGAGGCGTTCCTGCCGCGCGTGCTCGACGCCCTGGGCGTCACGGACGGTCCCACGCACACCCGGATCGTGGCGACGGACGCGGGACTGCGCGTGGTGCGCACCCACCTGCGGCCCGGCGGCGACCGGATCGTGGAGCTGGCCGCGCTGGCCCTGGGCCTGGACCTGGACGACCTGTGGGTACGGCAGGTGTGCGGGCAGCGCGTCCTGGACGGACTGCCCGACCGGCCCAGCCGCGCGGCCGCCGTCCGGTTCGTCACCCCGCGCGCCCCCGGCCTGCTGGAGCGCTGCTACGGCGCGGAGGAGGCGACGGCCCTCGAAGGCGTCGAGGCCGTCCACTGGCTGCGCGAACCGGGCTCCCTGACTCCCGGCGCGCTCACCCCGGAGTCCCGCGGCGCCTGTGTCATCGCCACCGGCGCCACCGGTCGCCAGGCGGTGGACCGCAGCCTGGCGGCGGCCGCGCGGCTGCGGTTCGTGGTGGTGTGCGCCGGATGACCGCACCGCCGCCGGGCGCCGGCCGGCCCGCACCGGACGAAGACGAAGACAACGAAGGGGACGGACTGACCGTGATCGAGAGGGGACGGCTCGCGGGCCGCCACGCCGAGTGGTACGGCCTTCCGGGCTTCGCCGCGACCGCCGGGTTCGCCCTGCACGCCGTGCCGTACACCGGCCGGGTGCTGCTGGAGTCGCTGCTGCGGGACGGTGACCCGGACCGGGCCGCGACGCTGGGCAAGCGCCTGGCCGCGGGCGAGGCGCCGGACCTGGAGACGGTGTTCCGCCCGGCGCGCATCCTGGTGCAGGACTACACCGGCATTCCGCTGCTCGTGGACCTGGCGGCGCTGCGCGACCGGGTGGCGCGGCCCGGCCGCGTCGAGCCGGCGCTGCCCGTCGACGTCGTCGTCGACCACTCCGTGCAGACCGACTTCGCCGGCCGGCCGGACGCGCTCGCCCTGAACGAGGCACTGGAGTGGGAGCGCAACCGGGAGCGGTACACGTTCCTGAAGTGGGCGGAGTCGGCGTTCGACGGCCTGCGCGTCATCCCGCCGGGCAGCGGCATCGTCCACCAGGTCAACCTCGAACGGCTGGCCTCGGTGGTCGCTCGGGACCCCGGCGGGCTGCTGCGCCCCGACACGGTGATCGGCACGGACAGCCACACCACCATGGTGAACGGTCTGGGCGTGCTCGGCTGGGGCGTCGGCGGCCTGGAGGCGGAGACCCTCATGCTGGGCCTGGCCCAGCCGATCCGCCTCCCCCCGATCGTCGGCGTCCGGCTCAGCGGCGCACCGCGCCCCGGCGTGTCGCCCACCGACGTCGTCCTCACCCTCACCCGGCGGCTGCGCGAGGAGAACGTCCGCGGCCTCATGCTGGAGTTCACCGGCCCCGGCGTGGCCGCGCTCACCGCCGCCGACCGCTGCACGATCGCCAACATGGCGCCCGAGTACGGGGCCATGAGCGCGTTCTTCCCGGTCGACGCGGAAACCCTGCGTTACCTGCGGCAGACCGGACGCGACGAGGACCACGTCCGGCTCGTGGCGGAGTACTGCCGCGCCCAGGCCCTGCTCGCCGACCCGTCCGGCGACCCGGCCGCCGAGCCGCACTTCGGGCGGGTGATCGACGTCGACCTCGGGGCCGTCGAGGCGAGCCTGGCCGGGCCGAGCCGCCCGGACCAGCGGATCTCGCTGGCCGGACTGCCGGGCTCCTTCCGGGAGTTGTCCCCGCGCCCGCCGCGCAGCGCGCAGGGGCTCAGCGACGGCGACCTCGTCATCGCGTCGATCACCTCCTGCACCAGCACCTCCAATCCGAAGGCGATGCTGGCCGCCGGGCTGGTGGCCCGGCGGGCCGTGGAACGCGGCCTCACCGTGCCCTCTCACGTCCGCACCAGCCTCTCCCCGGGCTCCCGCGCCGTGACCCGTTACCTGCGCGACGCCGGGCTGCTGCCGTACCTCGAACGGCTGGGCTTCCACGTCGCCGGCTACGGCTGCATGACCTGCAACGGCGGCAGCGGACCGCTGGCCGAGGGGGTCGGGGCCGTGGTGGAGCGCGAGGGCCTGACCGTCGGCGCGGTGCTCAGCGGCAACCGCAACTTCGAGGCCCGCGTGCACGCCCAGGTGCGGGCCGGCTATCTGGCCTCGCCCGCCCTCGTGGTCGCGCTGGCCCTGGTGGGTCACGTCCGCGCCGACCTCGAGACCGAACCGCTCGGCACCGGCCACGACGGTGAGCCCGTGTACCTGCGCGACCTGTGGCCGGACTCCGCCGAGCTCGCCGCCCTGGAGAGCGCGTACGTCACCCCCGAGGTGTTCGCCGCCGAGGCCGCGGGCCCCGTGGCGGCGGACCCGGCGGGCGGCTGGTCCGCGCTGACCGCTCCCGGGTCCGACGTCTTCCCGTGGGACGAGACGTCCACCTACATCCGCCCGCCCGCCTACGCGGGCCCCGCCCCCGCCGCCCGCCCCCTGACCGGTGCCCGCGTCCTGCTGGCCCTCGGCGACGACGTCAGCACCGACCACATCTCGCCGGTGGGCGCCATCCCCCCCGGCTCCTCGGCGGGCCGCCACCTGCGCGCACGCGGGGTGACGGATCTCAACTCCTACGGATCACGGCGCGGCAACCACGAGGTGATGGCACGCGGCACCTTCAGCAACCCGCGTCTGGTCAACCGGCTGCTCGGTGACGGGGAGGGCGGCGGCGACACCCTGCACCTGCCGAGCGGCGAGCGGCTGCCCGTCCACGAGGCCGCCCAGCGGTACGCCGCCACCGGCACCCCGCTGATCGTGCTGGCAGGCCGCAGCTACGGCATGGGCTCGTCCCGGGACTGGGCGGCCAAGGGCCCCTGGCTGCTCGGCGTGCGCGCGGTGCTCGCCGAGAGCTTCGAACGCATCCACCGCACCAACCTGTGCGCCATGGGCATCCTGCCGCTGCTGCTGCCCGAGGGCACGTCCTGGCGCTCGCTGGGGCTGACCGGACGCGAGGAGTTCGACCTCGCCGTGGACCTGGCCGGCGAGAGCGGGACCGTCGCGGTCACGGCGGGCGGCATCACCTTCGACGCACGGGCCGACGTGCATTCCGCCGGCGAGTGGGCCGTGCTGCGCGCGGGCGGCACCCTGCCCCACCTGATCGAGCGCATCGCCCGTGAGGAGGAGGCACGATGAGCGGCCGTCTGCTGCACGCGCTGGACCTGGCCGCGGCCGCCGAGCCGCTCACCGGGCGGGCCGGTGCCTTCGCCCCGGTCCACCTGGGCACCCGCGACGTGCGCGTCGGCACCCTGCTCGACGCGGTGCGCGCCGAGGAGGGCCTGCTGCCGCCGCGCAGCGGCCATCTGGGCAACTGGGAGGACATCGCGCTCGGCCGGTCCGGCCCGATGGACTTCAACACCGCCGTCTGCGGCGGCGGCCACGGGTTCCCGCTGATCTACGGCTTCACCCAGACCGAGGCGGACCCGTCGGGCGGCGACGGTGTCTACCTCCCCGGCTCCCTGGTCGAGCGGGGCCGTCGCCGACCGCTGCCGCTGTACACCTGGGACGGTCGGGCCTTCGTACGGCGCGACCGCTCGCGCCCGCTGTTCTGCCCCGTGGTGCAGGCCGAGGCGGACGGTGCGCTCACTCCGCTGGTCGAGGTGCACTGGCAGCGGATGCGCGCGCTCACCGGCTACCGCTTCGAGCTGGAGGCCACGCGGCTGGTCGCCCACGCCCCGCTGGTGACGGACATGTTGTGCGTGCTCCTTGCGGAGGCCGCCCACCAGGACAACCCGCGCCGGGCGTACGCCGAGCTGATCAGTCACGCGGCCCGGCTGGACGGCCAGGTCGGCCGCTGCGAACTGCGTCCCGACGGCACCGGGTACGTGCTCGACGGCCACCGGTTCGCCTCGGCGCGCGCCCTCGCCGAGGCGGCCCTGCTCCCGCTGCGCGCGCTGACCGAACCGCACGCGTTCTTCGTCCGGGCGGCCTCCCTGCCGCCGGTGCTGCCGGTGATGTCCCACCTGCTGACGACCGCGTTGTCGGCCCTGTTCGGCGCCGACTACCCGGACGCGGAGCCGGGCGGTGAGGCCGGGCGTCCGCCCGGCCTCACCGAGCACGGCGTCCGGGTCCATCTGCACTGGGGCGCCCGGGCGATGGCCGGCTGTCCGCCGCGCCGCGGCGGCTACTTCGGCCGCAAGTCCACCGCCCGCGCCCTGCGCGGCATCATGGGTCCGCTCGTGCGGGACTTCGCCGAGGCGCACCCGCTGTGCCTCGTCCTGCTGCCCGCGCCCGTCTTCATGCTCTGCCCGCCCGACACCTCCCCAGGGGACGCCGAGCAGCTCAGGGCGCTGTTCAAGACCGTCCTGTCCACGCCCGCCGAGCAGGCGTACGAGACGGCTCTGGGCTGGCTGGCCGAGCACCGGGAGTCTTTCTCGCCGTACCTGCTCGACCGGTTCCGGGACGGCAGCGGCGTACCGCACGACGGGGCGCGGCGGGAGCCGGCGACCCCCGTGGAACCCGACGGCTTCCGCGATCTGACGCTACGTCAGGCATCCGCGCTGGTCGCGGCGTTCGAGGAGGTTCTGGCATGACGGACATCCTGACCGGGTCCGGGACCCGGGTCGCCCACGGCCGGATCCGCATCGCACTGGAGGAGCCGTTCGTCAGCAACCGGGGCGTCACCACGCACGTCGAGCAGACCGTCCTGCGCCTGGACTGGCAGGGCCTGACCGGCTACGGCACCGCGCTCGCCGCCGACGCGGAGGAACTGGCGGCCTGCGCGCCCCTGCTCGCCGACGCCGGGCCGTACGACCTGCGCCGCGTTCTCGACGCGCTCCGGGACGCCGGGGTCCGGCCGGCCGTGGCCGCGGCCGTCGACCTGGCCCTGCACGACCTGCTCGGCAAGGCCGCGGACCAGCCCCTGCACCGGCTGCTGGGCCTCGCCGGACTCCCGCTCGCCCCGACCGCGCTCTCCCTGGGCGCCGGCGACGAGGCCGAACTGCTGCGCGCCGCACGGGAGCTGGCCGACTGGCCGATCCTCAAGCTGAAGCTGACGCCGGACGACGACGGCAGCCGCGCGGGCCTGCTGCGCTCGGTGTACGGCGGCCGCATCTGGGTCGACGGCAACGGCTCCTGGAGCCCGCCGCGCGCCGTGGAGGTGGCACGCACGCTGGCCGGGCACGGCGTGGAGCTGTTCGAACAGCCCGTCGCCCGGGGGGACCTCGAAGGCCTGGCCCACGTGCACCGGCACGCGCCGGTGCCCGTCGTCGCCGACGAGGACTGCGTGCTCCCGGAGGACGTGCTGCCGCTGCGCGGCCGGGTGTCGGCGGTGAACCTCAAGCTGACCAAGTGCGGCGGTCTGCGAGCGGCCCTGGACATGATCGCCGTGGCCCGGCGGGCGGGCCTCGGTGTGATGCTCGGCTGCAAGACCGAGAGCTCCCTCGGGGTGACCGCCATGGCCCAACTGGCCCCGCTGGCCGACTGGCTGGATCTCGACGGCCATCTCGGTCTCGAGGACGACCCGTTCAGCGGCGCCGTGATCGACCGGGGCAGGATCGTGCTGCCGGGCGGCCCCGGACTGGGTGCCCGCCCGTGCACCGACAGCCAGAACCTGTGGGAGACATGACATGAAATTCCGCTGCGCCGTACTCGACGACTTCCAGAACGTGGCGAGCACGTTCGGCGACTGGCCGGCCCTGGGCGACCGCGTCGAGGTCGTCGCCTTCACCGAGCACTTCACGGGCGAGGACGACCTCGTCGCGGCCCTCGCCGACTTCGACTGCGTGGTCACCCTGCGCGAGCGGGTCCCGTTCCCGGCCTCCCTGCTGGACCGGCTGCCGCGCCTGAAGCTGCTGATCGCCTCCGGCATGCGCAACTCGTCGATCGACTACGCGGCCGCGCGGGCGAACGGCGTCACCGTGTGCGGCACCCAGAGCTCCTCCACCCCGCCGGTCGAGCTGACCTGGGCTCTGCTCCTCGGCCTCGCCCGCGGCGTCGTCCAGGAGAACGAGGCGCTGCGCGAGGGCGGCCCCTGGCAGTCCACCGTCGGTGCCGACCTGCACGGCCGCACCCTCGGGCTGCTGGGCCTGGGCAAGATCGGCGCCCTGGTGGCCCGGGTCGGGCTCGCCTTCGGCATGGAGGTCACCGCCTGGAGCCAGAACCTCACCAAGGAACGCGCCGACGAGGTCGGCGTGTCCCTCGCCCCCTCCAAGGAGGAGCTGCTCACGAGCAGCGACTTCGTCTCCGTCCACCTCAAGCTGAGCGATCGCACCCGGGGCCTGCTCGGGGCCGGCGAACTCGCCCTGCTCAAGCCGACCGCGTACCTGGTCAACACCTCGCGGGCCGCGATCGTCGACCAGGACGCGCTGCTCGCCGCGCTGCACGAGGGCCGCATCGCCGGCGCCGGCCTCGATGTCTTCGACGTCGAACCCCTGCCCGCCGACCACCCGGTGCGCACCGCGCCGCGCCTGCTCGCCACCCCGCACCTGGGTTACGTGTCCCGCGCCAACTACGAGCGCTACTACGGCCAGGCCGTGGAGGACATCCAGGCCTACCTCGCCGGCGACCCGGTCCGGGTCCTCGGCTGACGTGCCGTCGTGAGCTCCGGCGGGCCACGCGCCCGCCGGGCTCCGCTCCACCCCGCCCACCGTTCCCCGTACGAAACGGAGACCACCACCGTGAGCCCGTCCCGCCGCATGATGAAACTCGGCGCCTTCCTGCCCGCTCCGGGCCACCACGTCGCCGCCTGGCGGCACCCGAACGCCCGCCCCGACGGTGGCCTGGACTTCGACTACTACCGCTCGCTGGTGCAGACCGCCGAACGCGGCAAGTTCGACATGGTCTTCCTCTCCGACGGCGCCGGTGTGCGCACCACCTACCGGGACGCCGAGGAGCTGAGCCGGCAGGGCCGCATGGTCCACTTCGAGCCACTGACCCTGCTGTCCGCGCTGGCCGTGCACACCACGCACATCGGGCTGACGGCCACCGCATCCACGACGTACAACGAACCCTTCAACATCGCCCGCAAGTTCGCCTCACTGGACTTCCTGAGCTCCGGACGCTCCGGGTGGAACGTGGTCACCTCCGTGACGGACGCCGAGGCGCAGAACTTCAACCTGGACAAGCAGCCCGACCACGCCACGCGCTACGACCGGGCCCGTGAGTTCATGGACGTCGTCACCGGGCTGTGGGACAGCTGGGAGGACGACGCCTTCGAGTACGACAAGGCCTCGGGCCGCTTCTTCGACCCGGCCAAGCTGCACATCCTGCACCACAAGGGGGAGCACTTCTCGGTGCGCGGTCCGCTCAACGTGGCCCGGCCGCCGCAGGGTTACCCGGTGATCGTGCAGGCCGGTTCCTCCCCCGACGGCCAGGACTTCGCCGCCCGCTGGGCCGAGGTGGTGTTCACCGCCCAGCAGACCCTGGACCAGGCGCAGACGTTCTACCGCGGCATCAAGAAGCTGGCGGCGGACCACGGCCGCAACCCGGAGGACGTCAAGGTTCTGCCCGGCGCCTTCATCGTGGTCGGCCGCACGCGGGCCGAGGCCGAGGACAAGTACGCCGTCCTGCAGGAGCTCGTCGACCCCGTGGTCGGGCTCGGCCTGCTCACCGGCCAGCTCGGCGACGTCGACATCTCCGGGTACCCGCTGGACGGCCCGCTGCCCGAGCTCCCGCCCACGGAGGGCTCCACCAGCAAGCAGCAGCTGATCTACGAGCAGGCACGGCGCGAGGGGCTGACGATCCGCGAGTTGTACCTGTCGGTGTCGGCCGGGCGCGGCCACCGGTTCCTGCTCGGCACCCCGGAGACCATCGCCGACGAACTGGAGGAGTGGTTCGTGGGCGAGGCCGCGGACGGCTTCAACATCATGCCCGACTACCTGCCCGACGGGCTCGACGCCATCGTCGACCTGCTCGTCCCGGAGCTGCAGCGCCGCGGGCTGTTCCGCAGCGAGTACGAGGGCACCACGCTGCGCGCCAACCTCGGTCTGCCCCGGCCCGCCTTCGGCGCGGCCCGCCGCCCGGCGGAGCGACGCCCGTGACCGTCGAGGGCCGCACCCTGCGCTCCGTGCTGCGCGCCCACGCGTCGGGGGTGGCCGTGCTGACCGCCCCCGGCGCCGACGGGCCGGCCGGAGTGACCATCACCTCCTTCACGTCCGTCAGCGCCGAGCCGGCGCTGGTCTCCTTCTGCCTGGCCGGCACCTCCTCCACCTGGGCCCGGATCCGGGACAGCCGCTGGTTCGGGATCCAGGTGATGGGCGCGGACCAGGCCGACGTGGCGGAACGATTCGCCGCACCCGGCACCGACCGGTTCGCCGCACCCACCCGCTGGCACACCGGACCGCACGGCGTCCCGCTGCTCGACGACTGCCTGGCCTGGCTGGTGTGCAGCCGCCGCGAGCAGTTCCGCATCGGCGACCACCACCTCGTGGTCGGCGCCGTGGAGCACGCACGCTCCGGCGCGGCCGGCGACGCGCTGGTGCACCTGCACGGACAGATCCGGCCGGTGACCGCCGCCCCCACCTCACTCGCCCTGTGACGTCCCACGACCCCACGGATTGCGCACCCATGCCGAAGGTACTTCTGTACTCCCGTCAGCCGCTGACGAAGCGCCCCCTCCACCAGTGGCTGGACGACACCGCCGACAGCGTCGTGCTGCTCACCACGCACAAGGCGGTGGCCGGCGCGGAGGACGTGCTCGCCGCGCACTTCCCCGCCCACCGCCTGGTGGACGACTACTACGCGTGGTCCACCGAACTGGCCGCCGAGGAGGCGGCCCGCGCCCATGGCGCGGAGCTGGTGGCCAGCACCAGCGAGGACGACGTCCTGCGGGCGGCCCGGCTGCGCGAGCGCCTGGGGCTGCCGGGCCAGGGGACCGCGAGCGCGACGGCCTACCGCGACAAGGCGGTGATGAAGGCCCTGCTGCGGGACGCCGGCCTGCCCGTACCGTCCTTCGCCGCGGTCGACAGCCCGCTGGACCTGCTCGACTTCCTCGACGCCGAGGACGGCCCGGTGGTCGTCAAGCCGCGTTCCGGCGCCGGCGCCGAGGGCGTGGGCGTGCTGCGCACCACCGCGGACCTGGAGGCCTTCCTGGCTCGCCAGAAGTCCTCCGAGGTGCCGTTCCTGGCCGGGCAGTGGATGGCGGAGGGCTTCGTCCACGGCGACTTCTTCCACGTGGACGGCATCATGCGGGACGGCCGCGTCGTGCACTGCTGGCCTTCGCAGTACAACAGCGGCGTCGCCGAGCACCTGCAGGGCCAGACCCAGCTCAGCAGCGTCCTGCTGGCCGCGGACGACGAGCGTACGGCCGGCTTGCGCACCCTCGCGCAGGACGTCGTCGCGGCCCTTCCCGCCGCACCCCTGCCGCTCGCGTTCCACCTCGAGGCGTGGCTCGGCGCCGACGGCAGGCCCGTCGTGTGCGAGATCGCCAGCCGCGCCGGAGGCGGTCTGATCGCCGACACCTACGAGCGGGCCTTCGGCGTCCACCTGGCCAAGGAGGGACTGCGGGCGCAGTGCGGCAGCGCCCTCACCCTCGCCGGGCAGCCGGACGCCCCCGGGGCGCCCACCGGCTGGGTCCTCTTCCCGCCCGGCCACGGCCGCTTCACCCCGCCCGCCGAGCCCTGCCCGGTCCCCGGCGTGGACCTCACCGTCCACCTGGAGCCCGGCACCGAGTGCGCGGGCCTGGAGTACGCCGCCCAGTCCGCGGCCGGGGCGCTGGTCACCGGGGACACCCCCGACGAGATCCGCAAGCGCCTGACGCTGCTGACCGAGTGGTGGAACCTGCACACCTCCTGGCTCTGACCCTCGCTAGAAGAGGGACGTACCGCGCTCGAAGTCCAGCAGCCGGCGCTTGCGGTCCAGTCCGCCGCCGTACCCGGTGAGGGAGCCGCCCGCGCCGATCACGCGGTGGCAGGGGACGATGATGCCGATCGGGTTCCGGCCGTTGGCGAGGCCGACCGCGCGGGACGCCTTGGGGTTGCCGAGGGCGTCGGCGAGCTCGCCGTAGCTCCGGGTCTCGCCGTACGGGATCCGGGTCAGCTGGTCCCAGACGCTGCGCTGGAACGGCGTCCCGTGCAGGGCGAGCGGGAGGGTGAACTCGGTCAGCTCGCCCGCGAAGTAGGCCGTCAGCTGTTCCTCGGCCTCGGCGAAGAGGGAGTCGTCGAGGCCGCCGAAGGTCTCCTGCGCCGGGCGGTGCCGCTGGTCGGTCATGTAGAGGCCGCACAGCACGCCGTCGTCGGCGACGAGGGTGAGGGGGCCGTAGGGGCTGTCGATGACGGTGTGCTGCTTCATCGCGAAGGTCCTTGTGAATGCGGGATGCCGTACAGCGGAAGGCCTGGACTGTCTGGAATGCCTTATACCGGCAGGAAGTTGATCGGGTGGCTGTCGGTCGCCCACAGGTACTGCACCGCGTACGCCCGCCAGGGCCGCCAGGCCTCGGCACGGGCGGTGAGCGCGGCCGGGGTGGACGGCAGGCCCAGCTCCCCCGCCGCGCGCCGGATGCCGAGGTCGGTGGGGAGGAAGGCGTCGGGGTCGCCGAGGGCGCGCATGGCGATGACGTCGACCGTCCAGGGTCCGAAGCCGGGCAGCGCGAGCAGGCGGGCGCGGGCCTCGGCCCAGTCGGACTCGACACCCAGGTGCAGCGTGCCGTCGGCGAGCCCGCGGACGAGGGTGGTGAGGGTGGTGCGCCGGGTGCGCGGCATCGCCAGCGTCTCGGGGTCGACGCCGGCCAGCGCCTCGGGGGACGGGAAGAGGTGCGTGAGGCCGCCCTCGGGGTCGTCCAGGGGCTTGCCGTGCGCGGTGACGAGCCGGGCCGCGTGGGTGCGGGCGGCAGCCGTGGAGACCTGCTGCCCGAGGACGGCCCGTACGGCGAACTCCGCCTCGTCGACCGTGCGCGGCACCCGGCGGCCGGGCGCCCGGTCGACCAGCGGCGCGAGCAGCGGGTCGGTGCGCAGCCGGTCGTCCACGGCGACCGGGTCGGCGTCCAGGTCCAGCATGCGGCGGCAGCGGCTGATCGCCACGGTCAGGTCGCGCAGGTCGCTCAGGGTGAGCCGGCAGGCGATGTGGTCGGGGCGCGGGCTGAGCGCGACGATGCCGTGCCCGTACGGCAGCCGCAGCGTGCGCCGGTACGCGCCGTCCCGCCACTCCTCCACGCCGGGTACGGCGGTGGCGGCGAGGTGGCCGAAGAGGTTGGCGGGGTTGAGCGGGACGCGGAACGGCAGCCGCAGGGAGAGTCCGCCCGGCATGCCGGGGCCGCTGCGGGGCGCCCGGGAGCGCAGGTCGCTCGGGGACAGTGCGAAGACCTCGCGGACGGTGTCGTTGAAGGTGCGGATGGAGGAGAAGCCGGCCGCGAAGGCGATCTCCGCCATGGGCAGCGGAGTGGTCTCGACGAGCAGCCGCGCGGTCTGGGCGCGCTGGGCACGGGCGAGCGCGAGGGGGCCGGCGCCCAGCTCCGCGAGGAGCTGCCGCTCCACCTGCCGGGTGCTGTAGCCGAGCCGGGCGGCGAGCCCGGGCACGCCCTCGCGGTCCACGACGCCGTCGGCGATGAGCCGCATGGCCCGGGCCACCAGGTCGGCGCGCAGGTTCCACTCCGGGGAGCCGGGGCTGGTGTCGGGGCGGCAGCGCTTGCAGGCCCGGAACCCGGCCTGCTGGCAGGCGGCGGCGCTCGGGTAGAACGTCATGTTCTCCGGCTTGGGCGGCACGACGGGGCAGCTGGGTCGGCAGTAGATGCGGGTGGTCAGGACGGCCGTGAAGAACCACCCGTCGAACCGCGCGTCCTTGGACTGCACGGCACGTACGCAGTGCTCCCGGTCGAGGTGCGTCGCTGTCTGCATGCCTCAAGGATCGGCCACGGCAGGGGCCGGTCGCTGGCGGAAATCCGACATCAGCGTCCGCCGGCCTGCTGTGCCGCCGGTCGCCGCACACCGGGCGCCCGTCCGACGGCGGGCCCCGCCCGTGATCGGCACACGGCCGTCCTACGGGCGGCCGTCCTGGCGGAACCGGGTGATCCACTCGGCGGTGGGGCGCAGGCCGCCGAACGTGTAGAAGTGCACCTTGACCGTGCCGTGCCGTGCCGGGTCGTAGCGGTGGGCCAGGGCGTGCAGGAAGCGGTCCGGGCCGGTGGTGCCCATGAGGTTGGTCAGCGAGAAGCCGTACTTGCGGGCGACGGAGGCGCTGGTGGCGACGCCGAACCGGCCGGCGTAGCCGAGCAGCCTGCGGACGCCGGCCGGTCCGGGGACGCCGATGCGGACGGGCAGGTGCACGCCCCGGGCGCGGGCGGCTTCCAGCCAGCCGAGCACGGGGTCGACGTCGAAGCCGAACTGGGTGATCACGTCGCCGGTGAACCGGTCGGCCCCGATGGCCGCGGCCTTGTCCGTGAGCGCCGACCACAGCGAGCCGTCGGCTATGGCGGGGTGGCCCTCGGGGTAGCCGCTGATGCCGATGTGCCGGACGCCGTGGTGCCGCAGCAGTCCGGTGCGCAGGACGGCGAGGGCGTCCGCGTAGGGGCCCTCGGGGCGGGCGGGGTCGCCGCCGACGACGAACACGTTCTCGGCGGTGCCGTCCGCCGCCAGCCCGGACAGGAACTCCTCCAGGGCACCGCGGGAGGGCAGACGGCGTGCGGAGATGTGCGGTACGGGGACGAAGCCGAGCCGCTTGACCGCGCGGGCGGCGGCCAGCCGCATGCCGAGGTCCTCACCCGCGAGGAAGGTGATGTTGATGCGGGTGCCCGGCGGGATGCTGTCCCGCGCCTCCTCGAGCCGGGCCACGTCCTTGCCGGTCATCTCCAGCGAGAAGTCGTCGAGCAGAGCGGTACCGACCGCCGGGGGGACGGTGAGAGCGGGGTTCATCGTGCTCCTCGTACGACTGCGGTCTGACCCGGGCCGATGATGTCACGGGGGCCGCGGGACGTTCGGGCCGGGGGCGGCCCGGGGCGCGACGCCGGTGCCGTCCGCCCGGCTCGGTGCAGCAGGACGCGACACGCCGGGGCGCCGACGGGCGTGCCGGCCGGCTGCTTCCGTGCGGCTGAATCAGCCCCTGCGGTCCGGGGGCGAAGCGTACGGACGGCGGGTCGCCGCCCACACGGGCGTCCTCGACGGGGGCGGGGCCGGGCGTCCGGGACCGGTCGCCGCCGTCCGCCGTTCGCCGTTCGCCGGCTTCCGTGGACGGTGCACGGCGTCGCCGGGACGAGCGGGGGCCGGCCACACCTCCTCGCGGGCGCGGGCGGCCCGGTGGGCGGCGGCGGTCCCTGGGCGGCCGGGCCGCGGACGGGCGGACTCGACATCGCCGGCCGGAACACCCTCGGGGTGCCCGACGCGGAGGTGCCCGCGGCCGTCGCCCGGCGGGTGCAGGCCGAGGAGCTGCGCGGAACCGGCGCCGAGGACACGCGACCGCCGGCCGGGGCACTGATCCGGCCCGCCCGGCGGGCCCGTGACGCGGGCGAACGGCCGCCCGGTCGGTCGTCCCCGACAGGACCGCCGGGCACCCGCGCGCAGATCCCGGGCCGCTACGGCGCCGGGTTCAGCGGATCGTCGAGCACGCCTGCCAGCCGGCCCGCCTCGGCGGACGGATCGAGAACGGGATCGAGGCCGGCCGCCACGGCCGTGAGCGCGGTGAGCGCCGGCACCAGACCGGCGCGCTCCTGGGCGGGCAGCCGTTCCACCAGGGCGCGGATCTGCGCGCGCCGGTGGCTGAGCACGCGGTCCACCAGGTCCTCTCCCGCGGGGGTCAGCCGCAGGACGACCTCTCGGCGGTTGTCCGGGTTGACGCGCCGGTCGGTGAGGTCCAGGGCCTCCAGGCGCTCGACCATGCGCAGTGCGGTGGACGGCGTGACGCCCAGCGTGGCGGCCATCACCGCGAGCTTGATCGGGCCGCAGGTGCGCAGCGCGACCAGGGAGCGCAGCTGGGGCAGCGTCAGCGGTACGTCGACGGAGGCGAGGGCACGCGCGGAGAGGGCGACGATCAGCCGGGAGGCGGCCATCACCGCGAGCGTGATCTCCTCGGCCTCCCGGTCCAGCGCCTCCTCGGACCCCGCGCCCCGGTCCGGCGCCTCACCGCCCCCCGCCGCCTGGTCCGACCCCTCTTCGGCCCCGGGCGCCCGGACCGGCGTCTCCCCGGCCGCTGTCACCGGCCCGGCCGGCGCCTCCTCGATCTCCGCCACCCCGCTCCGCGCCTTTCCGACCGCCGCCGCTCCGGCCGCCTGCGGCGTCCGCGGCGGCCCCCCGGGCGCTCCCCTCTGCTCCCCCGCCTGGTCCGGGACGCCGTCCTGCTCGGCCATGGGCTCCTCGCCCCCCCTTCCTTCCCTCCACGATCCGGACGCCACCCGTCACCCATGGTGACGATTGCAGACTGCAATGACAAGCTCGGGGCAGCTGGACCGAGCGGGCGCGACGGTTCCGGTGCCGAGGGTGATGACGATGAGATCCGAGCCGATACGCGAAGCCTATTCCTTCGTGTGCCTGCGCTGGAGGCACGCCTGGGAGGGCGCCTACGAACGCCCGGGGTCGCCTGCGCGCCGAGTACCACGTCACGGGGGGCCTGCGGGTCCCGTCCCCGCTCACGGCGAACACCTGCCGGGTGTGCGGAGGGCGCAGGATGCGCATCCGGCGCCCCGGGCGGGTGGACTCCGCGCGCGCCGTGCCCTGTTGAGGGCACCGGCCGCACCCCTTTCCCGACGCACGCGCAACGAGGCGCGTCCGTCCGCCATGTCCGAGGTCCGCCACTTCCTCACACCGGCACGGGCGGTGCCGCCCGGTGGCGCCGCAGCCCCCGGCCGGGGCCTCTCCGCCCCGGCACCGGGGCCGCCCTGCCGTGCCCGGCCGCCGCCCCTGCCGCCGTACCCTACGGAGCCTTCATGCCACCCCTGTCCCAGACGCCCGCCAGAGCCCACGCCCCCACCCGGCCCGCCCCGGCCCGGCATCTGCCCGCGCTCAAGATCCCGCACCTGGGCGACTTCCACGTCCCGCCGCGCGTCGTCGTGATCAGCGCGCCGGCCGTCCCGGTCGGCGCCGTCACCGCGGCTGGTCGCCGCCGGCCTGCTGAAGCTGATCGCGCTGATCACCAACCGCCCTGGTCCTCCTCGCCGGACTGACCGCCACCGCCTCCTCGGTGACCAGCCCCCTACGACCACCGGCTCGGGGTGGCCGTCCGGTTCCGCAGCCTGTCCGCCCTCGACCCCGACGTCGGCGCCATGGCGCACGCCCCGCTCGTGTACCGGCTGCACGCCCTGCTCGCCCTCGCCCTCGCCCTCGCCCTGTTCGGGCTGTGGCCGTTCGGCCGCCTGGTGCACGCCTTCACCGTCCCGCTCGGCTACGTCGTCCGGCCCTACGTCGTCTACCGCTCCCGGGGCGGTGCCGGGGCGCGCGGCACGGCTATGGACCAGTGAGACGCACCCCTTTTGGCTCTGGTGAGCGGACCACGGTCTCGGCAGGGTGGTGATCCCGAACCCGAGGAGATCACCACCATGCGATTCCGGCACGCGCCGAGCATCTGGTCCACGTACCCCGAACTGGCCTCCGGCGCGCTGTACGCCACCGGTGTCGACGCCCGCGCGGACACCGGGCCGCGCGCCGCCGCGTACACCGCCCGGGCCGTGGCCCGGCTGGCCGGGACCACCGAGGGCGAGTTTCCCGAAGTGCTGGCGTGGCGGCGGACGTTCAGCCGGATGGGGATGAAGCCGACGCAGTACCGGTGCGCGTCCGAGTCGCTGCTGCGGCGGCTGCGGAAGGAGGGGGCGCTGCCGCGCATCCATCCGCTGGTCGACCTGTGCAACGCCCTGTCGGTGGCGTACGCGGTGCCCGTCGCGGTCCTCGACCTCGACCGGATCGCCGGGCCACTGCTGGAGGTGCGCCCGGCGGGCGGGGAGGAGGAGTACGTCCCGTTCGGCGGCGGCGTCGAGCATCCGGTGCCCGGCGAGGTGACGTTCGTCGACTCGGCCGGCCGGGCGCACGCACGCCGCTGGACCCATCGGCAGAGCGGCTTCTCGGCCGTCGGCGAGCACACGGGGCGGGTGCTGGTGGTGGCGGAGGCGATGCACGAGGGCGGTGCGGAGATGGTGCCCGAGCTGCTGAAGACCCTCGAGGAGGAGGTCGCGGCGCACTGGGCGGCCGTCACCCGGAAGACCGTACTCACCCCGGCCGCACCGGACTTCGTCCTCGGCGACTGACCCGGCACGGGCGCGTGACAGCATGGGCACGGTGAACGAGGGCGTGGAGCGACTCGCCGGGCGCGGCTCGGACTTCCTGCAGCTGGCCGTCGGTGACGTGCCGACGGACGGCAAGGCGGAGTGGCTGGCCGGGCGGCTGCGGCGGGCGATAGCCGAGGGCGCCCTGACGGTGGGCGGCAGACTGCCGCCGAGCCGGGTGCTGGCGGCGGAGCTGCGCGTCTCGCGGGGCGTGGTCACGGAGGCGTACCGGCGCCTCGGCGAGGACGGCCACGTGGAGGGACGCCGCCGCGGCGGCACGGTGGTGGTCGCGGCACCGCCGGCCCCGGCCTGCGGCATCCGGGGCGCGCCCGCCTGCGGTGCCCCAGCCGCACTCGACTCCGTCACCTCGGGCGCGCAGGCCCCCGGCACCCCCGTTGCGGGTGTCCCCTTCCCGGACGGCGAACCCGGTCCCGACGTCTTCGACCTCCTGCGGGCCGCGCCCGCCGCCGTCGACTTCACGCCCGGCCGCCCCGACCTCACCACCTTCCCGCGCACCGCCTGGCTGCGTGCCGAACGGGCCGTGCTGGGCGAGCTGTCCGCCGAGCATCTCGGCTACGGCGACCCGCGCGGGACACCGTGGCTGCGGCGGGCCGTCGCCGGCTGGCTCGCGCGGATGCGGGGCGTGCGGGTGGAGCCGGAGGAGGTGCTGATCGTCGCGGGCACCGCGCAGGCGCTGACCCTGCTGCACCCGGTGCTGCGGGCGGACGGCATCGAGGCCGTCGCGGTGGAGGACCCCGGCTCGCTCGGCGCCCGGCAGCACCTGCGCAACGGCGGCCTCGCCACCCCGCCGGTACCGGTCGACGCGGAGGGGGTGCGGGTGGACGCGCTGCGGGCGACCGGCGCCCGCGCGGTGCTGCTCACACCGGCCCACCAGTTCCCCACCGGTGTGGTGACCAGCGGCGAGCGCCGGCGTGAGCTGCTGGGCTGGGCCGGGGAGGGCGGGCTGGTCCTGGAGGACGACTACGACGCCGAGCACCGCTACGACCGGCCGCCGGTCCCCGCGCTGCGCGCGATGCTGGCCGACCGGGTCTGCTACCTGGGCAGCGTGTCGAAGCTGCTCGCGCCGGCGCTGCGCATCGGCTGGCTGCTCGCACCGCCCCGACACCGGGCCGCGCTGACCGACGCCAAGCGCTACAACGACCTCGGCAACGCGGTGCTGCCGCAGCTGGTGCTGGCCCGGCTGATGGAATCCGGTCAACTCGAGCGCCACCTGCGGCTGTTGCGCGGACGGCACCGCAGCCGCCGGGACGCGATGATCGCCGCGCTCGCCGAGCACCTGCCGGGCGCGACCGTGCACGGCGCCGCGGCAGGACTGCATCTGACGGTCACGTACACCGCCGACGTGCCCGACACCGCGTTCGCCGCCGCCGCGCTCGCCCGGGGCGTGAAGTGCCAGCCGCTGTCCTGGCACCGGCAGACACCCGGCCGGCCCGGCCTCGTCCTCGGCTACGCGGCCACCCCACCGGGAGTGATCGCCGAAGGTGTGGCACTGCTCGGCAGGACCCTGCGCGAACTGTAGCCGCCGCGGGATCAGCCGGCCTGCCGGGCGAACGCCTCGTACGCCCGCTCGTCGAAGAGGACGAAGCGCACCTCACCGACCCCCGTCGGTGTGTTCCGTACCGTCTCCACCGCGATCCGCGCCGCGTCGTCCATCGGCCACCGGTAGACGCCGGTGGAGACGGCGGGGAACGCGACCGTACGGGCGCCGAGTTCGTCGGCGACCTTCAGGGACTCCCGGTAGCAGGACGCCAGCAGGCCGGAGCGATCCTCGGTGGCGGAGTACACCGGACCCACCGTGTGGATCACCCAGCGGGCGTCCAGGGCGCCGGCCGTCGTGGCGACCGCCCGGCCGGTGGGCAGGCCCTTGCCGTAGTGCGCGGCGCGCAGCTTCCGGCACTCCTCCAGGATCGCGGGGCCGCCGCGGCGGTGGATCGCGCCGTCCACGCCACCGCCGCCGAGGAGCGAGGAGTTGGCCGCGTTGACGATCGCGTCGACGCTCTGCCGGGTGATGTCACCCTGGACGAGGGTGATGGTGGTCATGTCTGCCTCAGTCTTCGCCAGACGGCCTTGGCCGCGTTGTGCCCCGACATGCCGTGCACACCGGGCCCCGGCGGGGTGGCCGAGGAGCAGATGAAGACGGCGGGGTGGGGGGTGTGGTACGGGAACAGCGACAGCCTGGGGCGCAGCAGCAGCTGGATTCCGGAGGTCGCGCCGCAGGCGATGTCGCCGCCGACGTAGTTGGCGTTGCGGGCGGCCACCTCGGCGGGTCCGGCGACGGCACGGGCGAGGACGCGGTCGCGGAAACCGGGGGCGAAACGCTCCAGTTGGCGTTCCATGACGTCGGTGAGGTCGCCGCTCCAGCCGTTGGGAACATGGCCGTACGCCCAGAAGACCTGCTTGCCCTCGGGCGCCCGGGAGGGGTCGGCCACGCCGGGCTGCACGGTGATCAGGAAGGGGTGGTCCGGCGCGCGGCCCTCGCGGGAGGCGGCGCGCAGGGCGGTGCCGATCTCGGCCCGGCTCGCGCCGATCTGGACGGTGCCGGCGACACGCGCCTCGGGCGCGGTCCACGGGACCGGGCCGTCCAGCGCATAGTCGATCTTGAAGACGCCGGGGCCGTAGCGGTAGTGCGCGTAGTGGTCCCCGAAGCCGGCGATGCGGGTGAGGGCGGCGGGCGAGGTGTCGAAGACGTACGCGCGCGCGGGCGGCAGGTCGTCCAGGCGCTTGACCTCGTAGTCGGTGTGCACCGCGCCGCCGAGGTCCTTCAGGTAGGCGGCCAGGGCGTCGGAGATGGCCTGGGAGCCGCCGCGGGGCACCGGCCAGCCGCGGGCGTGCGCGGCCAGGGCGAAGACCAGGCCGACGGCTCCGGTGGCGAGGCCGCCGAGCGGGGCCATCACGTGCGCGACCAGCCCGGCGAAGAGGGCCTTGGCCCGCTCGTCCTTGAACCGGCGCATCAGCCAGGTGGAGGGCGGCAGCCCGGCGAGCCCGAAGCGGGCCAGGGTGACGGGGTCCCGCGGGAGCGCCGTCGCCGGCAGGGACATGAAGTCCCGGACGAGCGTGTCCCAGCGGGCGAGGAACGGCTCGACGAGCCTGCGGTACGCGCCCGCGTCGCGCGGCCCGAAGGACGCGGCGGTCTCGGCGACCGACCGGGACAGCACGGCCGCGGTGCCGTCCGGGAACGGGTGCGCCATCGGCAGCTCGGCGTGCAGCCATTCGAGGCCGTAGCGCTCCAGGGGCAGGGCCCGGAAGGCGGGCGAGTTGATGCCGAGGGGGTGGGCGGCCGAGCACGGGTCGTGCCGGAAGCCCGGAAGGGTCAGTTCCTCGGTGCGGGCGCCACCGCCCACGGCGGACTTCGCCTCGAACACGGCGACGGAGAAGCCCCGGCGGGCCAGCTCCACGGCAGCGGTCAGTCCGTTCGGTCCCGCACCCACCACGACCGCATCGAGCATCGACGGCACCTTCGGACCCCTTCGTCAGCCGATGGCCACTCGGCATCAGGATATGCCGGGGGACCGACACTCCCGTGGCCCGGGTCGGCGGGGCGGGCGGGGTGCGGGACCCGCCCGGGTCAGCCCTGCGCGCGCAGCAGTCCGGCCAGCCGCCGGGCCGTGGCGGTGTCGCGGGCGGCGGTGAACGGCAGTGCGTTGCCACCCGTCACGCGGAACGGCTCGCCGGTGCGGGTGAGGTGCGCTCCGCCCGCCTCCTCGACGAGGAGCAGTCCGGCCGCGTGGTCCCAGGCGGCCTCCCAGCTGAACGCGACGCCGTCCAACTCGCCCCGCGCGACGGCCAGATACTCCAGGCCCGCGGAGCCGCACGGACGCGGTGCCACACCGTCGGTCCACAGGGCGCGCAGCACGTGCTTCTGCTCGTCGGTGGTGAAGTCGGGGTGGGAGGTGGCGACGGCGAGGTCCCGGCCGGGCGCGGGCGGACCCGCCCACAGCCGCTGCCCGTCCAGGAAGGCGCCCCGGCCGCGGACGGCGGTGGCGAACTGGTCGCGTGCCGCCGCGTACGTCCACGACGCCATGACGACCCCGCGGTGGGCGAGCGCCACCAGGGTGCAGAAGCCGTCGTCGCCGTGCACGAACTGGCGGGTGCCGTCGACCGGGTCGACGATCCACACCGGTGCGTCGCCCTGCAGCGCGTCGTACGTCGCCGGGTCGGCGTGCACCGCCTCCTCGCCGACCACCACCGAGCCGGGCAGCAGGGCGCCGAGGTCCTGGGTGAGCCGCTTCTCGGCGAGGCGGTCGGCGTCCGTCACCAGGTCGTGCGGGCCGCTCTTCTGGTCCACCTCGTCCGCGGCGAGGCGGCGGAAGCGGGGCAGGATCTCGGCCTCGGCCGCCTTGCGGACGGCTTCCTCCACGTCCGCCGAGCGGCGGCTGAGAAACTCGTCGATGGTTTCCGTCATTGCTTCGATCATGCCTCCATGAGAGCACGCCCCACTGACAGCCCCCGTGCGCCCGGTGCACAGCGGGTGGAATCGGGATGAACAGCGGGTGCCGCAAGATCGCTCAACGGCCCACCGCGTACCCCTGCATCCCCCTCGGGTTGGCGGCCGCCGACAGGATGCCGGTCCCCGGGTCGCGGGCCACCGCGCACAGGCGGCCCTCGGACCAGGCGGGGCCCACCGTGACGTCGTGGCCGCGGCGGCGCAGCTCCTCGATCACCTCCGGCTCTGTCCGGGACTCCAGGGTCACGCTGCCGGGGCGGCGCCCGCGGGGGTGGAAGGAGCTGGGGAAGCTGTCGGTGTGCCAGTTCGGGGCGTCGATGGCGCCCTGCAGGTCGAGGGCGCCGCGGACGGGGGCGCGCAGCGCCGCGGCGAGGAGGAAGTGCAGCTGCCACTGGTCCTGCTGATCGCCGCCGGGCGTGCCGAAGGCCAGGACCGGCACTCCGTCGCGCAGCGCGAGGGACGGGGTGAGGGTGGTGCGGGGGCGGCGGCCGGGGGTGAGGGAGTTCGGCAACCCCTCCTCCAGCCAGGTCATCTGCAGGCGGGTGCCGAGCGGGAAGCCGAGTTCGGGCACGACCGGGTTGGACTGCAGCCAGCCGCCGCTGGGGGTGGCCGCGACCATGTTGCCCCAGCGGTCGACGACGTCCAGGTGGCAGGTGTCGCCGCGGGTCGTGCCGTCGGCGGCCACGTGCGGTTCCCCGGGGAGCCGCGCGACGGTCGGCTCGCCCGCGCCCATCGGGTCGAAGGCGCGGTCGCCGGTCTCCACGCGCGCGTGTGCCTGTGCGGGCAGCCGCGGGACGCGTCCGCCGGGACTGCCCGGCCGCAGCTCGAAGGAGGCCTCGGCGCCGATCAGGGCCCGCCGGCCGGCGTTGTAGTCGTCCGACAGCAGCTCGGTGAGGGGCACCTCGGCGGCGTCCCCGTACCAGGCCTCGCGGTCGGCCATGGCGAGCTTGCAGCCCTCGACCAGCAGGTGGACGTAGTCGGCGGAGCCGTACGCGGGCAGCTGAGGCGGGAGCAGGGCGAGCTGCTGGAGCAGGACGGGGCCCTGGCTCCAGGGGCCGGCCTTGCACACGGTCCAGCCGTTCCAGTCGTAGGTCACCGGGGCCTCGTAGGTGGCCGACCAGCCGGCGAGGTCGGCCTCGGTGAGCGTGCCGGTGTGGCGTGCGCCGCTGGTGTCCGTCGTGGGCCGCCGGGACTGCCGTACGAGCGCCTCGGCGATGAAGCCGGTGCGCCACACCGCGCGCGCGGCGTCGATCCGCGCCTCCCGGTCCCCGCTGCCCGCGGTCTCGGCCAGCAGCCGCTTCCAGGTGGCGGCGAGGGCGGGGTTGCAGAAGCGCTCACCGGGCCGGGGGGACCGCCCGCCGGGCAGGTAGACCTGTGCCGACGAGGTCCACTCCGTCTCGAACAGCTCCCGTACGCTCTCCACGGTCGCGCCGAGCTTCTCCACGGGCGGGTGCCCGTGCTCGGCGTAGCCGATGGCGTACTTCAGGACGTCGCCCAGGGACTTCGTGCCGTGGTCGCGCAGGAGGAGCAGCCAGGCGTCGAAGGCGCCGGGCACGGCGGCGGCGAGCGGCCCGGTGCCGGGGACGAGGTCCAGCCCGAGCCCGCGGTGGTGCGCGACCGTGGCGCCCGCCGGGGCCACGCCCTGCCCGCACAGCACCTGTACCGCGCCGCCGGCCGGGGCGAGCAGGATCGGCACCTCACCGGCCGGCCCGTTCAGGTGCGGCTCCACCACGTGCAGCACGAACGCCCCCGCGACGGCGGCGTCGAAGGCGTTGCCGCCGTCCTCCAGGACCGCCAGCGCCGACTGCGAGGCCAGCCAGTGGGTGGAGGACACCATGCCGAAGGTGCCCTGCAGGGTGGGCCGGGTGGTGAACACGGGCGTCGTCTCCTCGGCTCGGGTGCATCGGGCGCGGCTGCCCCTTCCGGGTGATCGTACGAGCGTGATCACCGTCCGGGGAACACGGCGGCGACCCGCGGCGTTGATCTCGTGCGGCAGCGGAACGGAAGGACCGGGCGGTGCACGGTGAGTACAAGGTGCCCGGCGGCAAGCTCGTCGTCGTGGACGTCGAGGCCGAGGGCGGCGTGCTGCGGCACGTGCGCGTGGCGGGCGATTTCTTCCTGGAGCCGGACGAGGCGCTGGACGCGATGAACGGCGCGCTGGAGGGCGCCGCGGCGGACACCGACGCGGCGGGGCTGGCCGCGCGGATCGAGGCGGCGCTGCCCGCGGGGACCGTGATGTACGGGCTGACGGCGGAGGGAGTGGGGATCGCGGTGCGCCGCGCCCTGGCGCGCGCCACGGACTGGACGGACTACGACTGGCAGCTGATCCACGAGGCCCCGCAGCCGCCCGCACTGCACATGGCGCTGGACGAGGTGCTGACGGCCGAGGTGGCCGCGGGCCGCCGGCCCCCGACGCTGCGGGTGTGGGAGTGGGGCGCCCCGTCGGTGATCATCGGCAGCTTCCAGTCGCTGCGCAACGAGGTGGACCCGGAGGGCGCCGCCCGGCACGGCATCGAGGTGGTGCGGCGGATCTCCGGCGGCGGCGCGATGTTCGTGGAGCCCGGCAACACGATCACCTACTCGCTGTCCGTGCCCGAGTCCCTCGTGCAGGGCCTGTCCTTCCAGGACAGCTACGCCTATCTGGACGACTGGGTGCTGGGCGCCCTCGGCGACATGGGCATCCGGGCCTGGTACCAGCCGCTGAACGACATCGCGACCGACCAGGGCAAGATCGCGGGAGCGGCGCAGAAGCGGATCGTCGGCCCGGGCGGCGGCCCGGGAGCGGTGCTGCACCACGTGACGATGTCGTACGACATCGACGCCGACAAGATGACCGAGGTGCTGCGCATCGGGCGGGAGAAGCTGTCCGACAAGGGCACGACCAGCGCGAAGAAGCGGGTCGATCCGCTGCGGCGGCAGACCGGGCTGCCGCGCGAGGCGGTCATCGAGCGGATGATCGCGTCGTTCCGGGCGCGGTACGGCCTCGTCCGGGGCGGGATCACGGACGGGGAGCTGGCGCGGGCGCAGGAGCTCGCGCGGACCAAGTTCGGCTCCCCGGAGTGGACGGCGCGGGTGCCGTAGCGGCCGGCCCGGCCGCAGCCCCCGGTTCAGCAACAGGTCAAGGGCTGGCCTGCGCTCGGCCAAGCGGTCGTATGAGTTCCGTGTACGGGCGCAACTCCACCCCGACATAGCCGGATTTGCCCTCTTGACCGGTGGCTACCGTGGTCGGGCCTTGTCGACCACGCGAGCACGGGGAAGAGGTGACGGCGGTGGGCGCGCCGATACGTTCACGCCTGTCCGATCTCGTCGAGCCGGACCCGCCGGGACGAGACGTCCCCAAACCGGCCGGACAGCCGCACCGATCGGCGCTGCACGACCTCGTGCAGGCCGCGCCGCCCCCACGCCCGGCCGCGGACGACGGGCCCGGGCCCAGGCCGGGTGTGCCCGCCTATCACACGCCGGTGTGCGTGCCGGCGCATCCGAGGTCCGTCGCGTCCACGGGCCGGGGCGGCCGCCCCGCGCGCGTGCCCTTCGTCATGTTCGAGCTGTTCGAGCATCCCGCCCACGGCACCGTGGCCTTCGCGTTCACGACGCCGCGGAAGCTGGCGGACGCGCTGGGCGAGGCACAGCCGTGGGTCGCCGCCTCGCTCGGCCCGCTCGTGGAGGGCGTGCGCGAACAGGGCGTCACCGTGCTCCTCGACCCGCAGGCGAGGCCGGACGAACCCCACTGGCGGCCGGCACAACTGGCCGCGTACGCACGGGAGGTACGCGGGTGAGCGACTTCAAGGCGGTCTACGACGACCTCGCCACCATGGCGAAGACCTTCCACGACCAGGCGGGTCACTACCGCACGCTGCACCCGGACGTGGCACCGGCCGTCGTCAGCGGTGGCGACGCCGGACTGGACGCGGCGATCAAGGAGGTCGCGGACCTCATCATCGCCCTGCACACCGGCATGGCCGACCGCATGGACGACCACGGGGACAAGGTCGCGTACGCGCGGGACTCCTTCCACCGGCACGACGTGGACGTCCACGGCGCCTTCGAGGATCTGATGGGGTGAGAGCCGATGGGTGACAGCTGGGTCGGCGGCGACATCGGCGGACTGCGCACGATGGCCGAGACGTACAAGAACGCCAAGGACAAGCTCGACGGGGTGGTCAAGCCGCTCAGCGGCACCGTCGACAAGCTGGTCGGCGACGCGGGCTGGAAGGGCGAGGCGGCCGAGACCTTCCGCGCCAGGTGGAGCGAGGACGCGCTGGCGGCCGGCGGCTTCGCCGAACTGGTGCACGCGGCGGGCGAGATCCTCGAGACGCTCGCGGGCGCGCTGTCCACGTGCGAGACGTCCCTGCAGAACGCGGAGCACATCGCGGCCCGCAAGGGCGTCGCGACGGACGCCAAGGGTGCGCCGGTCCCGATCATGACGGCGGATCCGCCGAGCGCGGACGACCGGAAGACCATCTCCGCGATGGACGACTACGCCACCGCGCGCAACGAGATCCTGCACACCGCCCAGCACGCGCGGCTGGTGGCGGCGCAGCAGTTGCAGGGGCTGTACGACAAGGTGACGTCGAAGGACGGGTCGGTCTCCCCCGGCGACAGGATCACCCTGTACGACGCGCTGCGCGGCCTGTACGCGTACGACGCCGAGGACGCCCGCGCCGGGGGCATCGAGGCCCGCAAGCACCTCGACGCGGCCAAGGCGGAGGCACAGGCCGCCAAGAAGGAACTCCGCGCGGAGCGCAAGGCGTTCCAGAAGGCCGGCAAGGCGCTGCCCGAGGACCTGCCCGCCAAGAGCGCCTACCGCGACGCGGTCACCAAGGTCGACGGGCTGGAGGAGGACATCGCGCGCGCCGACAACGGCAGCACCAAACTGCCGTACGACCGTGCCCTGAACGTCAAGCTGGCGGACGCCGCGGACGCCCTGCGCCTGGGCAAGGGGCTGGAGGCGCTGCCGGACGCCCTGAAGGAGATTCCGGTGCTGGACGTCGCCGCGGCGGCGGCCTGCGGTCTGATCGAGGCGAAGGACGACCACGACAAGGGCTGGTCCTGGCAGCACTCCGTCGCCGTCGACGGCGGGGTCGCCCTCGGCGGCCTGGCGGCCGGTGCGGCGATCACGGCGGCCCTGCCCGTCGAGGGTGCGGTCGCCGTCGCGGCGGTCGGGGTCGGCTCGGTGGTCGTCGCGACCTCCGTGCTCGACCACGCCTTTCACGAGCACTGGAGCGAGGACATCCACGACCACGGGGTGGTCGGCGGCGTGTGGACGGGCACCGAGCACGTCGCCTCGGAGACCGTCGACGACGGAAAGCGACTGGCAAAGGATGTCTGGCATGGCGTCACAAGCATCTTCTGAGGCACCGGCCCCCGGATTCACCGTTCCCGTCCCCGCCCTGCCGAAGCTGGGACGCACCTGGTACCGGCGCGGTGTGCCCTACTGGCTGTGCCGCGTACGGACCACGGCCTTCCTCGTGATCGTCATGGCCATGTTCGGCCTCTTCGCGGTGAGTCTGTACCTGGGGTTCCGCGACCTGCTGCCGTCCACCGTCCGCGTCGTGTGCGACGGCGTACAGGTGGCCGCGTCGGTCGTGACCCTGGTGTGGGGGTGGTTCGCGCAGCGCAGGAGCCACCGCGAAGAGATGCTGGATCCCCCCACTCCGGACCAGGTCCGCCAGGCGAAACGCGACCGGGCGAGGCGCGTCCCGGGCCGGATCGCCCTGGGGCGCGGGCTCGTTCTCCTCGCCGCTCCGGTCATGCCGGCGTTCGCGGCATGGATCGTCGGCCGGCTGCTCGCCTGGACCACCGTCCGCGAATACCCCAGCGAGGTCGGCGCCCGGCGCTGGCTGGAGCAGCACAGGTCCGGGGCATGACGGCGACCGCGACTCCCGTCGAGATCCCGTCCTTGCAGGGTCTCGGCACCACCTGGTACCGGCGTGGCCCGCGCTACTGGGTGCGCCGCAGCCTCAGCGCCCTCTTCCTGCTCACCGTCCTGGCCTTCTTCTGCTACATCGCGCTGACTCTCTACCTGGGCGTCCCCCGCAGCGACCTGCCGCCGGGGGTGCGCCGGGTCTGGGACGCCGTGCAGACGGGCGCATCCTGCGTGACCCTGGTCCAGGGGTGGGTCAGGCAGCGCCGGGACCACCGCGGACGACTGCTGGATCCGCCCGCGCCCGACGCGTTCCGCGCGGCGAAGCGGGCCGAGGCCGGCCGCGCCCGGTACTGGTCCCGCGCCGGACTCGTCCCCCTGCTGCTCGCGGCGCCGGTCCTGCCCGCGCTCGCCGCATGGTGCGTCGGCTGGTTCGCCGCGATGCTCACCGTCCGCGCGTACCCGAGTGAAGTCGGCGCCCGCCGCTGGCTGGAGGCACATAACGGGCAGAGCAGTACGTCATGAACGCGCCCCCGTGACCGCGCGGCCACGCTGCGAGTTTCCGCTTCCGCCCACAGGGAGTCGTGTGACACTGTCGTCCCACGTCCACCCCGCGGACCCCTTCCGTACCCCCTCCCCCACGAGAAGTGCGCCGTGCCCTCCCTTCCTCTGCCGCTCGCCCTCACCGTGCGACTGACGCCGGTCGTGGTCCTCGCCTGTGCCGGCTGGTCGCTCTCGTCCGGCCCGGCGGCGTCGCCGGCGGCCGCCGGGCACCGTACGGACCAGAAGACGTCCACCCAGTCGTCCTCCTCCACCTCGTCCTCCTCCGGCCCGTCGTCCACCGCGGCGGCGAAGGCGTACAGCAGCGCGCCGTCCCCCTGCCCCAGCGTGCCCGCGGCGACCGTCAAGTCCCTGGTGCCCGGGGCGAAGACGGCGGGCAAGGAGATCCCGTCGACGGACACCGATCTGCGCCGCACCTGCTCCTGGAACGCGCTGGACGGCTACGACTACCGCTGGCTCGACGTGTCCTTCGAGGTCGCCGCCTCCGACCAGGAGGCGGAGAAGGAGTACCAGCAGCGGGTCACCGAGAAGAGCGGCGGCGGAGCCGTGCCCGGACTCGGGGACAGCGCCTACTCCGTCGTGAACCTCACCACCGAGGACAAGCAGCAGACCCGCGAGGGCGTGGTGATGGCCCGCGTCTCCAACGCGCTGGTGATCGTCACCTACAACGGCAGCGACTTCGAGACCAAGAAGGCGCCGAGCACGGACGAGATCAACAAGGGTGCCATCAAGGCGGCGCGGGCCGCGGTGTCGGCGCTGGGGGGCGGCACGTCCGGCTGACCGCCGCCCCCTGCGTGCCCTAGACGGCGGCGGCCTCCCTGCGGCCGGTCAGCAGGGTGAGGGCCAGGTACAGCACCAGGGAGGTGCCGAGGCCGACCGCCCAGCCGTAGTCCGCGAGGGGGGCCAGGGCGGGGATCGGGCGGCCGTCGATCAGCGGCTCGAATCCGGCACCGCCGACGGCGAGGACACCGCCCGCGAGGAAGGCGACGACGGCCCGCCAGTTCCAGCCGCCCGCGTACCAGTACCGGCCGCCGGTGCGGTAGAGGTCGGCCAGGTCGAGCCGGGTGCGGCGCAGGATCCAGTAGTCGGCGACGAGGATGCCCGCGACCGTGCCGAGCAGTCCGCCGACCAGGCCGAGCCAGGTGAAGATGTAGCCCTGCGGGTCGGAGTACAGCTTCCACGGGAAGATCAGCACGGCGAGAACGGCGGTGATCAGGGCGCCGGTGCGGAAACTCACCTTCCGCGGCGCCACGTTGGAGAAGTCGAAGGCCGGGGAGACCAGGTTGGCCGCGATGTTCACCGAGAGGGTGGCCACCAGGACGGTGACGAGGGCGTAGAGCAGGCCCACCACGTTGTCCGTCTTCGCCGCCAGCTGCACCGGGTCCCAGACCGGTTTTCCGTACACCGCCTGCGAGCCGGAGGTGACCAGGACCGACAGGAACGCGAACAGGGTCATCGTGGTCGGCAGGCCGAGGGCCTGGCCCCGGGTCTGCGCCTTCTGGCTCCTGCCGTAGCGGGTGAAGTCGGGGATGTTCAGCGACAGCGTGGACCAGAAACCGATCATGCCCATCAGAGAGGGCCAGAACAGCTTCCAGAACTCGCCGCCCCAGCCCAGCTTCGAGGGCTGGTCGAAGAGCGGGCCGACGCCGCCGGCCTTGCCGCTCATCCAGGCCAGCATCACCAGCGCGCCGACGATCACGAACGGCGCGGCCCAGTTCTCGAACCGGCGGATGGTCTCCATGCCGCGGTGGATGACGGCGACCTGGATCACCCAGAAGATCGCGAACGACAGCCACATGGTCCAGGCGTGGCCGCCGACGTGCGCCGCGTTCGACCAGCCGTCACCGATCAGCTTGCCGGCGAGGAAGTAGATCGCCTCGCCGCCGATCCAGGTCTGGATGCCGAACCAGCCGCACGCCACCAACGCCCGCACCACGGCGGGCAGGTTGGCGCCGCGTATGCCGAAGGAGGCGCGGGCGAAGACGGGGAAGGGAATCCCGTACTTGGGGCCCGCGTGCCCGGTCAGGAGCATCGGCACCAGCACGACGAGGTTGGCGAGGGCGATGGTGAACACGGCCTGCTTCCAGTCCATGCCCACCGCGATCAGCCCTGAGGCCAGGGTCCAGGAGGCGGTGTTGTGGGCCATGCCGACCCACAGCGCGGAGAAGTTGTACGTCGTCCAGGTGCGCTGCGCCACCGGGACGGGGAGCAGGTCGTCGTTGGCGTACGGGCCGCTGGGCGGCGGTGTTCCGGGGGCGAGTTCCACGCGCCCGTCGGGCAGGGTGACTTGGCCGGAGTGGGGTATGGCCGTGGGAGCGGTGTCGGTCATGGGCTGGCCAATCGGGGAGAGGGATCGGGAACGGCCGTTGCGGGCACCAGCCCCCTCCCCGGGACGGCGGGGAGGGGAGACCAGGAGGGGCGTGGGGGGCTCTCGAACTCGTACGCGGGGTCAGGAGTTGACGGCGGGGATCACCTGGCTGCCGTAGGCGTCGATGGTGGCCTCCTGCGCGTCGTGCATGTCGTACACCGCGAACTGGTCGACGCCCAGCGCGCGCAGCGCCTTCAGCTTCTCGACGTGTTGCGCGGGCGGGCCGATGACGCAGAACCGGTCGACGATCTCGTCCGGCACGAACCGGGTGTCCGGGTTGCCGCTGCGCCCGTGGTGGGAGTAGTCGTAGCCCTGGCGGGCCTTGATGTACTCGGTGAGTTCCTCGGGGACCTGGGCGGAGTGCTCGCCGTACCGGGCGACCAGGTCGGCGACGTGGTTGCCGACCATGCCGCCGAACCAGCGGCACTGCTCACGGGCGTGGGCGAGCGCCTCGGGCGAGTCGTCCTCGGTGACGTAGGCGGGGGCGGCGACGCAGACGGTGACCTCCGACGGGTCGCGTCCGGCGGCGACCGCGGCGGCCTTGACGGCCTTGACCATGTACTCGGTCAGATACAGGTCGGACAGCTGGAGGATGAAGCCGTCGGCCTCCTCGCCGGTCATCTTCAGCGCCTTCGGACCGTACGCGGCCATCCAGACGGGGAGTTCGGCACCCTCCCTGATCCACGGGAACCGGATCTTCGTGCCGCCGAGGTCGGCCTCCTCGCCCCGGCCGAGGGCGCGGATGACCTTCATCGCCTCGCTGATCCGGGCGAGGGTGTTGGGTGTGCGGCCGGCGACCCGCATCGCCGAGTCGCCGCGGCCGATGCCGCAGACGGTGCGGTTGCCGAACATGTCGTTGAGGGTGGCGAAGGTGGAGGCGGTGACCTCCCAGGTGCGGGTGCCCGGGTTGGTGACCATCGGGCCGACCTTCAGCTTCGTGGTGTTCGCGAGGATCTGGCTGTAGATCACGAACGGCTCCTGCCAGAGCACGGCGGAGTCGAAGGTCCAGCCGTAGCGGAAGCCGTTGCGCTCGGCCCGCTTCATCAGGCTGACGACACGGGAGGCCGGCGGGTCGGTCTGCAGGACGAGTCCGAAGTCCATGGTGGACGCTCCTAGTCGAGGTACTGGCAGGTGGAGCGCGGGGTGAAGACGCCGTGCCCGGCGCGTCCGGTGTACTCCCGCCGGTCGATGACGACCTCGCCGCGCGAGAGGACCGTCTCCACGCGGCCGGTGACCCGTTTGCCCTCGTACGCCGAGTAGTCGACGTTCATGTGGTGGGTCGCGGCGGAGATCACCTGCTCGGCGTGCGGGTCGTAGACCACCACGTCCGCGTCGGCGCCCGGCGCGAGGGTGCCCTTCTTCGGGTAGAGGCCGAACATGCGGGCCGGGGTGGCGCAGGCGATCTCGATCCAGCGGCGCCGGGTGAGGTGCCCGTCGACGACGGCCTGGTGGAGCAGGTCCATGCGGTTCTCCACCCCGGGCAGGCCGTTGGGGATCTTGGAGAAGTCGCCGCGGCCCAGCTCCTTCTGGCCGGTGAAGCAGAAGGGGCAGTGGTCGGTGGAGACCACCTGGAGGTCATTGGTGCGCAGGCCCTTCCACAGCGCGGCCTGGTGCTCCCTGGGCCTGAGCGGCGTGCTGCACACGTACTTCGCGCCCTCGAAGTCCGGCTCGGCGAGATTGTCGGTGGACAGGAACAGGTACTGCGGACAGGTCTCGCCGAAGACGGGTAGCCCGTCGTCCCGGGCGCGGGCCAGCTCTGCCACCGCCTCCGCGGCCGAGACGTGCACGACGTACAGCGGGGCGCCGGCGACCTGGGCGAGCCGGATGGCGCGGTGCGTGGCCTCGGCCTCCAGCAGGGCCTTGCGGACCTCGCCGTGGTGGCGCGGGTCGGTCTCGCCCCGGGCGAGGGCCTGTTCGACCAGGACGTCGATGGCGATGCCGTTCTCGGCGTGCATCATGATCAGCCCGCCGTTCTCGGCGGCGCGCTGCATGGCGCGCAGGATCTGCCCGTCGTCGCTGTAGAAGACGCCGGGGTAGGCCATGAACTGCTTGAAGGAGGTGACGCCCTCCTCCACCAGCAGGTCCATCTCCTTGAGCGTCTCCTGGTTCACATCGGAAACGATCATGTGGAAGGCGTAGTCGATCGCGCAGGTGCCCTCCGCCTTGGCGTGCCAGGCGTCCAGCCCCTCGCGCAGGGTGTGGCCGACGCTCTGGACGGCGAAGTCGACGATCGTGGTCGTACCGCCCCAGGCGGCGGCCCGGGTGCCGGTCTCGAAGGTGTCGGCGGCGGTGGTGCCGCCGAACGGCATCTCCATGTGGGTGTGGCCGTCGACGCCGCCCGGGATGACGTACTTGCCGGTGGCGTCGATGACCCTGTCGGCGGTGAACGCCCCGGCCGCGGGGGTGCCGGAGGCGGCGAGGGCGGCGATGCGGCCGTCCTCGATCAGCACGTCGGCGTGGACCTCGTCGGACGCGGTGATGACGAGACCACCGCGGATCACGGTACGGCTGCTCATGCTGCTCCCTCGGTCACTCGGTTCTGGTCAGGGTGCGGTCAGCGGTGTGTACGCCCCCGGCGCGCGGTCGCGGTAGAACTGCCAGCGGTCGCGGACCTCCCGGAGTCTGGCCAGGTCCAGGTCGCGTACGACGAGTTCGGTCTCCTTGTCGCTCGCGACCTCGCCGACGAACTGGGCCTCGGGGTCCACGAAGTAGGTGGTGCCGTAGAAGTCGTTGTCGCCCAGGTCCTCCACGCCGACCCGGTTGATCGCGCCGACGAAGTACTCGTTGGCGACGGCCGCCGCCGGCTGCTCCAGCTGCCACAGGTAGCGGGACAGGCCGCGGGAGGTGGCCGAGGGGTTGAAGACGATCTCGGCACCGGCGAGGCCGAGCGCCCGCCAGCCTTCCGGGAAGTGGCGGTCGTAGCAGATGTAGACGCCGATCCGGCCGACGGCGGTGTCGAAGACGGGCCAGCCGCTGTTGCCCGGGCGGAAGTAGAACTTCTCCCAGAATCCCTGCACCTGGGGGATGTGGGTCTTGCGGTACTTGCCGAGGTAGGAGCCGTCCGCGTCGATCACGGCGGCGGTGTTGTACAGGACGCCCGGCTGTTCCTCCTCGTACATCGGCAGGACGAGGACGATGCCCAGCTCGCGGGCGAGGCGCCGGAAGCGCTGGACGGTGGGCCCGTCGGGGATGCGCTCGGCGTACTCGTAGAACGCCTTGTCCTGGACCTGGCAGAAGTAGGGGCCGTAGAACAGCTCCTGGAAGCAGAGGACTTGGGCGCCCTGGGCGGCGGCGTCGCGGGCCGCCTGCTCGTGGACCTGGATCATGGATTCCTTGTCGCCGGTCCAGGCGGTCTGGAACAGGGCGGCACGGATCACTCGGCTCATCGAGGCCTCCGGTAGCTCGGTGTGCGGTGAGCGTAGAAAGCCCGGACGGCCGCCTCGACGGGCAGCGTGTCACGTCTGCGGGCGGTCGGCGTGCCACCGTGTCACGCGTTCGCTGGCCCATGTTTCACCGCCGTTTTTCCAAGTCGTCTCTTGTTTCACCGCTGTTGCGCGTCGTGCGCGAGGAGCGCGATGTGCACGGAGGCCGCCTGTTCGAAGTCGTCCAGGTCGACGCCGAGGCGGGCCTGTATCGCCTCCAGACGGCGGTAGAGGGCCGGCCGGGAGACGTGGTGGAGCTGGGCGGTGCGGGACTTGTTGCGGCCGGTCGCGAGGTAGGTCCGCAGGACGTTCAGCAGCTCCGCGTCGCCCTCGCCCAGCAGCCCGTCCAGCTCCCGCTCGGCGAACGACTGCACCTGCGGGTCGTCGCGGAGCAGCCGGACCAGCCCGCGCAAGTGGACGTCCCTGAGCCGGACCACGGCCGGCAGGTCGAGCGCGCCGGATGAGTCGGCGACGGCGTCGGCGACGTGCCGGGCCTCGCGCAGTCCGGCGGGCACGTCGTCCCAGGCGGTGCGCGGCGCGGCGGCGGCGACGACCGCGGTCGGCGCGCCGGTCTGGTCACGCAGCCGGGCCGCGAAGTGTCCGGTGAGCGCCTCGGCGTCCTGGTCCCGGGCGAGGCTGAGGAGGACGGCGGTGGCGCCGCCGGCCGGCTCCGCGACCAGCCCGGACAGCCCGAGCAGCCGCAGCAGCCGGTCGAGCCGGCCCGGCTGCGCGCCGGGGACGACGAGCGGGACGAAGGTCCGCCGGTTCACCGGCAGTCCGGCCGCGCGGGCCCGGGGCAGCAGCTGCCGGGCCGGTACGGCACCGGAGAGGAGGTCGGTCAGGAGGCTCTGCGCGGACTGTTCCTCCCAGCTCTGCGCACAGCCGCCGCCGAGCATGCGGTGCAGCACCAGCGCCTCGGCGGCCCGGTCGGCGAGGAGGCGCCCGCTGGCCGCGTCCCCCCGGTAGCCGCACAGCAGCAGCCGGCCCCACCGCTCCCCGCGGCCGCCCAGCTCGGCGCCGATCCAGCCGTCGCCGGCGCCGGCGCCGGCCTGCCGGGCGATCCGCTCCCAGTCGCGCAGCACGTCGTCCACCGCGGACCGCTCCCCGGCCGTGGCGAGGACGCGGTGGGCGAGGTTGGTGACGACGACCGGGCAGCCGCTGTGCACGGCGACTTCGTCGAGGAGCCGCCCGAGGGGGGCTCCGGCCGTGATGAGGCCGGTGAGGGCGGTCCGCACCGACTCCGAGAGGCTGACGGCGGCGAACTTCCGCCGTACCAGCCGGGACTGGACCTCCTCCGTCAACTCGGCGAACGGGGAGGGCCGATGGAGGACCACCAGGGGCAGATCGCAGCGGTCCGCCGCCCGCCGCATCGCGTCCGGGGGCGCGGGGAAGGCGCGGCCCAGGCCGAGGACGACGGCGGCGGCCTCGGCCCGGTGCAGCGACTGGATGTACTCGGCCTGCTTGGCCTCGTCGCCGGCGAGGAGCACTCCGGTGGTGAGCACCATCTCGCCGCCGCTGAGCATCACCCCGACGTCGGCGGCCTCGGCGACGTGCACCCAGCGCACCGCCCGGTCGAGCTGGCCGCGGCCGGCCACCACCTCGGGCTCCCCGGCGAGCACCCGTTCCAGGGTGAGCACCTGGCGGACGGAGAGGGCGGTTTCCCAGCCGTACCGGGACTCCAAGGTGGTGGTCATGGCCGTACACCCGTTCTCTAGTAGGTGCTCCTGAGGGCCCGTTCCAGGATCGCCGCGCCCTCCTCGGCCTCGGCGACGGTGAGCGACAGCGGCGGGGCGATGCGCAGGGCGCTGGTGTTGTGCCCGCCGCCCTTGCCGATGAGCAGCCCGCCCTCGCGGGCCGTCTCCAGCACGGTCGTGGCGGCCTGCGGGTCGGCCTCGTCGGTGCCGGGCCGGGTCAGCTCGATGCCGATCATCAGGCCGCGCCCGCGCACCTCGCGCACGCCGGGCAGCTGGGCGGCGACCGACCGGAGCCGTTCGATGAGCAGTCCGCCGACGCGGCGGGCATTGCCCTGCAGGTCGTGTTCGAGGAGGTAGGTGAGGTTGGCGAGGCCGGCGGCCATGGTGATCTGGGTGCCGCCGAACGTCGAGATGCTGTTGGAGTCCAGGCAGTTCATGATCTCGGCCCGGGCGATCACGCCGCCGATCGAGGCGCCGTTGCCGATGCCCTTGGCGAAGGTGACGAGGTCGGGCGGGCCGCTGCGGGCGTGCGCCTGCCAGCCCCAGAAGTGGTCGCCGGTGCGGCCCCAGCCGGTCTGCACCTCGTCGGCGATCCACAGCACGCCGTGTTCCTTCAGCACCTCGCGGAACGCGGCGTAGAGGCCGTCGGGCGGGGAGGTGAAGCCGCCGACGCCCTGGACGGGTTCGGCGATCAGCGCGGCGGGCGGCCGGGTGTGCCCGAGGACGTCCCTCAGGTCGGCGACACACGCGTCGATGAACGCGCGGTCGTCCAGCTCGGCGAACGGGCCCCGGGTGCGCACCCCGCCGTGGACGTACAGCGTCTGCAGCGGGGACAGCGAGGTCGGGGACCAGCCGCGGTTGCCGGTGATGCCGACGGTGCTGAAGGAGCGGCCGTGATAGCTGTTGCGCATCGCGAGGACGGTGTTGCTGCGCCGGTAGGTGGTGGCGAGCAGCAGAGCGGTGTCGTTGGCCTCGGTGCCGGAGGTGGTGAAGAAGACCCGGGCGTCGGGGATGCCGCTCACCTGGGCGATCCGCTCGGCGAGTTCGACCATCGGCCGGTTGAGGTAGAGGGTCGAGGAGTGCAGGATGCGCCCGGCCTGTTCGGCGACCGCCTTGGTCACCTCGGGCAGCGCGTGGGCGGTCGTCGTCGTCAGGATGCCGCCGAAGAAGTCCAGGTACTTGTTGCCGGCGGAGTCCCAGACGTGGCGGCCCTCGCCGTGGGTGATCTCGATCGGCTCGTCGTAGTAGAGGGCGAGCCAGTCCGGGAGGACCTGGCGGTGGCGGGAGTACAGGTCGTTCACGGCTGCACCAGCCCTTCGTAGGCGTCGGGGCGGCGGTCACGGTAGAAGGCCCACTGCTGCCGCACGTTCTCGATGAGGTCGAAGTCGAGGTCGCGGACGAGGAGTTCCTCGGTCTTGTCGCTCGCCGGCTCGCCCACGAACTGTCCGCGCGGATCGACGAAGTAGCTCGTGCCGTAGAAGTCGTTGTCGCCGTACTCCTCCTTGCCGATCCGGTTGATGGCGGCGACGAAGTACTCGTTGGCGACGGCCGCGGCGGGCTGCTCGAGCTGCCAGAGGTAGGCGGACAGGCCGCGGTGGGTGGCGGACGGGTTGTAGACCAGCTGGGCGCCGTTGAGGCCGAGTTGCCGCCAGCCCTCCGGGAAGTGCCGGTCGTAGCAGATGTAGACGCCGACCTTGCCGACGGCGGTGTCGAAGACCGGCCAGCCGAGGTTGCCGGGTTTGAAGTAGTACTTCTCCCAGAAGCCCTTCACCTGCGGGATGTGGTGCTTGCGGTACTTGCCGAGGTAGCTTCCGTCGGCGTCGATCACGGCGGCGGTGTTGTAGTAGAAACCGGACTGCTCGACCTCGAAGACCGGTACGACGATCACCATGCCGGTCTCGCGGGCGAGGTCCCGCATCCGGCGGACGGTCGGCCCGTCGGGCACCGGCTCGGCCCAGCGGTAGTGCTCGGGCTCCTGGACCTGGCAGAAGTAGGGGGCGTTGAAGACTTCCTGGAAACCGATGATCCTCGCGCCCCGGCGGGCCGCCTCGCGGGCGTGCTCCTCGTGTTTCGCCACCATGGACTCGGTGTCGCCGGTCCAGGTCGCCTGGACCAGTGCGGCTCGTACGACGTTGGCCATGAGCTGCTCCTTCGACGGGACGTCAGAGCCTCTACGCCCGTAGAACAGGCCGTAGAGGGACGAACGTAAGCCTCCGCGCGGCCCTTGCCAAGACCATCGTCGTCAACCCGCGGAGTCGATCATGTTTCGCACTCCTGTGGGTGAGCCGACGGGCCGGCGGAGACGCCGGAACCGGGACACATCGGGACGACATTATCCGGCGCCGGTCACGTCGCGTGCCCGGCGACTCGCAGTGCGTGCACGAGGTCCCAGTGGCGTTCGTCGGAGACGGCGCGGGCGGCCTCCAGCAGCAGGGGCACCAGCCGCCGCGGATCGGCCGCGGCACTGCGCGCGGCCTCCTCGGGCGCACGGACCCGGACGTAGGCGTCCAGCAGCGTTCGCACCTCGTCCCGCCGTCCCGCGCCGTCCAGCCGCAGCACGGCGGCACCGATCCGCTCGGGCGGCCGGGCGACCCCCTGCCGCAGCATCTGCCGGCCGTCCTCCTGCCGCCCGGCCGAGGCCAGCGCGCCCGCGGCGGCCACCACCCGCTCCGCGGGCAGCGAGGCGGCCTCCCACAGCAGCGTCGCCCAGTCGGCGCCGAGCCCGGCCCGGTGCAGGGCGTCCGCGAGCAGCGGGAAGCGGGCGGCGGGCCACTGCGTGACCTCGACGAGCAGCGTGTGCGCCTCGCCGCTGCGCCCTTCGGCCCGCAACCGCCCCAGCCGGGCCACGGCCCGGCCGACGGCCTCCCGCGCCGCTTCCTCGGTCTCGCCCTCAGCCCCTCCCCCGACCCTGTCCGCCCCCACGGCGCCGGCCGCCCGCTCCGGCTCCCCCTCGGCCACACCTCCGGCGAACCGGGCCCCACGGGGCGTACGGCGCCCGTCGGCCACGTCCTGGGCCGGTACCGGCGCCTGCGGTACGACGAGGGGCGCCGTGTCGCTCTCGGCCATCCCGGCGAAACGCGCGCCGCCCCGGCGGCGCCTGCGAGGCTCGGCGGGGGCGGCAGTCGGCGGTGGCGCGCCGGCCCCGCCGGCCCGCCGCGCCACCTGCGCGCCAACTCCCCTCGGCCCCGGCACGTCCGCGGGGCGCCGGTGCAGCGCAGCCAACCGGTCGCGGAGTTCGGCACACCTTGCGGTGGCCCGCCCGTGGTCGTCGCGGGCCCAGGCGAGGTCGACGCGGAGCAACTCGGCCTCCTCGGCAGAGACCGGCGTGGACAGCAGGCGGCTCAGTTCCGCCTGGCGTTCGGCGGCGTAGCGCTGTTCGCGGAGCATGACGTCGAGCCGGTCGGCCAGGGCGTCCCGGGCGCCGGGCCGGGCGTCGTACGCGGTGAGCGCGGCCCGGTGCAGGGTGCGGGCCCGTTCCCGCTCGGCCGCCGCGGCGGCCGCGCCGTATGCCGCGCCGAGGTCCCGCAGCAGTGCCTCCACCACGTCCCACGGCGGGACTTCACACCCCTCCAGACAGGCTCGCATGCCCTCGGGGTCCCGCTGCCAGAAGACCCCGCTCCATCCTCCGCCCGGGTCGAGGCGGGCCAGCAGGCCGTCCAGGTAGCTCGCGAACTCGCTCATCGGATCGGGGAGTTGCCCCTCCGCCATCGTCCCGCTCCCGCCCGGCCGCCGGCACTGACGCCCAGCAGGCAACACCAGTCGTGTTACGGGCCTGCTACGCAGAGTTTTCCGGCAGAGGGCGGACCGCTCAGCGCGCACTCCGGGCCGGCGCGCGCACCCCTTGCGCCGTGCGGCAGCTCAGACGGCCACCGGCGCGCACAGGGCCGCCAGTTCGTCCATCGACAGCCCGAGCGCCCCGGCCAGCGCGGCCACGGTGAAGAACGCCGGCGTGGGTGCCCGCCCCGTCTCGATCTTGCGCAGCGTCTCGGGCGAGACGTCGGCCGCGGCGGCGACCTCGACCATGCTCCGCTCGCCGCGCGCCTCACGCAGCAGCCGTCCGAGCCGCTCGCCGCGTTCACGCTCTTCGGGAGTGAGGGGGGTGCGCACCATGGGCCCCATTCTAATACCGCCCCCTGCCCGCCCCGCCGGACCGCACCCACCCTCTTCCCATTCAAATACCGGTATAGTAATTGGCATGGTGGAACTGAAGACGGACACATCACTCGACGCGATGCACGCCGCGGGCCAGGTCGTCGGCCGCGCCCTGACGGCCGTACGGCAAGCCGCCCGGGTGGGCGTCTCGCTGCTGGAGCTGGACGAGGTCGCGCGGGAGGTGCTGCGCACGGCCGGGGCGACCTCGCCGTTCCTCGGCTACCGGCCCTCCTTCGCCCCGACGCCCTTCCCCGCGGTCATCTGCGCATCGGTCAACGACGCGATCGTGCACGGCGTGCCCAGCCGGTACCGCCTCCGCGACGGCGACCTGCTCTCCGTCGACTGTGGCGCCGAGCTGGACGGCTGGGTCGGCGACTCGGCGATCAGCTTCCCGGTGGGCCGGGCGCGCCCGGCGGACCGGCGCCTGATCGAGACGGCCGAGCGCGCCCTCGCCGCCGGCATCGAGGCGGCCGTCGTGGGCCACCGCATCGGCGACATCGCCCACGCCGTCGGCCGGGTCTGCCGCACGGCCGGCTACGGCATCCCGCAGGGCTTCGGCGGGCACGGGGTGGGCCGCCGGATGCACGAGGACCCGGAGGTCCCCAACGAGGGCCGTCCGGGCCGGGGCCTGCCGCTGCGCCCGGGCATGGTCCTCGCCATCGAGCCCATGCTGATCGCGAGCGGCAAGGACGACTACCACGAGGCGGGCGACGGCTGGACCCTCAGGACGAGCGACGGCTCCCGTGCAGCCCACGTGGAGCACACGGTGGCGGTCACGGAGCACGGCCCCCGGATCCTGACGGCACGCGTGCCGTCGGGATGACGCACCTCCCCGCCCCGTGGGCGAACATGCCACCCCCCACGGATCGTGCCATCGTGGGCATGAGCACCCCACCCCCGGGTTACCCGGCGGAGCCAGTCTTCAGCGAAGGAACGGAACGCCATGACCAACGGCTACCCTCCTGACCCCTTCGGCGAATTCCTGGCCCGCTTCTTCAGCGGGGCCGCCGGCGGAGCCCGGAGCCCGCGTCACATCGACATCGGCCGGCTGCTCAGTCAGCCGGCCCGGGAGCTGGTCAGAGGGGCCGCCGTGTACGCCGTCGAGCACGGCAGCCGGGACCTGGACACCCAGCACCTGCTGCGCGCGGCCGTGGCCAGCGAGCCCACCCGGAGCCTGCTGAGCCGGGCCGGCGCGGACCCCGACTCGCTCGCGACGGAGATCGACGACCGGGCGGGCCCGGCCCAGCACCCGCCGGGCGAGGCCCCGCCGCCGACCTCGCTGTCGCTGACCCCGGCCGTCAAGCGCGCCCTGCTGGACGCGCACGACATGGCCCGGGCCAGCGGCGCGGGGTACATCGGCCCGGAGCACGTGCTGAGCGCGCTGGCCGCGAACCCGGACTCGGCCGCGGGGCACATCCTGAACGCGGCCCGGTTCTCGGCCGGCTCCCTGCCGCCCGAGGCCCCGGAGACCACCCAGATGCGCCCGGAGCGGCAGCGGGCCACCGGCACGCCCACGCTGGACAAGTACGGCCGCGACCTCACCGAACTGGCCCGGCAGGGCGGGATCGACCCGGTCATCGGCCGGGACACCGAGATCGAGCAGACCATCGAGGTGCTGTCGCGGCGCGGCAAGAACAACCCCGTCCTCATCGGGGACGCGGGGGTCGGCAAGACGGCCATCGTCGAGGGTCTCGCCCAGCGCATCGTGGACGGCGACGTCCCGGACGTGCTGGTGGGGCGCCGGGTCGTCGCCCTGGACCTGACCGGGGTGGTGGCCGGCACCCGGTACCGGGGCGACTTCGAGGAGCGCCTGAACAACATCGTCGAGGAGATCCGCGCCCACTCCGACCGGCTGATCGTGTTCATCGACGAGCTGCACACCGTCGTGGGCGCGGGTTCCGGCGGCGAGGGCGGCGCGATGGACGCCGGGAACATCCTCAAGCCGGCCCTCGCCCGGGGCGAGCTGCACATCGTGGGCGCGACCACGCTGGAGGAGTTCCGCCGGATCGAGAAGGACGCGGCGCTGGCCCGCCGGTTCCAGCCGATCCTGGTGCCCGAGCCGACGGTCGAGGACACGGTCGAGATCCTGCGCGGGCTGCGCGACCGCTACGAGGCCCACCACCAGATCCGGTACACCGACGAGGCGCTGGTCGCGGCCGTGGAGCTGTCGGACCGGTATCTCACCGACCGGCGGCTGCCGGACAAGGCGATCGACCTGATCGACCAGGCGGGCGCCCGGGTACGGCTCGGCGCCCGGACCAAGGGCACCGACGTGCGGGCGATGGAGCGCGAGGTCGACCAGCTCGTCCGGGACAAGGACCAGTCCGTCGCGGACGAGGACTACGACCGGGCCAAGGAGCTGCGCGACCGGATCGGCGAGCTGAAGCAGCGGATCGCCGAGGTGAGCGGCGACGAGAAGGCCGACGAGGGGCTCGACCTGGAGGTGACGGCCGAGGCCATCGCCGAGGTGGTGTCCCGGCAGACCGGCATCCCGGTCAGCCGGCTCACCCAGGAGGAGAAGGAACGGCTGCTCGGCCTGGAGGAGCACCTGCACCAGCGGGTGGTCGGCCAGGAGGAGGCCGTCGCCGTGGTCTCGGAGGCAGTGCTGCGCTCCCGGGCGGGGCTCGCGAGCCCGCGCCGGCCGATCGGCAGCTTCCTGTTCCTCGGCCCGACCGGCGTCGGCAAGACCGAACTGGCCCGCGCGCTCGCCGAGGCGTTGTTCGGCAGCGAGGACCGCATGGTCCGGCTGGACATGAGCGAGTACCAGGAACGGCACACCGTCTCCCGGCTGGTCGGCGCCCCGCCCGGGTACGTCGGCCACGAGGAGGCCGGCCAGCTCACCGAGGTGGTGCGCCGGCACCCGTACTCGCTGCTCCTCCTCGACGAGGTGGAGAAGGCGCACCCGGACGTCTTCAACATCCTGCTCCAGGTGCTGGACGACGGCCGGCTGACCGACTCCCAGGGCCGGACGGTGGACTTCACCAACACGGTCATCGTGATGACCAGCAACCTCGGCTCCGAGGCGATCACCCGGCGCGGTGCCGGGATCGGGTTCGGGCCGGGCGGGGCGGACGCGGACGAGGAGGCGCGCCGGGAGCAGATCCTGCGCCCGCTGCGCGAGCACTTCCGGCCCGAGTTCCTCAACCGCATCGACGAGATCGTGGTCTTCCGGCAGCTGACGAGCGAGCAACTGCGGCGGATCACCGACCTGTTGCTGGAGGGCACCCGGCGACTGATGGACGGCCAGGGCGTCACGGTCGAGTTCACGGACGCGGCCGTCGACTGGATCGCCGAGCGCGGCTACCAGCCGGAGTACGGCGCCCGGCCGCTGCGCCGCACCATCCAGCGCGAGGTGGACAACCGGCTGTCCCGGCTGCTGCTGAACGGCACGATCTCCGAGGGCAGCCGGGTGACGGTGGACGTCACGGACGGACGGCTGGACTTCCGCCCCGAGGAGGCCCGGCCGCCCGCACCGGAGTTGTGAGACCCGCGGTGGGCCCTACGGCGCCGGGTCCACCACCATCGCCGAGCCGCCGCCGCGCCGTACCTTCTCGGCGGCGGCAAGCCACTTCCCGCCCGGCAGGCGCTGCACACCGGTCGCCGCGCCGATCTCCGGGTTGAGCGAGAAGGAGTGCCCGATGGCCTCCAGCTGCTTCCTCAGGCCGGAGTCGTAGAGCGCCGGTTCGAGTTCCGTCTTCGCCGCGTTGCGCTGGCTCGCGCGGGGTGCGGCGATGGCGTCGACCAGCGGCAGATGCCGGTCGAGGAACCCGGTCAGGGTCTGCAGCACGGTGGTGATGATGGTCGCGCCGCCCGGCGAACCGAGCGCCACCACCGGCCTGTTGTTCCGGTCGAGCACGATGGTCGGCGAGATGGACGAGCGGGGCCGCTTGCCCGGGCCCGGCAGGTTCGGGTCGTGCACGGCCGGGTTGGCCGGGGCGAAGGAGAAGTCGGTCAGCTCGTTGTTGAGCAGGAAGCCCCGGCCGGGCACGGTGATGCCGCTGCCGCCGGTCTGCTCGATGGTGAGCGTGTACGAGACGACATTGCCCCACTTGTCGGCGACGGTCAGATGGGTGGTGTTCTCGCCCTCGTACGTCGTGGGGGCCGCCGTACCGCCCTTGCCGCAGGCCGCCGGCCGGCGCGGGTCGCCGGGGGCGAGCGGGCTGGTGAGGACCGCGTCGTCCTTGATCAGGCAGGCACGCGAGTCGGCGTACTTCTGCGACAGCAGCTGCCTGGTGGGGACGTCTTCGAAGGCGGGGTCGCCGACCCAGCGTCCGCGGTCGGCGAAGGCGATGCGGCTCGCCTCGATGAAGTGGTGCAGGTACTGCACCTCGCTCGCCTCGGAGAGATCGGTCTTCTCCAGGATGTTGAGCGCCTCGCCGACCGTGGTGCCGCCCGAGGAGGACGGGGCGATGGAGTACACGTTCAGGCCCCGGTACGACGTCCTGGTGGGCGCCTGGAGCTTGGCGCGGTAGACGGCGAGGTCCTTCTCGGCCAGCTTGCCGGGGCGCGCGTTCCAGCCGGAAGCCGGGTCCACGGGCGGGTGTTCGACCGTCCTGACGATGTCGTCCCCGATGTCCCCGCGGTAGACGGCGTCCGTGCCCCTGCGGCCCAGCTCCTCGTAGGTGCGGGCCAGTTCCGGGTTCTTGAACGTGGAGCCGACGACGGGCAGCCGCCCGTTCGGCAGGAACAGCTTCGCGGTGTCCGGGAAGTAGCGGAACCGGGTCTCGTTCGACGCGGTCTGCGAGCGGAAGGTGTCGTCCACGGTGAAGCCGTGGCGGGCGATCCGCTCGGCCGGCTGCAGGACCGTGCCGAGTCTCCTCGTGCCCCACTCGTCCAGGGCCGTCTGCCAGGTGGCGGGCGTGCCCGGCGTGCCCACGCTCAGGCCGCTGCTGACGGCGTCGTTGAAGGCGAGCGGCTTGCCGTTCTCCGTGAACAGCCCGGAGTCGGCACTCTGCGGCGCCGTCTCCCGGCCGTCGACGGTGTGCACGGTGCGGGTCCTGGCGTCGTAGTAGACGAAGTAGCCGCCTCCGCCGACGCCGGCGGAATAGGGCTCGGTGACCCCGAGCGCGGCCGCGGTGGCGACGGCGGCGTCGACCGCGTTGCCGCCGTGCCTGAGGACCTCGATGCCGGCGGCCGAGGCGTCCGCGTCGACGCTGGCGACCGCGCCGCCGTAGCCCACGGCGACGGGGACCTTGGTGACCGTCTCGCTCGTCCTCGCGTCGGGCGGCGCCGCCGCTCCCACCGAGACCAAGGCGGCCGATACCGCCAGAACCGCCAGCTTCCGCGTGCCAGGACGACCCATCCGTACCTCCCGTCGGGACAGTCCGCGCAGCCTAACGAGATTGCCGTACCACCGACAGTACGCCTGCGCGCCCTGCCACACGAACGTCACAGATCGAACACCGGTGCGTACCCGGTCCCCGGGCCCGCTAGCATGCGCGGCCATGAACGACGACGTGCGCAACATCGTCCTGGGCCTGGTGGCGACGGGCATCTCCGCCTCGCTCGGCTGGCTCGCCCGTACGCATCTGTGGCGCCGCAAACTGCGGCGCAAGCAGGCGTTCTTCGGGCTGCCGGACCATGCGGAGTCGCTGCTGGTGGTCAACCGCAACGCGGGCGGCCCGGAGCTGTCGGTGATGCGGCACGACGTGTTCGCACTGCTGGAGCTCTCCGCTCTCATCAAGGACTGCAACGCCCACGCGCAGGTGGTGGCGCACGACGCCACCCGGCAGGGGTTCGGTGAGCGCACGGAGTTCTGTCTCGGCGGTCCCGCCTCGAACCGCCGGATGGAGGCCCACCTCTCCTCCCTGCTGCCGGGCGTACAGGTGAACGCCGAGGCCGAAGCCGGCCCGGAGCAGGGCAAGTTCCGGGTCGGAGGGGAGGACTACCGCATGGAAGGCGGCCGGAGCGAGTACGTCCTGCTCGCCCGGCTCACCGCGGGCGGCCGGAGCGAGGCCCGCCCGGTGTTCCTCTTCTGCGGCCAGCGGGCCGTCACCAACCAGGCCGCCACCCGCTACCTCGCCCGCCACCACGAGCGGCTGGCCCGCAAGTACGGCACGGGCTCCTTCGTGTTGCTGCTGAAGGTGGTCAACTCGCAGGCGTACGGCCCGGACGTGGTCGAGCTGGTGGCGGACGTGACGCGGGCGGCCCGGACGCCGCTGCCGGAGGCCGCGTCCGCCGACGCCGCCGCTTAGCGGTTCAACAATCTTTACTGGTACGTAACTTACCGACGGGTTACTTACAGTAAGGGGCGGCGGTTACCGTCGGGTCACTTTGCACCGACACCTGAAGGAGTGACCCATGGGAACCGGTCGCACCGCGCTGCGCACCTCCGCCGTCGGAGCCGTCTCGGCGGCGTTGATCGCCGGGACCGTCGTCGGCCTGGCCCCGGCCGCCCAGGCCGCGCCGTCCGTCCGCTTCGTGGACATCACCGGTGACGGCGGCACCGTGCTGAAGGCGAACGTCGTCACGCCCGCCGGCGCCGACGGCTCGCAGAACTACCCGCTGGTCGTGCTGCCCACGAGCTGGAGCCTGCCCCAGGTGGAGTACCTCGCCCAGGCCCAGAAGCTCGCCGACGCCGGCTATGTGGTGGTCACCTACAACGTGCGCGGCTTCTGGCAGTCGGGCGGACAGATAGAAGTGGCCGGTCCGCCGGACACAGCGGACGCCTCCAAGGTCATCGACTGGGCCCTCGCCCACACCCCCGCCGACCCGCGGCACATCGGCATGGCGGGGGTCTCGTACGGCGCCGGGATCAGCCTGCTCGCCGCCGCGCACGACAAGCGCATCAAGGCCGTGGCCGCGCTCAGCGGCTGGGCCGACCTGGTCGGCTCGATCTACTCGGGCCGCACCCAGCACGTGCAGGCCCTGGGCGTGCTCGACGGCGCGGCCACCCTCACCGGCCGCGAGAGCCCCGAACTGCGCCAGATCTTCGACAACCTGTACTCCTCGAACCTCGCCAAGGAACAGGAGATGATCGACTGGGGCAGGAAACGTTCCGTCGCGACCTATGTCGACCAGCTGAACAAGAACGGCGCCGCCGTGATGCTCGCCAACGCCTGGGGCGACACGGTCTTTCCCGCCAACCAGTACGCGGACTTCTACCAGAAGCTCACCGTGCCCAAGCGGCTGGAGCTGCGCCCCGGCGACCACGCGACCGCCGAACTCACCGGCCTGTTCGGGCTGCCCAACGACGTCTGGACGGACACCGAGCGCTGGCTCGACCACTACCTGAAGGGCACCGACAACGGCATCGACCATGAGCAGCCGGTCCAGCTGAAGTCCCGTAGCGCGGGGGGATACGAGGGCTACCCGGACTGGAAGTCGGTCGGCGCGACCCGGCGGAAGATCGCGCTCGCGGGCTCCACCACCATTCACGCGAACGTCGACTCCGGCGCGGACGGCGGGATCGTCTTCCTCTCCAGCATCCTCGACCAGGTGGCCCAGCTGCCGCCGATGGCCTCGATGCCGCTGCTGCCGCGCCGCTGGGCGGCCGTGTGGCAGTCGGAACGGTACGGCACGGCCCAGCGGGTGCGCGGCACCGCCGCCCTGCACACCACGCTCGAACCGACCGCCGAGAGCGGCACCCTCGTCGCCTATTTGTACGACGTGGGCCCCCTCGGTATCGGCAAGCTGGTCACGCACGCGCCGTACACCTGGCACGGGCGGACGCCCGGTGAGCCGTTCGACGTCGACCTGGACCTGTTCTCCACCGCCTACGACGTCCCCGCCGGACACCGTCTCGCGGTGGTGGTCGACACGGTCGACCCGCTCTACATCGAGCACAACCCGTCCGGCGCGCAGCTGACCTTCTCCTCGCCCCCGGACGACCCGTCGTACGTGTCCGTCCCGCTCGGCGAGCAGTGATCTCCGGCTGCCGCCGGACGAGCCTGGCCCGTGTGAACTGCCGCCCCCTGGGGTGCCGGGGCCTTGGGGGGCTTCCCATCCGGCCGGCGCACCACGAGAGCAGCATGCACATCCCGATGCGGTTCGGCGGAATCACCATCACCACAGGGATGAACGGCAAATCGTAGTCGAGGTTGGAGGCGATGGGCTTCCCGGTGTGGAGGAACTCCTCGCCGGCGATGAGGAAGCCGAGGGAGGTGTCCTTCGGCGCGGGCGGGAACTGCGCCTTCCGTGCACCCGGAGGGCATCCCCCCGGTGGACGCGAACTGCCTTGCGCCGACGAGGAGATGGAGGATCCGTCATCCTTACGGTCTCGATGCCGAAGCGCGCGCAGGCGGCGGCGAGCGGCGAGAGGAGGGCGAAGGGGGTGCGAGGTCCTCGCCCTCCTCGGGCAGCGGACGCCCGTCGAGCGGGACGGTGCCGGACCGGACGGCCGCGGACCGGTCGACCGTCGTGCGGAGCGTCGGCCTCCCCGGCCCCGACGGGCCGGTGACCACGACCGCCTCCCCCTCGCCGGCCGTGAGGTCGGTGTCCCCGAGGACATGCAGGTTCCCGTGGTGCGTGTTGACGTTCCGCAGTTCGATCAACGGATCGACGGCCATCCGCAGCCCTACTCACTCTCCGCCATGTCGTGGTCGCCGCAAACTATCCAGACGTCGGCGGACTTGAAGAACGACACGCACCTTTCGGGCATAAGCCGTATTTAAACCCGACGGGCGGGGCGGGTTCAGGTCTCGGCGATCTCCCCGTACAGCTGTGACAGCTCGGGCACGCCGCTCGCCGCCCACCCCTGTCCGGCGTCCACGACCTCGACCTCGCGGCCGGAGGCGAGGCGGACGACGATGTCGCCGTCGGGGCGGATCCGCCAGGCGGCGCCGGGCACCGTGCGCACCACGACCGTGCCCAGGTACAGTCCGGCGTCGTTGCCCAGCCAGGGCAGCGTCTCGGCGTCGTCGCGCCAGCGCGGGACGAGCTGGTCCAGGGCCTCCAGGGAGGCCGGGGTGTCGTCCAGGCGGACACCGGCCCGGGCCGCCTGCGAGCGGAGCAGTTCGCACTCCGACAGCAGCGCGGCGACCCCCTCGGGGTCGGCGGGGAGCCCCGCCTCACCGCGCTTCTTGTGCCGGTGGCCCAGGAACGGAAGGTTCATGGACCCAGCGTGGCATCAGACGACGAGGTCGACCACCACGGGCGCATGATCGGAGGCACCCTTGCCCTTGCGCTCCTCGCGGTCGACGTAGGCGTCCTTGACGGCCCGCGCGAACGGCTCGTTGCCGTACACCAGGTCGATGCGCATGCCGCGGTTCTTGGGGAAGCAGAGCTGGCGGTAGTCCCAGTAGGTGAAGGGGTGCTCGTACTTCAGCGGGCGGGGCACGACGTCGCTCAGACCGGCCTCGCGCAGGGAGGCCAGGGCGGCACGCTCGGCCGGGGTGACATGCGTGGAGCCCTCGAAGGCCGCCGCGTCGAAGACGTCGTCGTCGGTCGGTGCCACGTTGTAGTCGCCCAGGACCGCGAACGGGCGGCTGCCGGAGGCGTCCCCGGCGACGGCGGCCTTCAGGGCCTCGAACCACTGGAGCTTGTAGGCGTAGTGCGGGTGCTCCACCTCACGCCCGTTGGGCACGTACACCGACCAGACACGGACCGGGCCGCAGGTCGCCGACACGGCCCGCGGCTCGGTCACGCCCTCGTAGCCGGGGTCGCCGGGCAGGCCCTTGACCACGTCCGTCAGGCCGACGCGGGAGAGCACCGCCACCCCGTTCCACCGGCCGGTCGCGTGGACCGCCGCCTCGTAGCCCAGCTCGCGCAGCTGGTCGAACGGGAACTGCCCCTCGGCGATCTTGGCCTCCTGGAGGCAGAGCACGTCGGTGCCGCTGCTCTCCAGCCAGGCCAGCAGCCTCGGGAGGCGGGCGGTGATCGAGTTCACGTTCCAGGTGGCGATGCGCATGCCTCACAACCTACCCGGAGGGTGTGACAACGCCGGTGGTCACGTCAGACCTGCGCCGACGCCCCGGGCGTCAGCCGCTGGTGGTCCGTGCCGCCCAGGGCACCGATCTGGCGGTCGTAGATCGGCCGGGCCAGGTCGGTGAGCAGGGCGTCGTGGACGTCGTAGGCGCGCTGCGGCCGGACCTCACGGACGTAGTCGATGACCTCGGAGATCTTGTTCCAGGGCGCCATCACCGGGAGCATCAGCGTCCGCACCGGCCGGTCGGGGACGGTGAGCGCGTCGCCGGGGTGGAAGACCACGCCGTCGTCGATCAGATAGCCGACGTTGGTGATGCGCGGGATGTCCGGGTGGATCACGGCGTGCAGTTCACCGTGGACCTGCACCTCGAAGCCGGCGGCGGTGAAGGTGTCGCCGTGGCCGACGGTGTGCACCCGGCCCGGGAAGGCCGCGGAGATCCGCTCGGCGACCGACCGCAGCGTCCAGATCCGGGCCGCCGGATCGTGCTCCATGGCGGCCCGCAGCCGGGACTCGTCGAAGTGGTCGGCGTGCTCGTGCGTGATCAGGATCGCGTCCGCGCCGACCGCGGCGTCCTCCTCGCTGAACCCTCCGGGGTCGATCACGAGGGTCTGCCCGTCCTTCTCCAGGCGGACGCAGGCGTGGGACTTCTTGGTGAGCTTCATGCCCCGGCATCCTGCCGGACGCGGCGGCCCGCCGCCCGCGACCGCCCCGGCCGTATCACTCCGCCGGTGTGGTCTCCTCGCGGATGACCCGCTGGGCCACCCGGAAGGCGCTGTTCGCGGCCGGCACCCCGCAGTACGCGGCCGTCTGCAGCAGGACCTCCTTGATCTCGTCCGGGGTGAGGCCGTTGCGCAGCGCCGCCCGGGTGTGCAGGGCCAGCTCCTCCAGGTGGCCGCCCGCGACCAGCGCGGTGAGCGTGACGCAGCTGCGGGTACGGCGGTCCAGGCCGGGCCGGTCCCAGATCTCGCCCCAGGAGTAGCGGGTGACGAATTCCTGGAAGTCCCCGGCGAAGTCGTCGGCCTGCGCCAGCGCCCGGTCGACGTGCGCGTCGCCGAGCACCTCCCGGCGGATCTTCAGCCCGGTCCGGTACCGGTCCGGCGCCGCGGGGAGCTGCGCGGGTACGGCGGCCGGGGCGATCTCGGCGACCGGCACGGCCTGCGGCGGCGCGGCCTGCACCGGGACGGCCGGGGCGCCCGGCAGGGCCGTCTGGCCGGTGTCGAAGGGCTGCTGCCAGGCGGTGGAGAAGTGGTGCACGAGCAGGTCGGTGACGGCGGCGGGCTGCTCCACCGGGACCAGGTGGGAGGCGCCGGGGACGACCGCGAGCCGGGCGTCCGGTATGCCGGCGACCAGGGTGCGGGCCTCGGCGGGTCCGGTGACCTGGTCGTCGGAGCCGACCAGCACGAGCGTCGGCACCCCGACCCGGCCCAGCTCGGCCCGTACGTCGAACGCGGCGAGGGCTTCGCAGGCGGCGATGTAGCAGCCCGGGTCGGTGGTGCGGACCATCTGCACCGCCCACTCGGTGATCGCGGGCTGGGCGGCGGCGAACCCGCCGGTGAACCAGCGGTCCGGCGCGGTCCGGGCGATCGGGTCCAGCCCGTTCGTCCGGACGATCACCCCGCGCTGCCGGAACTCGTCGGCGGTGCCGAACCGGGGCGACGCGGCGACCACGGCGAGGGAGGCGAGCCGCTCGGGGTGGCGCAGCGCCAGCTCGAGGCCGATCGCCCCGCCCAGCGCACAGCCCGCGTAGGCGAACCGCTGCACGCCGGCCGAGTCCAGCGTGGCCAGCAGCCGGGCCGTCAGCTCGGCGACGGAACCGGCCGGCCGGGCGGGGGCGCCGCCGTGCCCGGGCAGGTCGAAGCGGAAGATCCGCCACTGCTTGACCAGCTCGGGCACCTGGCGGTCCCACATGTGCCATGTGGTACCCAGTGAGGGACCCAAGATCAGGACCGGAGCGTCTTCTGGCCCGTCAAAGCGGTATTGCAGGGTGTTCGGTGGTGTCTCACTCACGCCCCAGACCCTCTCACGTCTCACGGACGCCCCTATGACGCGGGGGTGCGGGCAACCGGTCTGACCAGGTTGAATACCTCGCGAGCTGCGTATCGCTTGAGGCATCGGATGATCTCACGGCGGGTCTTGCCCTCCTGGGTGCGGCGTTCGTAGTACGCCTTGGTGCGCGGGTCGTGGCGCAGGCGGGTGAAGACGATGCGGTGCAGGGCCGCGTTGGCCTGGCGGTCGCCGCCGTGGTTGAGCCGGCGCGTGCTCCGACGGCCGGAGGAGTACTCGATGGGGCTGACTCCGCAAAGGGCAGCAAAGGACGCCTCCGTATTCAGCCGCTCGGGGTTGTCCCCCATGGTGATCAGGAGAGTGACGGCGCTGTCCGGACCGATGCCACCGGTACGAGTAGCTGTGGGGCGTGGGCTTCGACGAGCCGGGTCAGGCGCTGGTTCAGCTCATCGATCTGCCCGGTGAACTGTTCGATGCGCTCGGCGAGCATGCACAACGTCAGGTGGGTGGCATGGGTCACCGCGTCCTCGTCTCCCCCACCGCCGGATAGGCCGAGGCGTGCGAACGTGCGGAACAGCTCGCGGTTGCCCAGGCTGGACAGCCGTTCCCGCAGGGCGGGATCGGCGATGACCAGGACGGCTTTGAGCTGGTTGATCGCCTGGGTACGGGCCTTGACCGCGGAGTCCTTGGCGAGCTTGAAGATCCGGGCGCTGTGCACCAAACCGTCGCCGGACTTGGCCCGAGCCCGGGCGCGACCGCTGAGCACGGCCCGCGCGGCGGCCTGAGCGTCGAGCGGGTCCGACTTCCCGAGCAGCCGGCGGGCCGAGCGATCGGGCCGGTTCACTTCGAACACCTGGATCTGTTGGGCCAGCAGGTAGCGGGACAGGACCGCGCCGAAGGTGCCGGTGCCTTCCACGCCGGCCCGACGCACCGTCCCCCGCTTACGGGCCCACACGAGCAACTGCCGGTAGCCGGCCGCCGTCGCCGGGAAGGACTCGGTGCTGAGGATATTCCCGAGCAGGGAGAGCACGGCGGCAACATGCACCTCGCCGTGTGTGTCCACGCCCAGGACGACCTCGCGCCGGACGGGAGGATCCGTGCTCGAGGAGGTGCTGCGCTGTCGGCTCGTCATGATGGTTCGCCTCCCACGTGACGTGCTGCTGGGGTGAATGGCACCGACCTGCTCGGGCGGTCTGAACCGTGATAGCGCCTAGAACGCGGCAAGGCCCCTATTGGGACGCGCCCTGTGGCTCGGTACCGGCAGACGCCATCCCGCAACGGCAGTCGACACGCCTGTGACTGGACACTTCGGTCATAGATCTCATGAGTCAGACCCCCGCCCGGGACGGCAGGGTGCAACCGTCCCACTGATGTCGGTCCAACTGCATGACTCGATCACTGCCGGACGACTCTGTCTGAACCGGCCCTCAACCTGGCTTGGTCGGGGTGACGCGAGTCGACTTCCCGGCCACCCGTGACCGGCATTGACGGACAGCCGTGGGCCGCCTTATCGGCAATCAGTTGTCGTGTTTATGGCACGAATCGGCCCGTGGCCGACACCGCGGCCAACGACTCGCGATCGTGCGTGGCCATGGCTTGACCGCACGCCTGACCGAGCGGGGGGACTGGGGCGGCCTCTGGCGACCGTGATCGGGCTTCACGCCGTACGGGCCTTAATGACTGCGCCAGGGCTCAACCGGGAAGCCGACATCACCATCTTCTCTGGCCGGACGACCGCCATCACCGCGCGTGCGGGCCAGATTTTGCCCTGGCGAAGGGTCGGTATTCGAGAGGCGCAGTAACCCGGCGGTTCGTCGCGCGGCCAGCCGAGTAGAGCTGGCTGCGATTGCGGAGCCGAGGCAGCGTCGTAGTCGCGTTCAGTGGCACCGATGCTGATCGTGGCGTGGTGGTGACCGTGCGGAGCCGTGGGAGCCATGGGGGTCGGTGAGCTTCGTCGTGATCACGGGACCCTCTGGCGTTCCAGATTGGCTGGCAAGCAAGATCGTGTCGTAGGTCAGCACCTCCTCGGAGATCGGCGATGCAGGGCAAAGTGGTACCTCCGCTCGGACCCAGCTACTGTCGAAAGCGCCTGGAGGTCTAATTCGGCACATTTCGGCCATCGTGGCCCCGGCCTCATTTGTTGGCCGGCCCGGCCGCTGTACGGTCCCAGACCGCGGGAGTCGTGATGACCGCACTCGCCTACATCGTCCACGTCGCTCCGTCGAAGCCGGCGGTGTCCGACGACCTCCCACCGGGCGAGGATCGGCGGATGTGGTCCCCGACATCGTCGACGCTCATCTACGGCGAACGTGACGCGGTGCTCGTGGACCCGTTGCTGACCGTGGACGAATCGCGCCGCCTGGCCGACTGGGTCGCCGCGCAGGGCAAGAACGTCACCACGATCTTCGTCACGCACGCGCACGGCGACCACTTCTTCGGGGCGCCCGCAGTACTCGACCGCTTCCCACAGGCCCGGCTGGTCGCCGCACCGGACGTCGCGGCCCACGCTGGGGCGCAGTGGGGGTCCGCCTGGTTCGACGGGTTCTGGCAGCCCCGCTTCCCTGACCAGCTCCCCGACCGTCACCTCGTCCCCGAGCCGCTGCCCGACGGCCGGATCGAGTTGGAGGGCGAGGAACTGCGCGCGATCGAACTCGGTCACACCGACACCGACGGCACGAGCGCCCTGCACGTGCCCTCCCTCGGACTGGTGGTTGCCGGCGACGCCGTCTACGGCGACGTCCACCTGTACCTCGGTGAGGCCAAGGGTGACGGCACGGAGCACTGGCTGCGCGCCCTGGACGTGATCGAGGCACTGCGCCCGAGCGCCGTGGTCTCCGGCCACAAGCGCGACGGCGATCCGGACAGCCCCGACGACGTGAGGCGGACCCGCCGCTACATCGAGGACTTCACGGCCGCGGCGGCGACGGCCAACGACCACACCGACCTATACACGTCGATGCTCCGCCTTTATCCCGACCGCGTGAACCGCGGCGTGCTCTGGAACTCGGCCAAGACCGCGCTCTCCTGAGGATTCCCGGCGCCGCCCTCGGCCCCGCTCCGGTCTGGAAACGGGTACGCGTGCGGCGTGAAGGCGCCGCTCATGGACCCGCGGCCGAGAGGCGTCCGCGTGCATCTGTTGCCGAGCGGCACTTCGCACCTGGGCAGGATCATTCGGTCGAGAGTCAGCTGACCGGTCGGCGTTGACGGGCAGTCAAGGAACCACCGAGGTGGACGCAGAGCCGGCAGCTTCGGACGGCGAGCGGCTCCCCTTCAAGATGTGCAGCGCAGTTCACGACCAGCGCCTGCGTTGCCACCGTTGTTTACGTGAGGCGTTCGTGAAGGTCGGCTTGCGACTGGTTCTGGGTGGCGGCCCAGGTGGCCAGGAGACGGAGGGCGTCGGCGCTGGGGCTGTGGGGGACGGCGGTGTAGATCACGAGTGTGAGGCTGGGGTCGGAGTCCAGGGACATGGTCTCGAAGTTCAGCTCCAGGTTTCCGACGGCTGGATGATGAATTTTCTTGGGTCCGGTGCGGTGTTGCCGGACGTTGTGGTCTGCCCAGCGTTTCCGGAAGATCTCGCTGCGGGTGGACAGCTCCCCGATGAGGTCGGTGAGGTCCTTGCTGTAGGGGTTTCGGCCGGCCTCCCCACGGAGCATTGCGGCGACGTCGTTGGCGGCCTTGTCCCAGTCGGGGAGGAAGTCGCGGGCGGCTGGGTCGAGGTAGATGAACCTGGCGATGTTGGCGGGGCGGCGCGGGCCAGCGAGGAGTGGGGCGTACAGGGCCTGTGCCAGGTCGTTGGCGGCCAGCAGGTCCTGGCGGTCGTTGTGGATCCATGCGGGTGCGTCCGTGATGGCGTCCAACATGTACTGCAGGGCGGGCCGGAGGCGCTTCGCCGCGGTGCGGCGGCGGGCCCTAGTGGGCGGGGAGGTGTGCCGGGCGAGGTCGAACAGGTACTGGCGTTCGGCGTCGTCGAGGTGGAGGGCGCGGGCCACGCCGTCCAGGACGCTGTCGGAGGCACCCGAGAGATTGCCTCGCTCCAGTCGCACGTAGTAGTCGACCGACACACCGGCCAGCATCGCGACCTCTTCACGGCGCAACCCCTTTACCCGCCGGTGGCCGCCGTAGGCGGGCAGTCCCGCCTGCTCGGGGGTGATGCGGGCCCGGCGGGAGGCCAGGAACTCCCTGATCTCGGCTTGGTCGTCCATCTCTCCACGGTAAGCGAGCCCCCTTGGGCGAGACAGGTACTGCCATTACCTGCAACACCAGGCACTGCCACCTGTAGGGGAAGCAGGGTTTGCTGGAGGTGGCTGTTCAGGGCGGCCGGCGCCGACGCATCGGCGACACCGCCAGCCGCCAGTCACCAGCGGCGGCCGCCTCCGACCCGGGAAAGTGATCATGAAGCAGACGGCTCTTGGACATTCCGAAGTATCCGGCATCGGCCTGCGCGCGATGGACACGTCTTCCCGCCCCGCCGACGGCGGCAGCGGCACGCGCTACATCGTCATCGGAGCGGGAGCGATCGGCGGAACCATCGGGGCGCGGATGGCTGAGGCAGGGCACGAAGTGGTCCTGGTCGCAAGGGGCGCGCAGTACGCGGCGCTGAAATCGGGCGGCCTGCGCTTCCGCGCCCCCGACGGCGAGCGCGTCCACCGACTCCCCGTCGTCGACGCTCCGGAGACGTTGGGCGCGTTGCGCGCCACGGACGTGCTCGTGCTGACCGTCAAGACACAGGACTGCGAGGGCGCCCTGAACACCTGGGGCCAGGCACCGGTGGAAGGCGGCGGCACGGCCGCGGAACGGCTTCCCGTGGTGTGCGCGCAGAACGGCGTCGAGAGCCAGCGGATCGCCCTGCGCCGCTTCCGCCACGTGTACGGCGTCTGCGTCTGGCTGCCGGCAACCTTCGTCGAACCAGGGGTCGTCTCCGCGTCGGGCGCTCCGCTCAGCGGCATCCTGCACCTCGGGCGGCACCCCCATGGCACCGATGACACCGTCCGCCGGATCGCCGCCGACCTGGAGACAGCGCGCTTCGAAGCCCCCGTGGTGCCAGACGTGGCGCGCTGGCAGTACGCCAAACTGCTGGGCAACCTCGCCAACGCGATCGACGCGTTGAGCGGGCCGGTCCCAGGTGACGGAGGCCGGCGACTGTACGCACAGGTGCGCACCGAGGGCGAAACAGTACTCGATGCCGCCGGCATTCCGTATGCGAGCGCGCAAGAACAGCACGACGCACGCGGCGCCAAGGTCCAATGGGCCCAGGGAGGCGGTGGCTCCTCCTGGCAGTCCCTGGCTCGCGGCACGGGCACGATCGAGGCCGACTTCCTCAACGGTGAGATCGTCCTGCTGGGCCGGCTGTACGGCGTCCCGACCCCCGTGAACGAACTCCTGCAACGTCTGGCCACCGAGTTCGCACGGGACAAGCGCCCCGCCCGGTCACTACCGGTCACCGATCTGCTACGACTCGCTGACGAGGCGGTGGACGCGGCCCGGGTCCGCGGCGGAACACATGCCCCACAAGACCGCCCGGCGCGCGCTTGAAGTCGGCGTTCCGCACGGCTCGGCGCAGCGGTGCGCCGAGGCCATCCACAGAAGGCGGGTCCCGGTTGCGAGGCAGGTACTGGCGTTACCTGGAAGGCCAGGCACTGCCACCGGACAGCGAAACGAGATTCCCTGGAGACGGCTGTTCGCCCGATGACATCTGGTGCAAACCGTGACATGGGGTGTCCGAGCAGCAGCGCCGCCCGCAGCGTGTCGCAATCTGCGGCGGCCGTATCCGCCCACTCCAAGAAAGTCATCATGAAGCACACCACTTTGCGAGATCTGCAGGTCGCCCGTATCGGCCTGGGCACGATGGGCATGTCCTCCTACTACACCGGCGCCGGCAGCGACGATGCCGAATCCGTCCGCACCATCGCGCGGGCCCTCGACCGGGGCGTCACCCTGATCGACACCGCCGAGGTCTACGGCCCTTACGTCAACGAGGAACTCGTCGCCAGGGCGCTGGCGGGCCGCCGTGACGAGGTCGTGCTGGCCACCAAGTTCGGCCTGATCTCGCACGCCGCACCGGAGCGGGGCACCCATGTCCTCGACAGCAGCCCGGCCACCATCCGTGCCGCTGTCGAGGGCTCCCTCAAGCGGCTGCGTACCGACCACATCGACCTGTACTACCAGCACCGCATCGACCCGGACACGCCGATCGAAGACGTGGCCGGCACGGTCGCCGAGCTGGTGCAGGAGGGCAAGGTCGGGCATCTCGGCTTGTGCGAGGCCGGCCCCGAAACGATCCGTCGGGCCCACGCCGTACATCCGGTGACCGCGGTCCAATCGTCGTACTCGCTGTGGAACCGTGAGGTCGAGGAGCGCGTGCTGCCCACGCTGCGGGAACTGGGTATCGGTTTCGTGCCGTACTCTCCGCTCGGCCACGGCTTCCTCACCGGCACGATCCGCTCCCCCGAGCAGTTCGCCGAAGACGACTGGCGCCGGACCAGCCCCCGCTTCCAGGGGGAGAACTTCTACCGCAACCTGGCTCTCGCCGACGAAGTCCGGGCGGTCGCCGACGAGGTCGGGGCCACGCCCGCCCAGGTCGCTCTGGCGTGGCTGCTGGCCAAGGGCGAGCACATCGTCCCGATCCCAGGAACCAAGCAGGTGACGCGAGTCGAGGAGAACGTCGCCGCCGACGGCGTCGCACTCACCCCGGAACAAATGGCCACGCTCGACAGCCTGCCTCCAGCTGCCGGCAGCGCCGAGAACGACGAGGCCAGGCAGCGGATCGAGCGCTGACACACTCGCAGCGCCCCGGCCGGCGCAGCCGGCACCTTCGACGATCGGTCGGCAACTGCCGCTACTTCACCGCGGATCCAGGCCGTCCCGGCCCGCAGGGGACCACCGTCCCACAGCAGCCATGCGCACACACATCGTCGTCTCCTTCAGCTCCCGCAAGGACAGCCTGCGGGGTGCGCCCCTCACCTAGCATGACCTGCGCGACCATCCAGGTGATGCCCTGTCAGAGGACGCAGCCGTGGGTGCCCGTCCGAAGCCGAGTTGGCGGGCGGTATCGCGGCGGATCCGTTTACCTGCGACTTCGCCCTCGGCCGGCACATGCCGCTTCTTCGGACTCAGACGTATCCGCAGACAGTGGGGCTCTTGTACGGTCCCGGAAACCGACCGCAGTCGGTGCGGCGCTGCCGCGGCCGTGGCTGAAGCCGGTTGCAGCGGCAGCGATCAAGCCGGTGACGGGCCCAGCTATGGACATCGCCCGCGCCCGCGGCTTTCGGAGTCTCCTTGGGTCTTGGGCGTTCCAGCAGCTCAGGGCTCTTCTGGCTTGCCCACAGGGTGGTGTCTGTCCACGCATGGGCCATGCCGGAAGCGCCCCGGATTCCCGCCGCGTGGCGAAGCCGCCTTGCTGAGGGGTCAGGCGTGCTCCGCCGCGCGCTCGATCCGGTCGAGCAGTCGGTGGTGCCGAGCTCCGTGGGCGAAGTCCGGCACCTCGGATCCGCCGTGCGTCAGGTCACGCCGGATCTGCGCGTAGGCGGCGCCGACGTTGTACGCGGGGGTGCCGCGCAGCTCCTGGAGCGCGGAGTCGAAGTACCGCTCGGGTACGGCGAGCCGGCTGAGCTCGGCGTCGGATCCGTGCGCCCCTTCGATGGCGAACTCGCCCAACTGAAGGTGCCCGATGTCGCCGGTGACGACCAGGTCGCCGTCCGTTCCGTTGATCTCCCAGTGGAAGTTGGTGCCGCGGGAGATGCCGCCGCGGTAGTGGGCAGAGGCCACGGCGCCGGAGGAGAGCACGCCGCCGAACACCACCTGGTCGGCGACGTCGGGCCGGTAGACCCGGCCGGACTGCGGGTCCTTGACTTCTCGGTGGCGCGTGGCGGTGACAGCGGTGATCTTCTCGACATCGCCGAGCACCATGGTCAGGCCGCTCATGGTGTGCCCGAACGGGATGGTCAGCATGGTTGCGCCGTTGGCGCGATCCAGCAGGTAGGCGCCGTTTTCAGGGAACACCGCTCCCCAGCCTCCGCCCGAGGCCACCAGGCTCGTCGAGAGCACCTCGCCCACGTAGCCGTCGGCGACCAGATCGCGCAGGTAGCGCACTGCCGGGGCGGACCGGGCCTGCAGTCCGGTGAAAGTGTGCAGCCCGCGCTCGGCAGCGGTGGCCGCCAGCTCCTCGGCCTCGGCCAGTCCGTTGCCCAACGGCCACTCGGAGAACACCATCTTCCCTGCAGCCAGGGCGGATTGGATGATCTCCCGATGGTCCGGCACCTTCACGGTGACCACCACCAGGTCGACCTCGTCGGCCGCCGCCAGTTCGCCGGCCGTCCCGAAGGACCGCGCGACTCCGTACTTCTCCGCGGCCTGCCGCGCGGACTCGGCGCTGCTCGCAGAAAGTGCGCGCAACTCAAAGCCGTCCAGCTGTTGCAGCGCGGGCAGGTGGGCCTGGGAAGCCCAACCGCGCCTGGCGGAAAGACCGACGATGCCCACACCGATGGGGGCCTGTTGGGTCGATGACACGGTGGGACTCCTCGGCAGCACGCGAGACTGTTTGATGAGTGGTAAAGGGCCGGGCCACTTACTTGAAATTTCATGTCACATCCTATGCCAGCGACGTATGAAGCTTCAAGCGTGAGCGTTCAAAGCGAGCCGGTGCGCCCACCCTGGTCCCCGCGGCAGAACCGCGGCCCGGCGGCTGTCGCCTCATCGGCGGGGGCGCCGGAAGCCGTCGAGGATGGGGCCGTTGGAGGAGCGGGAGCATGCCGCGCGGCAGCACGTAGAGGTCCTTCAGGCAGGCCCTGATCCGGCACGGGGTGCCCGCCGATCCGTTCCCGCCGTCGGCGGCGACGCGGACCGGGCCATTGCTTCCGCAGGACGGTCACCCCGACATCACTCACCGCAGGGCCCCGAGTGATCGCAGTACGGCTGATGGCCGCTCTGCCCGCAGGCGCACAGGATCGCCCTGGTCTCGGCGCGCGGGCCTTCCACGGTTTCCACGCTCAGCTCACCGCGCACGGTCAGCTGCCCGATGGAGCCGCGGACGATCCGCGCGGGCCGGACCGGGATCTCCGTCCCGCCGTCCGCGAGTTCGTACTGCAGCGCGCCCGAGGGGCAGCGCCGCACCACCTCGGCCAGGCGGTCGGCCGCGGCCACCGTCCGGCTGGATCCACGGGCGCTTCGCCGTGTCGAAGACCTCCGGCAGGCCACGGACGCATTCGGCGGCGTGCAGGCAGCGCCTGGCCTCGAACGTGACCGTGATCGCTTGCCCCTCGTACGCCTTCTTCTCGGATCTGCCGCTCATTCGGGCCTCCTTCACCATCGTGTTCGGCTGCTCGGCCGTTCGTTCAGTCACTGACCTTGCTGCGCGACTGGTACGGCAGGTCCTGGTACTCGGGGTGGCGGGCGATCCAGCCCGCGAAGAACGGGCATGTGGCCAGTACGAGGAGCCCCGAGGCGCGTGTCTCGTCGAGGGCGGAGCGGACCAGGGCGGACCCGCCCCCCTGCCCGCACTCCGGCGCTACCTCGGTGTGCACGAACGCAACGACTTTTGCCGTACGGATGTACTCCGCGACGCCCGCGACCCTGGCCTCTCCATCGACGCGGGCCTCATAGCGGTTCGCTCCGGGCACGTTGTTCACTTCGACCGTCACATGCCCTCCCCTTGGACCTGCTCCCGTTCAGCTCCGCGACAGTCCGGCAACGTGCGCGAAAGCGCTCCGGCATTGCCGCCACGCGGCGGAGGGCACCGTGCGACTTCATGAGCAACGGAGGCCGGGCCCTCCGGCCGGGCCCGGACCGATCAAGCGGACGGCCCGCCTTGGCGGACGACGCCGAGCGCGAGCTCACGGCGGTTCCACATGACGACTGCCGCCAGGACGAGCAGCACCGCTGCCGGTACCGGACTTTCGTCGATCACGAACAAGCAGGTCAGGAATGCGCCCGTCATGACTCCAGTGAGTATCAGACCACCCAGGGCACTCAGTCGGGGAACGAGCAGCAGGACGGCCCCGGCCAGCTCCAAAGAGCCGGTGACGTACCGAAGCCATTGCCCGGCACCGACGTCCTGGAAGACTTTGACCATGTCCTGCGCGCCGGCCAACTTCGAAGCCCCCACCATGACGAACACGCCGGCCAGAATGATCTGAAGGACCCACAGGACGATGTTCCGGGCCTTCCCGCCCACCCTAGGCACACTCTGCACAGTACGAGACATGTCTTCTCCCTAACGCACGAAGCGGCCGGCGCTCACCGTCCGGTGCGAAGCCGACCACACTTGAACTTTCATGTCACACCCTAAGACGCGACACATGAATATTCAAGCGAGAGTCGACTCGTGCTGCGGGGCCGAGGCGACCCGGGTGCACCATCTGCGGACCGCGGCCGACGTTCCGGTCGACGGACGGCCACACTGCCGTGCTGATCAGCGTCAACGCAGGCATCCTGGCGCGAGGTCGGCCGCGAAGCTCCGCGGAGTCGAGACGCCGCCTCCCGCCTGAGCGGATGGAGTCTTCGGCAAGGGCAGGGTCAGACGCTGATGTCGGCGGTGATACCGGCGAACAGGTCGTCCTCAGGGAGCGAGGTGTCGACCAGCGAGCGGGCCAGCTCGTACTCCTCGGTCGGCCAGATCTCGCGTTGGACGTCGAGCGGCACCAGGAACCACGGGCCGTCCGGGTCGATCTGGGTGGCGTGGGCGATCAGCGCCCGGCCGCGCACATCGAACCAGTCGGCGCACTGCACCCGGGTGGTGAACTCGCGTTCCCTGCGGCCCTCCTTGTCCCAGTCGGCGATCCACTCGCCGAAGGGGGACTCGTGGCCGTGCTCCATCAGGTAGGCGTGGAGGGCGCGGATCCGGGCCATCGACATGCCGTGGTTGTAGTACACCTTCAGCGGCTGCCAGGGCTCACCGGACTCCGGGTAGGCGTCGGGGTCCCCGGCCGCTTCGAACGCGGCCATCGTGATCGTGTGGGTCATGATGTGGTCAGGGTGCGGGTAACCGCCGGTCTCGTCGTACGTGGTGATCACGTGCGGGCGGAACTCCCGGATCAGCCGGACCAGCGGCTCGGCCGCCTTCTCCACCGGAACCAGCGCGAAACAGCCCTCGGGCAGCGGAGGCAGCGGGTCGCCCTCCGGCAGACCGGAGTCGACGAACCCCAGCCAGGCCTGCTTGATGCCGAGGATCTCGCGGGCGGCGTCCATCTCCTTGCGCCGCACCTGCTGGAGGTTGGCCTCGACCTCCGGGTTGCCCTGCAGCTTCGGGTTGAGAACGGAGCCGCGCTCTCCCCCGGTACATGTGGCCACCAGGACCTCCACGCCCTGAGCGGCATACTTCGCCATGCTGGCAGCACCCTTGCTGGACTCGTCGTCCGGGTGCGCGTGGACCGCCATCAGCCGCAACTGCTCTGTCAACGCATGCTCCTTCCGCATCGCCTCGCTGCGAGGACCGGAGACCTTCCCGGGGCCCTCCGCGCCGAACGGAGGCCCACTGAGCGGCCTGCCCTGCCTTTTGCGGCGGTGATGTCGTGCGCGTATCGCTCCACCGTCGCCGTGGCAATCGACTCGAGCCCTCCGCCCGGCATTTGAGCTCACGTCACATGACCGCGACCGGCGCCCGGAGCCGGCCGGAGGCCGCTGCCCGTCCACGAACGGCAGCAGATGACGGTGCACGAAGCGGCCGACGCTCGCCGACTGACGCGGGGTCGAACCTTCACTTGAACTTTCATGTCACACCCTAGGCGGCAACTCATGAAGATTCAAGCGTGGTGCCGTATCATGAACTTTCATGAGTGACGTTTCTGAGGTGATCGCCCGGCTGGAACGGGTCGAGACCGAGCTTGCCCTGCGCCGCGCGGCGCACCAGTACTGCGTCGCGGGCGACCTGCGCGATCTCGAGCTTTGGCGTGGCGTGTGGACGCCGGACGCTGTGTGGGAGCTAAGCCCCGACATGGTGTTCACCGGTATCGAGGCGATCTGCGAAACCGTCGAACGGCAGTGGCAGATGTTCCCGGCCATGTCGCACGGAACGGTCAATCTCGACGTCGACGTGGAGGCCGCTACCGGCCGCAGCGACGTCATCGTCCACATCCAGCTCCAGGACACCACCTGGGTCACCGGCGGAGCCACCTACCTCGACGAGTACCGCCGCCACGACGGCGCCTGGCGCATTGCGCGGCGGAAGGTGACCCGGACGTTCAACGTCGGGCCGATCCCGAACTGGGGGCCGCCAGGGGAGCGGTAGCCGGCCACGGGCCTGTGCGAGGGTCACGGCGGCTGTTCGGTCGTTGACGTCGAGCTTGGTGAACACGTGCAGCAGGTGGCTTTTCACGTGGCCTCGCTTACGTTCAGCACCTGGCTGATGGCGTTGTTGGACAGCCCACGGGCGACGAGCGCGAGCACCTCGGCCTCGCGCTCAGGCCCGGCCGTTGCATGGTGGGGCGGTCACGAATGTCGTACTCGGTCGGGATGATCATCACCGAACAGATTCACCAGGCTGTGCTCAAGGTCCCCGCCCCCGCCTGGACGCCGGCGATCGAGCCGGACGGTGGGATCCGGGACGGAGCCTGGGTCGCCGAACTCACCGGTGACTGCCTGAAAAGCCGGCCCAAGGGGATGCGGCTGATCGTCGCAAGGAACGTCGCCATCCGGGAGCCCAGTTGCGCATCACCGACGCCGACGGGCTGCGGCTCACCGCGTTCGCGACCAACAGCGCCGACGGGCCGATCGCCGTACTGGAGCTGCGACACCGCCAGCGCGCTCGGGCCGAGGACAGTTCGGTTACGGGCCCTGCGACGGCCGGTCAGCCGATCAGGGAGGGGTAGTCGGTGTATCCGGTGGCGTCGCCGCCGGAGATGACCTCGGGCCGGAGTGCGTTGAACGGGGAGCCGACGGCGAGGCGGCGCGGCAGGTCGGGGTTGGCGATGAAGAGGCGTCCGAATGCAATGGCGTCGGCCCAGCCCGCGCGCAGGATGCGGGCGCTCTTGTCGGGGGTGTAGTTGCCGGCGGCGATGATGACACCGTCGTACGCCTCGCGGAGCTTGATGCGGAAGTCGTCGTCGAGTGCCGGGCCGCCGTCCCAGTCGGGCTCGGCCAGGTGGAGGTAGCCCAGTTCGCGCCGGTTGAGTTCACCGGCGATGTGCAGGCCCATCTCCAGGCCGTCGCTGTCGTCCAGGCCGCGAGCCTTGATCATGGGGGAGATACGCATGCCGACGTGGGCCGGATCCCATGCGTCCACGACGGCGTCGACGACCTCCAGGGGGAAACGGGCGCGATTGTCGAGGCTGCCGCCGTACTGGTCCTCGCGGTGGTTGCTGCTGGTGGACATGAACTGCTGGAGGAGGTAGCCATTGGCGCCGTGGATCTCGACCATGTCGAAGCCGGCGGCGCGGGCGTTGAGGGTCGCACGGTGGTAGTCGTCGGCGACGCGGGGCAGTTCGTCGGTGGCCAGGGCGCGCGGGGTGGGCGCGTCGACGGAGATGAGGTTGCCGTCGGGGCCCTGGATCCTTGTGGTGCCCTCGAACGGCAGGGCGCTGGCGGAGACGCCCGGCTCGCCGCCGTGGACGGCGGGGTGGGTGATGCGGCCGACGTGCCACAGCTGGAGGGCGATCCTGCCGCCCGCTTCGTGGACAGCGTCGGTGATGCGGCGCCACCCGGCGACCTGCTCCTCGGAGTAGATGCCCGGGGTGGCGTGATAGCCCTTGCCTTCGGGGCTGATCTGGGTGCCTTCGGTGACGATCAGGCCCGCGCCGGCGCGCTGGGTGTAGTACTCGCGCATGAGGTCGGTGGGGACGTCACCGGGCTGGGCGGCGCGCATGCGGGTCAGGGGCGCCATGAACACGCGGTTGCGGGTGGTGAAGGCGGGCAGGGCGAGCCGATGGGTCAAATTGGGCATGGGTATCCCTCCAACCGGCATCGGCCGGCTGTGATCGGTGTTCTTGGATATGTGTACCGCCGCCCGACGCCGGACGGGCGGGCCTGCTAGTCGATGCCGTGGGCGGTCAGCAGGGCCTCCACCGCCGCGCGCACGGAATCCGGATAACGGCCGGTGAGCAGGGTGTAGTCCGCCGCCCCGGTGTGCACCACGACGAGCTGCTCCGCGAGTACCTCCGGCTCGGACGCCCCGGCGCGTTCGGCCTGGCGGCGCACATAGCCGTGCAGTTGGTCCTTGTGGGAGCGCGCCTGCCGCACGGCAGGGTGCGACGGGTCACGGAACTCGGTGCCGATGTTCACGAAGAAGCAGCCTGAGAATCCGGGAGCCTCACCGTGGACGCGCTGCGCCTCGAAGATTCCCAGCAGCCGCTCGCGCGGTGTGGCGTCATCAGTCTCGTCAGGGAAGTCCTGCACGGCCATGTCGTGGCACCGGTCAAGGACTTCCGTCAGGAGTTCGCCCTTGGAGCGGAACTGCTTGTAGAGCGTTTTCTTCGAGATTCCGAGATCGGCGGCAACGCGGTCTACGCCCACGGCATGGAACCCCTCACGGTGGAACAGGCCGGTGGCGTGCTCCACCAGGCGGTCCCTGGTGTTTTCACTAGCCATGATGCGAATGTAACACACATGGAAACAGATCTGTTTCCTGTTCCCTGGGCCGTGAGGCCCTGCTCCTCGAGGGGTGACGCAGATGACGCCGATGATGAGGTGCAGACCGGGCGGTTCGGCGACCCGGCGGCATTCAGCCTCTGTGTTGGATCACACCCGTAACGGGACCCTGGTTACCCAGGGCCCCGTTACGGGCTCAGCCGTGGAGCCGACCGAACAGGCCGCCGGCGCGGCGTTCGCGTTCGCACTCGGCTACGGCGATGGCAGTCCTCTCGCCCGCCTTCCGGCGGGCCAGGGCGTCAGACCCGGACCGCCTTGAGGGCGCGGGCCCAGGATTCCAGCTGGTCGAACAGAGTGGTCGCAGCGGCGTCGTGCTGCTCCGCCGGCTTGAAGACGGAGAAGTTCTCGAAGTCGGTGAACAGCGAGAAGGACAGCTGCTGACGCACGTGGGCCAGCTGCAGTTCGCTGGCGACGCCCCGCAGGTGCTCGATGGCCCGAGCGCCGCCGAGAGAACCGTAGGAGACGAAGGCGGCGGCCTTGTTGTTCCACTCGCCGTACAGGTAGTCGATCGCGTTCTTGAGTACGCCGGAGGTCGAGTGGTTGTACTCAGGGGTCACGAAGATGTACCCGTCGAACTCGGCGATCTTGGCCGCCCATGCCTGGGTGTGCTCCCCCTGGTACTGGCCCATGGCCGGCGGGATGGCCTCGTCCAGATGGGGCAGCGGGTAGTCGGCGAGGTCGACCAGCTCGTACTCGACGCCGGCGCGGGCGCCGGAGCGGTCGACCACCCAGTCCGCCACGGCCTTGCCGTTGCGACCGGGCCGGGTGCTGCCGAGGATGACGGCGATCTTCAGGTCACTCATGTGGTCTTCTCCTTGACGGGTCGACCGGCACAAGGCCGACCCTTCACTTGAATTTTCATGTCACAGCCTAGACCGTCGACTCATGAAGATTCAAGCCTGAACCGCGTCTCGTGAACGTTCATGCCGGATAGACTCCGGGCATGCCTGAAAAGCCTCAACCGTCGAACGATCAGCCCCGCTGGCTGACCCCGGCAGAACGGGAGACTTGGCAGCAGTTCGCCATGATGCTGCACAGACTGCCTGCCGCCCTGGGAGCGCAGCTGCAGCAGGACGCAGACCTCAGTTACATCGAGTACTACGTCCTTGCCGGACTGTCCGACCAGCCGGAACACCGCATGCGGATGAGCGATTTGGCCGTCCTCGCCAACTCCGAGCAGTCCCGCCTCTCCCACATGATCAGCAGGCTGGAACGCCGGGGCTTCGTCCGCCGCGAACCCGACCCCACCAACGGCCGCTACACCCACGCGATCCTGACCGAGGCCGGCCATGCCCATCTCACCGAGGCCGCCCCGGGGCACGTGGCCCGGGTACGCGACCTCGTCTTCGACGTGCTCGACCCCGCCGAGCTGGACAACCTGCGCACCGCCGCCGAGAAGATCAGCGAGCGCATCGACCACTGGGAGCAGCGGAAGTAACCCCGCAAGGACACCGCCCCGCCTCTCGGCTGCCGCAGCGGGACGCCACGCGTGGGGACGTCCGGCCAGTCGAGGACTGCACCTCCGACAAGCGCGGCCGGTGCGCGGTGCTCACCGACCAGGGCGTCGAGGGTACTGCGGCGCACCGCGCCGGGCCATGCCCTCCTCGCGCCCTTCCTCAGGCGGTGACCGGTGTCTCAATGGGCAACCACCGGGACCGCCACCTCGACCTCGGCGTCCTCGCCGGCCGGGCGGCGGTTGACCAGGGTCAGGGCAATGAGCGTGGCGATCAACAGCACGCCGACGCCGAACCAGAGGGCGTTGGCGTAGCCGTGCACCACACCCTGCAGCTGAACCAGCTGCTGCTGCGGCTTCGTCGCAGCATCGGCGATGTGGTCCTTGACGTACGAAGTCGTCGCGGAGGCGGCGATCGTGTTCAGCAGGGCGGTGCCGATCGCGCCGCCCACCTGCTGCGAGGTGTTGATCATCGCGGAGGCGACACCGGCGTCCCTGGGTTCGATGCCCAGGGTGGGCAGGGACATGGCGGGCGGCAACGCCGTACCCATGCCGAGACCGAGCAGCACCAGCGCCGGCAGGACGGTCGAGGCGTATGACGAGCCGACCTCCAGCCGGGCCAGCAGCAAAATGCCGACCGCAGACACCAGAAAACCTGGACCCATCAGGAACCGGGCCGGGACGCGAGTCCCCAGACGCGTGCCGATCTGGGTCGAGCCGACCATCATGCCCGCGACCATCGGCAGGAAGGAGAATCCGCTCTCGACCGGCGAGTAGCCCTTCACGACCTGCAGGAAATAGGTCAGGAACAGGAAGCTGCCGAACGTCGCGATGACCGCGATGCCGAGGGAGAGGTAGACGCCGCCGCGGTTGCGGTCCATGACCACGCGCAAGGGCAGCAGCGGGGCCTTGAGCCTGGCTTCGGTGATCACGAAGGCGAGCAGCAGGACCGCCGACGCGACGAACAAAGAGATGGTCGTGGTGTCGCTCCAGCCGTCGGACTCGGCCCGGGTGAAGCCGTAGACCAGCGAGACCAGGCCCAGGGTGGACAGGACGACGCCGGGGATGTCGAGCGGGGAGCGGTTACGGCTGCCCTCGGGCTCACGGACCACGAAGTAGGCACCTGTCGCCGCGGCGATCGCGAACGGGATATTGACGAAGAACGTCCAGCGCCAGTCCATGTACTCGGTGAGCACGCCGCCGAGAATGAAGCCGACGGCGCTGCCGCCACCGGCGATCGCACCGAAGATGCCGAACGCCTTGGCGCGCTCCTTGCCGTCCGTGAACATCACGGCAAGGAGGGAGAGCGCGGCGGGGGCGAGCACGGCACCGAAGGCGCCCTGGAGAGCGCGGGCGCCGAACATCGCCGCGCCGGTGGTTGCCGCGCCGCCGAGCGCGGAGGCGGCGGCGGCGGACCAGGCCCATGACGAACGCTTTCTTACGGCCCCACAAGTCGGATACCCGGCCGCCGAACAGGAGCAGACCGCCGAAGGCCAGGGCGTAGGCCGTGACGACCCACTGCCGGTCGCCGTCGGAGATGCCCAGGTCCTGCTGGGCGGAAGGCAGGGCGATGTTCACGATGGTGGTGTCGAGGACGACCATCAGCTGGGCGAGCGCGATGAAGACGAGCGCTTTCCAGCGGTTGGCGTGCGCGTCACCGGGAGCCTTGAAGGCTGTTCGGGACATGAAGGTTACCCACTTCGGGAAAAGAAGGAGCCGGCTGAAGGTGACTGAGAGCGTGCGGGAGACACGGCTCGCCCACGTCGGCGGCCGACGGTCTCGTCGCGTGTGACGTGCACGAAGCGGTCGACGCTCACCGGCCAGCGATGGGCCGGCCCCTCACTTGAATTTTCACGTCAACCCTAGACGGCGATTCATGAAGGTTCAACCGCGCACGGGCGGCCTCTTCCGACACCGGCACTCGGGTCCCAGGCCGACCGGCCCCACACCAGCGCCGACGGCTTCCCGTCCGCAGGCCGGTGCGGCGGGAGTCGGCCCGTCGAGTGGGGTTCAGGCGTGGGCGTCCTCGAGGGCGACTCGTCGTACCGTGCGCAGCGTCGACTGGAGACTGTCCATATCGGTCGAGCCGAGAGCGAGGCGGAGCGCCTGTGGCGTGTGCTTCGTGGTGGTGAAGGGCTCCGCTGTGCTGACCGAGATGTGCTGACGCGCGAGGGTGGCGGTCAGGCGATCGGCGCGTGCGTCGTCGGGCAGGGTCAGCCATGTGAAGTAGGACGAGGGGTGGCCGATGAGGGGGAGGCCGGCCAGTTCTCGTCCGGCGAGTGCTTGGCGGGCCTTGGCGTCCTCTCGTTTCTGCGCTTCCAACTGGTCCACCGTGCCGTCCTCGAGCCAGCGGCAGGCGATCGCGGTGGTAAGGGCCGGGGTGTTCCAGGTGGTCGCCCGAATCGCGCGTTCGAGCGACGGCACCCTAGACGGCGGGGCGACGACGAAGCCGACCCGGAGGCCGGTGGCGACGCTCTTGGACAGTCCCGAGACGTAGACGGTGATGTCCGGTGCACTTGCAGCCAGAGGCGGTGGAGGATCCTCGACCAGGTAGGCGTATGCGGCGTCTTCGATGATGAGCGGACCGTGCCGCCGGGCGATCTCGATCAGACGGGTGCGGTCGGTTGCCGGCATGACCCACCCCAGAGGATTGTGCAGGGTTGGCATGGTGTAAATCGCGCGCACAGGGCGGGTCGCGCACAGCTTCTCGAGGGCATCGAGATCCGGCCCGTCGGTGGTTGTGGGTATGGGCTCCAGGTCGAGATGGAAGGCATGCGCGAGCACCTTGAAACCCGGGTAGGTGAGGGCGTCGACCGCGACGACGTCGCCGGCGTTGAGCGCGGCCATGACGGTGATGGCCAGGCCGTGCTGCGCACCGTTGACGATGAGGATCCGATCCGCGTCAGGAGTGATCCCTCGACGCCTCAGGTGCCGGGCGATCGAGGCTCTGTCCTGGGGACGCCCTCGATGGGGTTGGTAGCGCAGCAGCGAGTCGAGTTCGCCGGAGGTGGCCACCTCTCGCAGAGTCTGCCGTAGGAGATCGGCTTGGCCGGGCAGCGACGGATAGTTGAAGTTGAGATCGACCACGTCCGTGGCGACGACGTGCAGATCGATGCCGTGGCCGGCGGGAACCGCGATGTCTCGCACGAACGTGCCGCGGCCCTGTTCCCGGCTCACCAAGCCCATCGCTTCCAGCTCGGCGTACACCCGAGTCGCGGTCACCACGGCGATGCCCTCGCAGGCGGCGAGCTCGCGGTGTGTCGGCAGCCGCACGCCTGCGGCGAGCCGGCCTGTCCGGATGTCGGATGCGAGCGCGTCGACCAGGATTTTGTACCGCGAGGCTGCCATACGCCGGATTGTATCCATGACAATTCTTTGACTGTCCTGTTCGCGGGTCCTTACCGTCAAGCCCCACTCATCCGGAAGGACGGCCGCCATGCACATCGCCATCCTCACCTTCGAGGGCTACAACGAGCTCGACTCCCTGATCGCGCTCGGCGTGCTCAACCGCATCAAGACCGACGACTGGCGCGTCACCATCGCCACCCCCGGCCCCAAGGTGACGTCAAGGAACGGGGTGACTATCGAACAGATGTCCACTCTCGAGGAGGCGTGCGCCGCTGACGCCGTCATCGTCGGCAGTGGCATCGCCACCCGCGAGGTCGTCGAAGACCCGGCGATCATGAACATCCTGCGCGGCCTGGACCCCTCGCGCCAACTCATCGCCGCGCAGTGCTCCGGCGCGCTCGTGCTGGCCAAGCTCGGCCTGCTCAACGACATCCCCGCCTGCACCGACCTGACCACCAAGCCCTGGGTCATCGCCGCCGGCGTCGAGGTGCTCAACCAGCCCTTCTACGCCAAGGACAACATCGCCACCGCCGGCGGCTGCCTCGCCTCGCACTACCTCGCCACCTGGATCATCGCCCGCCTGGAGGGCAACGACGCCGCCGAAAGCGCACTGCACTATGTCGCCCCGGTCGGCGAGAAGGAGGAATACATCGAGCGCGCGTGGCGCAACATCACCCCCTACCTGCCCGCTCCCACACCGGCGCTCGTCTGAAACGACCAGACGCAAGCAGTGACCGGGCGGGAGGTCATGCCCCCGGCAGCCTGGCTGGTCGTTCGCGGATCACCGTTGTGGTGTAGACGTGGGCTCCCGACCCAAATCCCGAGACCGCCGCGACCTGGGCGAGGGTGTCGTGCTTGCGCAGGTACACCAGGGCGACCAGGGCACGCTGGTGCGGTGGAAGCTTGCAGCGGCGCTCGCCCTCGCGGGTGACGATGAGCATGGTGACCCCTCAAGAATGCTGGTGGTCATTCGAGCGCACTCGGCGAACTGGTCGGCCGGCACCACCGCTCCCAGCCGTTCCGATATGACGGGCAGCAGGTCCAGTCCGGGTCGCTGATCGGGAGCCGGGTCAGCGCGAAGGCGAGTCTGCCCTCGCGCACGTCGGCGATCAGAGCCTGGGAGGTGCCGGGCCAGCGCAGGAGTTCGCACCTCTCGCTGACGCGCCCGGCGAGCGTGTTGAGAAGATCCCTCGGCCTGGGGTGCACGCCGACAGGAATGCCGACGAACAGGGTGCTGCGTCCCGGCCGGGCCGCATCGCGCAGGCGCCACGGAAAGGAGTTGACCTGCTCCAGTACGTCCCGCGGGATCGGCGGGAGAGCCTCTCCGGCCGGTGTGAGCGTGACATGGTGGGTGCGGCGTCGAACAGCCGGTGGTCGAGTTCCCGCCCGAGGTCTCTGATTCGCTGGCTCAGCGGCGAAGTGGCCATGTGCAGCCGACGGGCCGCCGCCGAGAAGCTCTGCTCCTCGCCAACCGCAACGAAATAGCGCAAATGCAACATCTCCACCCCGTCACGTTAGCCCCGATCCGCCAGTCGGTCCCGAGGCGTCGCACTCAGGACGGCCTTGCCGGGCCGGCTCAGCGAAACTCCGCCACAGCCTTGCCGAGGTCGCGTTCGAGCTCACCGGGCGTGTGGAGGCCCCTGCTCGCCAGGTAGTCCAGTCGCTCACGGGTTTCGGGCAGGCTGACCAGGCCGAGGAACATGGCCGAGTCCGAGCGGACGTTCGCCTGGTCCGGCAGCGTGAGGTTGTTGATGGCGCGCTTGGCGGCCTTGACCCCCTCGGGCGGAAAGCCGGCGATGCGCTTGGCCAGGCGCTCGACGAAGCCGTCCAGTTCGGCGTCGGGCATGGCTCGGTTGATCCAGCCGTAGCGTTCGGCGAGTTCGGCGTCGAAGTCGTCGGCGCCGGCGATGACTTCGATGGCGCGTGTCCTGCCGAGCCGCCGGGCCAGATGCTGTACGCCGCCGGCGCCGGGCAGGGCGCCGGTACCGGACTCGAACTGCCCAAAGATCGCGTTCTCGCGCACGGCGAAGATCATGTCGCACGCCAGGGCGAGTTCGTTTCCGCCGCCGCGGGCCCTGCCGCGCACCTTGGCGATGGTGATCACCGGGACGTGCGCCAGCTTATAGAGGAACATGCCGAGCGAGGCATCTCCAGGGCCGCCGGCCTTCGCGGCCTCTGCGGTGTACTGCGGTACCGCCGTGAGATCCACATGCGCCGAGAAGAACTCGGGCGACGCGCTCTCGACGACGACGACTCGCACATCACCGGGGTCGGTGTACAGCACGTCGACGAGCGATACCAGGTCGCGGACAAGTTCGACACCGAGGAGATTGAGAGGGCCGGCGTCGAGGGTGGCAAACAGGACACCGTCCTCTTGTCGGGTCTGGATCGAGGAGTAGGTGAATCGCATGATCACTCCATTGAGTGCGAAGGGAGCCGGGAAAGGGGCTGCAAGTTCTGCCGGAAACTGACTCCTGGACAGAGAGGGACGCCGTCTCAGATTTCGCAGTCCCTGTTCGCGCGGGCAGAGCCGTCCTCGTCCCGCCGGCGTCGCCCTTCGCCGGCGTCCTGCACTCTGGAAAGTCCCACTTCGAGCCGGTGCTGGACAGCTCCCCGGGCTCATGGATGTCGCGCCGAGGCCGAAGCTGCTCATGCGAGCCTCCCTCACGGTCGGGAGATTTCTCGTCACCGGCCAGCAGGCGGACCGTGACCTCCTGGAGCACCCAGCCGTTGCCGTCCGGGTCGCTGAACGAGGCGTAGGAGCCATAGCTGGTGCGGTCCGGATCCGGTCCGGACACCCGGCCCTCGGTCCCGGCGCGGTGGAACACCCCGCCCTCGTCGTGGAACACCTCACTGATCTCCACGCCGCGGCCGGCGAGCTCGGCCCGGGCCGCCTCAATGTCGGAGACGATGAGGTGAAGTCCCTCGGCGGAGCCCGGTGCGGCGGAGGTGAGCCCCGTACCGAAGATAACCGAGCACGGCGAGCCGGGCGGGGTCACCTGGATGACCCGGAAGTCCTCACCACGCGCGACGTTGGCGTCGAGCCGCCACCCCAGGCCCTCATAGAAACTCTTGGCCCAGTCGACATCGGCGACCGGCACCACAACGACCTCGAGCTTCATGTCCATGTTCGACGGCTCCTGCTGTTCGGCGTCCTCGCGGTCTCCGGCCTCGGCACCGGTGTGTGCCTGGTGGTACGTCGGGACGGTCAGGCGGGCGACGCCCGAGTCGGCCGCGAGGCGATCGTAAGCAGACGCCGGGCCCTGCCGCGTCCGGTGACGCCGGCGTTTCGTCCATCCGACTGGTGCCGTGCCCGCCCTCCCGCCGCTGTCTCCGCCGTCGGCGCGTGCCTGCCGACCTCGCCGTCGGCGAGCGGTCCGCGCCATACTGCGTATCACCCTGTCTCGGCTCCCCCAACAACTTGCCCTGCCATGGGAGTCCGTCGGCTCGTAGGACGTACCATCAGCGGTCGCGATCTCGCGCCGGTTCCCGATGCCGCGTTCGTAGTAGTTACAGGAGTGCGGATCGACGCCCACATGGACATCGCCCCTGACAGTAATGCAGCCATGGCTCCACCACAGACCGCCAGCTCATCTGCCGGTGACCAGCTGGTCGATCCGGCCGTTCCCGCTCCCGCACTCACATGACCCGGTCGCGCTGGGAGGGACACGCACCCCTAGTACGGACGCATGAGCGGGTGCGATCGCCAATCAGGCACCCGAGAGAGTCACAGACACACGGACCGCACGAGTCACCGACCGCATCGTGCGCGCCAGCGCGTTCGATCTCACAGCGAAGCCGCACCGGAGTGCTCCGGTGCGGCTTCGCCGTCTCACGGACCCGCGCAGAGATCCCGTCAGAACGGACCTCGGTGGAGCCTCGCCGTATCACCCGCGTATCACACAGCCATCACCAACTGGGCAGACCCTCCCGGACTAAGAGGCTCTGACCTGCAAGTCCATGCCCGCACTGGACTGGCATAGACGTCCCTGGACGGTCTCTACAACCTGTGCCAGGTGGTACCCAGTGAGGGACCCAGGATCAGGACCGGAGCGTCTTCCGGCCCGTCAAAGCGGTATTGCAGGGTGTTCGGTGGTGTCTCACTCACGCCCCAGACCCTCTCACGTCTCACGAAATCTCACACGGCCAGGTGAACCCGGCGGCTCGTGACCTCGCGGCGCGGCACGCCCCTGCACTGCCGAGACCCTCATGGGTCCACGTACGGGTTCTTCGGTGTGCACGCCTGACCGTGGGGACAGTGCGTCCTCCTCGCTCGCGCACCCTTCCGCTCCCTGCGCCGCACAGCTTCCCTCTTCGGCACGGCTTCCAGACGGTCTGGTGTGCAGCAAAGCGTGTAGTGCCGTCCCCAAGGGTCGGCATGACGCACCTAAAGACTCCGCCGACCTTGTCACCTCGTCCGTCGCATTCGTGCGGGTTTCGCAGCACGCAAGTTCTCAAGCGGCGATGACGCTGACGCCGTCCCCGAGCAGCTTGAGACCGAGGACGAAGAAGAGGACGGCCATGACGGCGACGTTGTGCTGCGCGGCCCAGTCCCGCCAGTTGCCGAGCACACTTTTCGCCCGTTCTCCCATGAGCAGATAGACGGCGAGGGGTGCGAGCACTCCGAGGGAAGCGATCACCACGAAGACCGCGAGTGTCCCGATCTGCTGGGGTACGGGGATGCCGGCCGAGCTGATCGAGGCGCCCGCGGCGATGGTCAGAGGCGCGTTCTTGGCGTTGGCTGCCGACAGTGCCAGTCCCAGCCCCAGGATCTTGACGGGGGTGAAGCGATCGATCGCGGCCATCCACTTCGGGAGCTGGGCCTGGGAGGGGTCTTTGGGGCGGCGGCGCCACAGTCGGGCGCCGAACAAGACAAGCAGCACACCCAGGGCAAGCTTGAGGGCTCCGACCCAGGTTGCCGGGTGCTTGTGGGTGGAGGCTGCGCCCGCGCCACCGACCACCAGCATGATCGCACCCAACAGGGCGAGCCCGAGAACCCAGCCGAGTGCGAACAGCGGGCCGTTGAGGTGTCCCCGGGGGGTCGCCAGGATGAGGATCATCGCCACGATCGGGAGCGGGCTGACCGCGACAGCGGCAGCCAGGCCAAGCACATCACCGACGGCGTGTCCCACTGCGGCCTCCGTAAGAAGGTAGTGATGGGCGGCTCGGATACTTTCAGGACCCTGGCCACGTCGGCCGGCTCGCACCTCACGTGCCTGCTCCGGCAGGGGGCGCGGCCCTCACCGGCATCGTGCGATCCCGTGGGCCCGATGGCCAGCGCCCTGCGGCGAACGGGTGAAGGCTCTCGTGGGTGCTTCAGCGAGCGCACGCGCTCGGCCTGTGTCTACGGTGGTGTGAGAGCGAGTCGCTCAGCAGTTCGGCCTCGGCTCCGATCCTGGATTCGGTCGGCGTCCGTTGCAGCGAGGCGGCTACGCCTCGGCGGACGACCCTCGAGTGTCCGGTTCACCACAAGCACCGCGCGGCAGGGCGGGTGCTGGTTCAGAAGGTGCAAGATGTCGCCGCAGTTCATTCGGTACACGCCGGACGTGGAGATCCCCGAGCCGGATTTCGATGAGAATCTGCCAACAGTGATCGCCAGGACGGAGCAGTTCATCACCGAGTCGGTGACGACGGGGGGAACCGGTCAGGCGGTCCGGGATGCGCATGCCAAGGGATACGGCCTGGTCAGAGGCGAGGTGGAGATCCTGGACGGGCTGCCTGCGGAGTACGCCCAGGGCATTTACGCGACACCTGGCCGTCACGACGCCCTGGTGCGTTTCTCCAACGGCTCACCCCATGCCGGGGCCGATGCCCGTCTGGGGCGGGCGACAGGTCTGGCACTGAAGATGTTCGACATCGACGGCCCGACACTGTTGGAGGACGAGCCGGACAGCCGGACCTTCGACTACAACACGATCAACGCGCCCGTCTTCTTCTGCAACAGCGTCGCGCACTACCTGTTCATCCAGGAACTGTTCCTCAACGCCGGCACCTACTTCGCCGAGGGCAAGAGCGGTCGGCACCGCTTCTTCCGCGAATTCGTGACAGGGAAAGGCTCGCTCGACCAGGACCACTGGGCTTGGGAGGAGTTCCTGACCTTCCTCCTCGTCTCGCAGAGGCCGTTGGTCAATGTGCTGCTGGCGACCTACACCACGATGGGAGCGGTCCGGCACGGCGACTACATCGCCAAGGTGCGTCTCGCTCCGGATCCGGCCTGCGCGGCGGGGGTGGCGGAACGCCGCATCGATCCGTCCTCCGCGCGCGAGGTGTTCCGGCCGGCGCTGGTGGCCGAGCTGCGCGCGCGCCCGTACGTCTTCGACATCCAGGTGCAGCTCTGTGCCGACCTGGAGCGGATGCCGGTGGAGGACCTCACCGTGGAGTGGCCCGAGCAGTTGTCCCCCTACGTCACGGTGGCCAAGCTCCGCTTCCCCGAGCAGGACATCTCGGGCGAGGACAACCTCAGGCGGATGGACGGGCTGTCCTTCACGCCTTGGCGGGTGACCGAGGCCCACCGGCCCCTCGGCAGCATGATGCGGGCCCGCAAGGAGGTCTACCGCGCCTCGTCACGCCTGCGTCATCGGCTCAACAACCAGGACCGGTGCGAGCCGCGCAGCGCGGACGACGTGCTGCCGCTCGCCGCGTCCGTCCCACACCACCACTGAAGGGCTCGGGCGCGAGGGCCGGGGCAGGCATCCAGGAAGGGCACGGTGACAGACCGCGATGGCAGAGCGCGCGAGCGAGTCCGCAGGTCAGGTGCTGGAGCTGGAGGACATCCAGGGCACCCTGCTCAGGCAGCGACCAGCCCCCTACGCCGGGGCGTACGTCCTGCTGCGCATCGACGACGCGGCGGACGGCCGCCGACTGATCGCACGTCTGCTGCCGCACGTGGCTTCGGCGGCACGCTGGTGGGATCCACCTAGCCAGGCGTGGCTGAGTGTCGCGCTCAGCTACGCCGGCCTGCGAGCCCTGGGTGTGCCGCAGGAGTCGCTGGACAGCTTTCCGCAGGCGTTCCGCGAGGGCATGGCGGCGCGGGCCGACCGGCTCGGCGACGTGGACGAGAGCAGCCCCGAACACTGGGACGCCCCCTTGGGCAGCGCCGACGTCCATCTCGCGATCTCGGTGTTCGCCCGGGACGCCGAGGGGCTGGAATCCCTGTTGGAGGCTGGCCGGGAGGCCCTGCGCGGCCTGCCCGGCGTACAGGTCATCTACCGACTGGACGCCGCCCAGTTGCCTACCAAACGGACCCATCTGGGCTTCGTGGACGGCATCGGCGAGCCGGACGTCGAAGGCGCGGGAGTAGCCAACCTCTTCCAGGCCAAGGGAGAAAACTACGGCTACCTGCCCGGGTTCGGCCCCACCATCAAGGCCGGCGAGTTCGTCCTCGGCTACGAGAACCAGCTCGGGCGGCTTCCTCCGACGCCGCAGCCGACCGAACTGGGCCGCAACGGCACCTACGTGGCCTTCCGCAAACTGCACCTGAAGGTGGCGGACTTCCGTCGCTACCTCCACGACAACGCCTCCTCAGCCGAGGAGGAGGAACTGCTCGCAGCCAAGATGGTGGGACGCTGGCGCAGCGGCGCGCCCTTGGTTCTCGCGCCCGACCACGACGACCCCGAACTCGCCGCAGACCCGAGGCGCGTCAACGACTTCACCTACCGCAAGGACGACCCCGCCGGTCTACGTTGCCCCATGGGAGCCCACATCCGGCGTATGAACCCCCGCGACGCTTTGGAAGAGACCATCGCGGATGTCCGTATCCACCGCGCCTTGCGCCGCGGCACGCCCTACGGCCCCATGCTCCCTGAAGGCCAGCTCGACGACGACGGCGCCGAGCGCGGCATCGTGTTCATCTTCATGGGCGCCGACCTCGTGCGACAGTTCGAGTTCCTCAAGGCCCAGTGGGCCAACGACGGAGACTTCGTCGGCCTGGGCACCGAAAAGGACCCCGTCGTCGGCGCCAATGACGGCACCGGCACCTTCACCATCCCCCGGCGCCCCGTCCGCCGCCGTCTCAAGGAACTGCCCCGCTTCGCCGTCACCAAGGGAGGCGAGTACCTCTTCATGCCCGGCATCCGAGCCCTGACCTGGCTGGCCGAACTCGAACCCTGAGCCACGCAGCCGGACAACCGGCTGCAACTCCATCCAAGCGGCCCTGTGACCGCCCAAAGCTTCCCGAGAGGGGATGTCCCACATGACCACGAAGACCGAGAAGCCGAGCCGCCCGGGCATGGAACAGGGCCGGACCAACGAGTTCACCCTGTTCTTCAACGTCAAGCCCGGCCACGGGCAACAGATCCGCGAGGTATTCCAAAGCCCCGGATTCGAAGAGATGCGCAACCGCCTCAGGGAGCGCCTCGACACTCTGCACGATGCGCGGTGGGTCCTCTTCGACGACGACACACGCCTGTTGTTCGCATCCAACTTCGACGGTGACTGGGACGCCTACATCGACGACTTCGCCAGCGAAGTCCCCGCCCTCTTCGACAGTGTCCTGGAGCACACCGAGGGCTATCCGGGCATCAACTCCCCGGACATCAAAGACCACGTCGTCGCCCACCAGACCACCGCAGTCTCCTATTTCCGCACCATCCCTGACGCAACGATCAAGGAGATCAAGAAGGCATTGCGCGTTCAGGATGCATTCCAAAAACTGCTCGACGAGGCGAGCTGACTCGCCGATCACAAGGACGCCCGTTCCGGGTGACCCGATGGCCTTCGGGGGCGTCAACGACCGCCCTCGTAATCCGGGATGAAGAGGCCGTGCCAGATCGTGCGGGGAACCGCGGGGAACACCGGGTAGCGGGAGCAGCGATCAACACGGCGCGAGCCCCCGTGGACGCAGGTCAGCAAGGCGGTCGAGGCGAGAGCACGCGAGCTTCCGAAGCTGAGGGCTCAAGGCGGCTCCATAAGTTGCTGGATGGCCCGGAAGGGCGGGGTGCGGCTCAAGGCGGCTTGTCGCTCGGAGCGAGTGGCCGCCGTGCCCTTTCGGGGCACCTTGGCTGCTGATTGAGATGTGCGCGCCTTGTGCGGTCGCTGGTTACGGAGCAGACAGCGGGGTGTTCCTCGGGCCGACGGAATGCCGCGCGGCGTGAGGAGGGGCGAGTGAGTGAGCCACGGACCCGAGTACGGGCCGGCATCGATGCAGGCAAGGGGCATCACTGGGCGGCGGTCGTCGACGAGACCGGTGCGACTCTGTGGTCAAAGAAGATCGACAACGACGAGTCGGCCATCCTGACCGCACTCGGCGAGATTCTCGGCCTGGCGGGCGTAGTCCACTGGGCCGTGGACATCTCCGGGACGTCCTCCGCGCTGTTGTTGGCCCTGCTTGCGGCCCATGGCCAGCAGGCTGTCTACGGGCCCGGCCGCACGGTGAACCGTATGTCCGGCGCCTACCGTGGCGAAGCGAAGACCGACGCCCGCGACGCCTATGTCATCGCCGAGACGGCACGTCACCGCAGCGACTTCGCCACCGTCTCGTAGAGGCGCACTCTGCGGAGTCCAAGGATCTCCATGAGCCGGTAAGCGCGTCTGCGGAGCTGCTTCGTGACCACCTCCAAGACGACATCGTCGCCCTGGCCACCTGGTGCACGGTCAAGACCCGTGGAGCCCTGAAGGGGCAGTACCGGCACCTGGCAGCCGACCGTTCACCGGTCACCTACGCGATCAAGCTCACCGACAGGATGCGGACCCCGCTGCCGCCGCACCCCGCCGCAGCCCGCGGGCATCCCGCCGCTTCACGCGGCCGGGGCTTCCTCGAAGTGGCTCGGTCTGCCGTCCTGCACGATCAGGCGGCCCCTGGGGGCGGCTTGCTGGTGGGGCAGGAGGGTCCACGTGCCGTCCCTACGGTGGAGGGCCGTCGAGTGCCAGGGGGTCGTCCAGGCGTCCGGCGCGTCGAGGAGGCGGATGCCGAATTTCGGGGCGCCGGTGGGCTGGGGGTGGATGGAGAGGCGCACGGCGCGGGGGTGGTGTTCGGCGATCAGGGTGCCCCAGGCGCGGCTGCGCTGGATGACGCCGTACGCCCGTTGTCTGCATGCGCGTTGGAGGGCGGAGCGGGTGCCGGTCCAGTCGGCGGTGTCCTCGACGAGGAAGCGGGTGATGCCCCGGTAGAGGGAGAGGGCCTGGTCGTCGCCGCGGACCTCGGCGCGGAGGGCCTCCAGGGTGGGGGCGTAGCTCGCATGGATGAGGGTCCGTTTCGTGTCGTGCGGGAGATCGCCGAGGACGTCGCGCAGGTCGAAGACGGACAGTCTGTCCAGTCCCGTCCGGTCTATCTGTATGCGTAGGTCGTCGGCGTAGGCGTCGATGTGCTCGTCGGGAACGCCGATGAGGTCGCCGAAGACGTGGCCGTCGGAGCAGATGATCACGTGGGCACCGGGTGGGTAGACCCGTTCGATCTTGGTGCACAGGGTGTTCAGGAAGGCCAGGGAGAGGCGTTCACCCTGGTCAGGCAGGTGACCGAGGACTTTGGCCGGGTTGGGGGACTTACACGGAAAGCCGGGCAGAGTGAAGACGACAGGGGCGCCGTCGCGGATGAAGCGGGCGATGCGGCGGACCTGATGAGGGAACGCTTCCACACGGGCGGGAAGAGGAGCGTGGTCGCGATCGGTCGTGCGGTGGTGGGGCAGGAGCAGGTTCAGGATCTCCTTGCCGATGCGGGTGGGGAGGGCGTCCGACGCGACCGTCAGTGGCATGTCGTTTCTCCGTGAGGACCAGGCAGTACGAGGGCACGTCGGCATGGCGCCGTGGCGGGACATGCGAGCCAGGCGCCGATGCTCGGTGGGTGGGTGGGTGGGTCAGCTGGGGCCGGGTCGACTGGTGGGGCGGGACCCGGTCAGCGGTACGTCGGTGTCAGAGGCGGCGTTCGTAGTCGGCGGGCAGGTGGTTGGTGCCGCGGCCGAGCACGGCCGGGATCCACTCGATGTCCTCGTCTCTGATGGCCAGGTGCAGGCCGGGCAGCCGGGTGAGCAGGGTGCCGAGGGCGATCTGGAGTTCGGTGCGGGCGAGGGCGGCGCCGGGGCAGAAGTGGATGCCGTGGCCGAAGGCGAGGTGGGGGTTGGGGCTGCGGTCGAAGTCCAGGGTGTCCGGGTCGGGGAAGCGGCGCGGGTCGCGGTTGGCGGCGCACAGGGAGACGATCACGGAGTCGCCGGCCGGTACCTTCGTGCCGTGCAGGTCGCTGTCCTGGTCGAAGAAGCGCCAGGTGGTGAGTTCGAAGGCGCTGTCGTAGCGCAGGAGTTCCTCGACGGCGCGTGGCAGCAGGCCGGGGTCGTCGCGCAGGCGGGCCAGCTGGTCGGGGTGGCGAAGCAGGGCGATCAGGGCGGTGGTGATCTGGTTGGTGACAGGCTCCTGGCCCGCGACGAGCAGCTGGAAGATCATCGAGTCCAGCTCTTCCTGGGAGAGTTCGCGGCGGTCGCGGGCCACGACGAGGCGGCTGAGCAGGTCGTCGTCCCAGTGCTCTCGCTTGTGGGACACGACATCGGCGATGTAACTCTGCAGGCCGTGCAGGCGGGCCTCATAGAGGGGGCGTCCGGGGTCGGTGGGGCCGACCGGCTGGACGACCTTGCCCCAGTCCCTGTCGAAGCGGGCCGCGAGCTCCTGCGGGAGACCGATGACTTCGGCGAGGACCTGGAAGGGGAAGTGGGCGGCGAAGCCGGTGACGAGGTCAGCGGGGCCCTGCTCCGGCAGTGCGTCGACGAGGGAGTCAGCGAGGTCCTGGAAGCGCGGGCGGAGCTGCTCGATGCGCCGCGGGGTGAAGGCGTCGGTGACGAAGCGGCGCATCCGGGTGTGCTGGGGCGGGTCCTGGTGGAGGAGGTGGACCTGGAGCTGGGAGTGCTGTGGCTCGGGCATGATCGAGGCTCGGGCGCGCCAGCGGTCGTTGCCGCGGTCGTGGTTCTTGCCCAGGCGCTCGTCGTTCAGCGCGGAGTACGCGGCCTCGTAGCCGGTGACGAGCCAGGCTTGGACGCCGCTGGGGAAAAGGACGCGGTGGACCGGACCGGCCTCGCGCATCTGCTCGTACAGAGGGTAGGGGTTGGCCTTGTAGGGGCAGCCCATCAGCGGGACCGGGTCGGGCAGGACGTCCGCATCGGTGGCGGGTATCGGTTCCTGGAGAGTCATGGAAAGGCTCCTCAGAGGGCGAGTTCGGGCTGGTAGTGGTCCAGCCACAGGGCGAGGTCGACGACGCGTTCGAGGCGCAGGCGGTGGCCCCACTCCAGCCGGTCGGGCGGGGTGTCGAGGCAGGGCTTGATGCGGGTCTCGTCGGCCAGGGCGCGGATCTGTTCGGTGGCGAGCGCGTCGCGGGCCATCTGCTGCAGGCCGCGGTTGTAGTCGGGGTGGTGGGTGGCCGGGTAGTGGTTCTTGGGGCGGTGCAGCACCGAGTCCGGAGCCAGGCCGGCACCCATCGCACGCAGCAGGCTCTTCTCCCGTCCGTCGAAGCTCTTCAGCGCCCAGGGCGTGTGGAAGGCGTACTCGACGAGCCGGTGGTCGCAGTACGGGACACGGACCTCCAGGCCCTGGGCCATGCTGAGGCGGTCCTTGCGGTGCAGGAGCTGGCGCAGCCAGCGGGTCAGGGACAGGTGCTGCAGCTCGCGCTGCCGGTGTTCGGCGGGGCTCTCGCCATCCGTGTGCGGTACGGCGGCCAGGGCGGCGCGGTAGGTGTCGTCGCGGAACTCGGCGATGCGCAGATCGAGTTCCGGGTTCAGCGGCATGGCGGCCTCGTCGCCCGTCACCAGCAACCATGGGAAGGTCTCCGCTGCCAGGGCCTTCGGATTGTGGAACCAGGGATAACCACCGAAGACCTCGTCGGCCGCCTCGCCGGAGAGGGCGACGGTGGAGTGCCGACGGATCTCGCCGAACAGCAGGTACACCGATGTGTCCATGTCGCCGACACCGATGGGTGAGTCGCGGGCCACGACGACGGCCTTGCGGTGCTCCGGGTCGAGCAGGGCGCGCGGGTCGAGGACGACGGTGCTGTGGTCGGTGCCGATGAAGGCGCCGGCCTCGATGGCGTAGGGCGTGTCGTGGCCGGTGCGCAGGACGTCGCCGGTGAACTGTTCCGCCTGGTCGCTGTAGTCGACGGCGTAGGAGCGGATCCGGGCGTCCGGGCCTTCGCGCCGGCGCAGTTCGTCGGCGAGCAGGGCGGTCAGGACGGTGGAGTCGATACCGCCGGAGAGCAGGCTGCACAGCGGGACGTCCGCTTCGAGCTGGCTGCGGGCCGCGGCACCGACCAGGGCTCGGGTCCGCTCGATGGCAGTGTCCTGGTCGTCGGTGTGGTCGACGGCCTCCAGTTGCCAGTAGCGGCGTCCGCGGATGCCGGCCCGGTCCAGGACGAGCACGCCGCCCGGCTCGACTTCCCTGACTCCGGACCAGACGGTCGGGCCGGTGTTGAACAGCAGGCTGTACGCCTCCCGCAGCCCGTCCGCGTCCACCCGCGGCCGGATCTCCGGATGAGCGAACAGCGCCTTCGGTTCGGAGGCGAAGGCGAGGCCGCCGTCGACAGTGGCCCAGAACAGGGGCTTCACCCCGAGCCGGTCGCGGACCAGGAGCAGCCGCTGGGCGCGTTCGTCCCATACGGCGAAGGCGAACATGCCCTGCAGGTGCTCGGCGACTGCCTCGCCCCACTCGGCGTAGGCGCGCAGCACCACCTCGGTGTCGCTGCGCGTGTGGAACTCGTGCCCGCGGGCGCGCAGTTCGGTGCGCAGTTCGTGGTGGTTGTAGACCTCGCCGCTGTAGCTGAGCACGAGGTCCGGCCGGTCGGGCCGGTCGGTCATGGGCTGTACGCCGCCTTCGAGGTCGATGACGGCCAGTCGGCGGTGGCCGATCGCGGCCCGTTCTCCGAGCCAGACGCCGCCGGCATCGGGTCCGCGTGGCGTGAGGGTGGCGGTCATGGCCTCGATGACCGGGGCCTGGGTGCGGGCGTCGCCGTGGAAGGACGCCCAGCCGGTGATTCCGCACATGGGAAGGACTCCTCGGTCAGGAATGGTGGGCGGCGGGAGCGTCGCCGGTGGACATCTCCTGCTCGAACGCCGGCCTGCGTCCCGGCAGTGCGAGCAGGGGTACGGCCAGACAGGCGGCGGTTGCCGCCAAGGTCAGCCCGGCCGTCACGCCGTCAGCCCCTCCCGCCAGGCCCCAGGCGGCAGTGGCCAGGGCCGGGCCGAGGGTGAAACCGAGGCTGCGGGCCAGCTGTACGGAGGAGCCCACGGTCGCCGTGCGGTCCGGTGGGGCGGCGCCCATGACCAGGGCCTGGGTCGGGCCGCCGTTCAGACCCATGCCCAGGCCGGCCAGCGCCAGCCGCCAGGCCACACCCACCGGTGACCAGTCACCCCCCAGCGGAACGAGGAGGAGCAGACCGGCAGCGGTGAGGGCGGCACCGATGACCGCCACCGGCCGAGCCCCGGTGGGGGTCCCCCCGCGCGAGCGGAGCCGAGCGTGGGGGAGGTCGGCGAGACGACCGCCAACCGGACCAGCCAGCCCCATCCCGAGCGGGAAGGCCAGCACGGTCAGACCGGTCGTGGTGGCGCTGACGCCGTCGTCGCGCTGAAGGTGCAGGGCGACGACGTAGTGCATCGCCGCGAAAGCGGCCGCCAGCGCGAGCACCGCCGTATGCGCACGGATCAGCCCCGTCGCCCGCAGTACGCCGACCACCGGACGGCCGCCCGGCCCCCGCAGCCACCACCACACCGGCGGTACGGCGGCAAGCGCGAGCACCAGCGCCCCCGGGCTTCCCGGCGCCAGGGTCAGCGCCAGCAGCAGGGCGGCCACGCCGGAACCCACCAGCACGGCATCCGCCGCCGACCGCCGGTCGGGCAGGCGCAGGCCCCCGTCCCTCGGCATCGCCCTCCACGCCACGACAAGGGCAAGCAGACAGAAGGGGATCTTGACCAGGAAGACGGCGCGCCAGCCCAGGTGGTCCAGCAGCAGTCCGCCCACCGCCGGACCGGTCACGGCACCCAGTGGGCCCAGCGTCGCGGGCACGCTCATGGCCCGCCCACGCAGTTCCGGCCGTACAGAACGCAGGGCGAGAACCGGCATCAGCACGAAGAGCACGGCCCCGAACGCACCCTGGGCGAGGCGGGCGGCGATCAGCCAGGACGCCCAGGGTGCGGCGGCCGCCAGCGCGCTGCACAGGGCGAAGCCCGCGGCCGCGACCAGCAGGGCGGAGCGCATCCCGACCCCGTCCAGCCACCGGCCGACAGGCAACAGCAAAGCAGCCACGGGCAGTTGATAACCCAGGACCGCCCACTGAGCGGTCGCGGCCGAGACGTGCAGACCTTCGGCGATGTCCGCCAGGGCCACATTGACGATGTTCATGTCGAGCATCGCCACGAACGCCAGCAGGCCGGCCACCGCAACGAGCAGCCAACGGTCCTCGCCGCCGACGGGTATGTGGCCGGGCTGTTCCGAACCGGGACTGTGGCCTGTCACCGTTGCCGCCCCTCACGCTCGTGGATGGGCTGCCGGACGGCAGCCTCGTCCCACAAGTCGGGAGGGATCGCACACGAGTTCCCGAGCGCGTCCAGAAAACTTGGCGGGCAGGCTGAAACTGCCCGCGCCGATCAGTCGCGGCGGCCACCGCGGGCCGGTCTCCCCGACACGGCCGACCCCACCAGCAGGTACAGCAGCGCGCAGAGGATCAGTCCGGCGGCACAGCCGACAGCCGCGCCGAACGCTCCGTCGACGACGGCTCCCAGCCGGCCGTACCCGGCTACGAGAACGGCCACGGTGGCCGCGAGCAACGGCCGGGCTCCTCCGTTGATCCGCGCCCAGCCACGCCGGATCATCCTTGGCTCAGGATCCCAAGGCCGTATCGCTTGGGAACCGCCGTGCACGCCCTGCCGAAGCCGCGCCATCCGACCGCCCTCCCCCACCGCGCTGAACACGCCCGCCGCCCGATGCGTGCCGCCGAGGGTTCCTTCCCTGCCACCGGACATCGAATCAGCATGCCTGCGGCGGAACTCCACGCTCCGCTCAGCCGACCACTGAGGCGACGGCGTCGGCCTGAACGACCGCATTCAGGCATCGGTACGCCACACCGAAGTCCCCGTCCGCACTCTGGAGTTGCGCCATGGAGCAGAAGAAGTACAACGTCACGGGAATGAGCTGCGAGCACTGCGCGGCGAGCATCAGGGAAGAGGTCTGCGAGGTACCCGGGGTGAGCGAGGTCGTGGTCGACCTCGCCGCCAACGCCGTCACCGTGCACGGCACGGACCTTGACGACGAGCGGCTGCGCGCGGCGATCACCGAGGCCGGGTACGGCATCGCCGACTCGATCGCCGCCTGATCCGGGCGGACGGCCGAGCGGGCAGGACGTGACCGGCGTCCTGCCCGAGCCCGTTCATCCCCGGCTGGGTGTCTCCAGCGGCACGGCCGTCGGTGCCTCGTCCGCCGGCGTCCGGTGGTCGAAGGCGATGAGCGGATCACCGGTCAGGGGATGGTCGACCACCGCCGCTCGCACCCCGAACACCTCCGCCATCAGCGTGGGTGTGAGGACTTCCCGCGGCGGGCCGGAGGCGACGACCGCTCCATCGTGCAGGACGTGGAGACGGTCACATACGGAGGCCGCGGCGTTCAGGTCGTGCAGCGACACCAGGGTCGTACGGCGCTGGGCGCGCAGGAGCGCGAGCAGGTCGACCTGGTGGCGGATGTCGAGGTGGTTGGTCGGTTCGTCCAGCACCAGGACGTCCGGGTTTTGTGTGAACGCCCTTGCCAGCAGCACGCGTTGGCGTTCACCGCCGGAGAGGGCCGTGAAGCGGCGTCCGGCCTGCTCCGCCATGCCGACGTCGGTGAGCGCCTGCGCGACGATGTCCCGGTCGGAGGCGTCCTCCCCGGCGAAGGCCCGCTTGTAGGGGGTTCGGCCCATGGCGACGACCTCACGCACGGTCAGCTCGAAGTCGCTCCCGCGCTCCTGCGGCAGGGCCGCCACGTGTCGTGCCGACTGGAGCGGGGTCATCTCCCGCAGGTCGGTGCCGGCGAGCAGGACCCGCCCGGCGGTGGGCTTCAGGTGCCGGTAGACGGTGCGCAGGAGCGTGGACTTGCCGCTGCCGTTCGGGCCGACCAGACCGGTGATCTCGCCCTCGGCCGCGACGAGATGGGCGCCCGCGACGACCCTACGGCTCGCGTAGGCGACGGACAGGTCCTCGATTTCGATCCTCAACTGCCGCTCCCCAGGCGCCGGTCCAGCAGGTACAGCAGGGCCGGAGCCCCCAGCAGCGAGGTGACCACGCCGACCGGCAGCTCCTGCGTGTCCATCGCCGTACGGCACACGATGTCGACCACCACCAGGAGCAGGGCCCCGAACAACGCGGAGACCGGCAGGAGGCGCCGGTGGTCGCCGCCGACGACCAGGCGGCAGACGTGCGGCACCATCAGCGCGACGAAGGCGATCGCGCCGGAGACCGCCACCAGGACACCGGTCAGCACGCTGGTCACGGTGAACAGCTCGCGGCGCAGCCGGGTGACGTCGATGCCGAGTCCGGCGGCCGTCTCGTCGCCCATCAGCAGGGCGTTCAGGCCCCTGGCGCGGGCCTGGAGCCACAGCAGCGCGGCGGGTACGGCGACGGCGGGTACCGCGAGCAGGTCCCACGTCGCTCCGCTGAGGCTGCCCATGAGCCAGAACAGGACACTGTGGGTCTGCTGTTCGTCCCCGGCCTGCAACACCAGGTAGCTGGTGAACCCGGAGAGGAACTGGCCGATCGCGACCCCGGCCAGCACCAGCCGCAGCGGCGCGAACCCGCCACCGCGCCGGGCCACCGCCCACACCAGCGCGAACGTCGCCAGTGCGCCGGCGAAAGCCGCCCCGGACAGGCCCAGGCCCAGTGCCCCGCCGGCGCCGAGGCCGAGGACGATCGCGGTGACCGCGCCGAGGGAGGCGCCGTTGGAGATGCCCAGCAGGTAGGGGTCGGCCAGCGGGTTGCGCACCAGCGCCTGGACGGCCGTACCGACGACGCCTAGGCCGGCGCCGACGAGGGCGGCGAGCAGGGCACGCGGGAGACGGAGCTGCCAGACGATGAGGTCGTCCGTGCCGGGGCGCGGCGCCTCACCGGAGAGCCGCCGCCACACCACACTCCATACCTCGCCGGGCGGGATCGACGTCGAGCCCCAGGCCACGGCCGCCGTCAACGCGGCCACCAGCGCCACGGCCAGAACCACCGCCAACGGACCGGCGGGCAGGCTGCCGCGCTCCTCCGCAGCCGCGGCTTTCCGGCGCACCAGGGTGAAGGCCACGATCAGGCGACCTTGCCCGGGTAGAGGGTCTTGGCGATGGCCTCGACCGCGTCGGCGTTCTCGACTCCCGCGATGGTGGTCTGCTCGGAGCCGATGCGCAGGAAGTGGCCCGCCTTGACCGCCTTCAGGCCCTTGGTGGCGGGGTTCGACTTCAGCCACTGCTCGGCCTCGTCGAACGCCTTCCTGTTCGCTACCTCGCTGCCGCGGTTGCGGACGCCGAGCTGGATCCAGTCGGGGTTCTTGGCGATCACGTCCTCCCAGCCGACCTGCTTGTGGTCGCCGTCGCAGTCGGCGAAGACGTTGCGGGCGCCGGCCAGGGTGATCACGGCGTTGGCGATCTGGCGGTTGCAGGTGACGGAGGGCTGCTTCGTACCGGCGTCGTAGTCGAAGAAGAAGTACGTCGGCCGCTTGCTCTCCGCCGTACCGCCGACCGCCTTCTGGACCGCGCCCACCTTCGCCTTCATCCCGGCGACGAGTTTCTGTGCCTGCGCACGGGTGCCGGTGACCGCGCCGAGGGAGGTGATGTCGGCCTCGACAGCGGACAGATCGGTCACCGGGGTCTTGCTCTGGGCAGCACAGGCGGTGGACTTCAGGTAGATGTGCTTGATCCCAGCCGCCTTGAACTCCTCCGCCGTCGGCGCGTCCCCCATGCCTGAGCCGCCCATGCTCCCCATGGAGGCGAAGGTGTCGATGTAGAGGTCGGCTCCGGAGCCGAGCAGCTTCTCCTTCGGGATCACCGTCTCGCTGAGCGCCTTGACCTTCCGCGCCTGTGCGTCGAGCGCGCCGGGCAGCGTGCCCTTTCCGGGCGGGAAACCGGTGCCGATCACCTGGTCGCCAGCGCCGAGGCGCAGCAGCAGTTCCAGACTGGAGGCGTTGCTGGTGACGATTCTCCTCGGCGCGCTGGAGAAGGTGGTCCTGGCGCCCGTGCAGTCCGTGACGGACACCGGGTAGCCGCCGGAAGCCGCCTTCCCTGCCTGCCCCGCGTTCCCGTCCGCCGTGCCCTTTCCCCCGCCGCCGCAGCCCGCCACCAGCAGGCCGCCCAGTACGACGGCCGCGGTACCGCCCCACACACGAGAACGCATCGAACAACTCCCGGATCCACTCGGTACACGGGCGAGCCTTCGTCACCCGCTCCAGTAGTCGGAGCGAAGGTGCCTTGAGTTCCCGGCCAGTTGGCGATCCGGCTCTGGTGAACCGCTCCCGGTGCTCCAGCGGCGGCGAGGGTGCCGGAGCCGTTCTTCCAGCCGGCACCGGCACCCTCCCGGCAGTCAGGCCGCCAACGCGGCGGGCTGGTCCTCCCCCACTGCCTTAAGGGCGTGGGAGGTGCCCCCATCGTCCAGCAAGCCCATCAGCGTTGCGCGGGCGCGGGCCACGCGGGAGCGGACCGTGCCGATCGGGCAGTCGCTCACCTCGGCGGCCTCCGCATAGGGCAGGCCGAGCAGCTGCGTGAGGATGAACGCCTCCCGGCGGTCGTCGGGCAGCGCGGCCAGCAGATCCAGCAGTGCGATGCCGTCGTCGAAGCCGGGCAGGTCGCACGGCTGGGCCAGCTCGGCGGCCAGCTGCCAGTCCGGCACGTTGGCCAGGCGTGGCCGGGCGGCGGCGTACCGGTAGCTGTCGATCACCGCGCGGCGGGCGATGGACAGCAGCCAGGCCCGCGCCGAGGAACGCCCCTCGAAGCGGTGCAGGCTGCCGAGCGCCCGCAGGAACGTGTCCTGCGCCAGATCGTCCACCGCCTGGGGATCGCCGCACAGATGGGCCACGTAACGCTGGACGTCCCGGTGCAGGGCGCCCACGAACTGCTCGACCGCCTCCGTGTCACCGCCCCGGGCGGCCAGCGCCCAAGCGGTGATCGATTCGTCGAGCGCTGCCGGCGTGTCACTCCGGGAGCGCGAGGTGGGCAGGGCAGAGGTATTCACCTGGTGTCCTTCTCGGGTCAACCGTGATCCGGACCAGGGCGCGCCACAGCACGCGGTCCGGTGAAAGTGGGAGAGACGGCCCTACGGCGTCACTGTGGCGCTACCGCGCCCTGTGCGGTCGTACGGCCGTGGCCCGAGGCGCGACCGGGCAGCCGGGCAGCCTCGGGAAACCAGCTGTCTTCAGACGACAGCCGTCCCCACCGGCGGACCCCGAGAGGTGATCGCGTGGACGAGGAGGAGAAGACGCGGCGCGCGGTCCGAGCGGCAGCGCCGCACCCGGACGCGTGGGCGGTCAGGGGTGACCGGCAGGGCGAGCAGCAGCCGCAGCGGGGCTGCCAGCCATCCGGCGGCGGCCCGCAGGATGCGGAAGGCGGCCTTCTCCCCGTACGCCAGCCACAGGCCGCACAGCACCGCGGCGAGCAGGTGGGCGGCGAGCATGCCGAACGACGACGAACCACCGTTCACGGAGTGCCCCATGTGGTCCATGGGGCCCATTCCCGTGTGGCGCACAGGCATGGAGCCCATGTCCATGGAGCCCATCGGCATCGAGCCCATGCCCATGGAGCTGTCCATGGGGCCCATGCCGCTCATGTCCACGGAGGCCGAGCCGCCGGACGTGCCGGACGTCGACTGGGCGTAGGAGAACGCCTCGTGGAGCACCGTCTGGGCGGCGACCACGACCGTCACGATGAACGGCAGCCCGCGCTCACGCCCCGCCAGACACCAGCCCACGAACCCGGTCACGGCCCCGCCGGCGGCCAACGCCCCCGCGGGCACATCGCTGCCGGACATCAGGACGTGGCCGAGGGCAGCGAGCAGCACGCACATGGCCGCGAACACCGCGGCCCGTATCGCGCGAGCACACCACCCTGCTGTCATGGCGCCTCATCCTCGCATCCGGGCTTCGGTCGTCATGCGTGGGTACGGACATCCACGGGGGACCGTACTCAATCCGCAGGATGTGATCCAGCCCACGACAACAGGCTGGAACTCGACGACACTCTGACCCGACGTCTAGAAGAGGACGCCTCCGCCACGAGGGTCGGCGATCACCGGCCGCCGCCGCTCGGGCGGATCACGACCGCGATCGTCTCGGCCGGCGCGCTGTGCTCGAAGTGCAGCGTGAACGGTACGAGGTCACCTGCCCGCCAGCCGGCCCCGGCCCGCAGCGTCACGTCCACACCGCGCGGCGACATGGACAACCCGCCGCCCGCCGGGACGCCGGCCGAGGTCACGTCGACCTTGTACGCGGCCCGGCCGCCCAGCATGCGGTGCCCGCTGAGGGTGATCCGGCCGTGCGTGGCGGTGGACGTCACGTTCACCAGCCGGTCGTCCGCGCCACCGGCGTTGGCGATGTCGAAGAGCGCCGCGGTGTCCGTGCTGTCGCCGTACGGCAGGAGGACCCGCCCGTTCGAGACGGTGATCCGGGCCGGGCTGCCCGCCTTCCCGGCCCCGACCCAGGTCGTCAGGCCGCCCAGGGCGAGACTGCACGCGGCCACGGGCGCGAACGCGGCGAGGAGGGTGTCGGTCAGTCGACGGCGAGTGGGGCGCCAGAGATTCCGCTCGGTCATCGGGTACGCCTCCGGGCGGGAGCGGGCGAGGGCTGCCAGGCGCGCAGCCGCAGGCTGTTGCCCACGACCAGCAGCGAACTCACCGACATCGCCGCCGCTGCGAGCATCGGATCGAGCAGGCCGACCATGGCGAGCGGCACGGTCACGACGTTGTAGCCGAAGGCCCAGACGAGGTTGGCCCGGATCGTGCCCAGCGTGCGCCGGGCGAGCCGGACCGCGTCCGCCAACGCCTCGATGTCCCCGCGTACCAACGTCACGTCGGCCGCCCCGATGGCCACGTCCGTGCCGCTGCCCATGGCGATGCCCAGGTCGGCTCCGGCCAGGGCCGCAGCGTCGTTCACTCCGTCGCCGACGACCGCGACGTGGTGGCCCTGCTCCTGCAGGTCCCGTACGAGGGCGGCCTTGGCCTCGGGGGTGCAGCGGGCGTGCACCTCGTCGATGCCCACGGCTGCGGCGACGGCCTGAGCGGGTGCCTCGCGGTCACCGGTGGCGAGCACCGGCCGCACGCCGAGGCGCCGCAGCCGGTCCACGGCCCGGTAACCTCCGGGCCGCACCACGTCCCCGACCTCGATCAGGGCCTCGGCCACACCGTCCACCCGGACCAGGACGGGCGTGTGGGCGGCGGCCTCGGCCACCGACAGCGCGTCCGCCAGGGCGGTGGGCAACTCGCCGTCCGCGGCGAGGACTTCCACCAGCCGGCCGTCGACCAGGCCGCGCACGCCCCGCCCCGGCACTGCGGCGAACTCACTCACGTCCGGCAGCGTCCCCTCGGGGAGTTCCCGCCGGGTGTAGGAGGCGATCGCGCGGCCCAGGGGATGCTCCGAGCCGTGCTCGACGGCCCCGGCCAGTTGCAGCAGCGCCTCCTTGCCCGGTCCGTCGGGTACGACCGTGACACGGGCGACGGTCATGTGGCCGGAGGTGAGCGTGCCGGTCTTGTCCAGGACGACCGTGTCGAGGTGCTGGAGCCCCTCCAGTGCCTGGGGTCCGCTGACGAGGACGCCCAGTTGGGCACCACGGCCGGTCGCGGCCATCAGCGCGGTCGGCGTGGCCAGGCCGAGCGCGCAGGGGCAGGCCACGACGAGGACGGCCACGCACGCGGTGACGGCGGCCTGCAGGTCGGCCCCGGCGCCGAGCCAGAAGCCGAGACAGGTGACGGCCAGTGTCAGCACGACGGGGACGAAGACGCCTGCCACCGTGTCGGCCAGCCGCTGCGCCCGCGCCTTGCCTGCCTGGGCCTCGGTCACCAGCCGGGTGATCCGGGCGAGCTGTGTGTCGGCGCCGACGGCCGTGGCCTTCACCAGCAGCAGCCCGCCGGCGTTGACGGCACCGCCGACCACCGCCGAACCCGGCCCGACCTCGACGGGGTCGCTCTCGCCGGTGACCAGGGACAGATCGACGGCTGAACTGCCTTCCACGACCTGCCCGTCGGTGGCCACGCGCTCCCCCGGCCGCACCACGAAAGCCTGCCCCACCCTCAACCGCGCGAACGGAACGAGCTGTTCGCCGTTGTCATCACGGATCGTCACTTCCTTGGTGGCGAGTTGGGCCAGCGACCTGAGTGCCGCCCCGGTCCCCCGCCGGGCCCGCGCCTCCAGGAAGCGCCCCGCCAACACGAACAGAGGTACGCCGACGGCCGCTTCCAGGTACAGGTGCGCCGCCCCGTCCGAAGCCGAGGGCACCAAAGTGAACGGCATCCGCATGCCGGGCTCTCCCGCACCGCCGAGGAAGAGCGCGTACGCAGACCAGGAGAAGGACGCCACCACACCGAGCGACACCAGGGTGTCCATGGTCGCCGCCGCATGCCGAAGCCCACGCGCCGCACGCACGTGGAAGGGCAACGCGCCCCACACGGCGACCGGCGCGGCCAGCACGAAGCACAGCCACTGCCAGTTGCGGAACTGCAGCACGGGCACCATCGACAGCACGAGCACGGGCACTGCGAGCAGCGCGGTGATCAGCAGCCGGCCCCGCTCCTGGCGAGCATCCTCGGACTCGCCCGCGTCCGTGGCCTCGCGCGTCTCGGACTGTTCGGGCGCTTCGGGAAGGGCAGCCGTGTAGCCGGCCTGCTCGACGGCGGCGACGAGTTCCTCGGGGTTGATCCCGGGCGGGTGGTTCACACGCGCCCGTCCAGTGGCCAGATTGACGGTCGCCGTGACCCCGTCCAGCTTGCCGAGCTTCTTCTCGACGCGCCTCACACAGGCCGCGCAGGTCATGCCACCGACGGTCAGGTCGGTCGTCACCAGGTCCACGGCCACCGGTTCCCCGCCCATCAGTGGCCACCCCCGTGCATGTCCCCCATGTCGTCCGTGCCGCCGCCCCCGCCGGGGCCACCGTCCCCCCGGCTCGTGCCGGTGCCGTGCATGCCGGGCGCGACGGGTCCTGCGGCGGCACCGACGGCGTACGACACCGTGAACACCAGCGCCAGCAGGAGAAGGAATCCGCACAGGGCGGGCGGAGGAACCAGCTTCCGCGACACCGCACCCGCGCCGGAGGAAGAGGATTGCCGGGACTCATCCATCAAAGGCGTCTCCAGATCACGTCGTACGGCGTCGGTCGGATCGCGCCGTACTGCCTCAGGAGTCGGAGCCGCCGGGAGTCGAGTTCCGGAGCAGGGTTGTGGTCCGCGTCACGTGAGGGACAACTGTGCCGGGGGTCGCGGCGACGGAACGGTGCCCTGCCGACGGCCACCGTCGGCAGGGCAGGTTGCGCTACTCCGCCTGAGACCCGGCGGAACGGCCGCGCACGACGGCGAAGCCCGCCGCTGCCAGGCCCAGCACGCCGACGACCAGCCCGGCGATGCCGAGACCGCGGGCGGTCGAGGAGGCGGCGTCGGTGATGGTGCCGTCGTCGGTCTTGACGGGCGTCTTGAGCTTGGTGTTGGTGACCTGGGCGGTCCAGCCGTCCTGCGGATGGACCAGGACGCCGAGGACGGGGTGGTCGGTGGGCAGGAAGACCTGGACCTTGGTGGCGGAGGCGTTGTCCTCCTCGTTGAGGACACGGAAAGTCAGCACACCGTAGGTGGCGCCCTTGGCGTAGCTCTCGGGGTGGACGGTGACGTGCGCGGAGGCGACGCCTGCCGCAGCGAGGAGTCCCGCGGCGGACAGGGCGGTCACGGCGCCCGCGCGGCGCAGGGTGGTGCGGGTCCTGGACATGAGGTGAGGGATCTCCGTACGGAAGAAGGGATGTCGGGTTCGGATCGCGTACGACATCCCCATCGGCGGCCCCCGCCGGTGAACGGCGTACCTCAGCCGTACCTGCCGCATCACCCACGGCTCGCCGGCGGCCCTACGCACAAGCCTCGGCGCGGCCGGTGCGCGCCACGCCCCGCCGGCCACCTGCCACCAGGCGGCAAGGCCCGGCACCAACGCGACCGCCCACCGCAGCAGCGACCACAGCGCCGCCTCACCCGCCGCAGCCACCAGGTCGCGACGGGTCCTACCCGCACGGCAACCCCCTCGACCCGCTCCTGGGCGCCGACCCCAAGCGCGCCGACGACGCTGGAGCGGGCGACGGAGACCCGTCCCAGCCGGTACGGCCCGGGCGGGTCGGTCGGCGAGGGAGGGAAGACCGGCCCGCCCGGGAGATCAGGGCTGCGTGTCGGCTACAGGCCCACGTCGCGGCTGCGGATGTCCTCCAGGGATTCCCGTCGGACGAGGAGGCGGGCGAAGCCGTCGCGCACGGCGGCCACCGGCGGGCGGCCGACCAGGTTGTAACCGGAGGCCATGGACAGGTGGTAGGCGCCGGCCACGGGTACGGCGAGCAAGTCGCCGGGGCGGGTGTCTGCGGGGAGATCGGCGTCAGCGGCCAGGACGTCCCCGGCCTCGCAGTGCCGGCCGACCACGGTCACGCGGGCCGGGACCGCGGCGCTGTGCCGACCCACCAGTCGCGGCGCATATCGCTCGCCGTACAGCGCCGGGCGCGGGTTGTCGCTCATGCCACCGTCGACGGCTACGAAGACGTGGTCGCCCGTGTGCTTCACCGACAGGACGCGGTACAGGGCGACCCCTGCCGGGCCCGCGATGGCCCGGCCCGGCTCGATGATCAGGCGGGGTACCGAAAGTCCTGCGGTGGCGCAGGCGTCGGCGAGTTCCGCGCGGACCTTGCGGGCAAGTTCCGTCAAGTCCAACGCCTCCTCGCCGGGGCGGTAGGCGATGCCGTGGCCGCCACCGAGGTCGAATTCCGGCAGGATCAGGCCGTGCTGCTCGTGCAGCCGTGCCATCAGCCCGACCATCCGGCGTACGGCCACCAGGTAGGGCTTGGCGCTGACGATCTGAGAGCCCAAGTGACAGTGGAGCCCGGTGAGTTCGAGCTGCGGCTGGTCGAGAATGCGGGCGATGGCATGCTGGGCGTACCCGTCGGAGATGGACAGGCCGAACTTCTGGTCGTCCGTACCGGTGCGGATCTTCTCGTGACCGCCCGCGCTGATCCCGGGCACCACCCGCACCATCACCTTCTGGTGGCCGTCCGGGCCGACGGCGGCGGCCAGACGCGCGATCTCCGAGGGGCTGTCGATGACGATCCGGCCGACGCCCAGGCGCAGGGCGGTGTCCAGGTCGCGCGGGGACTTGGCGTTGCCGTGCAGCACGATCCGCTCGGCCGGAAAGCCGGTTGCGACGGCGAGTTCGAGTTCGCCGGCCGAGCAGACGTCGAGGCCCAGGCCCTCCTCGTCCATCCAATGGGCCATGGCCCGGCACAAGAACGCCTTGGCGGCGTAGAGGACTTCGGCGTCCGGGAAGGCATCCCGGTAGGTACGGCAGCGGTCGCGGACCTCGGCCTCGTCCAGGACGTAGACGGGGGTGCCGAAGCGGTCGGCCAGTTCGGCGAGCGATACGCCGCCGACGGTGAGGTCGCCGTGGGCGGACTCGGTGGTCGAGGCGGGCCACACCGACAGATCGGTGAACCTGCTGGTCGCGGTGGGTTCGTGAACCGTGGTCATCGTGGCTTTCCCTCTCAGGCGATCCTTGCGATCCGCAGCGCGGGAATCTCGTGGGCGACCGGTGTGGGGGCCAGGGCGGTGAACTGCGGGTCCACCGTGACGGCGGTGACGCCGAGCGGGGCGGTCAGGGCACGGAGGGCGGGCTCGGCGAGCCGGATCCACGCCTGATCGGGGCCGAGAGTGGCAGTCAGCCGGCACTCGGAGGTGAAGCCGACAGCGGTCCGCTCGCCGAGCGGGGTTCGAAAGAGCCGGGCGGCACATCCGCAAAGACCCGGCCGGACCGGGACGTACAAGGGTCCGGCCGGGAAGGGATCGGAGGGCTCGGGGTCTTCGCCGTACAGAGGTTCTGCCATGGGGTGCCTCCCGAAAGGGCAGGGAGCGAGGGATGTGGGCTGCCCCGGACGCGGGGAGGCGGACCGGGGCTCGCTGTCGACGTTATGCCCGGTGTCCCCGGGTTCCGGGCATGCCCTGACGGGACGCTGACGACGATCGGGGCGACCTTGACGGGATGCTGACGCCCAGCTCAGGGGGCACGGAAAAGGTCGTCAGAAGGGCGCCAAGAACTGACGTGCGGACTGTTCGAAAGCCCCGGTGCCGAGGTGGGATGGAAGCGGTTCCCAGGAGAATCGCCGACCGTGAACCCTTCCGTCGGCGTGTGCAGAACGGTGAATGGCATGTCCGAGTAGCGCCCGCCCTCAGCCGCCCGCGTCGTGGTGGGGGTGAGCGGCTCACCGGGCAGCCTCACCGCGCTGGGCCGGGCGGCCGAGGAGGCCCGGCGCCGAGGAGCCGAGCTGTGGCCGGTGCTGGCCTGGGAGCCGCCGGGCGGGGACCCGACCGCCCGCAGGTCCCCGGCCGCGACCGCCCTCGTTCCGGAATGGGAGCGGCTGGCGCGGGAAAGGTTTTTCGGGGCGCTGCATGAGGTGTTCGGCGGCGTGGACACCGGTCTGCCCGGTCAGGCGCTCGTCGCACGGGGCGCCCCGGGTCCGGTGCTCGTGCGGATCGCAGATCGGGATGACGACCTCCTGGTGGTCGGTGCCGGACGGCGGGGTCGGCTGCACCGGGCGCTGTGGCCGTCGGTCGGCCGCTACTGCCTCGCCCGCGCCGCCTGTCCCGTCCTCGCGGTGCCGCCGTCGCCGCTGCAGGCCGCGCTGGCGGCCGTGCACCGTCGCAACATCTGGCGGCTGCGCCTGGACACCGGGGACATGCGGAGGGAGTTCGAGACGGTGCCGCCCGGCGCCTGATGTGTGCTCAGGTGGCGGCCGCCGCCGGTAGGTCCGGCTGTTCCGGTCGGGGGCCCGTTGCCGTCGGCAGGGCGAGCACCATGGTGAGGCCGCCGCCGGGCGTGTCCTCGGCGTGCAACGTGCCGCCGAGGGCCTCGGTGAAGCCCCGGGCGACCGCGAGGCCGAGGCCGACTCCGACACCGCGGGGCGCATCGCCGTACCGCTGGAAGGGTTCGAAGATGCGGTCCTTGGCCTCGTCCGGGACGCCGGGGCCGCGGTCCACGACCCGTACCTCGACCCGGTCGGCGAGGGCGCTCGCGGAGATCAGGACCCGCTCGTCCGGGGGGCTGTACTTGACGGCGTTCTCGACGACGTTGGCGACGGCCCGCTCGAGCAGCCCTCGGTCGACGTGGACCATGGGCAGGGTCTCGGGGATGTCCAGGTCCACGCACTCCTCCGGGTTGGGGACCCCGCCGAGCGCCATGGGCACGACCTCGTCCAGGTCGGTCTCGCGGATGATCGGGGTGACCGTGCCGGTCTGCAGGCGGGACATGTCGAGCAGGTTCCCGACGAGGTGGTCGAGACGGTCTGCGCCCTCCTCGGTGGCCTGCAGCAGTTCCGCCCGGTCCTGTTCGGACCACTCGACGTCGTCCGACCTGAGCGAGGTCACCGCGGCCTTGATACCGGCCAGCGGGGTGCGCAGGTCGTGGCTGACGGCCGCCAGCAGGGCCGTGCGGATGCGGTTGCCCTCGGCCAGTTCCTTGGCCCGGTCGGCCTCGCTCTGGAGGCGCTGGCGGTCCAGGACCACGGCGGCCTGCGCGGCGAAAGCGGCCAGCACCCGGCGGTCGGCGGCGGGCAGCACCCGGCCGCGCAGGGACAGGGCCATGTGGTCGCCGACGGGGACGTCGACGTCGGCGTCCTCCGGGATCTCGGCCGGCTGGGGTCCCACGCTGCCGGCGCAGGTCCAGGGAGCGGTCTCGCCGGAGCGCTCCAGCAGGGCCACCGACTCCATGCCGAAGGTCTCGCGGACCCGCTCCAGCAGCGCCTCCAGCGTGGTCTCGCCGCGCAGGACGTTGCCCGCGAGGAAGGAGAGGATCTCCGACTCTGCGCGCAGCCGGGATGCCTGGTGGGTGCGCCGGGCGGCGAGGTCCACGACCGAGGCCACGGACACGGCTACCCCGACGAAGATCGCGATGGCGACGATGTTCTTCGGGTCGGCGATCGTCAGGGTGTGGACGGGTGGGGTGAAGTACCAGTTGAGCAGCAGGGAGCCCACGACCGCCGAGGCCAGCGCCGGGAACAGGCCGCCGAGCAGGGCCGCCGCCACCGTCAGGGTGAGGAACAGCAGCATGTCGTTGGCGAGGCCGACGTCGGGAGTGGCGCTGGTGAGCAGCCATGTGAGCAGGGCGGGGCCCAGCACGCCCACGGCCCAGCCCCAGATGAGCCGGGAGCGTCCGAGGCGGGCGCCCCGGGCGACGGGCAGTCCGCGGCCCTTGCCCGCCTCGTCGTGGGTGATGAGGTGGACGTCGAGGTCGGGGCCGGAGTCCCGGGCGACCGTGGCGCCGACCCCGGGTCCGAAGACGTACTGCCAACTGCGTCGGCGGGAAACTCCGAGGACGATCTGGGTGGCGTTCACGCCCCGGGCGAAGTCCAGCAGCGCGACGGGTATGTCGTCGCCCACGACGTGGTGGAAGGTGCCGCCGAGGTCCTCGACCAGGGTGCGCTGGTCGGCGAGTTCCTTCGGGGAGGCGGCGGTGAGGCCGTCGCTGCGGGAGATGTAGACGGCGAGGACTTCTCCGCCGGCGCCCTTCTCCGCCAGGCGGGACGCACGCCGTATCAGGGTGCGCCCTTCGGGGCCGCCGGTGAGGCCGACCACGATCCGCTCACGTGAGCCCCAGATGGTCGAGACGCGGTGCTCGCGGCGGTACTCGTTCAGATACTCGTCGACCCGGTCGGCCACCCACAGCAGGGCCAACTCCCGCAGCGCCGTCAGGTTTCCGGGCCGGAAGTAATTGGACAGGGCCGCGTCGACCTTGTCCGATTTGTAAATGTTGCCGTGGGCCATGCGGCGGCGCAGGGCCTGCGGGGACATGTCGACCAGTTCGATCTGGTCGGCCCGCCGTACGACCTCGTCCGGCACGGTCTCCTGCTGCCGGATGCCGGTGATCGACTCGACCACGTCGCCGAGGGACTCCAGGTGCTGGATGTTGACCGTGGAGATCACGTCGATGCCGGCGGCGAGCAGTTCCTCGATGTCCTGCCAGCGCTTGGCGTTGCGCGAGCCGGGGATGTTGCTGTGCGCCAGTTCGTCCACGAGGACGACGGCAGGGGCGCGCCGCAGTACGGCGTCGACGTCCATCTCGGTGAAGACGCCGCCCCGGTACTCGATCTCCTTGCGCGGCACCTGCTCCAGGCCGTGGAGCATCACCTCCGTACGCGGCCGGTGGTGATGTTCCACGAAGGCCACGGCACAGTCGGTGCCCCGCTCGATACGGCGGTGTGCCTCGGACAGCATCGCGTAGGTCTTGCCGACGCCGGGTGCCGCGCCGAGGTAGATCCGGAGCTTGCCGCGTGCCATGTCATCCTTCGAAGCGGTAGCCCATGCCGGGCTCGGTGATCAGATAGCGGGGGTGAGAGGGGTCCGTCTCCAGTTTGCGGCGGAGCTGGGCCATGTAGACGCGCAGGTAGTTGGTCTTGTTGCTCTGCGAGACCCCCCAGACCTCCTGGAGCAGCTGCTTCTGCGTGATCAGCCGGCCGGGGTTGGTCACCAGGATCTCCAGCAGGTGCCATTCGGTCGGAGTCAGCCGGACGTCCTTCCCCTCCCGAAGAACCTTCTTGGCGAGCAGGTCGATGCTGAAGTGCTCCGTCTCGACCAGCGTCGTCTCGGGAACCAGCGGGGTGTCCTCGGTACGGCGGACCGCGGCGCGCAGCCGGGCGAGCAGCTCGTTCATGCTGAACGGCTTGGTGACGTAGTCGTCGGCGCCGGCGTCGAGCGCGGCGACCTTCTCGTCGGACGCCTGGCGGGCGGACAGAACCATGATCGGTACGCGGGTCCAGCCACGCAGTGCCTTGATGATGTCGACGCCGTCCATGTCGGGCAGGCCCAGGTCGAGCAGGACGACATCGGGCTGGCGCGCGGCGGCGAGCCGGAGGGCCGTGGCACCGTCCGGGGCGGCATCCACGCCGTAGTGGCGTGCCTGCAAGTTGATGACGAGGGCCCGCACGAGCTGCGGGTCGTCCTCCACCACTAGCACCCTGGTCATGGGTGTGTGCCTCTCCTGTCATGCGTCGGGCCGTGGGCGCGGGAAGCGGGGCGGCCGACTTCACGGCTGCGGGAGCCGGCGGAACCGGGATGCCTCCCGGACCGCCGACTCCCGTAGGGATCGCGTAAGGCCGTCACTTCTTCGCTGCGAGGTCCTTGAGCGCGATGTTGAGTTCCAGGACGTTCACCCGGGGCTCGCCCATGAAGCCCAGGGTCCGGCCCTCGGTGTGGTCCTTGACCAGCTTCTCCACCGCGGAGACGGACAGACCGTTCTTCGCGGCGACCCGGTGGACCTGGAGTTCGGCGTAGGCCGGGGAGATCGCCGGGTCCAGGCCGGAGCCGGAGGAGGTCACCGCGTCCGCGGGTACCTCCGACGGCTTGACGGTGTAGCCGGGCACCGAGTTGTCCTTCACGACGGCGTCCCTGGCGGCGAGCACCTGGGCGCAGAGCGTGCCGTCGTCGGGCTTGTCGGGGCACTTGCCGTTCACGGCGCCGCTGTCGGCGGACAGGTTGGTGGCACCGGACAGGATCAACTTGTACTGCGTGTTGACGCTGTTGGCGCCGAGGCCGTTGGCCGGGCGGCCCTGGAACCACTTCAGGTCCGGGTCCGGGGTCTGCTGCCCCTTCTTCAGCGGCAGGTTGTACGACTGCCCGATCAGCGACGAGCCGACGACCTTGCCGTCCGCCTTGATCTCGGAACCGTTCGCCTTGTCGTGGAACAGCCCCTGGGCGATGCCGGTGACCACCAGCGGGTAGATGACACCGGTCACCAGCGTCAGCACCAGGAGGGCCCGGAGGCCCGCCCAGAGCAACCGGGCGGTGTTCGTTACGGAGTTGTTCATGGCGATCAGCCGATTCCGGGGATGAGGGAGATGAGCAGGTCGATGATCTTGATGCCGATGAAGGGGGCGATCAGGCCGCCGATGCCGTAGATCCCGAGGTTGCGGCGGAGCATCCTGTCGGCGCTCATCGGCCGGTAGCGCACGCCCTTCAGGGACAGCGGCACCAGCGCGATGATGATCAGCGCGTTGAAGACGACCGCGGACAGGATCGCGGAGTCGGGCGAGGACAGGTGCATGATGTTGAGCTTGTCCAGGCCCGGGTAGACCGCCGCGAACAGCGCCGGGATGATCGCGAAGTACTTCGCGACGTCGTTGGCGATGGAGAAGGTCGTCAACGCGCCGCGTGTGATCAGCAGCTGCTTGCCGATCTCCACGATCTCGATGAGCTTGGTCGGGTTGGAGTCGAGGTCGACCATGTTGCCGGCCTCCTTGGCGGCCGACGTCCCGGTGTTCATCGCCACGCCGACGTCCGCCTGCGCGAGCGCCGGGGCGTCGTTGGTGCCGTCACCGGTCATCGCGACCAGCTTGCCGCCGGCCTGCTCCCGCTTGATGAGGGCCATCTTGTCCTCGGGAGTGGCCTCGGCGAGGAAGTCGTCGACGCCCGCCTCCTCGGCGATCGCCTCCGCGGTCAGCGGGTTGTCACCCGTGATCATGACCGTCTTGATGCCCATGCGGCGCAGTTCCTCGAACCGCTCCCGCATGCCCTCCTTGACGACGTCCTTCAGATAGATGACACCCAGCACCCGGGCGCCCCTGTCGTCCTTGACGGCGACCAGCAGAGGCGTGCCGCCCGCCTCGGAGATCCGGTTGGCTATCGCGTCGGCGTCCTTGGCGACCGTGCCGCCCTGCTCCTCGACCCAGGCGATGACCGAGGCGGTGGCGCCCTTGCGGATCTTCCGGCCGTCGACGTCCACACCCGACATGCGGGTCTGGGCGGTGAACTCGATCCACTCGGCGCCGACCAGCTCGCCCTGGTGCCGCTCGCGCAGCCCGTACTTCTCCTTGGCCAGGACGACGATCGAGCGGCCCTCGGGCGTCTCGTCGGCCAGCGAGGACAGTTGGGCGGCGTCCGCGACCTCGGCCTCGGTGGTGCCCTTGACCGGCACGAACTCGGCGGCCTGGCGGTTGCCGAGGGTGATGGTGCCGGTCTTGTCCAGCAGCAGGGTGGAGACGTCGCCGGCGGCCTCGACCGCCCGGCCCGACATGGCCAGCACGTTGCGCTGCACCAGGCGGTCCATGCCGGCGATGCCGATGGCGGAGAGCAGGGCGCCGATCGTGGTCGGGATCAGGCAGACCAGCAGGGCGACCAGCACGACCATGGTCAGGTGCGTGCCCGCGAAGGTGGCGAACGGCGGCAGGGTGGCCACCGCGAGCAGGAAGACGATGGTCAACGACGCCAGCAGGATGTTCAGCGCGATCTCGTTCGGCGTCTTCTGCCGGGCGGCGCCCTCGACCAGGTTGATCATCCGGTCGATGAAGGTCTCACCGGGCTTCGTCGTGATCTTGATGACGAGCCGGTCGGAGAGGACCTTCGTACCGCCCGTGACGGCGCACCGGTCGCCGCCGGACTCGCGGATGACCGGGGCGGACTCGCCGGTGATGGCCGACTCGTCCACCGAGGCGACACCCTCGACGACGTCACCGTCGCCGGGGATGATGTCGCCGGCCTCGCAGACCACCAGGTCGCCGATGGTCAGCGCGGTGCCGGGGACCTGCTCCTCGGAGCCGTCCTCGAGGAGCCGGCGGGCGACGGTGTCGGTCTTGGCCTTGCGCAGGGTGTCGGCCTGGGCCTTGCCCCGGCCCTCGGCGACCGCCTCCGCGAGGTTGGCGAAGATCACGGTCAGCCACAGCCAGGCACTGATGGTCCAGCCGAACCAGTCACTCGCGTGCTGGAAGGAGAAGACCGTGGTCAGGATGGATCCGATCCACACCACGAACATCACGGGCGACTTGACCATCACCCGCGGATCGAGCTTGCGGAACGCCTCCGGCAGGGACTTCAGAAGCTGTTTGGGGTCGAAGAGGCCCGCTCCGACACGGCCCTCGTCGGGCTTGTGCCCAGTGGGGACGTCGCTGTGCGGTGCCCGGGTGGGAGTGGCTGTGGACATCGAGTCCTCTTGCTTGTCTATGCCAGTGGTCATGACGCCAGCCCCTCGGCGAGCGGACCCAGCGCCAGGGCCGGGAAGTAGGTCAGACCGGTGATGATCAGGATCGCGCCCACCAGCAGGCCGGTGAACAGCGGCTTCTCGGTGCGCAGGGTGCCCGCCGTGACCGGGACCGGCGTCTGCTCGGCGAGCGAGCCGGCCAGTGCCAGGACGAAGATCATGGGCAGGAAGCGGCCGAGCAGCATCGCGAGTCCGGTCATGGTGTTGTACCAGTCGGTGTTCGCGTTCAGGCCGGCGAAGGCCGAGCCGTTGTTGTTCGACGCGGAGGTGAACGCGTACAACACCTCGGAGAAGCCGTGTGCGCCGGAGTTGAGCATCGAGTGCGGCGGGGTCGGCAGCGCCATGGAGGCCGCTGTGAAGACCAGCACCAGCGCCGGGGTGACGAGGATGTAGCAGGCGGCGAGCTTCATCTCGCGGCCGCCGATCTTCTTGCCCAGGTACTCGGGCGTACGGCCGACCATCAGGCCGGCGATGAACACCGCGATGACCGCCATGATCAGCATGCCGTACAGGCCGGAGCCGGTACCGCCGGGCGCGATCTCGCCCAGCATCATGCCCAGCATCGCGATGCCGCCGCCGAGGCCGGTGAAGGAGGAGTGGAAGGAGTCCACCGCACCGGTCGAGGTCAGAGTCGTGGACACCGCGAAGATCGAGGAGGCTCCGACGCCGAACCGGGTCTCCTTGCCCTCCATCGCGCCGCCCGCGGCCTGCAGCGCCGGGCCGTGATGGGCGAACTCGGTCCACATCATCAGCGCGGTGAAGCCCAGCCAGATGGTGAACATCGTGGCGAGGATCGCGTACCCCTGCTTCACCGAGCCGACCATCACGCCGAAGGTGCGGGTCAGGGAGAACGGGATGACGAGGATCAGGAAGATCTCGAAGAGGTTCGTGAACGGGGTGGGATTCTCGAAGGGGTGGGCGGAGTTGGCGTTGAAGTAGCCGCCGCCGTTGGTGCCCACCTCCTTGATGGCCTCCTGCGAGGCGACCGCGCCGCCGTTCCACGCTTGCGAGCCGCCCATGAACTGGCCGACCTCGTGGATGCCGGAGAAGTTCTGGATGGCACCGCAGGCGACCAGGATCACCGCGGCGACGGCTGCCATCGGCACCAGGATGCGCAGCGTGCCGCGCACCAGGTCGGACCAGAAGTTGCCCAGCTCACCGGTGCGCGAGCGCGCGAAACCGCGCACCAGCGCCACCGCGACGGCTATACCCACCGCGGCGGAGACGAAGTTCTGCACGGCCAGACCGGCGGTCTGCACGACGTGCCCCATGGTCTGCTCGCCGTAGTACGACTGCCAGTTGGTGTTCGTCACGAACGACACGGCCGTGTTGAACGACTGCGCCGGGTTGACCGACGAGAAGCCCATCGACCCGGGCAGCACGCCCTGCAGCCGCTGCAGCAGGTACAGGAAGAGGACGCTGACGGCGGAGAAGGCCAGCACACCGCGCAGGTAGGCGGGCCAGGTCATCTCGGCGTCGGGGTTGGCACCGATGGCCTTGTAGATCCACTTCTCCACCCGCAGGTGCTTCTTCGAGGAGTAGACCTTGGCCATGTAATTGCCAAGCGGGATGTAGGCGAGCGCCAGTGCCCCTATGAGGGCGAGCAGCTGGAGCAAGCCTGCGAGGACGGGACTCATGTCGCCCGCTGCGGAGGCAGCTGATGTCACAGTCAGAACCTCTCCGGGAAGATCAGGGCGAGGACGAGATAGCCCAGCAGGGCGACGGCCACGACCAGGCCGACTACGTTTTCGACGGTCACAGCTTCGTCACCCCCTTGGCGACAAGGGCCACCAGCGCGAAACCCGCGAGCACGGTGACGACGAAGGCCAGATCGGCCATCGCGAACTCCTGGAGTGAGGTTCGGTTGAATCGGACGATTAGAGGAAAGCGCCTCTCTGGCCGGTTCTGGTCGCCCGTTGACGACCCTCTTACGGCGGACCCGGAACCTTTGACGGGACTCATACGACTCCTGGCTCGTACCGGTAAGCAGGAGTCGGTGACAGTAGGTGACCCAGCTCACGGCAGCCGGAAGCGCAGCCGGCAGATCACCGCGTCCGTCTCCCACCGCACTGCCTGCGCGACGACCGCACCCCGCTGGTTCTGCAGCAGCCGCTGCCACAGCCGCTCCGGCTCGGTCTCCGGGATCAGCACGGTGACGCGGGTGCCGGGCTCGGCGGCGGCCAGCTCACGGACGTACGCGGCGATGGGACGGCCCAGACTGCGCCGCTCGCAGGACAGCCGCACCAGCTCCACCCCCGGATCCCACTCCGCCCAGGAACGCTCAAGCGCGTGCAGAGGCGCCCGATCCTCCGGGTCGGGACAGCAGACGGTCACCGCGCGGACCTCGTCGCCGAGGGAGGCGGCCGCGGTCAGCGCCTCCGAGGTCAGCCGGGACAGCGAGGACACCGGCACGACCACCAGCGAACGGTCGCGGCGGGGCGCCTTTGGGATCCGGCCCGAGCCGCTCGCCGATCCGGCCGTAGGCGCGGTGCACGATCTCGAAGGCGGCCACCAGCAGCGGCAGAGCGATGACGATCAGCCACCCCCCCTCGGTGAACTTGCTCGCCGTGACGACGACGGCGGCGAGCCCGGTGAGGACGGCCCCGAACCCGTTGAGCAGCGCCTTCCCGCGCCGGCCAACGCCCTTTTCGAGCCGCCAGTGCCGGACCATGCCGACCTGGGCGATCGTGAAGCCGACGAAGACACCGATGGCGAACATCGGCACCAGGGTGTTGGTGTCACCGCCGGAGAAGACCAGCAGCGCGGCCGAGACCACGGCGAGCGCCAGGACACCGTGCCGGTGCACCTGACGGTCGGCCTTCAGCGCGAAGACATGCGGCGCGTAGTTGTCCCGGGCGAGCAGCTTCAGCAGCACCGGCAGCCCGCCGAAGGACGTGTTCGCCGACAGTGCCAGCAGGATCATCATCGCGAACTGGATGACATGGAAAGCCCAGTTGTGGCCGAGCGCGGCGTCCGCCAGCTGGGCGAGGACCGTGACACCCTCGACCGGCTGGAGGTGGAAGCGGCCGATCAGCACCGACAGGCCGACCAGCATCAGGCCCAGTACGGCACCGAGGGCGACCTCCGCGCGCTGAGCCCGGCGCACCCGCGGCACCCGGAAGGAGGGCACGGCATTGGCGATGGCCTCCACGCCGGTCAGCGCGGCACACCCGGAAGCGAAAGCTTTCAGCAGAAGGAGCGCGCCCACGGAGGAGGCGTTGTCGGCGAGGACCGAGGCGTGTCCGGCCGCGGTCGCCGTGCTCACGGGACGGGAACGGAACAGCCCCACGCCGATGAGGACGAAGATCGAGCCGACGAACACGACGGTCGGCACGATGAACGCCTTCGCCGACTCCACGATCCCGCGCAGATTGACGCCCGTGATCAACGCGAGCACCGCAAGGCACAGCCACAGCCGGTCGCCGTAGAGAGAAGGGAAGGCGGACGTCAGCGCCGCCACGCCCGCCGTGACGGCGACCGCGACGTTGAGCACGTAGTCCAGCACCAGCGAGGCGGCCGCCACCAGGCTGGTCCGCGCACCCAGATGCGTCTTCGCCACGGCATACGGCCCGCCGCCGTCCGGGAAGGCCGCGATCACCTGCCGGTACGACGCCACGAGCACCGCGAGCAGGGCCGCGATGGCCAGCGTCACCGGCATCGTGGAGCCCAGCCCGTGCGCGCCCGCGGCGGCGAGAACGAGGACGATCGCCTCGACCGCAGCTCCCGGAGCCCGACGGCGAAACCCTCGCACTCCCGGTCCTGGAGGCCCAGGACGATCTCGGCAACGAGGACGACGACCGCGGCGGCGCCTACGGCACCCATCCGGATGGCACCTGCACCGACGGGAGCCTCAGTGGGCGTCCGTCCCTTCATCCGGACGCGAGCAGTCTGCGGGTCCGCATCACCTGGCTGCGGGGCGGCGGGGAAACGGCGTACGACATGACGCTGGGTGTCCGGCAATGAAGGCGCAGCAGGCGACACGCTCGGCCTTAACGCGGTCTTGACGCGTGAGGCGGACATACATGTGGGCCCATACGTCACTCCTTGCTTACGCTGGTGCCGCCGTCCGCGTGACGGCCCGAACCCCACGCTGAGCCGCACATCAGGAGAGCACGTCCATGGCCACCACCGACCACCCTCCCAGTACCAGCCGCCTGCGCACGTGGATGCTGGAGGGCCTGTCCGACATGGGCAAGCACGGCGGCCACACCGGCCCGCACGCCGAGCCCGAGCCGCCGCACAAGGGCCAGCGCTGGTACCGGGTGATGTGCCTGACCGGTGTCGACTACTTCTCCACCCTCGGCTACCAGCCCGGCATCGCCGCCCTGGCGGCCGGCCTGCTCTCCCCGATCGCCACGCTGGTCCTCGTCGTGGTCACCCTGGCCGGAGCCCTTCCCGTCTACCGCAGGGTGGCCGAGGAGAGCCCGCACGGCGAGGGCTCCATCGCCATGCTGGAACAGCTGCTGTCCTTCTGGAAGGGCAAGCTGTTCGTGCTGACGCTGCTGGGCTTCGCGGCGACGGACTTCCTGATCACCATCACCCTGTCCGCCGCGGACGCCTCCACCCACCTCATCGAGAACCCGCACCTGACGAACGTGCTGCACGGCCAGCAGATGCTGATCACGCTGCTGCTGGTGGCGCTGCTGGGCGCGGTGTTCCTCAAGGGCTTCCTGGAGGCGATCGGTGTCGCCGTCGCCCTGGTCGTGGTCTATCTCGCCCTGAACGCCGTCGTCGTGGTCGTCGGCTTCTGGCACGTCCTGACCGCCGGGCACGTGGTCACCGACTGGACCAGCGCCCTGACCACCCAGCACGGCAACGTCCTCGCCATGATCGGCGTGTCCCTGCTGGTCTTCCCCAAGCTCGCCCTCGGCTTGTCCGGCTTCGAGACCGGCGTCGCCGTCATGCCCCACGTCCAGGGCGACCCCGACGACACCGAGGACAACCCCAAGGGCCGCATCCGGGACACCAAGAAGCTGCTGACGGCCGCCGCGCTCATCATGAGCGTGTTCCTCATCGCCACCGCCTTCATCACCGCGGTGCTGATCCCGGCGAACGAGTTCAAGACGGGTGGCCAGGCCAACGGCCGTGCACTCGCCTATCTCGCCCACGAGTACCTGGGCAACGCCTTCGGCACGGTCTACGACCTCTCGACCATCGCCATCCTGTGGTTCGCCGGCGCCTCCGCGATGGCCGGCCTGCTCAATCTCATGCCGCGTTACCTGCCGCGCTACGGCATGGCCCCGCACTGGGCGCGGGCGGTACGCCCGATGGTGATCGTCTTCACGCTGGTCGCCTTCCTGGTGACCTGGATCTTCGACGCCAACGTCGACGCGCAGGGCGGGGCGTACGCCACCGGTGTACTGGTCCTGATGTCCTCCGCGGCCATCGCCGTGACCATCGCCGCCCGCCGCGCCGCCCAGCGCGGGTGGACCATCGGCTTCGCGGTCGTCTCGGCCGTCCTGCTCTACGTGACCGTGGCGAACGTCATCGAGCGCCCGGACGGTGTGAAGATCGGCGCCTGCTTCATCGTCGGCATCATTCTCATCTCCCTGGCCTCCCGGCTGGCCCGCGCCTTCGAGCTGCGCGTGACCCATGTCGAGCTGGACGACATGGCGGAACGATTCATCCGCGACATCGCCAGCCGGAAGATCCGGTTCATCGCCAACGAGCCGGGCCGGCGGGACAAGGCCCAGTACCGCGACAAGGTCGAACAGATACGGGCCGACAACGACATGCCCGAGCAGGAGGACTTCGTCTTCGTCGAGGTCACGGTCACCGACCCCTCCGAGTTCGAGGCCGGCCTGACCGTACGGGGCGAGGTCCTGCACAACCGCTATCGCGTGCTGACGGTCGAGTCCTCCTCCATCCCCAACGCCCTCGCCGCGCTCCTCCTCCACGTCCGGGACATGACGGGCTGCACCCCGCACATCTACTTCGAGTGGACCGAGGGCAACCCCTTCGCCAACTTCCTCCGCTTCTTCCTCTTCGGCCAGGGCGAGGTCGCCCCCGTCACCCGCGAGGTCCTGCGCGAGGCGGAACCGAACCGGGAGCGACGCCCCCGCGTTCACACCGGCTGACGCAGACGGCGGCATCAGGATCCCGTCAAGGTTCAACCGTTCGGCGTTAGGGCCCCGTCAGCGTCGGTCGCCGGACCCGGCAGGGCCTTCTAGCGTCGGCTCCGTGCAGCGGAACGGACCGACGGGCCCGGCCGGCGACCGCCACTGGCGTGGCAGCGCCCGGCTCGCGGTCAGCTGTGCCCTGCTGTTCTGCGCCATGGCCCTGCTCGTCGACTGGGACGCGGGAAGCCTCACGCCCCTGCGCGCCCTGCTCTGGGTCATCCTGACTGCGGCGGTGGGCGCCGTCCTGCTGCCGCCCCTGGTGAGCGCGGGCCCCGGCTGGCTCGCGGTACGCACACCCTGGCGCCGGCACGTCGTCCGCACGGACGCGCTGACGGCCGTACGACAGTACGACGGCCCTTCCTCCCACCTGGTCCTGCGCGACATCCACGGCCACCGCCTGGAGCTCGATCCGCGGACCCTTGCGGCCAACCCGTTGCTCTGGCACGAGCTCGACACGGGTGTGCGCCGCTCACTGGAGCGCGGGACCCTGCGGCAGGGGGCGGATGTCCTGGACCGGCTGGGCCACCGCATCGACGACGCGACGCTGCAGGCGGTCCTCCGGGCATCGGATCTCTCCTGACCAGGCACGGAGGAGCCGGTCCAAGACGACGCCAGACGATCGGGGACGCATGTTCCGCCGCGCGTCGAGCGACACCTCCCCCTGCTCGGTCAGCCCGAGCACGAGGCGCTTGCGCATGCCAGGGGTGACATGCGCGCACCGCGTCGAGTCCGAGTCGTCGACGTGCACCTTCGAGGGGACCACTCAGTGCTTCTCCGCACGCCTCCTGGGCGGCGTCTGCGGCATCGTCGGCGCCTCCCTGGCCGCCTTGCCAGGACGCCGTCCCGCATTCCCGCCGCCATGGCCGCGTTGGAGGCGTGCGTCCCTCGGCGACCGGGGCGTCTATACCTCGATGTGCGAGCCCATGATGACGGTGCGGTCACGGGGCAGGCCGAAGTACTCGGCGGCGTCGGCCGTGATGTAGGACGTGGCGATGAACAGCCGCTTGCGCCAGGGCGCCATCGTCGGCGCCTTGCCCCGCCGCAGGTCGATCTTCGACAGGAAGTACGACGCCTGGTCGAGCTGCAGCGGCCCCTCGGTCTGGCCGGGTCGAGCATGGCCAGGGTGCTGGGCACGTCCGGTGTCTCCATGTAGCCGAACCGGGCGGTGACGTGGATGATCCCGTCGTCGGTGTAGCCGAGGTCGTCGACGACGAGCCGCTGGTCGCCCGGGACGCGGGGCACGGTCTCGGTCTGGATGGAGAGGATCACGACCTGGTCGTGGCGCACGTGGTTGTGTTCGACGTTGGCCCGCATGGCGAGCGGCGCGGTCTGCTTGCCCCGGTTGAGGAAGACAGCCGTACCGGGGATCCGGAGCGTCGGCACCTTCCCACTGCGCAGCTGGTCGATGAACTCGGGCAGCGGGCCTTCCTGCCGGGCGCGTTCCGCGGTGACGATCTCGCGGCCGCGTTGCCAGGTGGTCATGACGGTGAACGCGGTCAGGCCGATCAGCAGCGGCAGCCACGCTCGGCCGCCGTGGCTGTTGCTGACCGCCGCGCTGGGAGCCGAAGGCTTATGTGATCACTGCCTTGATGTGTCGGATGCGGCGCGGCAGGGCGCGACCGGCGCCGCAAGGTGGGCCACCGGGCGTGGTGAAGCCCGCCGCGTGTGCGGCGGGCTTCCCGGGTGCGGAGGTCGTCGGGCTCAGTGATGGGTGAGCATGCCTTCGCGCAGCCGGGCGAGTGTGCGCGACAGGAGCCGGGAGACATGCATCTGGGAGACGCCCAGGTGTTCGCCGATCTGGGCCTGGGTGAGTTCCTCCACGAACCGCATGTGGATGATCCGCCGGTCCCGCTCGTCGAGTTCGGCGATCAGTGGAGCGAGGGCATGGAAGTCCTCGACCAGTTCCAGCGCCTGGTCTTCGCTGCCGATGAAGTCCTGCAGGGCGCTCTCGCCGTCCTCGCTGGTGCCGATCGCTGCATCCAGGGAGGAGGAGTTGTAGCCGTTGGCGGCCAGGCGTGCCTCGCACACCTCTTCCTCGGGCAGGCTCATCAGCTCCGACAGCTCCTTGACCGTCGGGGTACGACCCAAGCGGCTGCGCAGCTCCTCGGTCGCCCTGGCGAGCTGCACGCGAGCCTCCTGCAGCCGGCGCGGCACGTGCACGGCCCAGGACGTGTCGCGGAAGAACCGCTTGATCTCACCGACGATGTAGGGGATGGCGAAGGAGGTGAACTCCGCCTCCCTCGACAGGTCGAACCGGTCGATGGCCTTGATCAGACCGATCATGCCGACCTGGACGATGTCCTCCATCTCCTCCGGCCCCCGGCTGCGGAACCGGCCGGCCGCGAAGCGGACCAGGGACATGTTCATCTCGATCAGCGTGTTCCGCGCGTAGCTGTACTCCGGCGTTCCCTCCTCCAGCACCGCCAGCTGATCGAAGAAGACCTTGGACAGCTCGCGGGCGTCCTTCGGCGCCACCCGGGAGGGGTCAGCGACCTCCGGCAACCGGGCCGTCTGCGTGTCCACTACCCGAGTGCTCGTGAGCGCCATACTGTTCCCCTCCCAAAAGCCGAACCAACCGCTGCTGCCCGCCGAAAGGCCGGCGATGCTGCGGCTACCCCTTCATCCTGCACTCATGTCCGCGCTGCGTACGAATCGGCCCGCGCAGGCGCTCACCCTGCCGGCCCGTTCCAGACCCTCGACCCGGGCGGCCCGCTGCTCACCGGTAACCCGGCGACCGGGCCCTGCCCTTCTTCGCGCCGCGGACCATGCCAGTCCAGGATGAGAACAGTGGCGTCGTCCCTGAGGTTTCCCCGACAGGCGTTCAGCACCGCGGTGGTCAGGCTGCGCACGGCTTCCCTGGGATGTGAAGTGCGGGTGTCCCACACGAGGGATGCCAGGTCGACGGCTCCGGCGCCGCGTTCCTGCATGCCGTCCGTGAGCAGAATCAGACGGTCGCCGGGGCGAAGTTGGAGTTCCTGGACACGGTAGGAGGCGGGGGCTGCCACGCCGAAAGGGAGGTTGACCGCGAGCTGGACCTCTTCGACCTCGGCGGCGCCTCTGCGCAGACGCAGGGGACGCGGATGCCCTGCGTTGACCAGTTCGCAGGTGCCCGTTGCGAGGCCGATGCACAGCAATTGGCCGGTGGCCAGGCCGCGGCTGTGGGTCAGCAGGGCGTCATGGGCGCGCTGCGCCTGCTGAAGTGCGTCACAGCCGCTGCGGCGGGCGCCGCGCATGGCGCCGACCAGGAGCGTGGCGAGCAGCGCGGAGTTGGTGTCGTGTCCCATGGCGTCGGTGATGGACAGGTGCAGTGTGTCGCGATCGAGTGTGTAGTCGTAGGTGTCACCGCCGATGTCGTCGGCCGGCACCAGCCCTGCCGCGAGGGTGAACTGCGGAGCCTCGCAGCAGGAGGCCGAGGGAAGCAACTGATGCTGGATCTCGGCGGCCAGGCTGGTCCGGGTGGTGCGCCGGCCCGCGTGGTACAGGTCGGTGAAACGGCGGTCGGTGACGATGATGTAGGCCAGTGCGTGCGCCGCGTCTTCGATCTGCGCAAGCACGGAGTCGTCGGCGTTCTGCAGCGTCGCCTCCAGCAGACCGATGCAGTCGCCGCGGTTGGTCACCGGCGAGATCACGCGCCGCCCGCCCTGGCCGTCCGGTTCCGCGTGCTGGCGCTGGCTGCGCAGGACCGCTTCGTAGACACTGCCTTCGAGGTCGATCCGCTCGGCGGCGTCCCCCGCGTCGTCCTCGGCCTGTGCGGTCAGGCGCAGCAGCCGCCGACCCACGAGGTCGACGAACAGGAACGACACACGCTCCGCCCCGAAGCGCTTGCGCAGGTCGTTCGCGAGTACCTCGACGGACTCCCCGGGCGGTGCCGCCTCGGCGGCGGCCAGAAGCTGCCCCAGTTCCAGATCCCCGCCACCCATGGCAACCTCCTGTCGGTTGCCGCTCCTTCTTCCCCGGGTTCGCCCCTCGTCACCCGGTCCGTCCGTCACGCCCGCTCGCACGTGTCTTTCCGGCGGAGTCCGGTTGACGCGCCGAGCACGGCTGAGCTGCGGAACGGCGGTACGGCCCCTCAGCGGCGTCGTCCGCCGGCGGTGCCTCGGTTGCCTCGGGGCCGGGCGCTCTGATCAGGCTGATGTCCTCGGCTGAGGCTTACCGCCCTCGGCGCGCAGTTGTTCGTTGATGCGCTGCGCCTCTTCGAGCTGGTCTTCGAGGATGACGATGCGGCAGGCGGCCTCTATGGGGGTGCCCTGGTCGACGAGTTCTCGGGCGCGGGCGGCGATGCGCAGCTGGTAACGCGAGTAGCGGCGATGCCCGCCGTCGGAGCGCAGCGGGGTGATCAGACGGTGTTCACCGAGGGCGCGGAGGAAGGCAGGGGTGGTGCCGAGCATCTCGGCGGCCCGACCCATGGTGTAGGCGGGGTAGTCGTCATCATCGAGAGGGCCGACGGGACGGGTACCGGCAGGCGGCATAGACCTCTTCTTTCAAGACGCGTCGGGGGGCCCGGGTGCCAGAACGGCACCCGGGCCCCGAGCTTTCAACACCATCTACCGGCGCTCTGCGCCGGCCTCTTTTTTCCGCAGGTGTCGCCCGCGGGGGCGGGGCTGCGGGGATCGCGAATGCGTGACCGGGGACCACCTTCCAATCCGGGGCCTTGCGGTACCCGGGCGGACTGCTTCCTCGCCCGGGCGATCCTGATGGCGTTCTGCTCCTTACCTTTCGATTACGCGGATACCGCGGGTGCTGCTCACAGCCCCACTGGGGCCGTGTCCTTCTGACTAGCTGCACAGCAGTTCGTGCCTACTGTGCCCACTTCGACTTCTGGGTACGCGAATTACGTTAACCCTACGACGGCGGAATGTCTACTGCCGCCATGACAGTTTTTCTCGCTGGAGCGTGCGTGTGCTTCTACCCCGGGTGCACTAGGAAGGTGGTGAGGCGGGCCGCGTCGGCGCGCAGGCGAGCGTCGGTCGAGCCCGGCGGTCGCTCACCTGCCGCTCCAGGCGCTGACACCGAGCGGTTCGTCCGTCAGGGCCAGACGGGCGGTGATGCGCTTGCCGACCGGCTCCCGCATGACTTCAAAGCCCTGGCAGACGGCCATGACGATCTCCAGGCCGTGCTGCCCCACCCGGCCCACATCGGCGGCCCGAGCCACCGGCAGCACTGGATCGGAGTCCCACACCTGGACCTCCACCAGAGCACCGACGATCCGCAGATCCAGCAGGATCGGGCCGACGGCGTACTTCTGCGCATTGGTCACCAGCTCGCTCACCACCAGCTGCGTCACCTCCACGGACCGCTGCGAGACCGCGATACCGTGCTCGGCGCGCATCCGGGTCAGGAAACCGGCAGCCGTGTGGCGCGCCTCGGCGATACAGGACCCCTGCCCGTCCAGTGCCACCGCGGCGCTCAGGGGAGCGTCGTCCGAATGGGGCGTCATGCTGTCCTCGCCCACCAAGGCCCGTTCCATCCGCACCGCCTCTGCTACCTCATGCTTCCAGGCGCGGATACCCGTGATCGGGCCGGGCAATCAGGGTGATCGGACTGTCGGCCAGGCCACACAGCGACGTCGCCTCATACGATGCCGGGCACCGCCCAGGACGTTCCGGGAAGGCCCTTCGAGGTGTTTCGGCGGAACCGGTCGCCACCGCCGGCACCCGGCCGGCCCGGGCTGCACTGCTGCATGGTGGGCGAGGGCCCACAGGGAAGGCGCCCTTTCGGCAGGCGCGGCACGCAGAGGCGAGCGCAGGCACGGGTGTCGTCGTCGAGGCCGTCACCGAAACCGTGCAGCGGTTCGGTCAGGGCCTGGATCGCACCGGGCGCGGCTCGCCGGCGCGGCCGGCGGCGAAGGCGAGCAGGGCCTCGTCGCCGTTCGGGCCGGTGCGGTCTTCGCCGGTACGGGCCCCGGTGAGGCAGGCGGTGTCAGCCGCCACAGGGTCCGGATCGACCCCGGATCCTCCACCTTCAGCCCGACGCCTTCGCATGCCGGTTGGCGACCACGGTGGGTCAGCGTCTTGCCGGTGGCTGCATCGGCCTCGGCCGTGAGCGCCGTGGAACCCGCTCGTAGGCGCCTGAAGGCGACATCAGTTCTCGCTCGGCTCTCCGTGGCTCCGCACGACTTCCTTCACCTTGGCCACCGCGAAGCCCCAGCCCTGCGCGACCGTCGGCTTGGCCGGAACGGCGATCTCGTCGGGATTGGTGAGGACATCGAGCAGGACCGGGCCCGGACTGCGCAGGGCGCGGCGCACGGCGGGCTCGACGTCGGCCGGGTCGGTCACGCGGATGCCGGTGATGCCCATGGCCTCGGCCACGGCGGCGAAGTCGGGGTTGTCGAGCACGGTGCCGAACTCAGGCAGACCGGCCTGCTCCTGTTCGAGTTTCACCATGCCCAGGCGACGGTTGTCGAAGACGACGAGCTTGACGGGAAGACGGTACGTCTTCAGGGTCATGAGGTCGCCGAGGAGCATGCTCAGCCCGCCGTCACCGCAGAAGGCCACGACCTGCCGCTCGCGGTCCAGGCACTGGGCGCCGAGGGCCTGGGGCATGGCGTTGGCCATCGAGCCCAGGTTGTAGGAGCCGATGAGGCGCCGCTCGCCGCGCATCTCGACGAAGCGCGAGAGCCACACGGTGGCCATGCCCGTGTCGGAGGTGAAGACGGCGTCGTCGGCCGCGACCCGGTCGACGGCCGCGGCCAGGGCCTCCGGGCGGATGTCGTGGGCGCGGTTGTCCAGCGCGGAGCGGACTCGGCCCAGCAGGCCCTTGTCGTGCGACGGGTCGGCGAGCCGTGCCTGACCGGCGCGCCACCGGTCGAATCGTTCACGCGCCGTGTCCAGGTGGGAGCGGTCGCGGGCGCCGCCCGGACCGGGGCCGTCCGCGAGGTGGCCCAGGAGGTCACGCACGGTGGCGCCGGTGTCCCCGACGAGCCCGACCTCGACCGGTACACGGCGTCCGATGTGGGTGGCCTCGGTGTCGACCTGGATGACGGTCCGGCCCTCGGGATACCAGTCACGGTAGGGGAAGTCGGTGCCGAGCAGGAGGATCGTGTCCGCGTCCTGCAAGGCCGATGCGGCGGCGGGGTTGCCGATCAGTCCCGTCTGGCCGACCTGGAAGGGGTTGGTCTCGCCCTCGTAACCCGCCTTGGCCTTCAGGGTGAGGACCATCGGTGCGGCCAGACGGTCGGCCAGAGCGAGGACGTCCTCGCGGGCCGCGCGGGCGCCCTCCCCGACGAGCAGGGTGACCCGTTCGGAGCGGTCGAGGAGTTCCGCGGCGCGGCGGACGGCCGACTCGTCGGGCCGGCTCACTGGAGGGTTCAGGGAGAACCGGGACGGCCGGTCGGCGGTCAGCTCCCGCTCGCCCAGGTCGCCCGGCACGGTGAGTACGGCGACGCCCTTGCGGCCACGTGCGGTGCGCACCGCCGTCTCCAGCATCTGCGGCAGCTGGTCGGGCGAGGTGACGGTGGCGCGGAAGACGGCCACGTCGCTGAAGAGGGCGTCGTTGTCCACCTCCTGGAAGTAGTCGCTGCCGAGTTCGGCGAGCGGCACCTGGCCCGCGATCGCCAGAACTGGGGCGTGGCTCTTGGCCGCGTCGTACAGCCCGTTGAGGAGGTGGACGGAACCCGGTCCGACGGTGCCCATGCACACCCCGAGCGTTCCGGTGAGCTGCGACTGGGCGCTCGCGGCGAAGGCCGCCGCCTCCTCGTGCCGACAGCCCACCCATTCCAGGCCGTCGGTGGTGCGGATGGCGTCGGTCAGCGGATTGAGCGCGTCTCCCACGACGCCGAACACCTGGCGCACGCCGAGTTCGCTCAGCGCGTCCACGATGGCGCGGGCAACGGTACGGGCCATGTGAGTCCTCCGGGTCAGATGGTGAAGCGGTCGGGGTCGGCGGCGTTCCAGTCGGCCGCCCAGGAGGCCGGCGGCTCGGCGAGCAACTGCCCCGGCTCAAGCCACTCGTACAGTTCCTCGTAGGAACGCTCGGTGACGGGGTCGACGCGCCGTCGGAGCATGTGCGGACGCAGTTGGGCGGGGTCGGTGACGCCCATGGACGCCATGATCTGCAAGGCGCTGGCCACGGTCGCTTCCTGGAAGCGCTGTACGCGTGCCGTTTTGTCGGGGACGTGGAGGGCGCGGGCTCGGCGGGGGTCCTGGGTCGTGACGCCGGTGGGGCAGGTGTTCGTGTGGCACCGCTGCGCCTGGATGCAGCCGACGGCGAACATCATCGCCCGCGCGGCGTTGCCGTAGTCGGCACCCTGCACCATGCGTTTGACCAGGTCGGTCCCGGTGGCGATCTTGCCGCTCGCGCCGATCTTGATGCGGTCGCGCAGGCCCGTGCCCACGAGGGCGTTGTGCACGGTGAGCAGCCCCTCGGTGAGCGGGGTACCCACATGGTCCGCGAACTCCAGCGGCGCCGCACCGGTGCCGCCCTCGGCGCCGTCGACCACGATGAAGTCGGGTGCCGTGCCTTCCTCCAGCATGGCCTTGCACACGGCCAGGAACTGCCGGCGCGAGCCCACGCAGAGCTTGAACCCGGCGGGCTTGCCACCGGACAGCTCCCGCATGCGGGCGACGAAGCGCACGAGTTCGCGCGGGGTGGAGAACACCCGGTGGTACGGCGGAGAGACGACCGTCCGTCCTTGCGGCACGTCCCGGACCCGGGCTATCTCGGCGTTCACCTTGGCGCCCGGGAGCACACCGCCGATGCCGGGCTTGGCTCCCTGCGACAGTTTCAGGGACACGCACTTGACGTGTTCGTGCGCGGCCTTGTCGGCGAACTCGGCCGCGTCGAAGTCGCCTTGCCCGGTACGGCAGCCGAAGTATCCGGTGCCGATCTCCCATACCAGGTCCCCACCGGGACGCAGGTGGTGCTCCGACAGCCCGCCCTCACCGGTGTCCTGTGCGAAACCTCCCGCCGCCGCACCCCCGTTGAGAGCGAGGACGGCGTTGGCGGACAGTGAGCCGAAGCTCATCGCGGAGACGTTCAGCAGCGCCATGTCGTAGGGCCGGCCGCAGTCCGGACCGCCGATCCGCACGCGCGGCGGGGCCTTCGGGACCGGTCGCGGCGCCATCGACGGCACCAGGAACTCGTGACCGGGCTGGTACACGTCCCGTTCGGTGCCGTACGGTTCCTCCGCGTCGGTGCCCTTGGCCCGCTCGTAGACGATGCTGCGCACGTCCCGGTCGAAGGGTCGTCCATCGTAGTTCCGCTCGATGAAGTACTGCTGAAGCTCCGGACGGATGCGCTCCATGAGGAAGCGGGCGTGACCGAGGACCGGATAGTTGCGCAACACCGAATGCCGGCGCTGCAGCAGATCCCATGCGCCCACCAAACCCAGCAGCATCACCGGTACGGCGACGATCAGCCACCAAGGGGAGATCCAGGCCGCTGCCAGGGACGCCAGTACACCTGCGACGAGAGTCAGGACGACGATTGCGATGCGTGTCACCCCTTGCTCATTGCCGGGCGATCGCTGTCCAGTCCTGGGAGACGTCCTCGGGTCACCGGCGCCGGGGCGGCAGGCGTCCACCGGAGAGAGCGGCGTACGGTGCCGCCGACTCCGAAGACTCCGCTGCCGCGCCCGGCCGGCGTCGAGCAGATGCGCTTCCGGCCGCGGAGGCCGGGTGACCGGCGTCCGCGGAGGCCGACAGGTCAACGGCGGCCGCGACGAACTCAGCGAAGGCCCCGCCGGGATGGTTCCCGACAGGGCTCCGCCGTATCACCCGCCATCACACGGAGGCCCCGCGACGAACTCCGGGCGTGATCAGCGGGAACTCGGGAGGGGCTGCTCGGACCAGATGGTCTTGTGGTTCCGGCCGTGGCGGCAGCCCCAGCGCTCGGCGAGCCGGGCGACGAGGAACAGGCCGCGTCCGCCCTCGTCGGTGGTGCGAGCGCGGCGCAGGCGAGGTTGGGCGGTGTTGGAGTCGGTGACCTCGCAGATGAGAACACCGTGGCGGATCAGCCGCAGCTCCGCCGGCGGACGACCGTGGCGGATCGCGTTGGTGACCAGCTCGCTGACGATGAGTTCGGTGGTGAAGAGGAGGTCGTCCAACCCCCATGCGGTGAGTTGGCGGGTCGCCCATGCCCGGGCATCGCAGACAGCAGCCGGATCGGCCGGTATCCGCCAGTGAGCGGTGTCCTCGGCCGGTACGGCGCGGGTGCGTGCCAGCAGCAGGGTCACGTCGTCACGCGGTGCTTCGCCCACCAGATCGCCGAGGAGGGCCCTGCCGGTCTCGCCCAGGGCGCGGTCCGGGCGACAGGAGGTGGCGAGGGCATCGGTCAGCCGCTTGAGCCCGTCGTCGCTGTCGTGCGCGCCGCGGTGGACCAGGCCGTCGGTGTAGAGCGCGAGGACGCTGCCCGGCTCGAGGTCGATCACGGTCGTCTCGTACGGCATGCCGCAGACGGCGAGGGGCGGCCCTGGGGAGACGTCGACGGCTTCAGTGGTTCCGTCGGGCCGTACCAGCACGGGCGGCGGGTGCCCGGCACTGGCCATGGCACAGCGTCGGGTGACCGGGTCGTAGACCGCGTACAGGCAGGTGGCGCCCATGACGTCGTGGTCGCCCGGTGGTGCTTCCGCCGCGAGGCGCTGGACCAGGTCGGCGATCCGCGTGAGCAACTCGTCCGGCTCCAGTTCGAGGTCGGCGAGGGTCTGGATGGCGGCGCGCAGACGGCCCATGGTGGCGCTGGCGGGTATGCCGTGGCCGATCACGTCTCCGGCGACGAGGGCCAGCCGGAGCGAGGGCAGGCGGATGGCGTCGTACCAGTCGCCGCTCGTGCCGGCCCCACGCCCTGTGGGCAGGTAGACGCCGGCGGTCTCGGCCGCCGGGGTGTCGGTCGTGGCCGGAGGGAGGAGCCTTTGCTGCAGGGCCATGGCCGCTCTGTGCTCGCGTGTGTAGCGGCGGGCGTTGTCGATGGCCAGTGCTCCCCGTGAGGCGATCTGCCGCATGAGATCCACCTCGTCCTCGGTGAACGGTTCGGACGGGCCGGTTCGCCAGATCACGATCGCGCCGAGGGTGAGGCCGTGGGCGTGCAGCGGCGCCACCATCACCGTGTGGGTGTCCTGCGGGAGGAACTCCTCGACACACGGTGGGCCGCCGATCAGGGCGGTGTAGTCGTCCCGGCCGTAGACGACCGTCTCGCCGCGCCGGAAGCGGAGCAGGAGGGGGTGGTCGGACAGGGGTGGGACGAGGTTGCCGCGCTGGATGCCGGGCGGCCAGGCCGCCGTGGTCGGCGCCAGGGCCGCGATGCGCAGGTGCAGATCTCCTCCGCCCAGCCGCCCGGCGGGTTCGTCACCGTCGAAGACGGCGTGCGCGAGGTCGACCGCGGCGAGATCACCGAAGGTGGGTACGAGGACGTCCGCGAGATCCTGCCCGGTCCGCACGACATCCAGGGACCCTCCCACGCGCTCGGCAACCTCATGGGCGAGATCCAGCTGCCGACGGGCACGCAGTTGGTCGGTGTCGTCTATGTACAGGGCTGCGACCCCCGCGGGGCGTCCTCGCGCGTCCTCCAGGGGGAAGGCGGACAGCGACAGCGCGTGCCGCCGCGCCGGGCGGTGCCGCCAGCTCACTCGCTGGTTCCTGTGGATCACCGGGACACCCGTCTCGAGCACCTGCCGCAGCACCGCCTCGATGCTCTCGGCGTCCTCGGCACACAGCACGTCTCCCAGTCGGGTGCCGGGCTGTATCGGACGGCCGTCCGGAGTGTCCGGCATGGCGTTCGTCTGCACGGTGGTGAGATCCGTGTCGTGCAGGGCGATCGTGATCCGGTTCTGTGCGGACAGTGCGCGCAGGAGAGCTGCGCCATGCCGGCGGTCGGCGACATGAGGGGTGGGGGCCGCGAGCACGAGGAAGTCCGCCGAGCCCTTCACCTGTGTGGTACGGAATGTGACGTCGATCGTGTTGCCGCGCTGGTGGCGCAGTCGTATCCGGCCGGTCGTCGGCCACAGCGTGACCTTGCGCGGGCCGTGCGGGAGGTCGGCCACCAGTTCCTGCACGGGGCGGCCGTGGACCTCGTCGGCGCTGAACCCGGTCAGTTCCTGTGCTGTGCAGGTCCACCCCACCACCGTGCCTCGACCGTCGAGCACGGCCGCGGCCAGACCTTCGAAGGCGGGCGGTTCACCGCCGGGGGTGCCGACGACGCTCGTCGCTCCTCGGGAGGCGCCTGCCGGGTCGGGGTTTTCAACAGTCGGTGTGTCCATGTCTCTGGCTTCCGTTGCGAGGGTCCGCGGCTGCGGGTGAAGGGCGTCCTGTGACGGCTGTCGGCACTCAGACGGCGCCGGCTGCGGACGGCAGGTCTCGTTCGGCCCAGACGACCTTGCCGTCCACAGCCGAGCGGGAACCCCACCTGCGCGACAGTCGCGCGACCAGGTACAGGCCGCGGCCGTGCTCGTCGAGAGGGCGGGGATGACGGGGGCGCGGTGGGCCGGTGCAGGTGTCGGAGACCTCACACGTCAGCACCCGGTGCTGGATGAGCCGCAGGCGGCTCGGGCCGCCGCCGTGGCGGATCGCATTGGTGACCAGTTCGCTGACGATCGACTCCACGGCTGTCACCAGCGGCTCCAGACCCCACTGCCTGAGCTGACGGACGGCCAGTTGCCGGGCTGTCGTGACGGTGACGAGTTCGTTCGGCAGGTCCCACGAGGCGACTTGGGCGGGCTTCAGCGCGCGGGTCCGCGCGAGGAGCAAGGTGACGTCGTCGGCTGCTGCCCGAGCCGGCAACGTCTTCATCGCCCGCGAGCACAGGTCCTCCAGGGAGGCACCGGGCTGCGCCAGGGCGGCGCCCAGGCGCTGCAGGCCGACGTCGATGTCCTCGTCGCGGGACTCGACCAGGCCGTCGGAGTAGAAGGCGAGGACACTTCCTTCGGGCAGGTCCACTTCCACGGACTCGAAGGGCACCAGGCCGAGACCCAGACCCAACGGGGCCCCGGCGGGCAGGTCGGGGACGGTGACCCTGCCCTGCGCGTCGACGATCAGGGGCGGTGGATGCCCGGCCCGCGCCAGCGTGCACCCTCGGGTGACCGGGTCGTAGACGGCGTACAGACAGGTGGCACCCACCACCGCGGGGACCGGGTCGGAGACGTCGCAGTCTTCGTCGTTCAGCCGCCGGACCGTGTCGTCGAGGTGTGCCAGCAGTTCGTCGGGCGGCAGGTCGAGGTCCGCGAGCGTGCGTACGGCCGTGCGGAGCCTGCCCATGGTCGCCGCGGCGTTGATGCCGTGTCCGACGACGTCGCCGACGACGAGGGCCACCCGCGCGCCGGACAGCTCGATCACGTCGAACCAGTCGCCTCCCACGCCGTGATCCAGGTCGGCCGGCACGTAGCGCGAGGCCACCTCGACGGCGGCACCGCCCTGCACCCGGTGGGGAAGCAGGTCGCGTTGCAGGGTGAGGGCCGCGGTGCGCTCGCGCGCGTACTGCAGGGCATTGTCCAGGCAGAGCGCGGCCCGGGTGACGAGCTCCTCGGCGAGGAGCAGATCGTCCTCCTGGAACGGCGTCTGTTCCTCGGAGCGTGCGAACAGCGCCAGCCCCAGCACGCAGCGCCGCGCACGGATGGGCACGACCATCAGGGAGTGGACGCCGCTGTCCCGCACTTTCCGCGCCCGCACCGGGTCGTGGTCGACCCAGGGGCCGGCATGGGTGTCGAGAACTGGTTCGAGGTGCGACCTGCCCGTGCGCAGGGCGGCTGCGAACGATGAGCTCGGGTGGGCGTGGATCACCTCTTCCCGCACCCACGGCAGCTTCAGTATCCCCAGGTCGATGGAGGCCAGCCCGGCACGCCGCAGCAGCGGCGGGCGGCTGCTCGCCGTGCCGGTCCGTGCCGAGGGCTCCACGCCGAACGGAACCGACTCGACCAGATCGACGAGGGCGTGGTCGGCCAGCAGGGGCACGGCGAGCTCGGCCAGTTCCTGCCCCGTCTGCATGACGTCGAGCGTGCTGCCGATGCGCGTACTCGCCTCGCTGAGGATGGCCAGGCGCTCGCGCGCCCGCCGGTTCCCGGTGGCGTCCACGGTCATGGAGCACACGCCCATCGCGGCGCCGTCCGCGTCCTGGAGGCAGAAGAACGAGGCCGAGAACGCGTGCTCACGGCGCCCGTCCGTCGGCGGCCACGCCCGGTACTCGTGGACCATGGTGGTACCGCTCTGCAGCACCTGCCGCATCACCACCTCGAGCGCTTCGGCCTCCACGGCGGGCAGCGAGTCCTTCAGGCGGCGTCCGAACCGCCGGTCACGGGAAATGCCGTCGTGGCGCTCCATGGCGTCGTTCACCCAGGTGCAGCGCAACTGCGGGTCGTACACCACGATGCCGATCGGCGCATGGGCGAGGAGCGACTCCCGCACCGGTCCGTTGGCGGGCCCCGAGGACAGGGCGCCTATGTCGGTCACGGACACCAGCCACCGGGTGCCGGCGTTCCGTCCCCACAACGGCGAGACCCGCAGGGACATTTTGAGCGTGTGGCCGTCACGGTGGCGGACCGCGGCGGTGCCGGACCAGCCATTGCGGGCACGGCACTGCTCGGCGAACAGCGAAGCCCTTCGGGCCTCCTCGGGGGGCGGCAGCACGTGCGCGGCGGACCGGCCCACCACTTCCGCGGCCGGGTACCCGACGAGTTGCTCAGCGGCCTGCGTCCACGCCGCCACCGTCCCGTCCACATCGATCATCGCTATCGCCGCGTCCGGTATCTCGCCGGGGCGCACCGGCCTGGCCAGTGGCGTGTGGTCGCTATGCGTCATCGTGGTCGATCCCTTTCGGTGCGGAGGTGAGGAGGTGCCGGCAAGTGGGCGCCACCGCCCGCCTCCGCCAGCACTACACCGCATTTTGTCCATTTCTGATGAAATAATCAGATACGACCGCTTCATCGTCAAGACCACCAGAACTGATTGTTCAATCACATATGGCCCGCACAGTGTGACGAGGGGAGGCCGGGTGGACAATCCGCACCAACAGCGCGATGATGAATTCATCAGAACTGGTGACCTTGTCTGCGGTGTATGCCGATGTCAGCCTCACCCAGGAATCGATTCGAACGCCGTCGGGCCGAGACCCGGCAGGCGCTCGTCCGCGCCGCGCGGCAGCTTCTGGCCGATTCGGGCGATACGAGCGCCAGCATCCGGACCATCGCGGAGCTCGCCGACGTCGGCTTCGGCTCGTTCTACAACCACTTCACGTGCAAGCCGGACCTGTTCGACGCGGCCGTGGCCGATGCCCTGGAGGAGTTCGCCCGAGCCGTCGACCGACATCTGTACGGCGTCGACGACCCCGCCGAGCGCCTCGCCGACGGTGTGCGGCTCAGCGCACGCATGGCCGACTCACACCCGGAGATCATGCGGATTCTCTGCCACAGCGACCTCGGCCGCATATGCGCCGGCCGCGGACTGGCTCCGCGCGCGAGGCGCGACGTGGAGCAGGGCATGGCTTCCGGCCGCTTCACCGTGATCGACCCGGTGATCGCCCTGACCGCGCTGAACGGCAGCCTGCTGGCGCTCCTGCAGCTGTGGATCTGTCAGCCCGAGGCCGACAGGGACCATGCAGCCGGGAAAATGGCCGAGATGCTCCTGCACATGCTCGGCCTCTGCGCGGACGAGGCCCGTGACCTCGCCCGGCGGCCCCTTCCCGCTGCGGCGTGAACACGACGTGCCGTCTGCCGTCGTCCCCAGTCCCCCCCGGGACAGGGAGCCTGTGCCCGCCACGGACACCAGCCACCGCCGGGTCCGGTCGACGGGAGGCCGGGGTGTCTCCCCCAACGCTCGTGATCGCAACGGCCGCTTTGTTGCGGACAGGCCTTGCGCAAGCCCCTGACCTGCGTGAACCGATCGATGGTCCAAGAGCCTCAACCGCCTTGAGGCAGCCTGTTCTCCGCATCGGCGGGTTTGCGGACGTCGTCGGGCGGGACGACTATTTTTCTAGGCCCAACAGACGCCGACGCCATTCGGATGCCGTACCCGGCCCTTCGGCCCGGGACGCTCTCAGCCACTGGACATGCAAGCTGCGCAGCCAGGGCCTCGGCCGGGGTGACAGGTGAGACATTCGGCCGAGTCGCCTGACAGGGGCCTCGAGAACCGCTCCACGGCCGCAGGACCACGTCGATGACCCCGCGGGGCGGAAGGCAGAGCGGAAGGAGTCTGCTCATGCGGATCGTCGTGGACTTGAATCGATGCCAGGGATATGCGCAATGCGTGTACCTGGCTCACGACGTCTTCAGGTTGACTGGCCAGGAGGCGCTCACCTACGAGCCGAACCCCGATGACGAGCGGCGCCTGCAGGTCGAGCGAGCCGCCGCGGCGTGCCCGGTACAGGCGATCGTGATCGACCGCTCGGACGGCGCGGACGGGAGCGCGACGTCATGACGTTGCGGGCAACGGTCGCGGAGCTGGTGCGCGAGTTCAGGGCCAACGGCCGGATCGTCGTCGTGGGTGCCTCTCTGGCCGGGCTGCGGGCCGCGGAAACCTTGCGGGAGGAGGGCTTCACCGGTTCCCTGACCATCATCGGGGACGAGCCGTACGAGCCTTACGACCGTCCTCCGCTGTCCAAGCAGGTGCTCAAGGGCTGGGTGCCGGCCGACCACACCAAGCTGCCGCGCCTGCGAGAAGTGGATGCGCAGTGGCGGCTCGGGGTGGCCGCCATCGGGCTGGACCGGGTCGCCAAGCAGGTGCGCCTGGCCGACGGCGAGCACGTCCCGTACGACCGGTTGCTCATCGCCACGGGGACCCGGGCGCGACAGTGGCCGAACCCGGACGAGGCCGCCCTGGGCGGGGTCCACACGATTCGCTCGCGTGATGATGCCGCCCAGCTGCAGAAGGCGCTGGCCGAGTCGCCGTCGCGGGTCCTGGTCATCGGCGCCGGGTTCATCGGCTCGGAAGTGGCCTCCGTCTGCCGCGAACTGGGCATCCCGGTGACCGTCGTCGAGCGGGGTTCGGCGCCGCTGGTCGGCGCGCTGGGCGGGGTGATCGGGGAGATCGCCGCGAAAATGCAGCGCGATCACGGCGTGGACCTGCGCTGCGGGCTGGGGGTGTCGTCACTGGAGGGCGACTCCGGCGGGCACGTGCGGCGTGCTCGGCTCTCGGACGGTGCCACCGTGGACGCCGATGTGGTGGTGGCCTCGCTGGGGTCGATCCGCAACGTGGAATGGCTGGAGGGCTCCGGGCTGGCGGCCGGTTTCTGGGGCGTCGGGTGCGACGCCGGTGGTCGTGCCTTCGACATCAACGGTGTGGTCACCGACAGCATCTACGTGGCAGGTGACGTGGCGCGTGCGCCGCATGTGCTCTACGAGTACCAGTTCCTGGCGATGGAGCACTGGGACAACGCCGTCTTCGGCGCCGAGGTCGCGGCGCACAACATGGTGAACCTGGAGCCCCACTACCGCCCGCATCTGCTGCTGCCCGGCTTCTGGTCCGGTCAGTTCGGCGTGAACATCAAGTCCGTCGGCGTGCCGCCTTTCGGTGACGAGATCGTCTTCACCCAAGGATCGGTCGAGGAGCGCCGTTTCGCTGCCGCCTACGGTCACCGGGGCCGCATCGTCGCCGCCGTCACCTTCGATCACGGCAAGTGGCTGGAGTACTACGGGAAGCTGATCGAGCAGTCCGGTCCGTTCCCGCCCCCGCCGCCGGGCTGGGACCAGCCGGCCGACATGAAGCCGATGCCGGCCGAGTTTCCGGACCCACGGGTCCCGACGGCGGTCCCCGACGTCGTCCTGACCGGCCATGCCCCGAGCGAGCGGACGGCCGAGTTCCGGCCGCGCCGTCACTGACGCGCCCGCCGGATCGAGCCGTGCAGGCGGACAGCACCGACAGGAAGAAGGAGGGGAGCCTCGTGGTCGAGGAAACCCCCTGGCAGCAGGCCCTCCGCTACGCCAACCGCGCCAACCCGTACCCGTTCTACGAGGAACTGCGCAAGACACCGGTGGCGCGGCAGCCGGACGGCACCTATGTCGTCAGCACCTACCGGGAGATCGTCGCGCTGCTCCACGACCCCCGGGTCAGTTCGGATCCGTGGAAGTGTCCCGCCCCGGCCGCGGCCCGGGCAGAGGACTCGGCGGAGCCGGTGGCCGAGCCGATCAGGCAGGCACTGACCGAGCCGAACATCATCACCTGCGATCCGCCCGAACACGATCGGGATCGCCGGATGATGATGCCGCATTTCGTCGGCCCGCCCCACGCGCCTCACCTGATATCCGACCTGGAGCCCGACATCCGCCGCATCGTCGACGGCCTCCTGGACAACATGAAGGGCAGGAACCGGATCGACGCTGTCGACGACTTCGCCTATCCCCTGCCGGTCACGGTGATCTGCAAGGTCCTGGGCGTGCCGGTGGAGGACGAACGACGGTTCCACCACTGGATCGAGACCGCCCTGGACGCTTTGGACTTCGGCCCCGAGGCCGCATCCGAGGAGATCCAGAGCCGGCAGGCCGGGGGGCGGCAGGCCGTGCAGGAGTTCGGGCAGTTCGCAGCCGAACTCCTCGACAGGTACGCCCAGCAGCCGGGCCCGGGCATGCTCTCGGCGATGGTGAACGAGGACGGCCCGGAGGGACGGATGTCCAGGGGCGTACTCGCGAGCAACGCCCTGCTCCTGATCTTCGCGGGACACGAAACCACGGTCAACCTCATCGCCCACAGCGTGCTCACCCTGCTGCGCCACCCCGATGCGCTCGAGAAGCTGCGCCGCCGGCCCGAGCTCATCGTGTCCGCGGTGGAGGAGCTGCTGCGCTTCGAGTCGTCGGTCCAGTTCTGGCACACCCGCTCCGCCGTGGAAGACATCGACATCGCCGGCACCACCATTCCGAAGGGGGCGCCGATCTTCCTGGCGTACGGCTCGGCGAACCGCGACCCCGAACGGTTCACCGACCCCGACGAACTCGACCTCGAACGCCGCGACAACCAGCACCTCGGCTTCAGCCAGGGCATCCACTTCTGCTTCGGCGCACCGCTCGCACGGCTCGAGGTCCAAATCGCGGTCAACGAGTTTCTCCGGCGCGTGGAGAATCCGCGGCTCGTCGAGGACCCGCCGCCGTACCGGCACAACCAGATCTTCCGCGGCCCGCGCCACGTCCTGGTCGACATCGACGGCATCCGCGACTGACGCGACACAGGAAGGATTGCTGTGCGGGCTTTCCAAGCGCGCCGACGCCGCCTATCAGCTCCTGCGCGACGGCAAGATCCGAGGACGCGCCGTCATCACTCCCTGGGCGTGAGTACCGACGTGTCGGCCCTCGACAGGGCACGTGCCGGTGAGCAGACCGGAGGAGCTTGCTCGTGGAACACCCCGGACGCCACGGACCGCCGCCCTTTCCACCGAGCGACATGAGACTGATCGGGCGACGATGGACACAGAAGACCCATGACGGCGCTGTTGTTCCCAGAAGGAGGCAGGTGCCATGACAGCTCCTTCCGATACCCCCGGCCCGGCTCCCTCACGCGGCACCGAACCACGAGAAGGCCCCATGGCTGAAGGCATGGCCGCACTGGCGAACGTGGGCTGGCAGCTTCTGCTCACCATGGGCCTCGCCACCATCGCCCTGGGCGTCATCGCCCTGGTCTGGCCGGGCGAGACACTCCGTGTCATCGGCATCCTGTTCGGCGTCTACCTGTCGGCCACCGGTGTCTTCCAACTCGCCGCCGCCTTCGGCACCCACGTTCCCCGGCATCTTCGCGTCCTGCACTTCATCACCGGCGCGGCCTCCATACTGCTGGGACTGATCTGCTTCCGGGGCACCCTGGAGTCGATTTTCCTGCTCGCCCTGTGGATCGGCTTCAGCTGGCTGCTGCGCGGCATCACGGAGACGGCCGCGGCGGCCTCCGCCCCGGGCATGCCGGCGCGCGGCTGGCACGTGGCCTTCGGGATCATCGGCGCGATGGCCGGCATCGTGATGATCATCATGCCGTTCGCCTCGATCGCGACACTCACCTTGGTCGTGGGCGTCATGGCCATGGTTCTGGGCCTGACCGAGGTGGTCCGCGCCATCAGGACACGCGTCGAGATCGGCCACCTCGCTCCCGGCACAGACGCCCGGCGGCGCCCCCTGTTCCGCGCACGTCCACACCCCCAGCACTGATCGGCGAAGCCGGCGGGATCGGACGGAGCCACCCCATGCCTCCGCCGATCACGACTCCGCCGTCGGCGAGAACCGGCTGGAAGGGCTGATCACCGAGGCGCGGACGGCCCTGCAGGCCGCACTGCCCGGCCCGGCCGACCGATGGGCCTCGGACCTCGGCCCGGGCACCGCGCGGGGCTACCTCGCCGACTCGCGACAACGGGGGCTCGTCCCTCGCGACGAAGCCTTGCAGCCACTGCCGACGAACCGCTCGTCGGCCGACCGGGCGCATCACACGCTCGCCACGACGGCGACGGCGACGGCGACGGCGACGGCGACGGCGTGATCATCCGTCGGGCAGACGCCGTGACGGCCATGAGAGACGCTCGACAAGTGAGGCCGCCCGCTGGGCGACGGCCCGTCCCGGCGGCTGCCGACCGGTGGGCACGGCGCCCGGCCGATGACGGGGAACCCATACCCGCAGGGCCCGAGGGCTGATCCGGCACCGCACGGGAGTCCGCAGGGTCACGGCTTCGCCGTCCAGCCCGACGGGGACGACCGGGGCGTCGGCGTGGACGAAGACGTCGTCGGGTGTCGCGAGACGGGTCAGCCCGTGCATCCGCCCGCTTCGCAGTCGGGCGGCCGTTTCGGCGGGCGTCTCCGCCCTGGCGGCCAGTACCCCCAGCAGGCCCGAGTCGAGCTGTGCACGCCTGCCGAGCCCGGCCGGGTCGTCGACCTGATAGGGGTTGTTGCTCACCAGCACGGCGTCCGGCCGGTCCACGGTGAGCAGCCCCGCGCGCACCGCCAGCTCCGGACCCGCGTGGCGGGCCAGGAACTCCGGAAGGATCCGTACCATCGTGCCGATCTTGTCCTCCCGATAGGCCGGATCCTGCACCAGCGCCGCATACGCTCCGAACGACACGTTGTTGACGAACGCCCGCTCGCCCGCGTACCCGAGATCGACGCGCAGCTCGACGCCGTCCGTGAGCGCCTCCAGCGCGGCCGAAGGGTCCGCACGGTCCAGGCCGAGGTCCGCCGCGAAGTGGTTGCGGGTACCGGCCGGAACGACCAGGAAAGGCAGGTCGCTCTGCGCGGCCACCGCGGCGACAAGTGCCTGCGTGCCGTCTCCGCCGGCCACCCCCAGCAGATCCGCACCGTCGTCCACCGCCCGGCGCGCGACAGTCGCCACGTCCTGCGGGAGGGAATGATCGAGCAGGAAGACCTGAACTCCCAGCGCACGGGCGCGTTCCGCGATCCGGAACCGGCTCGCCTTCCCTCCCCCCGAACGCGGATTCACGATCAGCCAGGGACGCCGCGCCCCGGTCACCGGTCGCGACGCCTTCTCGGTCACGGCACGAACCGACAAGCCGCATGCATCAGCCATGCGCACGTCGTCGGCGGCAGCAGGACTGCCGCTGCCCCGTCCGCGGCTGACGGCGGCATCCTCCACCGGGCCGGCACTCCCGCTCTCGCGCCTGCGGCCACCGCCACCATGACCCTTCCTTCGACGGTTACGGACTACGGCACCAGCTTGCAGTCCGGCCCGAGCGGCCGCATCCGGGACGTGCGGGGCCGTCCCGCCACCGTCGTGAAGGTCCACCGCGCCCCGGACCGGTTGTCGCAGCCGTGTCAGAGCCGGCAAGTGCGACAGCGCAGGGAGATCACGGCCCGCCGGGAAAGAGGTCTCCTCGTTTCGCGTGAGGGGGGCTGGGCACCCAGTGCCCATGGCGACGCGTCCGGTTCCGGTGCGAACCATCCTCGCCACCATCGGTCTGGTACTCGCCACCTACGTCGTACTCGAGCTGGTGGTGCAAGCTCGCCGGGTCCTGATCTGGGCGGTCATCGCATTGTTCTTGGCCGTCTCCCTCCATCCGGGAGTCGAGGCGCTGCAGCGTCGGGTGCCGCGGTGCCGACGGTCGGTGGCCACCTTGCTCGTCTTCCTGGCCGCGGCCGCGGCCGTCGGCGCGGTGGTCGCCCTGTTCGTCATCCCCCTGGCTCAGGAGGGAAGCCGGTTCGCCGGCCGTCTGCCCGCGATGATCAGGGAGGCCCGGGCCGGCCACGGGCCAGTCGGTGACCTGCTGCAGCGGACGCACGCTCTGCGGTACGTCCAGCGCCATGAGGCCCAGATCCGCGCGTTCGCCACCGGACTGAGCACGCCCGCCTTGAAGTTCATCCGCGGTGCCGCGAGCACCGCGACAGGCGCTCTCACCATCTTCGTCCTGGCCTATCTGATGGTGCTGGAGGGCCCCAGGGCCATGGACCGGTCTCTGGCCCTCGTGGACGAGGCGCCTGCGGACCGCATACGCCGAGTCGGAGCCGCGTGCGCCCGTACCGTCAACGGCTACCTGACCGGAAACCTGTTGATCAGCGTCATCTGCGGGGTCCTGACCTACGTCGTGCTCCTCGTTTCCGGAGTGCCGTTCGCCGGCCTGCTGGCCCTCTTCGTCGCCGTGACCGACCTCATTCCCCTGGTGGGGGCCACCATAGGGGCTGTCGTCGCCTCCACGGTGGCGTTCGTCCACTCCCTGCCGGCCGGCATCGGAGCCATCGTGTTCTTCATCGTCTACCAGCAGGCCGAGAACCACCTCCTGCAACCGGTCATCCTGTCCCGGACGGTGAAACTCAACCCCCTCACCGTGCTGCTGGCCGTCCTGATCGCGGCCGAAGTCGCCGGGATCCTCGGGGCCCTGCTGGCGATTCCCGTCACCGGCATCATCCAGGTCGTCCTCGGTGACATCTGGGCTCATCGCGGCGGTCGGCCGCTGAGGATGCCGATGAGGGCGGACGACAGCCCCGAGAACGCCGACCGGTCCGACGACCGGCCCGATTGACCGCCTGGAATCCGGCCGCCACAAGCGCGGCGAGCGGGTCGCCCAGAGGGGGGACGACGCCTTCGTCGTCAGGTGCCGGGCCGCCTCCTTGGCTCCGGAAGGCTCCTCGCCATTGACGTGGGCCGGGAGGTGTCGAAGTCCTCACCGACGGCGGGGGTGCTGGGCCCCGCCCCCCTTCATCCGCTGACTCGGCTCACGGAACCGCCGCCCCCATGTCGAGGCCGCGCCAACGCAACTCCGCGGGCCGAAGGGGCGGCAAGAGGCAACTCGGCCAGAAACCTGTGGATGGGTGTGGCACTCCTGCGCAGGTTCGCCTTCGTCGCCTTCATCACTTCGACGTTTCCATACGACGTATGGTAATACTGGAGGGACAGTTCCGTACGACGTATGGAACTGCTCGTCCGGGCCACGCCGGGCGCCACACATCGCCTGACCGAACCGCCGTCGGCGCAGATCGCGCCCTCGGAAAGGAAAGATCATGAAGAAGCTCACGAAGCACCTCGCCCTCACCGTCTCCTCCGTCGCGGTCGCGGGTGCCGCCGTCCTCGGTGCCGGGGGCACCGCATCGGCCGCCCCCCTTGCGTCCGCCCACGTCCAGCGGCCGTCCGACAGGGGCGCCGCCGCTGATCACGGCTGGGACCACGGCGTCGGCTACCTGCTCGAGCGGGGCTACTCCTGCGACGTAGTCCGCGGCTGGCACCAGGCCCCCGGCACCGACTCGCCCCGGCACGACTGCGACGGGCTCTCCTACCGCGACGGTCACTTCTACCGCTGGGAGAGCGAGGGACACGGCGGGACGTCGGACAGGGCGTACCGGCACGACGGAAACCGCTGCGAGCACGACGGCCGGCGCGGGGAGTACCGCGCCCCGAGCCGCGACGACCGGTGAAAGCGGGACCGCTCGAGGCCGTGAGCCCCAGCAGTTCCCCTCGGCCCGTTCCCTGCCGACGGCAGGGACCCGCCCGGCGGGAGTCGGCGTCCCCGGCCGCCGGCCGAGTGAGTGCCGCGCCGCTCACCGTGCGGTCCGCCGGTGCCGTCCGTCGCCCGCGCCCTGCCGTACCACCTCCGCCCGCCCTGTGTCTTCGCCGCACGCCGGGCGTGAGACGCCACCGAGCCACGCACAGGAGCGGAAGTCGATGAAGAAATCCTCGAAGCCGGTGGAGCGGCGGATCGACGTGCAACTGGTCGTCTCGTACGCCTGCTCACTACCACTGTGCGTACGTCTTCGGTATGAGCCCACCGACCCCTATGTCGTCCGTGCCGTCTTCTTCGCCGACGGTGACGAGCCGGTCGAATGGGTCCTGGGGCGGGATCTCCTGACTGATGGCCTGGAGGGTTCCGCAGGCTACGCGGACGTCCGGATCTGGTCGGCCACGGGGCGGGGTGACCAGTCGATCCACATCGCCCTCGGGTCTTGCGCAGGCACCGCCTTGCTCGAGGTCCCCGTTCAGGACATCACGTGCTTCCTTCAGGACACGGAGGCTCTGGTGCCCCGGGGTACCGAGTCCGGACACATCGACTGGGATGCCGAACTGGCGCACCTCCTCCCCCAAGGTTGACCGCCGACCGTCCACGCTCAGAACTCGGAAGAAAAGGAACAAGTGTCATGCCCCAGTACCAGCTTCGCGTCTACACCCTGCGCAGCCCCGACGCACTCTCCGCCTACGAGAAGATCTGGGCCCGGCACATTCCCGGCATGGCCAAGCACCGGATCACCACACACGGCGTCTGGACGGAGCCCGCGGCGCCCGGAAGCGGGACTCCCCGGCTCTACGCCCTCGTTTCCTACCGGGACGCCGACGACGTGCGGGAGCGACTGGAGGCGTACCTGTCGAGTCCTGAGTTCCGTGCGGACATGGAGGGCTTCGACATCGGCCAGATCGTCGGCCTCGACGAGACCCTGCTCACGCCCACCGTCGACTCGCCCTTGCGCTGACGGCCGTCCTGCGACGAGTGACGCCGTCAGGCGGGCCGGCACCCGGCGGCTCGGCGCAACCGGGCCAAGGCGCTCGCCGGACGGCGACGGGCGGGAGCAGGATCGGCGAGTTCGGCTGGGCGTCAGGTCCGTCAACCGTGCCGCGGCCGCCCGGGAGGCGTTCACCGCCACCAGGGCGGTCTCGATGCGGTCACGGCGCGGCGGTCGGTGATCAGGACGGCGACCGAGCAGTCCTAGCGCGCAGCCGGTGAGGGTGCCGAGGGCCCGGTCCGACACGGCCGGAGGCGGCGTGGACCAGCGGCAGCATCAGGGCCTCGCCCTCGGGCGAGCGGACGGCTGTCAGCGGCAGGGTGCGCCCGGCTTCGGCTGCTGCCGTGTCGGCGGTTCGGCAGGCCGAGGCATGGGCGGGGTCGTCGTCCTGGGTGCGGGCGAGCCGCACGGCGGCGTCCAGGGTCCTGGCCGCCGCCAGACGTCTCGGTTCCCGCGGTCGTCCGAGACCCGGGCCCTGCACACCGCCAGGCGAACACGCGGCGGCGAGGGCGAGCCCGAGATGGCCGGGGATGTCGGCGCAATGCTGCGGAGACAAGGCGCAGCCCGCGGCGACGAACGTGAGGACGGCGTGGTCCGGAGGGCCGATCCGGGTGGCCTCGCACACGAGCCGGTGCGCAGCGGCGAGGACCGCTGCCGCAGCGCACCGGACGACCGTGCTGTTTGTGGCGGCGGCGGTCGCCGGCCCCACCGCGCCGCTCGCGGCCCTACCGAGCACGACAGCGGCCGGTGCTCGGGCGCGGGCGGCGCAGGGCGGGCTGTGTCCGTAGAGCGCGCAGGTGGATCCGCCGACGCTGTGCACCACCAGGTCGGCTCGGCCGGCGGCCAGCAGGATCGGACTCGGCACGGCCCGTCGCCACGAGGACACTGAGCGCCGTCTTGGCCACAGGTCGCTCGCCCGGCCCAGCCGCAACGCATCACGCGCCGGCCGCGGCCGCATCGGGACGGTCCTTCCGGAGGGGGATGGGGTGCTCCCCGTGCGTCTCGGCGGGTTGCGGCCCGGACTCGCCCCAAGACGGACGGGCCCAGGCCGCAACGCCCTGGAACCACCGACTCAGCGGCCGGCGCCCTGGCCGTCACGACGAGCGGCGAGCCGGCCCTCCAGGCCGGTGATGAGCGTGTCCATCACCAGCCGGAACATGCGGTCCTGATCAGAGCCCGCACGGTCTGCGACCGTGGTCCCGTCCGCGCCGGCGGCGGCTCCGGGGGACTGGAGGCTCGTCCATTGCTGGAGCGAGCCGTTGAGTTCGGCGCCGAGGACACCGATGACGACGGCGACCATGAGAGCGGCGATCTCGGGAACCTCCGACTGTGGCACGCCCGCTGCGGCCACGATCGCGGTGAGCGCGGTCCAGAACGGGTCGTCGGGCTGGATGAAGTCGGGCTGCCCGAACGAATAGGCCATCAGTTTCGGGTGACGGTGCGCCAGCGTCCGGAAATCCGTGGCGAGCAGGCGGATGCGCTCCTGCCAGGGAGCGTCCTGCAGCGTCACGGTGCGGAACTCGGCGCCGACCATTCGCGCCACGCCGCGCAGCACGGCTTCCTTGTTCGGCACGTGGTGGTACAGCGACATCGGGTTCGCATCGAGCACGGTGGCGAGCTTGCGCATGGTGAGCGCCTCGACCCCGTCCTCGTCGATGAGCCGCAGGGCGGCGGCATGGATCCCGGCCTCGGTCAGAGGCACGTCCCTCTTCCTCGTTCCCCGAGGGGGACGCCTCACCTTTTTTTCCATACCTCGTACGGTACCAGTTTCGTACGCCGTACGGAAATGACCTCCACCGCGGGAGCCGATCGAGAGGGCGGGACTTGCGCCGAGTTTCCATACGACGTACGGTACTAATTCCATACGTCGTATGTTTCTGTGCGGCGCCACGGCATCGACCAGCGCACCGCGCCCTTGCCCATCCCCTCCACCCCCTCCACGCAGAGGAGCAAGTCATGACCACGCACTCGGCGAACGACCTCCGTCCCATCCGGTCCCCGCGCGGCATTCCCCTGCTCGGCCACACTCCGCAGATCCCCGACACCAACCCGGTGGAGTACTTCAACGAGCTGTCCAAGCGGTTCCCCGAAGGCATCTACGGCATGGACATCGCCGGCATCGAGCAGGTCTTCGTCTACGACCCGGACCTGGTGGCCGAGGTCTGCGACGAGACCCGGTTCTTCAAGCAGATCGAGAAGACGCCGCTGAGCCATGTGCGGGACTACACGGGCGCGGGCCTGTTCACGGCCCACCAGCACGAAGAGGAATGGGCCATGGCCCACCGGATCCTCCTGCCGGCCTTCAGCCAGCGGGCCATGAAGACCTACTTCGGGCAGATGCTGGAGATCGCCCAGAACCTGGTCGGCAAGTGGGAGAGCCGGGAAGGTCAGCCGGTCGCCATCACCGACGACTACACCCGGCTCACCCTGGACACCATCGCCCTGTCCGGTTTCGGCTACCGCTTCCAGTCGTTCGACGAAGAGGAGCTGCACCCCTTTCTCAACTCCCTGCTGGAGGCGCTGATCGAGTCGATGCGGCGCTCCCAGGAGCTGCCGATGATGACCAAACTGCGCAAGGCGGACGACAGGAAGTACCGCGAGAACATCCAGCTGATGCGCGACCTGGTCGAGAACGTGATCAAGGAGCGCCGTGAGGGGAAGGGCACCGACGAGGAGGACCTGCTCGGCCTGATGCTGGAGGCCACCGACCCGGAGACCGGCAAGCTGCTGGCCGACGACAACGTCCGCGACCAGGTGGTGACCTTCCTGATCGCCGGGCACGAGACCACCAGCGGCCTGCTGTCGTTCGCCACCTACTCGCTGATGCGCAACCCGCACGTCCTGGCACAGGCGTACGCCGAGGTCGACCGCCTGCTGCCCGGTGACACGGTCCCGGACTACGACACGATCATGCAGCTGGACGTCATCCCGCGGGTCCTGGAGGAGACCCTCCGCCTGTGGGCTCCCATTCCGCTGATCGCCAAGGCGCCCCTCGACGACACCGTCATCGGCGACCGGTACGAGCTGAAGAAGGGGACCAGGGCCAACATCCTCATGGGCGCGCTGCACTCCCACTCCAAGGCGTGGGACCGGCCGGACGAGTTCGACATCGACCGGTGGCTGCCGGAGAACCGTGTGGAACAGCACCCGCACGCCTACAAGCCGTTCGGCAACGGCGTACGCGCCTGCATCGGCCGCCAGTTCGCGCTGACCGAGGCCCGCCTGGCACTGGCGATGGTGCTGCAGAAGTTCAGGTTCTCCGACACCACCGACTACAAGATGGACGTCCGCGAGGCGCTGACGCGCAAGCCCGGCGACTTCCAGCTGGTCGTCCGCAAGCGCCAGGAGCACCAGCGGACCGTCTTCGGCGCCGCGGACCTGCAGACCGGCGACACACGGGCGCAGACAGCGGTCAGCGGCGTCGGCGTGAACCTGACCGTCGCCTACGGCTCCAGCCTCGGTTCCTGCGAGGACCTGGCGCGTACCATCGCCGACCGCGGTGAGCGCTCCGGGTTCGGCACGACGCTGGTGAGCCTGGACGAGCTGGGCGACAACCTGCCCACCGAGGGCCTCCTCGCCGTCGTCGCCGCCAGCTACAACGGCAAGGCGCCCGACAGCGCCCAGCGTTTCGACGACCTGCTCGCCGCCGGTCTGCCGGAGGGTGCGCTGTCGAACGTGCGGTTCGCGCTGCTGGGCGCCGGCAACACCCAGTGGGTGGCGACCTACCAGGCGTTCCCCAAGCGGATCGAGGAAGGTCTGCTGGCCGCCGGAGCCACCCCGGTGGTCGAGCGTGGCATCGCGGACGCGGCCGGTGACTTCGACGGCATGGCCACCCGTTGGCTGGACACCCTGTGGGCGACCCTGGCCGAGGAGTACGCCGCCGACACCTCCGAGGCGAGCGGCCCGCGCTACCAGGTCCAGCTGCTCACCGAGTCCGACGTGCGCCCCGCCATCGTCTCCGAGCAGGCGTACCCGCTCACGGTGGTGGCCAACGAGGAGCTCGTGGCGGATGCGACCGGCCTGTGGGACTTCAGCATCGAGCCGCCGCGCCCGGCCGCGAAGTCCATCACCTTCGAGCTGCCCGACGGCGTCACCTACGACACCGGCAACCATCTGGCGGTCTTCGCCAAGAACGAACTCGCCCTGGTGGAGCGCGCGCTGAGGCGGCTCGGTGTCGACTACGACCAGGTGCTCCGGCTCGACCAGCCCGGCGGCGGCCGCACCCATCTGCCGGTCGGCGTCCCCGTCACCGCCGGCATCCTGCTCACCGAGTTCCTGGAACTGCAGGACGTGGCCACCCGCTCCCAGATCCAGGCCCTGGCCGAGCACACCCAGTGCCCATGGACCCGGCCACAGCTCCAGGCGTACACCGCCGACACGGAGGAGGCCGAGGAGCGCTACAGCAAGGAGATCCTCGGCAAGCGGGTCTCGGTGCTGGGCCTGCTGGAGCGCTTCCCCGCGATCGAGCTCCCGCTGGCGGTCTTCCTGGAGATGACGGGGCCGATCCGTCCCCGCTTCTACTCCATCTCCTCGGCCCCGTCGGCCGACCCGCGCCACGTGCGCCTGACCGTCGGCCTGCTGGAGGGCCCGGCCCTGTCCGGCGACGGCCAGTACCGCGGCACCTGCTCCTCCTACATCGCCGGCCTCGAGCCCGGGGACGTCGTCTACGGCTACGTCCGCGTGCCCTCCCCGACCTTCGCCCCGCCCGCCGACCCCGCCACGCCGCTGATCCTCATCGGCCCCGGCACCGGCATCGCGCCGCTGCGCGGATTCCTGGAGGAGCGGGCCTGGCAGCACGCGAACGGCACGCAGGTCGGCCTGTCGCAGGTCTTCGTCGGCTGCCGCCACCCGGAGCACGACTACTTCTACCGCCAGGAGATGCAGGACTGGGAGCAGGCCGGGATCGCGCAGGTCCACACCGCCTTCTCCGCCGTGACCGGCCACCCGGCCCGCTTCGTGCAGAACGCCATCGCCCATGCCGCCGACACGGTGTGGCAGGCCATCGAGGACGGCGCGTACGTCTACGTCTGCGGTGACGGACGCCGTATGGCGCCGGCCGTCCGCGAGGCACTGGCCGCCATCCACCGCCAGAAGACCGGGAGCGACGACGAGACCGCCCAGCAGTGGCTCGCCCGGCTCGAAGCGGACGAGCGCTACCAGCAGGACGTCTTCGCCTGATCCCCCCCCCCGGACGCCGGGAGGCGTGCGGCCCCGTCCTGCCACTCCCCGCACGCCTCCCGGCCACCACACGCCGTTCAGACACCACATGGCACCCATGTCCCGAACCGTCGGGCGGTGCCGCTCACAGAAAGCAGATCCTCATGGACACCATGCTCGCCGGACGCTTCCACCTCGACAGCAAGAAGTTCGCGGTGGAAGAGGTCCCGATCCCCGTACCGGGCCCGGGCGAGGTCCTCATCGAGGTCAAGGCCGCAGGCGTCTGCCTCTCCGACGTCCACCTGATCGACGGCTCCCTCGTCCCGCTGTTCGCCACCTCCGACACCGTCACCGTCGGCCACGAGGTCTCCGGTGTGGTCCACACGCTCGGCCCCGACCTCAAGCGCGGCCTGCCCGTCGGCACCCGCGTCACCCTGGAGGCCGGCAAGACCTGCGGCACGTGCGCAGGATGCGTGCGCCGCCGCCCCTGCACCCAGATGCTCACCGCCGGCATCGACTACGACGGCGGCTGGGCCGAGTACGTGATCGCCCGCGAGGACACCCTCATCCCCATCCCCGACAGCCTCCCCTTCGACCAGGCCGCGATCATCCCCGACGCGGTCTCCACCCCCTACGCCGCCGTCGTCACCACCGCGGGCGTCCGTCCCGCCCAGTCCGTCGGCGTCTGGGGCGTGGGCGGCGTCGGCGCCCACAACGTACGCCTCGCCCGCCTGGTCGGCGCCGCCCCGATCATCGCCGTCGACCCGCTGCCCGGCGCCCGCGAGCGCGCCCTGGCCTTCGGCGCGGACCACGCCCTGGACCCGGCCGCCCCCGACTTCGCCGACCAGGTCCGCGCGGCCACCGAAGGACGGGGCCTGGACTTCGCCTTCGACTGCGCCGGAGTCCCCGCCGTCCGCGAGCAGGCCGCCTCCGTCCTCGGCCTGGGCGGCTCCCTCATCCTGGTGGGCATCACGCCCAGGCCGCTCACCATCACCGAGGGCCTGACCTTCAACTACCTGTGCAAGCAGGTCCGTGGCCACTACGGCGGCAGCCCCGAGTCCGTCTCCGAGCTGGTACGGCTGACCGCGGCCGGCCGCCTGGACCTGGCCCCCTCCATCACGGACCACATCTCGCTGGTGGACGCGGCCGACGCGGTCAGCCGTCTGGAGAACAAGATCGGCGACCCGATCCGCCTCATCCTCGTCCCCTGACGCCTGTCAGCAGGACACCAAGCCACCCTGGGCAGGGGTGAGTGGGCGCCGGTGCGTGAGGGAGCACCGGTGCCCACGGCTTTCCGGCGACCGTGGAGAGACAGAACCATGCAGACGACCCGCCCCCTGGGCCGTACTCCGCAGCGCGGGGACGCTCACTCCCACCGCGGACGCATCCTCGCGACCGCGCGGCGGACACTGCGGGACGACCCCGAAGCCAGTCTCGACAGCATCGCTCGGGCGGCCGGCGTCGCCCGGCGCACCCTCTACGGACACTTCCCCGGCCGGCAGGCGCTGATCGCCGGCCTGACGCGGGAAGCAGCCCATGAACTCCGGCAGGCGTTCGCCGCAGCCCGCGCCCCGGATGCCGACCCGGTCGAGGCGATGACGCGGATGGTGCTGGCGGGGCGGCGCCATCCGGGCGAGGACGCGATCCGCGCCGCGCTGGCACCGGCTCGCGAGGAGGCCGCCGCGACCCTACGACGCGGTCAGCGCGAAGACGTCTTCGCGGACCACCTTCCGGCACCCGTACTCGCTCACGCGCTGGAGGCACTGATGCCGGCCCTGGCTGAGGAGAACGCCGCGCACCCGTGGGCGGACCCCACGGGCGAGGCCGCGGCGACCGCGTTCCTCGTCGCCGCCGGCGTGGCACCGCAGGCGGCCGCGCTCCAGGTGCGGGACGTTGTCAGGCGAGACCGGGCAGCGGGCGCCGGGTGACCTCATGGGCGTCGTCCGGAGCGAGGCCGAGCATGCGCAGGACCATCTCGGCCAGGTCGGAGGCGGCCTCGTCACCGTCGAGGTCGGGACGGCCCAGCCTCAGAGCCACGAGGGACAGCAGGGTGCCCCCCAGGGCGGACAGGGCGGTGGTCGCGTCGCCGCAGGTGAAGCGGCCCGACGCGATGCCGATCTCCAGGTCGCGCAGGGCGCGCGGGGAGAGGCCGCTGTCGGAGTGGATGTGGGCCAGACCGCGGTCACGCAGGATCCGCATCAGTTCCGGGTGGGAGTCGGCCATCCGGGCGGTGAGCCGGAAACCGGCCGAGACCAGCTCGGCCGGGTCGTCGATGCCTTCCACGCGCGCGTCGATGACCTGCCCGAACTCCTCCAGGGCGTCCGTCACCGCCGCGTCGAACAGCTCCGTCTTCGACGCGAAGTGGTTGTAGAAGGACCCGAAACCGACATCGGCGCGCTCGGCGATGGCCTGGATGCTGGCGCTGGTGTCCCCGGTCTCCGCGAGGATCTGCCGGGCCGCACGGACGAGCGCCTGACGGGTCTCGGCGCGGCGCCGCTCGAAGCGGTTCTTGGGCGGGGCTGACGTCGGCATACGCCCAGTGTAACCGCCGCCACGATGACACTGCCATTACTGATGAGATCCTCAATTATTTCGCTGCACCCATTGACGGAGGGAAACGGCAGAGTTGATGATTTCCTCATTACAGCAGTGTTGCCTGGAGGACACCATGTCCCACATCCCCGTTGACAAGGGCGGTCCTCTGACGCCCCACCAAGACCTCCACAGTGCGCAGGGCGCCCTGCGCGGCGAGCACCCAGGACGATCCCGGAACCCCGTGATCAAGGTGGCGGACCTGGCCTGGCTGGAGTTCGAGAAGCCCGACCTGGACCGGGCCGAGGTGTTCGCCCGTGACTTCGGCTTCGCGATCGCCGCCCGCACCGATCGCGAGCTGTGGCTGCGCGGCACGTTCGCGGGCTCTCCCTGCATGGTCATCCGGCGTGGGCGCGCCTCCCGCTTCCTCGGGCCGGCGTTCCGCGCGGCCGAGCGAGCCGACGTGGACCGGCTGGCCGCGGCCGTCGGACACACCGTCCGGGACATCGACGTCCCCGGCGGCGGTCGGTCGGTCGGGCTGTTCGATCCCTCGGGCGTCCCGGTCCGGGTGGTGCACTGCGCCGAACCGCTGCCCGCACTGCCCGAGCAGCCACCGCTGCCCCTGAACACCGGCACGGAGCGTCGCCGTACGAACGCCACCCAGCGCCCGCCCCGCGAGCCGTCCCGCATCCAGCGCCTGGGTCATGTGGTGCTGGAGACGCGGACGTTCAGCCGCACCCTGGACTGGTACCTGGACACCCTCGGGATGATCGTGTCCGACTTCCTGTTCCTGGACGGGCAGCGCGGGCGCGGGCCGACCATGGCGTTCATCCGCTGCGACCAGGGCAGCCTGCCCGTGGACCACCACACCCTCGCCCTCCACCTGGGCCCCGGTACCGGCTACGTCCACTCCGCCTACCAGGTCACCGACCTCGACGCGATCGCCGCGGGCGGGGAGTACCTGGCCGAGCGCGGCTACCGGCGCAGCTGGGGCATCGGCCGGCACATCCAGGGCAGCCAGCTCTTCGACTACTGGCGCGACCCCGACCGCTTCATGCTGGAGCACTTCGCCGACGGCGACCTGTTCTCCTGCGACCTCGAACCCGGCTGGGCACCGATGTCGGCGAGCGGCCTCGCGCAGTGGGGTCCGCCCGTCACCCGCGACTTCCTGGGCACCAACCCCTCCCCCGCCAAGCTCCGCGAGGTCATGACGGCCCTGCGCGACGACAACGAACTCGACCCCGCACGCCTGCTGGGCCTGATGAAAGCGATGAACTCATGAGCACCAACGTCCTGCGCACCCCCGACGGCTGGTGGGCCGTCCGGGACGAGCGCGCCGTACGCATCGAGACCAAGGCGGTCACCACCGCCGAACTGATCGCCGACCGGGCCGCCGTGCGGGAGGCCGCCGCCTCCGGCGAGAGCGGCACGCCCGTCGCCGACCTGGTGGCGCTGCCCCCGGTCACCACGCCCTGCCGGGTGGTGGCCCAGATGGTCAACTACCGCAGCCACGCCAAGGATTCGGGCTTCACCGGCGACATACCGCCCACCTTCTTCCGCAAGGCGTCCGGCTCGGTCAGCGGCCCGCACGAGACGATCGTCCGCCCCGCGCACGTGAACTTCCTCGACTACGAGGTGGAACTCGGCCTCGTCATGGGCGCGCCGCTGCCCGTGGGCACCGTCGTGGAGGAGCGGGACCTGCCTTCGTACGTCGCCGGGCTCGTCCTCACCAACGACGTCAGCGCCCGCGACGTCCAGCTGACCAAGACCCAGTTCTACGAGAGCAAGTCCTACCCGACGTTCACGCCGACGGGGCCGTACCTGGCCCTGCTGGAGCCCGAGGACTTCGCCCGCCTGATCGACCTGCGGCTGCGCCTGAACGTCAACGGGGCACCGCGCCAGGACCGCACCCTCGCCGACATGATCGTGCGACCGGCGAAGGCGCTCACCCTGCTCGCCCGCTTCCAGACCCTCGCCCCGGGCGACCTGCTGCTGACCGGCACGCCCGGTGGCACCGCCCTGAAGGCCCCGCCCAAGCCGGTCGAGAAGATCGCCGCCCTGCTGCCGCCCGCGCTGAAGTGGAAGGCGTTCTTCAACGGCCAGGCCAAGAACCCCCTGTACCTGCGCGACGGCGACCTCGTCACCGCCACCATCGCCACCCCCGACAGGCACATCGACCTGGGCGAGCAGCGGACCGCCGTGGCGGACGCGACGTGAGCGCCGCATCCCGGAGACCGGTGGTCGTCATCGGCGCGGGACCCGTGGGAGTCACGGCCGCGCTCCTGCTCGCCCGGCACGGAGTGCCCAGCCTGGTCCTCGAACGCCACCGGGACGTCTATCCCCTGCCGCGCGCAGTCGTCGTGGACGACGAGGTCCGCCGGATCCTGCAGAGTGTCGGCGTCCACGAGGAGTTCGCCGCCCTCGCCCGCCCGGCGCGCGGGCTGCGCCTGCTGGACGCCCGGCACCGCGTGATAGCCGAATTCGCGCGGTCGCCGCACGGTCACCACGGCTTCCCCCAGACCAGCATGTTCGACCAGCCGGACCTGGAGCGCCTGCTGCGCGCCGCTCTGGCGCGCCGCCCTGAGTGCGAGCTGAGGGGCGGGGTGGAGGTCGTGTCCGTCACGCAGGACCGCGACGGGACGGCTCCGGTCCGGGTCACCTTCCGTCGCGACGGCAGCGAGGAGGACGAGCACGTGTGGGCCGACGCCGTCCTCGGCTGCGACGGCGCCGGCAGCCTCACCCGCGACGCCGTCGGGGCCGTATGGGAGGACCTGCACTTCGAGGAGAGCTGGCGGGTCGTCGACGTACGCACCAGCCGCCCGGTGCGGACCTGGGAAGGCGTCGACCAGATCTGCTGTCCCAGCCGGCCCGCCACCTTCATGCGCCTGGGCGAGGACCGCTACCGCTGGGAGTTCCGGCTGCCCGCCGACGTACGCCTGGACGGCCCGGACGGCCGGGAGCGCCTGCGCGAGCTGGTCGCCCCCTGGGTGGACGTGCCGTCCGGCACTGCGGGGGCCGACGACTTCGAGGTGATCCGGCAGGCCCATTACACCTTCCGGGCCCGCCTCGCCGACCGGTGGCGCCAGGGACGCGTCTTCCTGCTGGGCGACGCGGCCCACCTCACGCCTCCCTTCATCGGCCAGGGTCTGTGCGCGGGCCTGCGCGACGCCCGGAACCTCGCCTGGAAGCTAGCCCGTGTTCTCCGCCAGGGCGCGGACGAAGGGCTTTTGGACACCTACGAGCGCGAGCGCAAACCGCACGCCCGCTACGTGATCCGGCTAGCGGTGGCCATCGGCTGGGCCATGACCGGTGGACAGGACCGCGGCGCGGCACTCCGCCGGGCCGTCGTCGGCGCCGCATGCCGCATCCCCCGCGTGACCGCGGCGGTGAGCCGCGACCTCAGCCCCGCGCTGACCGCCGGCCCGCTCGTGCGGCGCCGCCCCGGACTCCTCGGTCGTGGGCCGGCCGGCACCTTCTGCCCGCAGCCCTCGGTGGTCGTCGACGGCAGGCGAACACGCCTGGACGAGGTCCTCGGAGACTCCTTCGCCCTCCTGACCGCTGTGCCGCCCACCCCGCACATGACGGCCGTGGCCACGGCACTCGACGCAGCCACGATCCACGTCGACGACCTGGAAGACGACGGCACGCTGGCCGACTGGCTGGCACGCGGCCGGGCCGACGCCGTCCTGCTGCGCCCCGACCGCGTCGTGATGGACGCAGTCCCCGTCGGGGCCGGCCACTTCCCGGACCCCACCGCCTGGGCCTCCCTGCTCCACACGGCCCGCCGTACCGCAGACGCCCGGCCCGACCTCCTGCCGAGGAGCACCACACCATGACCGCCCAGCCCCCCATGCCGCATCCGGAACCGTTCCTGTCACCCGACCCGGAGACGGCCGCCGGCAGCCGCATCGCGGACTTCGCCCGCCGGGCCGCCCGGCACCGGGGCGCCGAAGGGATCCGGCAGCCCAGCGACTACGAGGCCCTGCACCACTGGTCCGTCACCGACCTGGAGGGGTTCTGGGCGGCGGTGTGGGAGTACTTCGCCATCGACGCTGCCACTCCGTACGAGCGGGTGCTGGACGGGGAGACCATGCCGGGCGCCCGCTGGTTCCCCGGCGCCACCCTCAACTACGCCCACCACGCGCTGCGCAACCTGCACCCGGACGCACCCGCGATCACCGCGCTGGACGAGACCGGAGCCGGCCACGAGATCACGGGCCGGCAGCTGCGTGCCCAGGTCGCCTCCGTCGCGGCCACCCTGCGCGACCTGGGCGTCGGACCGGGCGACCGGGTGGTCGGCTACCTGCCCAACACCCCTCACGCCGTCATCGCCTTCCTCGCCACGGCCAGCCTGGGCGCGGTGTGGTCGGTGTGCGGCCAGGACTACGCCCCCAAGGCGGCAGCCGACCGCTTCGCACAACTGAAACCGACCGTTCTCATCACCGCGGACGGCTACCTCTTCAACGGCACGCGGCACGACCGCCGCGCAGCCTCGCTCGACCTCGCCGGAGCCCTTCCCACTCTGAAGGCCACGGTGCTCGTGGAACACCTCGGCCTCACGTGGCCCGCCACCCGGCACAGCGGCCTGACGGTGCCCTGGGACGACGCCGCCACCCGCGCCGAGTACCTCACCCTCACGCCGGTGCCGTTCGACCATCCGCTGTGGATCGTCTTCTCCTCCGGCACCACCGGCCTGCCCAAAGGCATCGTCCACGGCCACGGCGGTGTCCTGCTGGAGCACCTGAAGATTCTCGGCCTGCATTGCGACCTGGGCGTCGGTGACCGCCTGCTGTGGTACACCACCACCCACTGGATGATGTGGAACCTGGTCGTCTCCACCCTGCTGACCGGCGCCACCACCTGCACCTACGACGGCAGCCCCGTGCCGGTGGCGCGCCCGGACGTACTGTGGGAGCTGGCGGCCCGCCACAAGGTCACCGTCTTCGGCACCAGCCCCCAGTACCTGCTGGCCATGGCCAAACTGGGCATCGAACCCTCCGCGCACGACCTGTCGGCCGTCCGGGCCATCGGCAGCACCGGCTCCGCCCTGCCCGCCTCCGCCTATCCCTGGGTCCGCGACCACGTGGGCGCAGGGATCCAGCTGGCCTCCACCAGCGGCGGCACCGACGTCGTCTCCGCCTTCGCCGGCAGCGCCCCCACGACCCCCGTCTGGGCGGGCGAGGTGTCCGCCCCCAACCTCGGCGTGGCGCTCGCGGCGTACGACGGCGCTGGACGGCCGGTCGTCGACCAGGTCGGCGAACTGGTCGTCACCCGCCCCATGCCGTCCATGCCGCTGTATTTCTGGAACGACCCCGACGGCAGCCGCTACCGCGACGCCTACTTCACCGCCTACCCGGGCGTATGGCGGCACGGCGACTGGATCACCCACACCTCCCACGGCTCGGTGATCGTCCACGGCCGCTCCGACGCCACCCTCAACCGCAACGGCGTGCGCCTGGGCAGTGCCGACATCCACGACGTCGTCGAGCGCCTCCCCGAGGTCACCGAGGCTCTCGTCATCGGCGCGGAGGAAGACGACGGCGGCTACTGGATGCCGCTCTTCGTGGTCCTTGCCCACGGCATCGAGCTCGACGAGGCCCTGCGCGAGAGGATCCGCGACGCCATCCGCACCGGCGCCTCGCCCCGTCACGTCCCCGACGAGATCCTCGCCGTGCCGGCCATCCCGCACACCAGGACCGGCAAGAAACTCGAGGTTCCGGTCAAGCGCCTCCTCCAGGGCGCCTGTGCCGAGCAGGTCCTCAATCCCGCGGCGGTCGACGACCCGGACCTGGTCGCCTACTTCGCCGAGCTGGGAGCCGAACGCCGCCGGGCCCGTCCCCCGCGCACCGTCAAGGACGCTTCATGAGCCTTTCCGCCGCCCTGACCTCTCTCATCGTGCTGATCTTCGCCGTGCTGGGCGTGGCCAAGATCATGGCGCTCGGCCGCATGCCCGAGCCGGCCGCCCATGCCGGCTTCACCACCGCCTCCTACCGGGTGATCGGTGCGCTGGAGCTGGCAGGTGCCGTCGGCGTGGCCCTCGGCCCGGTCCTGCCGCTGTTCGGCGAGCCGGCCGGCGCCGGACTCCTCATGCTGCTCGCCGGTGCCGTGACCACCCACGCGCGCAAGAGAGACGGGCTCCCCGAACTCCTCCCCGCAGTGGTGAGCGCCGCGCTGGTCGCCGGGTACCTCGCGCTCCTGGCCGAGGTCGGCTCGTGACGTCGGTGGACCGTCCTCGGCGGCCGCCCGGTGGCCCGCAGGACCGTCCTCCTCGCCGGCTGCCGCGGGGGGCCGCGGAGGGCCCTGAGTCCTGTCAGCGAGCCCACGCCGGGGCTGTCAGACTGGATCCGTGGTCCCGCTGATGACCGCGACCGATCAGGCAGCGTCCTCATCGCTCACAGGCGCCGGTGTGGTGTCGGTCTGCGCATTGTTCTTCACCGTCGCGTCGTTCTGGTGGCTCAACGCCAGACAGGGGCGCCTGAAGACGTGGGAGCCCCACGCCTTCGCAGCGATCATCCACTCGTCCACCGCCCGCCTGCGGCTCCCGCTCGTCCTCCACAACACCGGCCCCAAGCCGATCGTCGTGCAGGACCTCATCCTGACCTTCCCCGACGAGCCCGCTTCCCACCTGCCGCTGCTGTGGGTGTCCTCACCCTCTCGCCTCCAGCCCGGCCCGGACGAGGATGCGAAGCTCCCGGCCGGCTTCGTCGTGCCCGGCAGAGAAGCGCAACAACTCTTCATCGAGTTCGAGGCACCCTTTTCCGGATTCATGCCGGAAGCCCGTGACTACCGTGTCCAGCTGCAGGCGAGGGTCGGCCACCGCAAGGGGTGGCGCCGCCTGCTGACGTTCACCCTGCGGGCCGCCAACATCATCGATCCGGATCGCTACACCGTTTACAACAACGCACCGGTCGAGCTGACGAAGGAGGACCGGAAGAGAGCAGATGCTGCACTGCTGGAGCTGTTGGACGAGCAGGGGGACGGCTCCGCCACCGGCGAGAGGAAGCACCGGGACGCACCAAGTGATGACGACGACGCCGGCACGAGTCGGTAGGGGCCGGCTTCACACCGGCCTCAAGACCGCCAGGACGCGACGGTTGTCGGTCGGACCGCCCCTCGAGGTGACGCCGATCCCCCCGAGGTGTGCAGGCCTCCCGCCGAGCGCGTCAGCGCGGGCCGCCGCGTCGGCGGCGAGGCCGCGCAGGGTGTAGGCGGGCGCCTCCGGATCCGACGTCGTCGGCTCCCCGCTGTCGCGCAGGTCGCAGCGCACCACGCGGCGCCCGCCGGCGGCCGGGCGCTCGCACAGCGCGTCGGGCCAGGAGCGCATGGTCGTCCCGCCGGCGAGCAGGACGAGTGGCGCGTCGTCGTCACCGAACGACTCGATGCCCAAGGCGATCTCATTGGCGTTGACAGTGGTCATCGGATCAGCCGAAGAGGTCGTCGATCAGGTGCGTCGTGGTCGATGTCGCAACACGCTCCGCTGCTGCGGGGCCTCGTCGCCGGAGCCCGGCCCGTTGTCCGGGGTGGGGCCGGGTGCTGTGACGAAGCCGTCGAGAGACCGGGATGTCAGCGATGATTCGACTCATGCAAGGGCAGACACCATCCGCCGCCCGAACTCATCGCTCGCGCTGAAGCGCGTGGCGGATGCGAAGTGACAGCGGTCGCACGCGCCTGTTCATGCGCCGACTCGGCCGTCGTACCCTGACCAGCTCCCACGACCGGGACCGTGGGCCATGGTCTCGGGGCCGGCTGGTCTCCTGTCATGCACAGGTGTCGCCATGCATGCGGCCTTCGCGGGGAGACTGCACGTCACGCGCCACGATCAGGTCTTGGTGATCACAGTCGGCGGAGAGGTGGACCACGAGGACGCCGAGGAGCTCGCGGCGGCGTGGGACGCGGCCGACCAGGCCGGGCTCCTCACCACGGCGGTGGACCTGTCGCGGGTCGTCTTCGCCGACAGCATGCTCCTCAACCCCCTCCTCGTTGCCAGACACCGTCATGCGGCCGCCGGCCGGGACTTCATTCTTCTCGGCCCGCTGCAGCCGGCCGTCACCCGCCTTCTCACCGTCAGCGGCACGCTCGAGCAGTTCACGATCGCCGGCACCGGCCCCGCGCCGATCAGCTGGACCGGCGGCCGCCCGATGAGCACGGCGACAGCGGGTAATCGAATACGCGACAACGACAGTCTGCGATGAGACGACAAGGAACAACCCACGGGGAGGGGTTCGTGGTCACCCCGCTGAACGATCGGGCATCGGATGGACAGGAGCCTGCGGCGTGGCGGTACAGCACTGCCTGGGACACGGCAGACGTGTCGATCGCTGCGGCCCGAGCGGCCGTACGCACGCTACTGGCCCAGGCCGGCCACGAACCCCACCACCGGTCGGCCAGGACGCTCAGCTCATCGTCAGTGAGCTGGTCACCAATGCGGTGCGACACGCACCCGGCCCGGGCGCCCTCGTGCTGGAACTGGCTCCGGACGCCGCCCTGCTGCGCATCAGCGTGCGGGACGGCTCCCCTCACGTTCCCGGACTGCCGGCCCGCGACGTCCGCCGCGTCGGCGGACACGGCCTGCACCTGGTCGACCGCACGGTGACCGTGGGGCTGCCCACGCGTCGCCGCCCGGCGTCCGTCCCGCTCCGGGACGCGAGGTGGGCCCCGGGTACCTGAAGATCGCTTACGACAGGAGCCTGGTGGCGAAGGCTCCGGCCATCGACGTCGACGGCCGTCGCCCTCGGCGTCATCGGGTTCGCCGCCCATGGACCGGCGCGCGTCACGCGGTGACCGTCCCGCGCGCTGACGGGGGGCGCGTCCGTCCGCTCGGCCGGCCTGAACGCGCGGCGCCGCCCCGGATCCGGCTCGTCGCGGCACAGCGCGGGTGACCGGCGGTCGAGACGTCGTACGGCGTGCCCCGTGGTGCCCTCACGTCGATCAGCGGCGACGCCGGAGAAGCGGGAGCGCGGCCCGGGGCATCCCGCCCTGACGCGTGTTCGTCCCCGGAGACCGTGCACCACGCATGCGGGACAGCCGGAGCGTCACGGGTCGGCCCGGCGACGTTCCGCGGACCTGAACAGCTCCCAGTCGGCCCGGCCGCCCGCTCCCATGACCTCGGTGGCGGACGCGAGTTCGTCGGCGGACGTACGGCGCAGTGCGCGCCGTGCCACCCGGCCCACCAGCGCCGGGAACAGCGGGCGCAGGGGCTGGCACCAGCGCAGCCACGGCGGCGCGTACACGTGGTGGGCACGGTGCGCGATGCCGGTCGCGAGCCAGTCGGCCACCTGTGCGGGGGTGTGGACGCGGCGTGCGAACCAGGGCTGGTTCTCGCGCAGCGAGCGCAGGACCGGGTGGTCGTCGATGCCGGTGATCATGTCAGTGCTCGTCCAGTGCAGGTAGGCGACGCCGACGGCGACACCGTCGGGCCGGACCTCGCCGCGCAGGGCTTGCGCGAAGGACTCGGCGCCTGCCTTGGACGCGCAGTACGCGCTCATCATGGGTGCCGAGCCGAAGGCCGCGGTCGACGCGACCTGCAGGAAGTAGCCGCGGGTACGGGTGAGCTGGGGCAGGAAGGCCCTGGCGGTGTTGGCCGCCCCGACGAGGTTGACGTCGATGACCCGTTGCCACAGGTCGCCGTCGGTACGGCTGAAGGGGCCGCCGACGGCGATCCCCGCGTTCGCCACGACGACGGACGCGCTGCCGAGCCGGTCCTCCACCTGCCGCGCGGCCCTGTCGAGCGCCGCCCGGTCGGTGACGTCCGCCTCGACGCAGAGACTCGGGGAGACGAGGCAGGCGGCGGCCGCGCGCAGCGTCTGCCCTTCACGGCCGAGCAGCGCGACCCGCATGCCCGCCTCGGACAGGCGACGCGCGAGGGCCGCACCCACCCCGCGGGCGGCTCCGGTGACGACGACGGTCCGCCCCCGCAGGGGCGCGTGGGCGGCTGCGGCGGGTACGGCGCTGCCGAGGACGGTGTCCATGGCGATCCTCGCTCTTCCTGGGGGCGCAGTGCCCCGGCGGCACTGCCATTGCCGTGGACGCGTTCCGGCGTCGAGGCGGCCCGCCCCGGACACGGGGGACCGCGGAGACGTCGCCGGCCGGACGCGGCCTGTACCGGCAGGGTGCTCCCACACCCCGCGCCCATGCGAGTCCGTTCGGCCGTGCGGGCGAGGGGCCGCCGGCAACGGTCAGGGCACGGCCGCTCGTCCCACCGGCGGTCCGTGATCGGCACGTCCTCCGCGTCGGTGCGGCGGTCCAGGCCCTGAACTGCACGGGAGGTGCGCTGGTCGGCGGCGAGCAGCGTGCGGGGCGGTGGACGCAGGACGAGCAACCGGTCGTGCAGGGGCAGGCCCGCTCTCCGGTACGGTCGCCGCGTCGGTGGGCGCAGCCGTCGCACTGGCCGCTCATCCGGTGTGGTCGAGGGCGGCACGGTCGGTGCCGGTCGGCTTCCACGGCTCGTCCACCGCCGGATCCCCGACGTCCCGCAGTTCCGGCACCCGACGGCGGACGTGGATGCCGTCGGGGTCGTACCGCTCGGCCTGGGTGACGGGGTCGAGCACCCGGCCCGGCCGGATGCCGGTGCCGGCCACCCACTGCGTGGCGGCTCCCTTCACGCCGGCCGTCCACCCGGCCCACTCGTCCGCCACGCGAACCGCCTCAGTCGTCGTCCGTGCACCCTCGCGCTCCCGCGCGCTTCCCGTGTCCACGGTGCCGCCCGTCGTCCTTGACCGGCACGTTCGAGTCGGAGGGCTTCGAGGCCGAGGGCCGCGTACCTGCTCGCGGCCGACACCCGCCGGAACTCCAGCACGTGCGACGCCAGGTGACCGGTGCACAGACGGCCACGGGTGACCATGCGCACTTACTGGTCCCGCCCCGGAAAGCCATGGGCAAACGCCTCGTTCGAGGTCGTGAGAACAGTGCGCGACGCTCATCGACGCCGCTCACCTCTCCCCCGATTCTCCCTCCGGCGACGTGTTCCTGCCACCGGATCCCGATCCGCATGCAGACGTTTTCATCATCAACCAGTGATGCTTCAACAACATATGACGGGGCATCAGCTCAGGGGAACGTCACCTTCACCACCGTGCCCCTGGGAACGGTCGCTCCTCTGGCGGGGTCCTGGCGGGAGATGGCGGCCGGCGCCGCGGACGGTCCCGAGTCGGGGGCCAGCTCGAGCTTGAGCGTGGTCGGGCCCAGCTTCAGGGCGGCCTGATCCTTGGTGCACTTGATCAGGTCGGGCACCACCTCCTCGCCCCCGAACGCGGCGCTGAGCAGGTCCTTGCGGGCGGCCTCGGCACCCTTGCCCGAGAAGTAGAAGGCCACCGCCGACCCCACGGCCGCGGCGAGCGCTCCGATCAGTGTGCTGCGCAGGTTGGTGTCCCGTACGGCGAAGGCCACCGCGCAGAACGCCACGAGTCCGGTGACGAGTGCCATGGCGACCCAACTGCGGACGATGCTGTTCGACGACGCCGTACGGCTCGGCACCATGCGCCGGGCGACGACCAGGACGATCCCGATGGCCAGGAGGGCGGACAGCAGGATCCACAGCAGGACCTGGACATGCCCCCACGAGATGGTCGCCGGGTCGTTCGTCTGCAACCGGAGAACGCTCATGGTTCCGTCCTCCCACCAGTGATCCGGGCGTCGGACCGTGCCTGGATGGAAATCCCCATGTCGAGTCTGATCGCGGGTCGACGGGTCCGCAAACCGCGAAGTTGCGCGGCCCGGTCGCACCGGCCGAGACTGATGTCGAGAGGCTCACGGTGTCTTCCCCTCCCGAATTGCGACTGCTCGGCCATTTCCGGCTGGAATGCGATGCCGAGCCCGTCGAGCTGTGCCGCAACGGGCAGCGCCTGCTGGCGTTCGTCGCGCTGCGCGGACGCGTTCCCCGCACGGTCCTCGCCGGGTCGCTGTGGCCCGAGGTCACCGAGGAGCGCGCCAGGGGCAGCCTGCGCACGACCCTGTGGAAGCTTCCGCGTGGTGAACAGCCGCTGATCCGGTGCTCCGGGGACTCGCTCGTGACCGCCGACACCCTGCACGTCGACGTGCACGCCTTCACGGAGACGGCGCTCGGAGTGGTCCAGGGCTGCGGACCGCCGCGCACCGCCCAGCTCCCGCAGGGGCTGCTGCTGGCGGAGGACCTGCTGCCGGGCTGGGACGAGGAATGGGTGCTGCTGGAGCGCGAACGCCTGCGGCAGTTGCGGCTGCACGCCCTCGACGCGCTGGCCGAGGCGCTCGTCCGCGAGGGCAGGCCGGCGCTCGCCCTGGAGGCGGCGTGGGAGAGCGTGCGCACGGAGCCGCTCCGGGAGAGCGCGCACCGGGCCGCCGTCTCCGCGCATCTCGCGGAAGGCAATCTCATCGAGGCGGTCCGTCACTACCGCTCGTTCCAGCGGTTGCTGCGGGAGGAGCTGGGGGTCGAGCCGTCCCCGCGCTTCACCCGCATGCTGGCCCGACACGGGTGGCGCCTGCCGGGCGGATGACGCCGGATTGACGCCGGGCTGACGGCGCGTCCGTAGCCTCGACATGCCGATCCTGGAGGACCGCATGGCACCGACCCCGAAACTGCCGATCGTCTACGTCCGGGGATACGCCGGTGACACCGCCGGCATCGACAAGGTGGTGACGGACCCCTTCTACGGGTTCAACCAGGGCTCCACACACATCCGTATCGGACCGGACGACACACCGTGCTTCTACGAGTTCGAGAGCCCTCTGCTCCGTCTCCACCTGGACGAGGGCTACCGGATCCTCGTCGACGGCGGCCAGGCGCTCTACCTCGCCGGCCACGACAGCGTTCCGCCGGACACCATCTGGATCCACCGGTTCTACGACGCGTCCGCGACCACCTGGGGCGGACGCCCCCGCGGGTTCCGGCTGGAGACGGCCGCGGAGGACCTGCTGCGGCTGATCGACACGGTCAGGGACAAGTCCGGGGCGGAGCGGGTGCATCTGGTCGCCCACTCCATGGGCGGCCTGGTCTGCCGCTGCCTGATCCAGAAGATCCTCCCGGATCTCGGCCGCGATCCGGCCGACTGCGTGGACAGGCTCTTCACCTACGGCACCCCGCACGGCGGCATCGCCTTCGACGTCGGCCTCGGCGTGCTGGAGAGGCTGCGCGACCTCACCGGCGTCAACGGCGCGGACGTCTTCGGGCGTGAGCGCATGTACGAGTACCTGACGCCGAAGAGGCTGACCGACCCCGACGGTCCGCCGCCGGGGTGGGACGCGCGCGCGATGCCCGACGAGGGGGGATTCCACCCCGACGACCGCGTCTTCTGCCTGATCGGCACCGATCCGGCCGACTACGACGTGGCGCACGGCCTGTCGACGGCCACGGTCGGACCGCGCAGCGACGGTCTGGTGCAGATCGACAACGCGTACGTTCCCGGCACCCACCAGGCGTATGTGCACCGCAGTCACAGCGGGCGCTACGGACTCGTCAACTCCGAGGAGGGGTACCAGAATCTGCGACGCTTCCTGTTCGGGGACTGCCGGGCGGAGGCCGCGCTCGTCGGTGTCCGGCTGCCGCGGCGGGCCGACACGGTGTGGCAGGCCGAGGTCCGGCTGTCGGTCCGCGGCCTGCAGATCGTCACGCACGAGCGGACGAGCGCCCACTGGTGCCCCCTCCAGTTGCCGGACGGCGGCGCGGACGACGGGGTGACGGTGCCGCTGGTGCAGACGTTCCTGTGCAGCGGCCTGCGGCCGGACGCCACGGGCAGCATGCGGTACGCGCTGCACCTGCGGATCCTGTCGCTGCGGCGCCGTGACGGTCTGCTGAGCTTCGACGACCATCTGGAGCAGACCGCCGACTTCGACGACATCCTGGTCATCGACGTCCGCGCCGACCCCGCCGGCCCGGTCCCCGCGGTCTCGGCCATCTGGAACTCCGCCATCGCCGGCCCGATCAGCGCCTACCGGCCCGACAGCCACGCCCTCCACGACGACGACCCCACCTCCGGCACCTGGGTCGGCCACGTCCCCCTGCCCGGCACCGCCGCCCCGATCCTCGGGGAGGACGCGCGGATCAGGCTCACCGTGGCCCCCTGGGGCTGACGACACGAAAGGAAGTGAACCGGTCATGGTCTCCCTGAACAACGTCCGCCCCGGCGCGCGCAACGACGACGTCCGCATCGTTCAGAAGGCCCTGATCGCCCGGGGCCACCCGATCGCCGAAGGTCCCACCGGATTCTTCGGCGAACAGACCAGGGCCGCCTACCGCGCCGAACTGCTCGCCCAGGGCTACAAGGGAGCCGACGCCGACGGCATCCCCGGCTACGCCTCCCTCAGCACACTCGGCAGACACGCCGGCTTCACCGTCGACCGCCCCGCGGCCGCTGCGGGGACCGGGCGGCTCACCCTCGGCCAGGTCACCTACGACGATCCGCACGACGCCTCCGGGCCGGACGCGATGCGGCGCTACGCGCGCAAGGCGTGCGACCTGACCGGCATGGACCCGCGGTACGGCGTCCCGGCGCTGGTCACCATCACCGAGCGCGAGTCCGCCTACAACGCCCCGCAGTGGCGGGTGAACCTCCATGACAGCAACGCGCGGGGCCGGAGAGCACCCGACGGCCACCCGCAGAACTGCTCGCGGGGCGCGACCCAGTGCATTCCCACCACCTTCGCCACCTACCACCAGGCGGGTACCGCCACCACCCCGTACGACGTGGTCGCGGACATGTGCGCCACGATCAACTACGTCCGCGACCGGTACCACGTGAACCGTTCCGGTTCCGACTTCGCCGCCCGCGTGCAGCAGGCGGACCCGCACCGCCCTCCGCACGGCTACTAGGAGCCGGTCATGGTCTCCCTGAACAACGTCCGCCCCGGCGCGCACAACGACGACGTCCGCATCGTTCAGAAGGCCCTGATCGCCCGGGGCCACCCGATCGCCGAAGGTCCCACCGGCTTCTTCGGCGAACAGACCAGGGCCGCCTACCGCGCCGAACAGCTCGCCCAGGGCTACAAAGGAGCCGACGCCGACGGCATCCCCGGCTACGCCTCCCTCAGCACACTCGGCAGACACGCCGGCTTCACCGTCGACCGCCCGAAGGCCTCCGGCGGCGGACGGGTGGCGTCTCCCGTGCCGGGGCACAAGGTCACCTTCGAGTTCTTCGCGCGGGGCCCGTACGCCTGGAAGCCGGACGGCTTCGGCCGCCACACGGGTGAGGACTTCGCCGCGCCGACGGGCGCCCCCGTGGTCGCCGTGCGCAACGGCACCGTCGCCTGGTCGAACGGCAAGGGCGGGGCGTACGGCCAGTGGATCGGGCTGAGCGCCGACAACGGTCATGTCTACACCTACTGTCACCTGTCGCAGCGGCAGGTGAACGACGGTCAGAAGGTCACCGCCGGTCAGCAGCTCGGCAGGGTCGGGGCCACGGGCAACGCCACGGGGCCGCACCTGCACTTCGAGATGTCCAAGGGCCCCCACTGGTCCTACGGCGCGGTGGCGAAGCCCAGCTGGTGAACCGCGGGCGCACCGGGGAGGTCCCACGTCCGGGGGCGTCCGATGGCGCCCCCGTGGATCACCCCGGACGATGGTGACGAACCCTCGGCACGGCAGCGGACCCCCCGCGGCCGCGCCGCACACGTGTGTCCCGGCACGGCACATCAGGAGGTGATCGGGTGCGCACTTCGCCCAGGTCGCACAACGGCTTGCGCCCGAAAGTGCTGCGGCCCTCGCTGAACACCCGGCGGTCGCAGGTGGTTGTCGTGCTGATCGAACTGGTCCTTGTGACGACGACGGTGCTGCTGGCCCGGTTCGGCCTCGAGGACTTCTTCCATGCCCTGAACTTCCCCGGCCGGTTCACCGGTGCCGTTCTTCTCGTGGGCGCGCTCACCACGCTGGTGGGCGCCACCGCAGTCGTGGACCACTGGATCCGGCACTGCTTCCCCTACTCGGGACTGGTCGCCCTGTTCTGCGCGTTCACGGCCCTGTTGGCCAACGTCATGATCCTGATCTCGACGCGCAAGAACGCCGATTCCATTTTCTACATGGTGGTGTTCGGCGTACTCGCGGTGGGTTCGGCAGCGGCTGTCTTCGCGGTGTGGCGGACGTCGGTCCTGGTCCCCACCCCCAAACGGGTGGCCGCGGCAGTGATTCTTCCCTCGGTGATCGCGATCGCCAATTACGGTTACCAGAACCTCTATCAACCGTACGAGCGAGAAACCAGGCCCGTCATCACGTTGTCCCCGGGGAAAGCGGTCCGGAGCAAGGACGGCAAGGCTTTCGTCGTACCGGTCGACATCACCATCCAGAACCGCGGTGACAGGAGCTTCTATGTGCTCGGCTCCGAATTCCATGCGATGGCGCAGAAGGTGACGCTGAGCGACAGGGACCGGCTCCGCCAGCAGTGGCGAGCCGATGCCGATCAATGGACCAAGCCCTCCGAAGTGAACCCGCTCTCCCGCAGGGAGATCCACCAGGCCGGCGATCTGGTGGACGCGCAACCGTGGATGCCCTATGGATACTGGATCGAGTCGAGCGACACCTTCACCACGCGACTGGTCGTACAACTACCCAGCAACACGCCGTACGACCAGGTGACGTTCTATGCCACTGCGAATCTCGCACGCAAGGACCGACTCGTACTGCAGCCACCGCTCCATTTCCTGACGAAAACCTGGGGCGAGAAGAAGTACCCAGAATGGGTGAAGAAGGAACAGAAATCAGGCTTCGACTCCGTCATCTACCGTGCCAGGGTGCGGGAGAACAATTCGATCGACGAATACACGAGGGATGCACGTTTCGTGACGGTCTACTGGAGGTTCGGCACTCACGGCGCGAACGTGGTGACGACCATCGCGCGCGAGGGCGAGGAGGGTCGCCAGCTCAGCCCCGAGGAAGAACGTGAGGTGACGACCCAGTACGGCCTGATGGAACTGCTCGCGGGCCCCTACGTGCGGAACCTGTGGGACATCAAGACCGCGCGTTGAGCCCCTCCAGCCAGGCCACCACGGCGAGCGAACTGTTCATCCGGTCCCAGGAGTGCGCGTCGCCGATGCCGAGCTGCGCCTCCCGCACGGCCCGGCACAGCGTCTCGGTGTCGAACATCTCCGTGACCAGTGGATGCCGGGCGGAGCGGCACAGGGCGATGAGTTCGTCGCCGTGCCTGCGCAGGCCGCGGGCGTAGAGGTCGTCGAAGGGGACCTTGACCGCCCTGCCGCGGATCGGGGCGGGGAGCAGGTCCGCCAGGGCCGCGCGGAGAACGGCCTTCGGACGGCCCGGCCGGAACGTGGCCGCCGCGGGGAGGCGGCTCATCGTGTCGACGACCTCGGGGTCGAGGAACGGGTGCGAGAGGAAGAACCCGTCCTGTCCGGCCCGGTGCCAGGACAGCGGATCGGGCGCGGCGACGTAGTTGGCGGCGTCGTACAGCGATCGTTCGGGTCTGCGCCCGAACACGAAGCGGCTCTCCGCGACGCGCGCCTCCCGGAATCCCTGCGCCCGCGCGAATCCGGGCCGCAGCCAGCGGGGGCGGGCGAAGGTGCCGAGTCCGCCCAGCACCGATCCGCCACGGGACAGTGCGGTGATCCGTTCGGCCGTGAGCGGGAGAGCCGGCTGGACCACATAGGCGTGGACGACGTCCCGCAGGCCCCGTTCGCTCCCCTCGGCCCAGGCGCGTGCCTGCCGGGTCATCTGCCGGAGCCGGCCCGTGCGGGCGAGCCTGTGCAGGTCGAACGGGTTGGCGTCGGCGACCGGGTCGGCCCCGCAGCCGGTCAGGAGGGTGTCGCAGCCCAGTTGCGCGGCCTCGCCGTGGAGTCTGCTCCAGAACGGGGCGCGGAACGCGTGCGCATGAGGTTCGTCGGCGTCTCCTGCGTGGTGCCGGAAGTCGTCGAAGTCGGCCACGTCGTCGGCGTCGACGATCACCGGGCGGGCCGCGGGGGCGTACCGGCGGATCTCCTGCAGCGCGAGGTCGAGGTACGGCTGCTCCGCGGCCAGCTCTCCGCGGGAGAAACGCCCGGCGAGCAGGACGAGCTCCCGGGGGCCGTCGGGGGCCGCGGCCAGCAGACGCGCGGCGAGCAGCGCGACACCGGTGGAGTCGGTGCCGCCCGAGACATGGCAGGCCGTCGTCGTGCCCATACGGCGTCCGACGGCGCTCTCCAGCGCCAGGCGGAGGTCCTGCGCGGCGTCGTCGAGGCGGGGTGCGTCGGCGGTCGACGCGGGCGCGTCGGTGGCGGGACGGGGGCGTCGCGGCGTACGACCGCGCAGCTGCCCGGTGAGGGAGAGCTCCACCACCTCGCCGCCGAGGACGCGGTGCACTCCGGTGAACGGGGTGAGGTCCGTGTGCGGCTGCGCCATGTTCCCGGTCAGGCAGCGGCAGAAGTAGCGGAGGTCCAGCTCGCCGGTGCTGCCCAGGGCGCGGGCGGAGGTGCTCACGGCGTTCACGCGGCCCCCGGACTCCCTGAAGAACAGGGGGATGCGTGCCTGCTCGTCACGCGTCAGGAGGATGCGGTCGCGGCACACCACCACGGCCGCGTAGTCACCGGCCGGCAGCGGTGGGGCCGCTCCCTGCCGGCCGTAGGCGTCGAGGAGACCGCGGGCACCCGTCGCCCGGTCGTGGGCCGATCCGACCCAGCCGACGACGGCCGCGGTGCCGGCCGGCGAGGAGACCGTCGTCACGAGTCCTTGACGTGCCATGGCGTCGGCGGTCCTGAGCCTCGGGGCGCCGCCCGCCCATTCGAGGCGGAGGGCGTCCATGTCACCGTCCCCCGCCGTCGACCGTGAGCACCGGGTCGAAGGCGTGCCCTCGCGGATCGGCGTCCGGTATGCACAGACCGGCCGAGACCGTCCAGGCGTGCAGGGCGAAGGGGTGCTCGCGCACACCGACGTGCAGGACGGCCTGCAGGCCGGACCGTCGCAGCAGGACGAAGGCCGTCACCGCCTCTGACTTGCAGTCGCCGTCGACCAGCCAGCTGCCGCGGCTGCGTGTCTGTACCGCTCGTTTCAGCCGTCGGACCTCTTCCGCGGAGGGGACGTCCGCGCGGGCGTATCCCGGTGCGGCCAAGGACAGCAGCCGGAGGACCCGACCGAATCCCACGGTCCGGATCAGCAGGTGCACTCCGCGCAGCCAGGGCCCGACCCCGGCGTCCGCGTGCCGCTTCCGGCGGTCCGCGGCGCACCCGGCGCGCAGGAGCACGCCGGCGAGCTCGGCGCGTTCCTCAGGGGTTCCGTCGGCGAACTTGCGGACGTCCTCCGCCGCCATCCCGAGAAAACGCGTCCGTTTCCAGTCCGCGATCAGCGCTCCGTCGGACATCGCTGTGACACGGCAGTGCGGTGACAGGGTCCTTGTCATGGCTGCCAGGGCATCGGTCTCCTCTGTCACCGCACTTCCTCCAGGATTCCGCCGTGACCGGAGTCAGGACATGTAACCGTGACCGTCGAAGAGTCCGCCGCTGAAGCCCCGGATCGAACGGCCGTCGCCGAGAAGGACCAGCCGATGCGGCTTGCGATGCCGCAGAAATCGGAGAAACATCGCCCACCTCCCAGATCAGGCAGGGCCGATCAACTCCAGGCTACTCTGCCTGGAATGCCCCGCAACCGGACTGCCGGCGCCGACCGGGCCGGCCTTCCACGACGGCGCTCCGCACCGGACCACACACCGTCAACAAGACGTGTACGCAGGGGCATTGCCCACGATCGTGGTCGCCCGCCCGGGTCGCGGTCGGCCGGTTCGCGGAGCACGCTGGATGCAGGGGGATCCCCGCCCCGCGAGCCGGCGGCCGGCCCGTGAGGCCGAGCCAAGGAGGTCAGCCATGGGCCACCCCGAACCCCGGCCGGGCGGCATCGAATCGGAGAACCATCCGTGGAAGATCCGCCTCGTCGAGCACCCGAAGCGCTTTGAATCGTCACAGTTCCGGGCCGCCAAGGAGACAGCCCACAAGATCCTCCACGCCATGGAGGACGCCGACCTGCCGTACGGGCCGAGACCCGAGGAGGCGGGGCAGGGGGCGCAGAATTCCGAGCGCTGGGAGATGCACCACGGCGGCAGCCTGTGGGTCAAGGGATCCCGCGACTGGCTCATGTACCGCGCCCGGGTCGGCATCGAGTGGAGCATGCAGTTCTGCGCCGACCCCGCGAAGGTGGACCGGCTCCGGCAGGAGGCCGCCGAACTGGTCGACGCCTTCCCGCTCACGTTGCCCGCGCTGGCGGACCTCGGCTACGACCGCGCCGAGGACCTGCTGCGCACGCCGATCAAGGACGCCGACGGCGTCGAGGCGTGGACCGACTCCCTGTTCAACTCGTGCGTGCCGCTGAGCCACGGCAACCACCAGGGCATCCTTCCGAGCGTGCCCGGTGAACACCATTACCCCTGGCCGGTGAAGGGCGCGGACTTCGTCCGGTACGACGACTTCCAGCTGTGGGTGACCCTGCCCGACGGCACTCACGGCGCCGTCGCACCGGTGGACCGCCGCGGCTCCGGTGACGGGCACGTCCGCCTGACCTTCGTCCCGGAGGGGAGCGCCGCCGCCCCCACGGTCGCCGAGGCCCAGGACCGGGGGCTGATGGCCGTCCTGCCGGCGAACAGCGATGTGGCCCTGCAGGCCTTCGCCCAGCAGGTCGCCCCCGGTCGGCGCACCGCGTCCGGTCCGCTGACGCCCCGTGCACCGCGGCGCGCGGGCCGGAGCTCCGGCTAGCGAGGTCCCGGGGTGCCCCGCTCGATCGCCGGGCCGATGCCGGTCATCGGCTGGTGCCTGTCGCTCGGCTGATGCCGGCGCTCGGCTGATACGCGTCGCTCGGCCGATGCCGATCGCCGGGCCGATGCCGGTCGCCGGGCCGATCGGGATGCCGGACGCCGATGATCCGGCACGGCACCTTCGGCCTTCCGGCGCATGACCGCCGCCCGCCGGAGCAGGGGCGGGCGCGCCGCCGGTCATTGCGGCCCAACCGCTCTGTGCGCGGCGGGCGTTGTTCAGGCGATGTCGTCCAGGGCGCCCAGTCCCGTGAGGGCGCCCACCGGGTCCAGGTCCGGGGTGCCGCGGGGCCACCAGTCGTCCTGGGCGGGCTCGGACTCGTAGGCGTACCACAGGCCGTCGCGGCCGAGGCGGAGCTGGACGTGGCCGCGCGGGTGGGTGAGACGGTTGCGCCAGGGGCGGAACGCGGGGAGGTCGGCGGCGAGCAGCAGCGGGCGGGCCCGGTCGAAGCGGCCGGCCGGCGGGTCCCACGGCTCCTCCAGGACGGCCAGCCCCTCCAGGCCGCCCTGCCGCCAGGCCGCGACGGCACGCGCGAGGTCGGCCGGGGTGCGGCCGGCGGCCGTGGCGAGCGTGGCGTACAGGGCGCGGGTGGCGGCCGTGAGCCCGGAACCGGGGCGGGCGGCGGCCAGCCGGACAGCGTCCTGCCACAGGGTCAGCTCGCCGACCGGGTCGCGCCCGGTGCCGAGCAGCGCGTGCGCGCGAGCGGCGGCGTCGGTGGCGAGCTGGTCCAGCGCGAAGGGATCCGGGCCGCCGGGGGCCGCCGGATACACCGGGGGCTGCTCGGGGTGCGGCGGAACCGGCAACGGCGGTGGCAGGGGCGGGAGTTGGCGAGGCGCGAGGGCGTCGCCGGCGCGCAGGCCCGGCAGGGACCGCGGCTGCCGCTCCTGGGCGGCCCGGGCCGCGCGGGCGGCGCTGCGCCGGGACATCGCGTCGAGCAGCTCCTTCTCGCCCCGGCCACGCAGCAGGAGCAGTACGAACGGGTCGGCGTCGAGCAGGCGTGCCGTCTGGTAGCACAGGGCGGCGGCGTGCTTGCAGGGGTGCCCGGAGTCGGGGCAGCTGCAGCGCGGGGCGAGATCGCCGGGACCGGGCAGCAGGGGGACACCGCAGTCGGCGAGGGACTGCGGCAGCTCCTTGTCGAGCAGTGCGGCGATGTGTCCCGGCCGGTCGGCGGCGGCGTCCAGGAACCGCTCCCAGTCCTCGTCCGCGAGCGTACGGACCCGCATCTGTACGCGGTACGGACGCGGACGGCTGCCGCGCACGTACGCCAGCACGAGTCCCGGCGTCACGGTGATGGCGTCCACATGCCCCTGGTCCGCGTACCCCCGCCCGCGCATCAGCCGCTTGCCGTCCAACGCGCCCTGCTCCAGCGCACCCACCCAGGCATTTCCCCACCAGGTCCCGGCGAACGCGGCGCCTTCGCTTCCCGGCTCACGAGGCGGGAACGCCGGGAAGGTGCGGCGGAGTTCGGTGTCGCGGTGGGGGGTGGCCATGGTGGGGGGCACGTGCGGGGCGGGCGGGGTGGGCGCCGGGAGGGCCGAAGGGGGCGGGGCGGCGGTGGCCGTGGTGGCGGGTGCGGAGTACGGGCCGGCGGACGGGGACTCGGTGTCGCCGGTGCTGTCCGCCTGGGTCTCCTCCTCCGGGGTCTCGGACCACGCGGGCATCCGGAAGGCGTTCGCCAGGTAGTGCCGCATGTCGTGGACGGCCTTGACCCGGGCGGCCCGGGAGTCCGGTCCGGAGGCGGACGCAGCACGCGTCCACGAGGACGCGCCGGGCCGCGCCCGCTCATGTGCCTCCCGTCGGGCTGCCCCGGACTCAGCGGTCTCGCCCCGCAGCGCCTCGCGCCGGGCCGCACGCAGCGCTTCGCGGGCGGCGTCGGCGGGGCGGGCACCCGTCGGGGCGGCGGGGGTGGTGGCCGGAGCACCGGCATCGGCGCCCGGAGCAGCGGTGCCTGCCCGTGCGTCACCTCGGCCGTACGCTGCGGAGGCGGGGGCGGCGGCGGGGGCGGGGGCGTCCGGGGGTACGTCATCGGTCTCATGGCCCGGAGCGACAGCCGCCGAAGCCCCCTCACCGCCCCCACGCCCGGATACGCCGGCCATCGGGGCGGCCCCCCTGCCCTTCGCCGCGGAATCGGCCTCCGCCGCTGCCTCTCCCCCGCCCCGCGGAGCAGGATCGGCTTCCGCCGAGGCCACTTCCCCGCCCCGCGGCACAGGATCGTCCTCCGCCGGAGCCTCTCCTTCACCGCGTGCCCCGGCGTCCGCCCCCTCCGGCGTTTCCGCTTCGCCCCTGCCTCCTGACAGCGCAGCCCTCAGCGCCGCTCGTGCCGCGTCTCCCGGGCGCTTCGGTGTGGTGTCGGCCGGGAATTCCGCAGAGCTCTCGTCGGAGGCCGCCTCCTCGGCGGACCCGGTCCTGTCCCGTGCGGCCCGCAGGGCGCGGCGGGCGGCGTCGGCGGGGCGGTCCTGGCCGGCCGTCATGAGGTCCTCCGCAGGGAGACGAGGTCGGACAGCTCGCGGTCCGTCAGTTCGGTGAGCGCCGCCTCGCCGGAGCCGAGGACGGCGTCGGCGAGGGCGCGCTTCGCGGACAGCATCTCGGCGATGCGGTCCTCGACCGTTCCCTCGGTGACCAGGCGGTGGACCTGCACGGGCTGGGTCTGGCCGATGCGGTAGGCGCGGTCGGTGGCCTGTTCCTCGACCGCCGGGTTCCACCAGCGGTCGAAGTGGATGACATGGCCCGCACGGGTGAGATTGAGGCCGGTGCCCGCGGCCTTCAGCGACAGCACCAGCACCGGGGTCTCGCCGCCCTGGAAGCGGTCGACCATGCGTTCGCGCTCCGGCACGGGTGTGCCGCCGTGCAGCAGGTCCACCGGGACGGCGCGGGCGGACAGGTGGGCGGTGATGAGGCGGGCCATGCCGACGTACTGGGTGAAGACGAGCGCGGAGCCGTCCTCGGCGAGGAGGGTGTCCAACAGCTCGTCCAGGAGGGCGAGTTTGCCGGAACGGGCCAGGAGCCGGTCGGCGCGCGGGTCCTCCTTCAGGTACAGCGCGGGATGGTCGCAGATCTGCTTCAGGGCACCGAGGAGCTTCAGGACCAGGCCCCGGCGGGCGATGCCCTGCGCGGTCTCGATGGCCAGCATCGACTCGCGCACCACCGCCTCGTACAGGGCGGCCTGTTCGCGGGTGAGCGGTACCGGGTGGTCCGTCTCGGTCTTGGGCGGCAGCTCGGGGACGATGCCGGGGTCGGACTTCCTGCGGCGCAGCAGGAAGGGTCGGACCAGGCGGGCCAGGCGCTCCACCGCCTGAGCGTCCTCGCCGTTCTCCACCGCGCGGGCGTGCCGGGCTCGGAAGGACTTCAGCGGGCCGAGCAGTCCGGGGGTGGTCCAGTCGAGCAGGGCCCACAGCTCGGAGAGGTTGTTCTCCACCGGGGTGCCGGTGAGCGCCACGCGCGCGGGGGCCGGGATGGTGCGCAGCGCCTTGGCGGTGGCCGAGTAGGGGTTCTTCACGTGCTGGGCCTCGTCGGCGACGACCATGCCCCAGGGGTGGGCGGCGAGCAGGGCTGCCGCCGACCGCATCGTGCCGTACGTGGTGAGGACGAAGCCGCCGTCGAGGCCGTCCAGGGTGCGGTCCTGGCCGTGGAAGCGGCGGACGGGGACGCCGGGCGCGAACCGGGTGATCTCCCGTTGCCAGTTGCCGAGGAGGGAGGCCGGGCAGACCACGAGGGTCGGCTCGGGGCGGGCGCGCTTCAGGTGCAGGGCGATGAGGGTGACGGTCTTGCCGAGGCCCATGTCGTCGGCGAGGCAGCCGCCGAGGCCGAGGGAGGTCATGAGGTCGAGCCAGGCCAGGCCGCGCAGCTGGTATTCGCGGAGGGTGGCGGCGAGGCCGGCGGGCGGGTCGGCGGGGCGCAGGCCGGCCGTGAGGCGGTCGCGGAGGGCGGCCAACGCGCCGACGGGCACGGCCTCGACCGTCTCGCCGTCGACGTCGGCGGTGCCGGTGAGCGCGACGGAGAGCGCGTCGACCGGGTCGAGCAGGCCCAGTTCGCGGGTGCGGGCCTTGCGGACGAGGGCCGGGTCGACCAGCACCCAGCGGTCCCTGAGCCGTACGACGGGGCGGTGGGCCTCGGCGAGCGTGTCCATCTCGGCCTCGCTGAGCGGGTCCCCGCCGATGGCGAGCTGCCAGCGGAACTGGAGCAGGTCCTCGCTCTCGAAGAAGCCGGTGCCGTCGGTCGCGGAGCCGGGGGCGGGGCGGACCACCGCGGCGGCCGTGAGGTCGCGGGCGAGGTCCCGGGGCCAGTGCACGGCGACCCCGGCGGCGGCCAGCCGGCCGGCCGCCAGGCCGAGCAGCTCGCCCAGCTCCTCCTCGGACAGCGCCAGCACGTCGGGCACGTCCTGCTCGGCGAGCCGGTCCAGGGGCGACCACACGCGGGCCGCGCGCCGCACGGCGAGGACCGCGTCCACGCGCGCGCGAGGCCCGAGGGCGGTGTCGGCCCCGTCCGCCCACAGGGTCGCCGCGTCGGCCACCAGAGTGGGGTCGGCGAGGCTGTGCACCTGCACGATCGCGGCGCCCGCGGCACGCGCGCCGTCGCTCGCCCCGGCGTCGAAGACGTCGTACGCGGACAGGTCGAGGCGGAGCGAGATCCGCACGCCCGCGTCCATCCCCGCGGCGACCTCGGCGGCCCACTCGTGGGCCTGCGGCAGGGCCACCGGCTCCCGGGCGGCGAAGGGCCGGCCGGAGGTGTACGGGGCGGCCGGGGTGCGGGGCAGGGTGTCGGCGACCGCGTCCAGGAAGGAGCGGATCAGGGCCTCCGGCTCGGGCAGCCGGAGCGGACCGGGGTCCGGCAGGGGCACGGCGTGACCCTCCGGGGGCAGAGCGGCGGCGACCGCGCGCAGGTGAGCGATGTCGTCGGGCTCCAGGGGGCCGGCCCGCCAGGCGTCGTGGCCGCCCGGGGTGAGGCCGGGCAGCAGCCGGCCGCGGGCGACCAGTCGCAGCGCGTGCAGGGCGGCGGCGCCCCAGCAGGCCGTCGCCGGGTGGGCGGCCGGGTCGCGCCGGGCCCGGACCAGCAGCGGCAGCGCCTCGGCGAGCGGCAGCGTCAGCGCGGGGACCCGGCGGCGGCGCACGCCGGCTCCGTGGCGTCGTACGACCGTCAGCTCGGCCGGGTCCGCCTCGGTGCCGGGTCCGGTGGGCAGCGGGCCGCCGTCGGGGTCCCAGAAGGCGATGCGGCCCTCGCGCGGGAGGGGCGCGGGCAGGTAGACCGACGCGAGGCGCACCGGGACCGCGCTCCCGCCGTCGCCGGGGCCCGCCGTGCGCTCGGCCACCGCGGCCGTGCCACCGCTCATACGTCCTGCCACCTCCCGCCCGTGTACCGGATCAGTCGTCTTCGACTCTACGGGCGGGGTCTGACAACCGGCCCCGGACACCGGCCGGGGCCGGTGCTCACGGCACGGTGCGGGAGACGACGTACACCATCGGATAGTTCGGGTCGGACAGGTTCACGACGACGTCCTGGGTGGGCGCCGGGTTCTTCTGCCGGTGCGTGAGCCCCCACCAGGGGCCGGGGCCGGTGAAGTGCCAGCCGCTGACCTTCTGGTCGCGGGAGCCGATGGTGATGTCGTCCTTCTTCAGCTCGTCCCGGCGGACGCCCATCGTCTGCAGGAAGCTGTCCAGGCCCGCGGGGTTGGTGCGGAACTGCACGTACAGACGGCTGGTCTTCCAGTTGTTCGTCTCGTAGTAGGCGATGTAGTCGGCCGGGTGCGGGACGGTGACCTGGTAGAGGCGGCGCTGCACCTTCGACGGCCAGCCCGGGGTGAGGCCGGTCGCCGAGTACTTCGCCTCCTTGTCCTTGCCGCTGTTGCGGCTCTGGTTGGCGGAGATCACCAGGTAGCCGGCGGGGACGCCGATGAGCAGGACGATGATCAGCAGGGTGAGCGCGCGGCGCCTGGCCTTGTGGCGCGGGTCCTCGGCGGGGCGGCGCGGCTCGTCCGGCGGGTCGGCCTGGTGGGGCAGGGACGGGGTCATGCGCTGTCCCGGTCGCGGCGGGCCTGGGCGTACCGCTCGTAGCGCTCGTACCGCTCGACCCGGCGGCGCTTGGCCCGGCGGAACCGTCGGGCGACCAGCCGGGCCAGGTCGGCGGCGCCCACCATGCCGGCCTCGGGGCCGAGCTGGGCGCGGGTGATGCGGGCCTCGGGGCGGTAGCCGCGGCCGGTGAGGTGGCGCTTGAAGGCGTCCCGGGCCGGGCCGATCAGCAGGTCGTCGGCGGCGCTGACGCCGCCGCCGATGACGAAGCAGGACGGGTCGAGGGCGGCGGCGAGGTTGGCGATGCCGACGCCGAGCCACTGGCCGATGTCCTGGAGCAGCTCCACGCACATGGCGTCGCCCTCACGGGCCAGCTCGGTGATCAGCGGGCCGGTGATGTCGCCGATGTTGCCCTTGACGCGCTCGATGATCCCGTAGGCCACCGGGGAGTCGGCGGCGGCCAGCTCCCTGGCCTCGCGGACGAGCGCGTTGCCGGAGCTGTACTGCTCCCAGCAGCCGCGGTTGCCGCACGGGCAGCGGTGTCCGCCGGGCACGACCTGCATGTGGCCGAACTCACCCGCGACGCCGAACTTGCCGCGCTTGACCTGGCCGTCCTCCAGGATGGCGCCGCCGATGCCGGTGCCGAGCGTGATCATGACGAGGTGGTCCTCGCCGCGGCCGGCGCCGAAGCGCCACTCCGCCCAGGCGGCGGTGTTGGCGTCGTTGTCCACGAGGACCGGTACGGACAGGCGGCCGGCGAGGCGGTCGCGGAGGGGCTCGTTTCGCCAGGACAGGTGGGGGGCGAACAGGACGCGGTTGCGGTCGGCGTCGACCCAGCCCGCGGCGCCGATGCCGACCGCGTGCACGTCGTGCCGGTCGGAGAGGTCCAGGACCAGTTCGACGATGGTGTCCTCGACGACCTTGGGGCTCTTGGACTTGTCCGGGGTCTCCGTGCGGAGCTTCTCCAGGATGTTGCCGTCGGCGTCCACGACGCCCGCCATGACCTTGGTGCCGCCGATGTCGATGCCGACGGTGGGGACACGGGGGGCAGTCAGGTGTGACCGGCGCTCCCTGGTACCCACTGTGCGGAGCACGGGGGCTCGGCGGGAGCCGATGGGGGCCGTGAGGTCGCGGTAGGTGCTCATCGGGCTCGATTGTGCCGCACGCTCACTCCGAGTGCGGCGCGGGGCAGGAGGCGGGGGTGCTCGGTCGTCGCCGGGTGCGGCGTGCGTCGTGGCTGATCGCGCCCCGGGGCGGAGCCGCCGATCGTTGCGGCCCCGCGCCCCTAACCCCGCTGCAGTTCATGGCGCAGAGCGTCCAGGTCGGAGCCGCCGGCCATCTGCTGAGTCAGTTCGTCCAGCGTGATCTGGTCCCGTGTGCAATGGCCCACCATCGTGCCCCTCCTCAGGAGCACGAACCTGTCCCCCACCAGGTACGCGTGGTGCGGGTTATGGGTGATCAAGACAACGCCCAGGCCCTCGTCCCGTGCCGCCGCCACATACTTAAGGACCACACCGGACTGCTTCACGCCCAGTGCCGCCGTCGGCTCGTCCAGCACCAGGACCTTGGCGCCGAAGTGGACCGCACGGGCGATCGCCACGCACTGGCGTTCGCCGCCGGAGAGGGTGCCGATGGGCTGGTCGACGTCGCGCAGGTCGATGCCCATGCGCAGGAGTGCGGCCCGGGTCGTGTCGCGCATGAAGTCGACGTCCAGGCGCTTGAAGGGCCCCTTGCCCCTGCGGGGCTCGGAGCCGAGGAAGAAGTTGCGCCACACCGGCATGAGGGGGACCACCGCCAGGTCCTGGTAGACCGTGGCGATGCCGCGGTCCAGGGCCTCCCGCGGGGAGGAGAGGGTCGTCTCCTCGCCCTCGACGGTCAGCGTGCCGCCGTCGTGCCGGTGCAGACCCGCGATGATCTTGATCAGGGTGGACTTGCCGGCTCCGTTGTCGCCGAGGACACAGGTGATCTCCCCGGAGTCGACCTCCAGCGAGACGCCTTGGAGGGCACGCACGGTGCCGTAGTGCTTGCTGACGTCGGCCAGCCGGACGAGAGTCACTTGCTGACCTCCGCGCGCTTCTTGACCCAGGCGTTGAGCAGGGTCGCGAGGAGCAGCATCGCTCCGAGGAAGAACTTGAACCAGTCGGGGTTCCACTCGGCGAAGACGATGCCCTTGCTCGTCATGCCGAAGAGGAGGGCGCCCACGGCGGAGCCGATCGCGCTGCCGTAGCCGCCGGTGATCAGGCAGCCGCCGATGACGGCCGCGATGATGTAGATGAGCTCGTTGCCGACGCCCTCGCCGGACTGGACGGCGTCGAAGGAGAAGAGCAGGTGCTGACCGGAGACCCAGGCGCCGAAGGCGACGCCCATGTAGAGGCCGATCTTGGTCCGGGCGACCGGGACACCGACCGCGCGGGCCGCGTCCTGGTTGCCCCCGACGGCGAAGATCCAGTTGCCGGCGCGGGTGCGCAGCAGGATCCAGGAGGCGAGGGCGACCAGCCCCAGCCACCACAGGATGGTGACCTTGAAGTCGACGCCGCCGATGGTGAGGGTCGAGGCGAAGACGGCGCGGGCGCTGGGGAAGCCCTCCATGTCGCCGACGGTCTTGGTGGAGACGGTGCCGTCGATCAGCTTGGTGAAGCCGAGGTTCATGCCGGTCAGCATCAGGAAGGTGCCCAGCGTGACGATGAAGCTCGGCAGCTTGGTGCGGGTGAGCATGAAGCCGTTGAACGCGCCGACGGCCAGGGTGACCAGCAGCGAGACGCCGACGCCGACCCAGGTGTTCGCCGTCATCTGGTAGCTGAACATCGAGGAGACCAGCGCCGAGGACGTCACCAGGACACCGGCCGAGAGGTCGAACTCGCCGCCGATCATCAGCAGCGCCACGGGTACGGCCATGATGCCGATGGTCGAGGAGGCGTACAGGACCGTGCTGAGGCTGGAGGCGTGCAGGAAGCCGTCGGCGGCGAAGGCGAAGAAGAGGAAGACGGCGAGCGCGCCCACCACCGAGCCCAGTTCCGGCCGGGCGAGCAGCCTGCGCAGCGGCGAGGTGCGCAGAATCCTTTCGTCAGCGGTGGACCCGGTCGTGTCGCCGGTCCTGTCGCCGGCCGCTTCGCCGTCCGTCCGTTCGATGGTCGCGCTCACCGGGTGCCCCGCTCGGTGTACTCGGCCAGCGCGGACGCCTGGTCCTTGGTGATGATCTGCGGGCCGGTGAGCACCGGCCTGCCGCCGCCGAGCACGTCGCCGTTGTACTTGTACAGCCACAGCAGGTCGACGGCCTGGTAGCCCTGGAGGTACGGCTGCTGGTCCACGGCGAAGCCGAGGGTGCCGTCCTTCAGCTCGGCCGCGACCTTGGCGTTGAGGTCGAAGGTGTCGACCTCGGCCTTGCTGCCCGCGTCGTTCCTCGCCTTCACGGCGGTGTCGGCGTAGGGGGCACCGAGGGTCACCACGGAGTCGACGGACGGGTCGGCCTGGAGCTTGGCACCGATCGCGGACTGCACGTCCGGCATGTCGGTGCCGTTGACGTAGAGCTTCTGCAGGGTGCCGCGGAAGGTCTTGGCGACGCCGTCGCAGCGCTGCTCGTGGCCGACGTTGCCCTGCTCGTGCAGCACGCACAGGGCCTTCTTCCTCCCGCGCTCGTTCAGCTCGTCGCCGACGGCCTCGCCGGCGACGGTCTCGTCCTGGCCGATGTGGGTGAGGGCGCCGAAGGCCTTGGACTCCTCGGAGCCGGAGTTCACCGTGACCACCGGGATGCCGGCCTTCTCGGCGCGGGCGACGGCCGCCTTCATGGCGTCCGGCTTGGCGAGGGTGACGATGATCCCGTCGACCTTCTTGTCGACCGCCGCGTCCACCAGCTGCGCCTGCTGCTGGGCCTCGTCGTCGTGCGAGTACAGGAAGTCGATGTTGTCCTTGACGGCGGCCTGCTTGGCGCCGCTCTGCACGATGTCCCAGAAGGTGTCACCGTCCCCCGAGTGGGTGATCATGGCGAAGGTCCAGCGGGGCGTGTTCACCGCCGACCTGCCCTGAGCGGCGGCGGCCCTGCGGGCGTCCTCGGCCCGTTTGCCGCCGGTGCTGCTGCAGCCCGCCAGGGACACCGAGAGTGCCCCTGCGAGTGCGATGACTGCCCAGGTCCGAAACCGTGCCACGAGGCCGTGCCCTTCTTGCTGTGTGCGTGACGTGCGCGAGGGGCCGATGCGTCACACCTCAGCGGCCCCAAACGCTTCAGTATCGAACACGGGGAACACCCCTGACACGACCGGGGGCCCACCTCGGTCGCATTGTCCGGACATCAGGGCGAACGGACGGCGGCCGTCAGGACCGGACGAGCAGCTGGAACTCGAAGGAGTAGCGCGTGGGCCGGTAGGTGTGGTCGCCGAACTCCACCGCGCGGCCGGTGTCGTCGAAGGTGGTGCGCTGCATGGTGAGCAGCGGGGCGCCCTCGGCCTCGGTGAGCCGCTCGGCCTCGGCGGCCGTGGCGCCGCGGGCGCCGATGGACTGGCGGGCGCTGTGCAGGGTGATCCCGGCGGAGCGCATGAGCCGGTACAGGCCGGTCGCCTCCAGCTGGCCGGTGTCCAGGTCGAGCAGGCCGGGCGGGAGGTGGTTGATCAGGTACGCCATCGGCTCGCCGTGCGCGAGACGCAGCCGCTCGATGCGGTGGACGTCGCCGCCCTCGGTGACGCCGAGCGCGGCGGCGACCGCGGCGGAGGCCGGGACGACCGTGTTGACCAGCACCTTCGTCGCGGGGCGCTGGCCGGCCGCCTCCAGGTCGTCGTAGAGGCTGCTCAGTTCCAGCGGACGTTTGACCTGGCTGTGCACGACCTGGGTGCCGACGCCCCGGCGGCGGACGAGGAGCCCCTTGTCGACGAGGGACTGGATGGCCTGGCGGACGGTCGGCCGGGACAGACCGAGCCGCGCGGCCAGCTCGATCTCGTTGCCCAGCAGGCTGCCCGGGGTAAGACTGCCGTGCTCGATGGCGGCCTCCAGCTGCTGGGAGAGCTGGAAGTACAACGGCACCGGGGAGCTACGGTCCACACGGAGGTCGAGCGACACGGTCGGGTCCACATCTGGTTTCGGCACGGGCTCGAGCGTAGCTCCGTGATCGGTTGACGGGAAGTTGTGTAGTCCGGTTGTCCGGACATGCGCATTGACAGGGCGCCGGGTTCCGCCTCACTTTGTTTCCATGCGCATCGGGGTCATCGGTACGGGCCGGATCGGCACCATCCACGCGAGGACGCTCAGCCGCCACCGCGACGTCGGCTCCCTGATCCTGACGGACGCGGATCCGGCCCGGGCACAGGAGCTGGCGCACCGGCTGGGCGAGACGGCGGCGCCGGGGGTTGACGAGATCTTCCGGTGGGGCGTGGACGCGGTGGTGATCACCACGGCGACGGCGGCTCATGCGGAGCTGATCGGCCGGGCGGCCCGCTCGGGGCTGCCGGTCTTCTGCGAGAAGCCGATCGCCCTCGACCTGCCGGGCACGCTGCAGGCGCTCGCCGAGGTCGAGGCGGCCGGAACGATCCTGCAGATGGGCTTCCAGCGGCGCTTCGACGCCGGGTACGCCGGGGCCCGGGAGGCCGTGCGCTCGGGACGGCTCGGGCGGCTGCACACCGTGCGCGCCCTGACGTGCGACCAGGCACCTCCCCCGGCCGCATGGCTGCCGCTGTCCGGCGGGCTGTTCCGGGACACCCTGATCCACGACTTCGACGTGCTGCGCTGGGTGACGGGACGTGAGGTGACCGACGTGTACGCCACCGGCTCCGACGCCGGTCCCGCGCTGTTCCGCGAGGCCGGCGACGTCGGCACCGCAGCGGCGCTGCTCACGCTGGACGACGGCACGCTGGCGACGGCGACGGCGACCCGGCTGAACGGCGCCGGCTACGACGTGCGCATGGAGCTGGCCGGGGAGGCCGACACCGTGGTCGTCGGCCTCGACGACCGTACGCCCGTCGCGTCCACCGAGCCGACCGGGCCGCCGCCCGCCGACAAACCGTGGAGCGGTTTCCTGGAGCGGTTCGGGGCCGCCTACGAGGCCGAGCTGTCCGCCTTCGTCCAGGTGCTGCTCGGGGGGCGGCCCAACCCGTGCGACGGCGGCGAGGCCCTCCAGGCGCTGCGGATCGCCGAGGCCTGCGAGACCTCCCGGCGGGAGCGCCGCCCCGTCCGGCTGGCGGAGGTCCCGGACCGCGGACGGCCGTCGTACGACTGACGCCCGGATGCCGGGCGGCTGCCGTACGACGTGCCGGGGCGGCTGCTCACCAGCGCACCGGAAGGCTGCGCATCCCTCGCATCAGCATGCCCGGCAGCCACTCGCCCGGCGCGCCGTCGAGCGCGAGGCCGGGGGCGCGCTCCAGCAGCGTGCCCAGCGCGATGCGGCCTTCGAGCCGGGCGAGCGGTGCGCCCAGGCAGAAGTGGATGCCGTGGCCGAACGCGAGGTGGCCACGGGCGTCGCGGTGGATGTCGAACCGGTGCGGGTCGCCGTAGCGAGCGGCGTCGCGGCCGGACGCGGTCAGGCCGACCACCACGTGGTCGCCCTGCTCGATCACCGTGCCGGCGATCTCCACGGGTTCGGCCGCGTACCGGAACGTGGCGCTCTGCACCGGGCCCTCGTAGCGCAGCATCTCCTCGACGGCGCCGTCCAGGAGGCTCATGTCGGCGCGCAGGTCGGCGAGTTGGGCGGGATGCGTGAGGAGCGCGTGGACGCCGTTGCCGATGAGGTTGACGGTGGTCTCGTGGCCCGCGACGAGCAGCAGGTAGGCCATGCCGCGCAGTTCGTCCGGGGAGAGCCGGTCGCCGTCCTCGGCGGTGGTACGGATCAGGTCGCTGAGCAGGTCGTCGGTCGGAGGAGCGGAGCGCTTGTCCTCGATCAGCTCCGTGAGGTACTCGGCGAGGCGGACGACCGCGTCGTACTCGGTCTGCGAACTGGTCGGTGCCACCATCTCGTTGGACATCTTCCGGAACTCCGCGCGGTCCATGTCCGGGACGCCGAGGAGTTCGCAGATGACGGTGATGGGCAGCGGGAAGGCGAGCGACTCGATGAGGTCGGCGCGGCCTCGTGGCAGCATCTCGTCGAGCAGGTCGTCGGTGATGCGCTGGATGCGCGGGCGCAGTCGCTCCACCCGCCGCATCGTGAACGCGCGGGTGACCAGGCCGCGCAGGCGGGTGTGCCGGGGCGGGTCGACGGCCAGGAGATGCTTGCCGATCATCTCCTCGTCCAGGAACGTCGCACCGATCTCGGCGCCGTCCTTGGCCAGCCGGGGGTCGGCGAGGGCGGCGCGTGCCTCCTCGTACCCCACGATCAGCCAGGTCTCGTAGGTCTCGTCGGATCCCGGCAGCCGGACCCGGTGCACGGGGCCCTGCTCGCGCAGGCGGGCGTACACCGGATGGGGGTCGCGGCGCAGTTCGTCCGCGCACTCCCCCAGATCGATCACCCGTCGCCTGTCCATCGCTCCCCTTCCGGACTCCCCCGAGGCCTCCGGGCGTCTCCCGGTACAGGGACAACGCGCGGGGTGCCCGGTCAGTGCCCGGTCTCGTCGAGCAGTCCGGCGTCGTAGGCCAACAGGGCGATCTGGACCCGGTTGTTCAGGCCCAGCTTGGCGAGAATGCGCGAGACATGCGTCTTGACGGTGGCGACGCTCATGAAGAGCCGGTCGGCGATCTGGGCGTTGGGCAGGCCCCGGCCGACGGCCACAGCCACCTCCCGTTCGCGGTCGTTGAGGCCGGCGAGCCGCTCCCGCGCGCGGGTCCGCCGGGAGTCGGCGGCGGCGCCGGCCGCGTGCCGCATCAGCTGGCGGGTGACGGCGGGCGACAGCACCGGTTCCCCGGCCGCGACCCGGCGCACCGCGTCCACGATCTCGGCGGGCGCGGTGTCCTTGAGCACGAACCCGGCGGCGCCCGCGCGCAGGGCGTGCAGCACCTGCTCGTCGGCATGGAAGGTGGTGAGCACCACGACCTCCGGCGCGTCCGCCCGCCTGCGCAGCCGCTCGGTGGCCGCGAGGCCGTCCACCGACGGCATCCGGATGTCCATGAGGACGACGTCGGGGCGGGTCCGCTCGACCAGATCCTCGACCTCGCCGCCGTCGGCGGCCTCCCCGACGATCTCGATGTCCTCGGCGCCGCCCATCATCAGCGCGAGCCCGGCCCGCACCAGCGGATCGTCGTCTACGAGGAGGAGTCTGATCGGCGTCCCAGTCATGGGGGTCACGTAATCATGCCCACGCGTGCGTGCGGGCGCCGTCGCCGCGAACCGGTCGGGCGGCCGGGATCGGGCACCGCCGTCAGACCTGGCCCCAGGGCAGCCAGGCCCGGACCTCGAAGCCCCCGTCGGCCGTGGCGCCGTGGTGCAGCCGGCCCCCGGTGAGCGTCGCGCGTTCGGTGAGGCCGATCAGCCCCTGCCCGGAGCCGGGGACCGGCGGGGCCTCGGTCTCGGGCGGCGGGTTGGTGACCGTGAGCGTGAGGCCGTCGCCGGGGGTGCCGGTCAGGCGGAGCGTGACCTCGCTGCCGGGGGCGTGCTTGCGGGCGTTGGTCAGTGCCTCCTGGGCGATGCGGTAGGCGGTGCGGCCGACCGAGGCGGGGGCGGCGGCGGGGTCGGCGACGCGATGGTCGAGGGTGATCTTCATCCCGGCCTCCCGGCATTCGGCGACCAGGGTGTCCAGCGCGGCCAGCGTGGGCTGCGGCCGGCCGCCGGCCGCGTCGTCGGGGCCGCCGGTGCGCAGGACGCCGATGATCTCCCGCAGGTCCTGCAGGGCCTCGTGGGCGCTCTCCCTGATGACCCCGGCGGCCCGCGCGATCTCCTCGCGGGGCGCGTCCGGCCGGAACTCCAGCGCGCCGGCGTGCACGCTGAGCAGGGTGAGCCGGTGGGCGAGCACGTCGTGCATCTCCCGGGCGATCTCCTCGCGGGCCAGCCGCTGCGCCTGCTCGGCGCGCAGCCGGGCCTCGGTCTCCGCCCGGTGGGCCCGGTCCCGCAGGCTCAGCAGCAGCAGCCGCTTGGAGCGGACGAACATGCCCCAGCCGACGACGGAGACGGTGAGCAGCGCCGCGAACACCACGGCACCCGTGAAGGGCAGGCCGGACTCCGGGCGCAGCCAGTAGTAGAGGGGGACGAGGGCGAGGTCGATGCCGCCGATCCAGGCGACGTACCGGAACGGCCGGTGCACGGCGACGGTGAACAGGGCGATCATCGCGGTCCCGCCCGAACTGTCGGACAGGAACCCGACGACGATCATGGCGACGGCGAGGCCCACCGGCCGGCTGCGGCGCAGCCAGACCGCGAGGCAGGACAGGGCGCCGAGCAGTACGTCCCCGACCACGAGGGGCCGGGGCACGCCGGGGTGGCGCACCAGGCCGGCCGCGATCACCAGGAACAGCAGCAGGGCCAGCAGGAAGCAGCACACGTCGACGGCCCAGTCCCGGGCCGTGCGCCCGGGGCGCCGGCCCGCGGGGTCCGGGTCCAGCTCCCCGGCCAGGGCCGACGGGAGCATCCAGCGGCGCAGCTCGGTCCCGGAGACGGTGGGCCGGTGCGGCCTGTCCTCGTTCACGGTCGGTAAATCTACGCAGGGCGCGGGTCCGTGGCCGCCCCCGCCCGGGATCGGCTACCGAAGTCGCGGCACCGTGGACTTTCGGCGGACACGGCCCGCCCCGCGGTCCGGCATGGGGGGCGACCGCGGGGCGAGGCTTTCCGTGTCACACGTGGTGCGCTGTTCTCCCGGATCCGGTCGAGCGGCTCAGCAGCCGAAGTCGACCAGATCGAACGTGGCGTAGTGGTCGGCGGTGTAGTAGTCCTCCTGGGACTCCTCGCCGGTGACGATGCGCCGGGCCCCGCGCGTGGAGGCGCCGGGGGTCTTCACCGTGTACTCGTGGTAGTAGCCGGACGACCGGGTCGGCAGCACGCCCTCGCGGTTGGAGAAGACGGTGCCGTCCTGCGAGTACGGGAAGGGGCCGCCCTGGTCGATCAGGTCCAGGGTGTCGTGGGCCTGCGAGGGCAGGTCTCCGTAGCAGATGCCGCCGACCGACGAGGCCGCGGCGTCCGCCGTCCCGGCGGAGACGGCGCCGCCGGCCAGGAGGGCGGACAGGAGCGCGGCCGCGACGCCGATGCGTGTGGTACGTGGGGGGAATCTCATGCCCTCATGATGACGCGCGTAGACGTTGGCATGTCAACGACAAAGTTGAAGGTTTTCCTGTCGAGTTCGAGGAATTTTCGGGGAGTTAACCTGCCGCCCGGCGTCCCCACGCGGTCCCCACGAGCACCAGCGCGCCGCCCGCCAGACCGAGCGCGCCGAGCCGCTCCCCGCCCAGCAGGGTCCCGGCCGCCGCGGCCCACAGCGGCTCGGTGCCGAGCAGCAGGCCGACCCGGGAGGGGGAGGTACGGCGGACGGCCCACATCTGCACGAAGAAGGCGAACACCGTGCACAGCGCGGACAGGAACAGCAGCCCCGTCCACTGCCGTGCGCCGAAGCCGTCCGCGACCGCCCAGGGCGCCGGACCGCCGCCGACGGCCGACAGGAGAGCGAAGACGCCGACGGACGCGCCGAGTTGCACCGTGGTGAGGGGCAGCGCGCCGGCGCCCTGCACGGCCCGGATCCGGGACATGGCGAGGACGTGCAGGGTGCGGGCGAGCGCGGCGAGCAGCATCAGCAGGTCGCCGGCCGAGGGCCGGGTGAAGCCGCCGCCCTGGGTGAGCAGGACGACGCCGAGCACCGACAGGCCGGCCGCGCCGAGGAAGGCGGGGGTGGGCCGGGTACGGGTGACCGCGGCCTCGGCGAGCGGGGTGAACACCATGGTGAGGCTGATGATCAGACCGGCGTTGGTGGCCGAGGTGTGCACCACCCCGTACGTCTCCAGCAGGAAGATCCCGCTCAGCACCAGGCCCAGCAGAGCCGCGCCGCGCCACTGGGCGCCGGTGAGCGCGCGCAGGGCACGCCGGCCGGCGACGGCCAGGACGGGCAGGGCGAACGCGAACCGGACCACCAGCACGGCGAGCACCGTACGGGCGGTGGTGATGTCCTTCGCGGCGAGATAGCTGGCGCCCCAGCACACCGCGACGAGCAGGACGGGCAGGTCCGTGTGCCAGGCACGGCGCGGTGCGAGCGCGGCGCCCGGTACGGCGATCGACGACATGCGAGCGGCTCTTTCGGCTCTCCGGAGGGGTGCGGAGACGTCGGCGGCTCGCACGGGGCGCGATCACCGTACCGGCGGGGACGATCTTCGGCCAGGGGTGTGCCGCGGCGCGGGCGCCGGGAAGTCAGAACGACCCGTACTCGGGGCGGCCCGCGAGGTCGTACGTCTGGAGGGAGACGCCCGTGCCGGTGACGCGCCCGCCGGTGTGCCGGAAGCGGGTGGGGGCCGTGCCGTCCGTGAACACGCGGCGGCCGGTGCCGAGGACGACCGGGAAGGTCAGCAGGTGCAGGGTGTCGAGGAGCCCGAGGTCCACCAGCGAGCGGACCAGCGCGCCGCTGCCGTGGATCTGCAGCTCGCCGTCGGTCTTCTCCTTCAGCGCGGTGACCTCCTCGGCGAGGTCGCCGCGGACCACGGTGGTGCCGGGCCAGCCGGGCTCGGTCAGGGTGGAGGAGACGACGTACTTCGGCAGGCCGTTGAGCCGGGAGGCGATCGGGTCGGCGGGGTCGGTCATCCGCGGCCAGTAGGAGGCGAAGATCTCGTAGGTGCGGCGGCCGAGCAGGAAGGCGCCCGCGCGGTCGAAGCCCTCGGTGACGAACCGGCCGAAGTCGTCGTCACCGAACGGGAAGCTCCAGCCGCCGTGGGTGAAGCCGCCGGAGGTGTCCTCCTGGGGGCCGCCGGGCGCCTGGTGGACGCCGTCGAGGGTGACGAAGAGGGTGGAGACGAGCTTGCCCATGACGGGTGCCTTCTTCCGGGTGCGAGGTCTGCTGTCGTCAGGCAAGACCCCGCGGCCGCCCGGAACTCATCGGTCAGCCGGTGTGGGTGGAGAACAGTCCGCCGGTCGGGCCCTGCTTGTCGCCGCCCTGGGCCTTCCTCAGGGCGTTGGCGAGGCTCTCGATGGTGAGGGACTGCAGGATCACCCGGCCGTTGCCCTCCAGGGTGGCCAGGGACAGTCCCTCGCCACCGAAGACCGCGTTCATGATCCCCTGGCGGTTGAGGCCGCCGACGCGCTGGACGCCGTACCGGATGCCCTCCTCGAAGGCGACCACGCAGCCGGTGTCCACCTCGATCCGGCCGCCGAAGTCCGCCGGGTTCAGGTCGATGAAGTTGCCGGCGCCCGCGATGATCACCGTGCCGTACCCGGTGAACTTCTCCAGGACGAAACCCTCGCCGCCGCTCATGCCGGTGCGCCCGCCGGCGAAGGCGATGCCGAACTCCACGGTGGACTCGGCGGCCACGAAGGCGTCCTTCTCGGCGAACCACGCGCGCGTGCCGTCCAGCTCCAGGGCGCGCATCTCGCCCGGGAGCACGCCCGCGAAGCCGACCGTGCCCGGGCCGCCCTGGGAGGTGAAGTACTGGAACGCCAGCGACTCGCCCGCGAGCATGCGCTGGCCGACCTGCATGGCGGTGCCCATGGCCTGGCGCAGCATGCCTCCCATGCCGCCACCGCCGCTCGGCCGGTCTCCGTTGCCCTGGCCCGACGGGCCGGACAGACGCGTCTCCATGGTCACGTTCGTCGTCTTGAACAGGAACTTCCCGGCCTCGCAGTACACGGTCTGGCCGGGGTGCAGGTTGACGACCGCCATCTGCATGGCGTTGCCGACGATCTCTTGCTGAAGGGTCACGAGGGGAAGAACGCGGGAGGGGGAGCGAAGAGTTCCGGGCCCCTGCATCTCCGTGTCCGTTCGCCGCCGGCACGGCCGCGCCGGGCCCGGTGGGATGGAGCCATGACAACGACTCACAAGAACCTGACCGGCAGGAAGGCCCTGGTCACCGGGGGCAGCCGGGGCATCGGCGCGGCGACGGCACTGCGCCTCGCCCGGGAGGGCGCCGACGTGGCGGTGACGTATGTGCAGGGGAAGGACGCGGCCGAGGAGGTCGTACGGGCGGTGCGGGGTCTGGGACGCCGGGCCGTGGCCGTGCGCGCGGACCTGGCGGACCCGGCGGACGCGGCGGGCGCGGTGGACCGTGCGGCCGGGGAGCTGGGCGGGCTCGACGTGCTGGTGAACAACGCGGGGGTCGGACTGCTGGGCCCGCTGGAGACGTTCCCCCTGGAGGACGTCGACCGGGTCCTCGCCGTGAACGTGCGCGGTGTCTTCCTGGCCTCGCAGGCGGCGGCCGCGCGGATGGCGGACGGCGGGCGGATCGTCACGATCGGCACGTGCATGACCCAGCGGGTCCCGGGGCCGGGCGGGACGCTGTACGCGACCGGCAAGACGGCGCTGGTGGGGATGACGAAGACGCTGGCGCGGGAGCTGGGCGGGCGCGGCATCACCGCGAACGTGGTCCATCCGGGGCCGACGGACACCGACATGAATCCGGCCGACGGTCCCTACGCCCCCGCGCAGGCGGCCATGACGGCCTTGGGGCGGTTCGGCACGGCGGACGAGGTGGCCTCGATGGTGGCGTATCTGGCGGGACCGGAGGCCGCGTACGTCACCGGTGCCCAGTTCGCGGTGGACGGAGGGCACGCGGCCTGAGACGACACGCGGGGCGCACCGGTGCTGTCCAGTCCGGTGCGCCCCGCGCGCGTGTGAGGGGGAGGTCAGCCGCCCAGCTCCTGGTGGCGGGCGGCGAGCCGGGCCGCGCCCTCCTCGGTCAGGGAGCCGAACAGGCGCAGGCGGGAGATGCCGCCGTCGGGGTAGATGTCGACACGCGCGTGCGTGCCGACGGCCGGCTGCTCCAGCACGAAGCGGTGGTTGGTGTCGGGCTGCATGCGGGTGCGGGGCAGGACCTCGACCCACTCGCCGTCCTCTCCGTCCTTGACGGAGACCGAGGCCCAGCCCGCGCTGTTGCCCTTGAGGTAGGCCGTGTCGATCTCGACCGCGCGGATCTGCGACTGGGCGACCAGCTGGTAGCGGATCCAGTCGTTGCCCTGGTCCCGGCGGCGGCGGGTCTCCCAGCCGTCGTCCATCTTGCGGGAGCGGCCCGGCTGGATGGTGTTGGTGGCCGGGGAGTAGAAGAGGTTGGAGGCGTCCTCGACCCGTCCGCCGTTCTCCAGCGCGACCACGTCGAAGGTGCCGAGCACCTCCAGCCACACCGGGTCCGGGGCGACCTCGCCGTACACCCGCAGCCGGGCGATGCCGCCGTCGGGGTGCTGGTTGACGCGCAGGTGCGTGAAGCGCTGCTCGGCGGTGACCTCGAAGCCGTTCGCCGCGTGGCCGCCGACCGCGGTGCGCGGGACGAGGGTGGTCCACTTCACGTCGGCGGAGAGCAGCTCCTCGGGGGAGGGCGAACCGGGTACGGACGCGCCCTCGACCGAGACCGCCTGCGGGTAGTTGCCGCGGAAGTGGGCGGTGTCGACGACGATCCCGCGGATCACCCCGGGCGCGCCGAGCCGGACCAGCGCCCAGTCGTGGTCCTCGGCGGTCGGCCAGGGGTGCTCGGCGGAGACACCGCGCCGGCGCCGGGTCTCCCAGCCGTCCATGATCTTGCCCTTGTGCCCGAAGTGCTCGGGGTCGAACTCGGCCGGCTCGGGCACCAGCAGGTTCTCCCGCTGGGCGAAGAACTCGTCGTTGGCGGCGATGACACCGGCGCCGAGCTGCCGGTCGGCGAGGTTGGCGTACTGGGTGAAGGGGAAGTCGGCGGTGCGGTAGTCCGCGTACGGGTCACCGCCTCCGTAGGGGTTCGCGTCGCCGGTGAAGGAGGGTGTCGCCGTCACGGTGATCAGGGGGTCCTTTCTGGGAGTCGGCCGGGTACGGATGCGGTGGCGGGTCACCGGGGGCGGGCGAGGAGCGTGCCCTTCGGCTCGGTGAACTCGCCGGCGTCGACGATGCGCTCGCCGCGCAGCCAGGTGGACTTCACGACGCCGTACAGGGTCTTGCCGGCGTAGGCGGTGACCCGGTTGCGGTGCTGCAGGTGCGCCGGGTCGACGGTGAAGGTCTCGTCGGGGGCCAGGACGGCGAAGTCGGCGTCGCGGCCCGGGGCGATGGCGCCCTTGGTGGCGCCGAGGCCGGCCAGGCCGGCGGTCTGCGTGGACATCCAGCGGACCACGTCCTCCAGGCCGTGGCCACGCCTGCGGGCCTCGGTCCACACGGCGGACAGGCTGAGCTGGAGGCCGGAGATGCCGCCCCAGGCGGTGGCGAAGTCGTCGGTCTTCAGGTCGGCGGTGGAGGGCGAGTGGTCGGTGACGACACAGTCGATGGTGCCGTCGGCCAGCGCCTGCCACAACAGGTCCCGGTTGGCGGCCTCGCGGATCGGCGGGCAGCACTTGAACTCGCTCGCGCCGTCCGGGACTTCCTCGGCCGTGAGGGTGAGGTAGTGCGGGCAGGTCTCCACGGTCACCCGGACGCCGTCCGCGCGGGCGGCGGCGATCAGCGGGAGCGCGTCGCTGGACGACAGGTGCAGGATGTGCACGCGCGCGTTCAGCCGCCTGGCCTGGGCGACGGCACCCGCGATGGCGGTGTCCTCGGCGTCGCGCGGCCGGGAGGCGAGGAAGTCGGCGTACCTGGGGCCGCCGTGCTGCGGGGCGGCGGCCAGGTGGTGCGGGTCCTCGGCGTGCACGATCAGCAGGCCGTCGAAGCCGGCGATCTCCGCCAGGGACTGGGCGAGCTGGTCCTGGTCGAGGTGCGGGAACTCGTCCACGCCGGACGGGGACAGGAACGCCTTGAAGCCGAAGACGCCGGCGTCGTGCAGCGGGCGCAGGTCCTTGACGTTGTCGGGCAGCGCGCCGCCCCAGAAGCCGACGTCGATGTGCGCCTTGTCCCGGGCCACGTCCTGCTTCACCCGCAGGTGCTCGACGGTCGTGGTCGGCGGGAGGGAGTTGAGCGGCATGTCGATCAGCGTGGTGATGCCGCCGGCCGCCGCCGCGCGGGTGGCGGTCCAGAAGCCCTCCCACTCGGTGCGCCCCGGATCGTTGACGTGCACGTGGGTGTCGACCAGGCCGGGCAGCAGGACGTGGTCGCCGACGTCCTCCAGCCGGGCCGCGGCCGGCACCTCGGCGTCGTACGGGAGAACGGCCGTGATCTTCCCGGCGGCCACGGTGACCGTGGCGGCCCGCGTCCCTTCCGGAGTGATGACGCGCGTCGAGCGCAGGACCAGTTCAGCGTCGGACACCCGAACCCCTCTCTGTACCGCCGTTTTACGCCCAGGAAACGGGATTTACACCACGTAACGGATTTCAACGTTCTGTTGAAGGAGTCTTCACTCCCCCTCGCCCGCCGTCAAGAGGCACACTTCTGGGCAGCGGGCCGTCCGCATCCACTCTGGACGTTTCCACAAAGCGGAATTAGAATTCCGGCAAGCAGAACGTAGCTACGTACAAGCAGGGAGTCAACCGACTGCCGGGTAGGCTTCTCACCTCCTGCCTGTCCCGAAAGGAACGCGCCGTGCCGACGTCCAGCGCCAGCACCACCGACTCCGCCAAGCCCTCCGCCGGCGGCGGGGTCCAGTCCCTGGAGCGCGCCTTCGACCTGCTCGAGCGGATGGCGGACGCGGGCGGCGAGGTCGGGCTGAGCGAGCTGTCCGCGACCAGCGGGCTGCCGCTGCCGACGATCCACCGGCTGATGCGCACGCTGGTCGCCTGCGGCTACGTCCGCCAGCAGCCCAACCGGCGGTACGCGCTCGGCCCCCGGCTGATCCGGCTCGGCGAGTCTGCCTCCCGGCTGCTCGGCACCTGGGCGCGGCCCTACCTCGCGCGGCTGGTCGAGGAGACCGGCGAGACCGCGAACATGGCGCTGCTGGACGGCGACGAGATCGTGTACGTGGCGCAGGTGCCCTCCAAGCACTCGATGCGGATGTTCACCGAGGTGGGCCGGCGGGTGCTGCCGCACTCCACGGGTGTGGGCAAGGCGCTGCTGGCGAGCGTGCCCGACGACGAGGTGCGGGCCCTGCTCGCCCGCACGGGGATGCCGGCCGCGACGGAGAAGACCATCACCACGCCCGACGGCTTCCTTCAGGCGCTGGCGGAGGTGCGGCGCGCGGGGTACGCCGTGGACGACAACGAGCAGGAGATCGGGGTGCGCTGCCTCGCGGTGTCCGTCCCCGACTCCCCCACCGCGGCGGCGGTCTCCATCTCCGGGCCGGCCGGACGGGTGACCGAGGCCGCGACCGAGAGGATCGTGCCGGTGCTGCAGGGGATCGCGGCCGAGCTGTCGGCGGCCCTGGTGAGCCAGAACCCCGGGTGACCGGGCCGCCCGGCGGCCCGGGCACTGCACCGACCGGCACGGCGGCGAGGCCGTCGTCCTCGAGTCCGACGGCCGGGAGCTGATCCGTACGACCGTCCGGGGCGTCCGCTTCGAGGGCGTCACCATGGACGACCTCCGCGCGGTCGACGGGGAACCGCCCGGGGGATGTTCTCGTTCTCCGCCGGGGCACTGTGCTCCTGCCTCCCGGAGTGGGAGGTGCCGTTCTCCGTCGAGCGGGACGGACAGGGCGTGCGCGAGGGGACGCTGCACTGCGCGCTCCGGCTGGAGGATCCGGCGGGCGGGCGACGCGGCCTGGGCGGGGAGACGCTCTCCCCGGAACTGCGGATCGACGGACAGGCGTACCGCACCGCGACCGCCCCGGCCGACTTCGAGGACGCCCTGTGCGACCTGCAGCGCCACCTGCCGGCCGGGACGCGGATGAGGGCGTGCCTGGCGTGCGCCTGGTCGCACTACCACCCGGTCGGGCACGGCACGATGGCCGATCCGGCCTGCTTCCGCGACGCCAAGGACGTCCACCGGCGCGTCGACGGCAGGTACGGACCGCACAACATCTTCGACGCCTGGGAGGCACGCACGGGCTTCGTGCAGGAGACCTGGCCGTGCGAGCAGTTCGAGCACCGGGCCCCCGGCCAGGGGTACCGGGGCACGTTTCCGTGACCGGGTGACCCCGCCGCGGCGGGCTCGCCGCGGGGCTTCACCGGGGCGGCTCCCCGAACAGGTCCACCGCCTCCCGTACGTCGCTCAGGCCCCGGGCGAGCGCGCTGACCGAGCCGATCGCCCCGGCTATCAGTAACAGGGAGCGGCGCAGGCGGGGTGTCTCGGGGCGGCCGCCGGTGGCCATCGCCGCCAGCGCCGCCAGCTCGTCCTCGGCTATGGCCCGGTCGGGAAACTCGGAGGGGAGTGCGGCGAGTTCGCGGCGCAGCCGGGACACAGCGGTCCGCAGTTCCGCCACTCTCGGGTCCTCCACTCTCGGGTCCTCGTCGCTGCCGGTCACCGGTCTCTGCCCCAAGCTCCGCAACACAGCCCTCCCCCTGACACGCCGTCGTGCGCGGGACAGTAAACGCCACCCCGTCCGGGAGCGCCACAGCGCGGACCGAAATTCAGCCCAAGGGAACGGGCCGCCGCCTGCCGCGTCAGGTATGCAGGACGCATGACGGACAACCATCACGAGGAGGTCGCCGGACTGCTGCTCGCCGCGGGCGGGGGCAGGCGGCTGGGCGGGCGCCCCAAGGCGCTGCTGGAGCACCGGGGGCAGCTCCTGGTCGAGCACGCGGTCGGCGTGCTGCGCGCGGCCGGCTGCGGCCGGATCCATGTCGTCCTCGGGGCGCGGGCGGACGAGGTCCGCCGCCGCGCCGGTCTCGACGGCTGCGTGCTCGTGGACAACCCCGACTGGGCCGAGGGCATGGGCTCCTCGCTGCGGGCCGGGCTGGGCTCGCTGGCCGGTACGGGGGCGCGCGCGGCCCTGGTGAGCCTCGTCGACCAGCCGGGGATCGGGCCGGCGGCGGTGGCGCGGGTACTCGGCGCGTACGAGGACGAGAAATCACTGGTCTCGGCCGCCTACGACGGGGTGCGCGGGCATCCGGTGCTCTTCGGCGCGGCCCACTGGCCGGGGATCGTGGCGACGGCCACCGGGGACCGCGGGGCCCGCACCTACCTGAAGGAGCACGCGGCGCGCATCCGGCTCGTGGAGTGCGCGGACGTGGCCGAGCCGTACGACATCGACACCGAGGCCGACCTGCGCCACCTTGAGTGAACGGGGTGGCACTGGGCGCCACCTTCCCTCGACTCAGAGAATCTCGACATCAACAAACCATTGAAGTTCCACGATGAGGAAACTACTATCCACTGTTCAGAAGCGCCTGACCGCACAGCGGGCGCTGTTCGCCCTATATGTGCCGCTAGGCACCCGGTGCCACCGCTGAAGGAAGTGACAGCTCATGTCCGCACCAGCGCCGTCCCCGCTGGCCATCGTCGACGCCGAGCCCCTGCCCCGGCAGGAAGAGGTCCTCACGGACGCGGCGCTCGCCTTCGTGGCGGAGCTGCACCGGCGGTTCACCCCGCGCCGTGACGAACTCCTCGCCCGCCGGGCCGAGCGCCGCGCCGAGATCGCCCGCACCTCCACGCTCGACTTCCTGCCGGAGACCGCCGCGATCCGCGCGGACGACACCTGGCGGGTCGCCCCGGCCCCGGCCGCGCTGAACGACCGGCGCGTCGAGATCACCGGCCCCACCGACCGCAAGATGACCATCAACGCGCTCAACTCGGGCGCGAAGATCTGGCTCGCCGACTTCGAGGACGCCTCCGCGCCCACCTGGGAGAACGTGGTCCTCGGCCAGGTCAACCTGGTCGACGCCTACACCCGGAACATCGACTTCACCGACCCGAAGACCGGCAAGTCCTACGCCCTGCGCCCGAACGAGGAGCTGGCGACCGTCGTCATGCGCCCGCGCGGCTGGCACCTGGACGAGCGTCACCTCGTCGACGCCGACGGCCGCGCCGTCCCGGGGGCCCTCGTCGACTTCGGCCTGTACTTCTTCCACAACGCCCAGCGGCTGCTGGACCTCGGCAAGGGCCCGTACTTCTACCTGCCCAAGACCGAGTCGCACCTCGAGGCCCGCCTGTGGAACGACGTGTTCGTCTTCGCCCAGGACCACGTCGGCATCCCTCAGGGCACGGTCCGCGCGACCGTCCTGATCGAGACCATCACCGCCGCGTACGAGATGGAGGAGATCCTCTACGAACTGCGGGACCACGCCGCCGGGCTGAACGCGGGCCGCTGGGACTACCTGTTCTCCATCGTCAAGAACTTCCGTGACGGCGGGGCGAAGTTCGTCCTCCCGGACCGCAACGCGGTCACGATGACGGCCCCGTTCATGCGGGCGTACACCGAACTCCTCGTCCGCACCTGCCACAAGCGCGGCGCGCACGCGATCGGCGGCATGGCGGCCTTCATCCCGTCCCGCCGGGACGCCGAGGTCAACAAGGTGGCCTTCGAGAAGGTCCGCGCCGACAAGGACCGCGAGGCGAACGACGGCTTCGACGGCTCCTGGGTCGCCCACCCCGACCTGGTGCCGATCGCCATGGAGTCCTTCGACAAGGTCCTCGGCGACAAGCCGAACCAGAAGGACCGGCTGCGCGAGGACGTCCGGGTCGAGGCGGCCGACCTGATCGCGATCGACTCGCTGGACGCGAAGCCGACGTACAACGGTCTCGTCAACGCCGTCCAGGTCGGCATCCGGTACATCGAGGCCTGGCTGCGCGGGCTCGGCGCGGTCGCCATCTTCAACCTGATGGAGGACGCGGCCACCGCGGAGATCTCCCGCTCCCAGATCTGGCAGTGGATCAACGCGGGCGTCGAGTTCGAGAACGGCGACCGGGCCACGCCCGAGCTGGCCCGCAAGGTCGCCGCCGAGGAACTGGACGCCATCCGCAAGGAGATCGGCGAGGAGGCCTTCGCGGCCGGCCACTGGCAGGAGGCGCACGACCTGCTGCTGACGGTCTCCCTGGACGAGGACTACGCCGACTTCCTCACCCTGCCGGCGTACGAGCAGCTGCGCGGCTGAGCGCCGCGACGCGGGCGGCTCCGGGAAGCGTCCCGGGGCCGCCCGCGCGCGTTCAGCCCAGGTGCGCCGACCAGTCCCGTTCCGCCGCCGGCTTGCCGTGCAGGTCGGGCACCTGCTTGAGCCAGTCCGGGCGGCCCGCCTGCGTCCGCCGCGCGCGGGCGGCCTCCTCGGCGGCCAGCTCCTCCCGGCTCGGGAAGTCGGTGGGCAGCCAGTCCGCCGAGAGCCGGACGCGCTGCAGGAGGTAGTCGACGTAGGCGGCCCGGACGTCGTCCGGGGTCGCGAATCCCGCGTCCTCGGCCAGCCAGGCGTCCGGGACCTCGGCGACGATCCGCCGCAGCAGTTCCCCGGTCACGCGCGGGGCCAGTTCGGCGTCGGCGGCGCGCATGTCGGGGCCGTAGTGGCCGAGGGCGTGGTGCCGGAAGTCGTACCGCTTGCCCGGGGTCGTGGTGTCCCAGCGGTGGTGGAAGACGAGGGCGGCGCCGTGGTCGATGAGCCACAGCCGCGCGGGCGCGGTGCCGAGCGTGGGCCAGACCATCAGGTTGGAGCTGTGCACCGTGCGGTCCACGTTGACCGTCAGCGCGTCCAGCCAGACGATCCGGCCCGCCTCCAGAGGGTCCACCGGGAAGGTCTTCGCGATCTTCGGGGTGAAGTCCAGCGCGCCCGGCAGATGGTCCATGCCGAGGTTCACGCCCGCGCTCGTGCTGTGCAGCTCCCGCACCTCCTGGTGCGGCTCGGCCGCGGCGATGGCGGGGTCGAAGTGGACGAGGACCAGCTCGGGGAAGCGCAGGCCGAGCGCGCGGGCCAGTTCGCCGACGATCACCTCGGCGACCAGCGCCTTGTGCCCCTGCGCCGACCCCGTGAACTTCACGACGTAGGTGCCGAGGTCGTCGGCCTCCACGACTGCGGGCACGGAGCCGCCGGACCGCAGCGGGGTCACGTATCGAACAGCAGTCACATCGCGCAGCACACCGGCCAGCCTAGAGCAGGTCGCCGCGGTGACATCCCTCACACCAAGGGCGCCGACTAAGGGTGCCGGTTAGTAGAGGCCACGCCGGAGATATAAAGGACTTGTCCGGCTTGCCGTAGATGTGACCGGCCCTCCGGGAGACGGCACGCCCGCCTCCCGTCGCCCTGCCGTATCCGTCACCCCTCGTGCGCTCCTGACGGGGCGACAGCACCGAGCAAACGTCGCGACCGCGAAGTCGGCATGCCTCCGCTCACCTGACAAGGGCCTGGTGGGTCTACGAAGCCAGGTAGTAGAAAGGCCCTTTGCGCTCGCTGTGAGGCCGTCCTGACAATGACCGCTCGGCGATCACCGAGTGAGGTTTCACGCATGGGCAAGCATCGAAGGACGCAGCAGTACCGGCGGATAGTCATCGCCGCCGTCACCATCGGAGCCGTGGGCGTACCCTCCGTCGCCCTGGCCTGTTCCGACTGGCCGTACGGCACGGCGGACCGGTCCGACACCGCCGTGACGAGCGCGTCTCCGCAGGGGCGGCAGCACATCCACCGCCATCACCACCGTCACCACCGCAACGTCCACCACACCGTCGTACCGCGGACCACCGCCTCGCCCGAGGCCGCCGCACCGGCGCACCCGAGCCCGAGCACGAGCCCGAGCGCCAAGAGGACGGCCACGGCCCCCAAGCCGAGGACCACCACGGCACCGAGCACGCCCCGTGCGCCGCGGGCCACCGCCCCCGTCGCCCCGGCCTCCGCCGCGCCGAGCACCCCGAAGGCCACGGCCACGGCGTCCGGGGTCACCGCCCGCATCGTCCAGCTCGTCAACGCCGAGCGCGCCAAGGTGGGTTGCCCGGCGCTGACCGTGAACGCGAAGCTGACCGAGGCCGCACAGGCCCACAGCGCGGACATGGCGGCCCACCAGAACATGTCGCACACCGGATCCGACGGCTCGTCCCCGGGCGACCGCATCACCGGCGCCGGCTACGCCTGGAGCAGCTACGGCGAGAACGTCGCCTACGGGTACGCCACCCCGGACGCGGTCATGGCGGGCTGGATGTCCAGCCCGGGCCACCGGGCCAACATCCTCAACTGCTCGTTCAAGGAGATCGGCGTCGGTCTCGCCCAGCCGAACAGCTACTGGACCCAGGACTTCGGCACGGGCCGCTAGGGGCGGTTCAGGCCCCTGCCAGCGGGTTCGGCAGGGGCAGGTAGCGGGCGTCCGCGCCGTCCGCGCCGGTCCAGCGCAGCAGCAGGTTGGTCTTGCCGGGCAACGTCGGCGCGGTGAGCAGGGCGGGGATCTCGGGCAGGTCGTGCCGGGCCAGTTCCCGGCGGGCGGCGGGCCAGGGGTCGAGGCCCGGGTGGTGGTCGGCGAGGGCGGCGGCGATCTCGGTGAGGTGGTTGACGACCAGGCAGTACACCAGCCGCTCCCAGCCGGCGGCCCGGGAGACGTCCGGCAGCAGCTTGGCGCCCTCGGCGTCCCGGAACAGCGCCTGCACGGGCAGCCCGGCCGCGTCCACGGCCGCCAGGGTGTTCTGCAGATGGGCCTCGAGGACCACCCCGTGGTCGTCGAACGCCGTGAGGACGGGCGCCACGACCTGCCGCAGATAGGCCTCCCACCAGGCGTGCGGGTCGGTCGTGGCGGCCGCCGGGCTGCCCTCGAAACCCTCCGCGAGCCCGGCCGCGAGCAGCGGGGTGGCGCCCGGCAGCAGATGGCCGCGCAGCCCGTCCCGGACCAGCACGGCCAGTTCCTCGAAGGCGAACGCGGCGGTGCGCCAGCCGCGGTCGCTCAGCCAGGCCGCCGACGGGCCCATCGCCGCGAAGGCGTGCCGGGCGGCGGTGTCGGTGCGGCGCAGCCTGCGCAGGTCGTGGCGCCACAGCCGGCGGATGTCGTTGGTGATGCGGACGTCCAGGCTGAACTTCAGGAACACGTCGCGCCGGGACTCGTACACCGTGCGGACGGCCGCCGTGGGCCAGGTGTCGAACGGAGTCTCGCCGAGGCGGAGCAGGCGACCGTCGGCGAAGGCCTCGGTCAGCTCCCGGCCCACCAGGTCCAGCTGCCACGGGTGGGCCGGCAGCAACCGGTAGCCGGGCGGGGCCGTGCCGAGGGCGTCCAGGGCGCGCGTGTCGCCCTCCTCGGCCACCAGGTCCTGGCGGACGCCGAGCAGCACCAGCGGGAACCGCGCGTGGGCCTCGGGGGCGTACGGCAGCCAGGCCGCGGCCGGGCCGCCGCCGCGCGCCTTGGGCGCCGGGTGACAGGGGTGGCCGGTGATCAGGGACTGCTCGGAGCGCAGATAGGGGTCGGCGGGCGGCGTCGCCCGGGCGCGGGCGGCGAGCAGCGCGGCGACCGCCTCCCGGCTGTCGAGCATCTCGGCGGGCAGGTCGCCACCGGGCAGCCCGGTGTGCCGGCGCAGCTCCTCGGCGACCAGTTTGACCAGCTCGGTGTGGCCGACGGGGCGCCAGGACCCGGCCGCGCGCAGCTCGGGGGCGGCGGGACGGCGTCCGGGACGCACCCGCAGCAGCCGCCCGCTGGGCAGCCGGTGGACCCGGCGGTCCCCGGGGCCCGGGAGCGGCTCGGCCACCTCGCGCAGCAGGCAGTTGAGCAGGGGCGCGGCCGCGTAGGCGTCGGCGCGGCGGCCGACGGCGTCGGTGGGGGGTGTGAGGTCCACGCGATCCGTTCGTTTCGTCGGGGGTCGTCGCGCCCAGTATGTCTGTCGTCCCCGACAATCGTCCTGCGTGCAGCGTGCAACCGAGGAGCCGACCGTGCACCGTCCCCCCACCGCCGAGGCCCGGGTCGCCGAGGAGCTGGCCGCCGTCCGGCCCGCCGTGCTGCCCCGGTACACGCAGGAACTGCCGGGCGCCCGCGCCGCCGTGCTGACCCGGCTGTGGCGGGCGCTGTGCCATGAGCCGCTGCCGTGGATCACCGGCAGGGAGCGTGGCGCGCACGGTCTCGCGCTGCGGCTCGCCGACGGCCGGACGCTGCACGGGCCGCACGCGGACCCGTACGCCACCAGCGCCTACGTCACCGGCGTACGCCTCGGCCGGGAGCCGTACGCCGATCCGGCGCGCCTGATGACGGCGCTCGGGGTGCCGCACGCGTCCGCGTTCGCCGCCGAACTGGCGGACAGCGTCGCCTCGCTGGCGCTGTCCCGGGCCGGCGCGGATCACCCGAAGGAGTGGCCGGTGGGGGTCCCCCCGGCCGAAGGGCGGGCGAGGGACTGGGAGTGGGAGCAGCGGGTGGTCGACGGGCATCCGTTCCACCCTGGCTGCCGCTCCCGGCCCGGCTTCTCGGTGGCGGACCAGCTGGCGTACGGCCCGGAGCACCGGCCGGTGGTGGAGCTGGGGACGGTGCCGGTGCCGTCCGGCGAGTGCCTGGTGAGCGGGGACTGGCCGGAGGAACTGCGGGACGGCGACCGGTGGTTGGTGCCGGTGCACCCGTGGCAGGCGGCCCATGTGCTGAAGCGGCCGCAGCGCCCCTGGCGCCCGGCCCGTCCGCTGCTGTCCCTGCGCACCCTGGCGCTGCCGGGCGGTCCGCATGTGAAGACCGCGCTGAGCGCCCGGCTGACGTCCTCGGTGCGGGACATCTCGCCGTACTCGGTGCGGACCGCCGCCCCGCTGTCCGACCTCGCCGTCGAACTGGCGGCGCGCACGGGCGGCCTGCTGCACGTCACCCGCACGCTGGGCGCGGTCACGGCCCACTCCCCCGATCTGGCCGCGCTGCTGCGGGAGTCGCCCGAGGTGTACGCGGCTCCGGGCGAGCACGTCCTGCCGGTGGCGGCCCTCGGCACCACGTCGTTGCCCGACTCCCCCGAGTGGCTGGCCGCGTTCGCCCGGCTGGCGCTCACGGTGGGGCTGCGGCTGCTCGACCTCGGGGTGGCCCTGGAGGCCCACGGCCAGAACCTGCTGGTGATCCTCTCGCCCGACGGCGCCCCCCGGCGTCTGGTCTACCGCGACCTGGCCGACGTCCGCGTCAGCCCCGCCCGGCTGGCCCGCCACGGCATCACCCCGCCCGCCCTCACCGGCCGTCTGGTCACCGACGACGCGACCGCCCTGCGCCGCAAGCTGTTCGGCTCCCTGGTGGCGGGCGCGCTGGCCGGTACGGCGGGCTCCGGTGCGGCCCTCGCCGCCGCCCTGGCCACCGCCGTACCGCACCTGCCGGACACCCCGGACCTGACCGCACTGCGCGAAGCCCCGCTGCCCGCCAAGGCGTTGACCCTGATGCGCCTGTCCCCCGACCGGCCCGGTGACCTGTGGGCCGCCCTGCCGAACCCGCTCGTTTTGGAGCCCGGCCGGTCTGATCAATAGGATCCGGCGATGATCACAAGACAACGGCTGGCGGCGGGCGTCTGTGCTCTGCTCGCCGCCCTGACGGCCGGGATCGCGTTCCCCGGCGGGGCCGTCGCCGACGAGACGCAGGAGGCCGCCCCGAAGGTCGAACTCGTGCTGGACGTCAGCGGTTCGATGCGGGCGCGGGACATCGACGGCGACTCCCGGATGGCGGCGGCGAAGCAGGCGTTCAACGACGTGCTGGACGCCACGCCGCAGGAGGTGCGGCTCGGCATCCGCACCCTGGGCGCCAACTACCGCGGCAACGACCGCAAGGAGGGCTGCAAGGACACCGCGCAGCTCTACCCGGTCGGCCCGCTGAACCGGACCGACGCGAAGACCGCGGTGGCCACGCTGCAGCCGACCGGCTGGACGCCGATCGGGCCCGCGCTGCTGAAGGCCGCGGACGACCTGAACGGCGGCTCCGGAACGCGCCGTATCGTGCTGATCAGCGACGGCGAGGACACCTGCCGGCCGCTCGACCCGTGCGAGGTGGCCCGGGAGATAGCGGCCAAGGGCATCGGCCTGACCATCGACACCCTCGGCCTGGTGCCGGACGCCAAGACCCGCGACCAGCTCAGCTGCATCGCGGACGCGACCGGCGGCACCTACACCGACGTCCGGCACAAGGAAGAACTGAGCGACCGCGTCGGTCAGTTGGTGGACCGGGCGGCCGATCCGGTGGTGACACCGGTGGCCACCGAGGGCGCCGCCGCCTGCGAGAAGGCGCCGACGCTGAAGTCCGGGCTGTTCACGGACCGCGAGGAGTTCGGGCAGCAGCGCTGGTACAAGGTCGACGTCGCCCCCGGCAAGGAGCTGCGCGCCTCGGTGAGCGTCGCCGACGACCGCGCAGTGAACCCGGACTACGGGGTGCTGCTGCGGGCGGTGACCGTGCACGGACGGGAGATCGTGCGCGGTGAGGCCGCCGGCACGGGCCGTACGGACGTGATCTCGACCGGGCTGCGCTATCCGAAGCCGGAGAGCGACGACGACGACGCACCCGCGGAGACCGTCTGTCTGCAGGTCACCAACTCCTTCTCGGCCGCGTCCGGGGTGAAGACCACGCCGGGCCTGCCGCTGGAGCTGACCGTCGACGTCGTGGACGGTCCGTCGGGCCACCACGACGTGGCCTCCTTCGGCCTCGGCCGCGGCTGGTGGCTGCTGGGTGCGCTGGTGCTGACCGGCTTCGTGGCGGGTCTGCTGTGGGGCTGGCTGTCGCGCTGGCGGGTCGCGGTCTGGAGGACGAACTGATGCGTATCACACGTGTGCTGGGCGCCGCGCTGCTGGCGCTCGGGCTCGCGGCCGGACCGGCCGCCGCCGACTCCTCCCCGTCGCCGAGCGCCTCCGCCGACGGCTCGGCGCCCACCCGGGCGGGCACCTCCTTCCGTACGGCGACGGAGGTCCGGCAGGGGCAGCAGGCCACCGCGTCCGGCTCCACCGGCGACTACCTGTACTGGTCGTTCCCGGCGGACACCGGGCAGCGCCCCACCGTCGGGGCGACGGTGAAGCTGCCCGCCACGCACGGGACGCAGACCTGGCAGATCGACGTCTACGACGGCCTGCGGCGCCGGCAGGCCTGCCAGTACGGCGCGGCGACCCGCACGGCCGAGCAGGGTGCGTCCACCGTCGAGCTGGCGTGCGTGCTGCGGACCGTGCGCGGCTGGTCGGAGCCGTGGGGCAACGACCCGCTGCCGGGCACGTACTACGTCCGGCTGACGGTCGTGGACCTCGGCTCCGCCGACCTCGGCAAGCCGGTCGGCGTCGACGTCCGCGTGGACTCCAAGGACATCGGCGGCGCGGCCGCGGTGGACGGCTCGCTGGGCAAGCCGCTGGTGCCCGGGATCGCCGTCAAGTCCGAGGCGGACGGGAGCGGTTCGAAGACGGCGGTGCTGTCCAGCTTCGGCTCGGACGACGGCTGGTCGTCCGGGTGGTGGTCCGACCGGTGGGTGTGGACCGCGATCGGCGGCGTGCTGGCCGCGCTGGCCGGCATCGGAGGATACGCGCTGACGCGCGGCTCGGGACGGCCGTCCCGGGTGCCGCCCAACGTCTGACCACCTCTGCCCGAAGGCCCGCCTCCCCGGCGGGCCTTCCCTTTTCGCCCGCCCGGCCCACCTGACCGCAGAAGACCTGTGTCTCACTGCTCCCGCAGGGATGCGGCGAGGGTGCCCTCGCCGGTCACGGTGATCCGGCCGGTGCGGACCGCGTCGGCCAGGAGCAGTTCGCCGCGGGCGAGGGCCTCGCAGGTCGCGGCGTCCAGGGCGAGCCGCGCATCGGCGTCGCCGGGGGCCGGTCCGTCACCGTACACCGGTCCGCCCCCGGCGCCGACGTGCAGGTGGAAGTCGCCTTCCTCCAGGTGGACCTCGACGACGCCCTCGCCCTCCAGCGCCCGCAGCAGCGGCAGCGCGAACCAGTGCGCGCGGACGGCGTCGGTGGGCCGCCGTGCCCCGAGCTCGCCCTCGCCCCACTTCCCCAGCGCCTGCAGCACCGGCAGCAACGCCCGCCCGCGGTCGGTGAGTTCGTACACGTACGCCGCGGCCGGCGGGGGCAGCCGCCGCCTCGTCGTGAGCCCGTCGCGCTCCATGTCCTTCAGCCGCGAGGCGAGTACGTCCGTGCTCACGCCGGGCAGGTCCGCGTGCAGGTCCGTGTAGCGGCGGGGGCCGGCCAGCAGCTCCCGGACGATCAGCAGGGTCCAGCGGTCGCCCACGACGTCGAGGGCGCGGGCTGCTGAGCAGTACTGGTCGTAGCTTCGGCGAGGTGACATGCGACGCAGTCTAGACACGTTGTTGGACTTTCCAAGCTCCTACTTGGTAAAACCAAGCAACACGAGTTTCCGGAGGGGCGCATGGAGTTCCGGCAGTCGAACAAGCTCAGCGAGGTCTGTTACGAGATCCGCGGTCCGGTGATCGAACACGCCAACGCCCTGGAGGAGGCGGGCCACAGTGTGCTGCGCCTGAACACCGGCAACCCCGCGGCCTTCGGGTTCGAGGCGCCGGAGGAGATCCTCCAGGACATGATCCGGATGCTGCCGCAGGCCCACGGCTACACGGACTCGCGCGGCATCCTCTCCGCCCGCCGGGCGGTGGCCCAGCGCTACCAGAACCTGGGCCTGGAGGTGGACGTCGACGACGTGTTCCTGGGCAACGGCGTCTCCGAACTGGTCTCCATGGCGGTCCAGGCGCTGGTCGAGGACGGCGACGAGATCCTCGTCCCCGCCCCGGACTTCCCCCTCTGGACGGCCGTGACGACCCTGGCCGGCGGCAAGGCCGTGCACTACCTGTGCGACGAACAGGCCGACTGGAACCCGGACCTGGCCGACATGGCGTCGAAGATCACGGACCGGACCAAGGCCGTCGTCATCATCAACCCGAACAACCCGACGGGCGCGGTGTACCCGAAGGAGGTCGTCGAGGGCATCCTCGACCTGGCCCGCCGGCACGGCCTGATGGTGTTCGCGGACGAGATCTACGACCAGATCCTGTACGACGACGCGGTGCACCACTCGGCCGCCGCGCTCGCGCCCGATCTGGTCGTCCTCACCTTCTGCGGCCTGTCGAAGACGTACCGGGTGGCGGGTTTCCGCTCCGGCTGGCTGGTGGTGACCGGGCCCAAGCAGCACGCGAGGAACTACCTGGAGGGCCTGACCATGCTGGCCTCCATGCGCCTGTGCGCCAACGCCCCTGCCCAGTACGCCATCCAGGCCGCGCTCGGCGGCCGCCAGTCGATCCGCGAACTGACGGTGCCCGGCGGCCGGTTGCACGAGCAGCGGAACGTGGCCTGGGAGAAGCTCAACGAGATCCCGGGGGTGTCCTGTGTGAAGCCGAAGGGCGCGCTGTACGCGTTCCCTCGCATCGACCCGAAGGTGCACGCCATCCACGACGACGAGAGGTTCGTCCTGGACCTGCTGCTGCGCGAGAAGATCCAGGTGGTCCAGGGCACGGGCTTCAACTGGCCCTCCCCCGACCACTTCCGCATCCTCACCCTGCCCCACGCGGACGACCTGGAGGCGGCGATCGGCAGGATCGGGCGGTTCCTGAGCGGGTACCGGCAGTAGCCCGTTCCCCGCATTCGCGCACCTGTGCGAAGATCGCCCCGCACGAACCGGGGGGATCTTCGCGTCTGACCAGCGCGGCGCCACCGTTCCCCCGGCTCCGGATCCGGCAGAGCCGCACCAGACCAGGGGGAGCACCGTTGTTCTCGTCCAGCAGACCGTCCTCGTCCCGCCTGCGCCGGACGGCCGTCGCCGTGGTGTGCGGCGCGGCCCTCGGGGGCGGGGTCGCGCCCGTCCAGGCCGCGCCCACCGCGTCGCCGGCGCCTCCCGCCGGGCAGGAGGCGCGGCAGGCCGCCCGCTTCTGGACCGCGCAGCGGATGGCGGACGCGGTACCGCTGGACGGGGACCGGGCACAGCCGGCCGGGGCCGGGGCGTCGGCCGCGGCGGCGGGCCGGCCACAGGGCACGCTGTTCAAGGGGACGCCGCTGGTCGGCACGTTCTTCGGTTCCGACGGGCCGGGCGGCACCACCTGGCACTGCACCGGCAGCGTGCTGAACACCCCGGCACGCGACATCGTCCTCACCGCGGCCCACTGCGCGCGGAGCATGAAGGGCGACTACGTCTTCGTCCCGAAGTTCGTGAAGGGCGCCGGGCCCGACCGGCAGCCGTACGGCATCTTCCACGTCCAGCGGATCTTCGTCGACCCCCGGTACGTGCCCGACAAGGGGTCCACGACCACGAAGAAGGCCGTGTCCGACCTGGACACCGCGTTCGCCCGGGTCTCCGCCGACCAGCGCGGGCGGACGCTGCAGGACGCGGTGGGCGGCGGGCTGACCTTCACCCGGCCGTCCGGCTACACCCACAAGAACGTGACCGTGGTCGGGTATCCGTCGTACCGGCACAACAGCGCGGGGCGCGCCGTCCGGTGCACGGTGCCGACGAAGCAACTCCCCGGCTACCGGCAGCTGTCGATGACCTGCGGCGGCTACTACGGCGGGGTGTCCGGCAGCCCGTGGATCACCGACTACAAGGACGGTGCGCACACCGGTCACGTCATCGGCGACCTGGGCGGCTACAACGGCGGCGGCAACGACGCGGACGTCGACTACATCAGCTACGGCACCGCGTTCGGCGCCGACGCCGCGAACCTGCTCGCCGACGCCGTCGCCGACCAGGCCCCGCCCGCGGACCTGCCCCCGTACCGGGGGCTGAAGGGCACCCTGCCGGGTGGTGCGGCACGATGGCGGAAGGCCGGCCTGATGACCGCCGGCGACTACACGGGCGACCACCACGACGACCTGCTCGTGGTCTGGTCCGACGGCGGGGTCACCCTGTATCCGGGCAACGGCAGGAGCGACTTCGGGGCCGAGCGGCGGCTGCGGAAGGCCGACTCCGCCTGGACGCACGTCCGCGCCCTCACCGGCGGCGACTTCACCGGCGACGGCCGGCCGGACCTCCTGGTGGGCCGGTCCGACGGCACGGTCACCCTGTACCCGGCGGTAGGCGCCTCCGGCCTCGGCCGGGAGGTGCGCATGGCGGGCGCCGGATCCGTGTGGAAGAACGCCGTCCAGCTCACGGCCGGGCAGTTCGACGGCCAGGGCGCCGCCGACCTGCTCGTGCGGTGGTCCGACGGCCGGCTCGCCCTGTACACCGGGGTCGGGCCCGGCACCTTCGGCCCGGAGCAGCCGCTCGCGGCCAAGGGCACCTGGACCGACGCCGCCCTGCTGGCCGGCGGGGCCTTCGCCGGTTCGGCCGGCACGGACCTGCTCGTGCGCTGGAGGGACGGCTCGCTCGACACGTACGCGGGCACCTCGACCGCCGGCCTCGGCACCCGGTCCCGGGTCCGCGGCCCGAACGGCACGTGGCAGCACGCCCAGGTCATGACGGCCGGCGACTTCACCTCCGACCACACCAAAAACGACCTGGTCGTCCGCTGGTCCGACGGCGAGACCACGCTGTACGCGGACACCCGCGCACGGTCCCTCGGCACCGAGTTCACGCTGGTCCACCCCGGCACCTGAGCGACGGCCGTCCGGCGCAGTCCGTCCTGCGGCGGCGGCCCGGCTGTGACACGGTGCTGGCAGGCGAGCGGGAAGGGCGCTGACGTGGGTGACCTCTTTCTCGTCCGGCACGGTGAGACCGAGTGGTCGCGGTCCGGACGGCACACCGGCTCGACCGACGTACCCCTCACCGAGCACGGGCGGGAGGAGGCGCGCCGGCTGGTGCCGCTGATCCGCTCCCACCGGATCGGGGCCGCGTTCGTCAGCCCCCTGCAGCGGGCCCGGGAGACGGCCGAGCTGATCGGGATCCACGACGCCCGGGTCGACGCCGACCTGCGCGAGTGGGACTACGGCGGCTACGAGGGCGTGACCACGGCCGAGATCCAGCGCGGCCGGCCCGGCTGGTTCCTGTTCACGGACGGGGTCGCGCCCGGCCCGCCCGAGCATCCCGGCGAGACCCCGGAGCAGGTCGGCGAGCGCGCCGACCGGATGCTGGCCAAGGCCGACGCCGCCCTGGCCAACACCGAGGGGATCGTCGTGCTCGTCGCGCACGGCCACTTCCTGCGCGTGCTGACCGCCCGCCGCCTGGGGCTCCCGCCCCGGCACGGCGCCCTGTTCCAGCTGGCCACGGGCACGCTGTGCCGGCTCGGCACGGAGCACAACCGCCCGGTGGTGGCGGGCTGGAACATCCGCCCGCCCGCCTGAGCGCGGCTCACCGGCCGCCCCCCGTTGTCGGACCCCGGTCGTACGCTTCGAAGAAGCCGCCCGCGCAGGAAAGTCCCGGGCGCCGCCGACGCACCGGAGGGAGCACGCCGTGGTACGACCGCCGACCGCCGCCCAGCGGCGTGTGATCGACGCCGCCGACCCGGTGACCGGGCGGCTGCGCGGCACCGAGGCGCAGCTCGCGGCACTGGTGAGGCGCGGGCTCGCCTTCCGCCACCCGAGACCGCCGCACGACCACTTCCTCACGCCCGCGGGGCACCGGATCCGCGAGGCCCCGCCCGAGCGGGCCCCCGCCGTGGAACCGCGGCCGGACGGGGCGGACCGGGACGACGGGGTGTTCACGGCCCGGGTCGGCGGCGCCGAGGAGCCGGCCCTGCCGGGGCCGGAGCGGCTGCGGGAGGTGCACAGCGCCTGGCAGGGGCTGCTGGAGCTGCGCCGGATGACCAATCCCGACGGCGCCGTGGACCGGCCGTGCGGCTGGGAGCGGACGCACCTGGTGCGGGCCGCCGCGCTCGCTCTGGAGGCGGCGGGGCACCGCCCGGCGGGCGGGGACGCGGACGGCTACCGGGTACGGGCGACCCCGCAGCCGGAGGCGGTCGCCGTGTACGCGCCGGACACCGGGGCGCTGACGGCCTGCGCGGCCACGCTGGAGCGCGCGGGCTGGCAGCCGGGCGAGTGCACCGAGCCGCGGACGGGGGTGCGCTATCTGCTGGCCTCCCCGCGCCGGGTGTGAGCGGCATGCCAGGATCGATGGTCCGTCAGAGGCGAACGTGAGAAGGGCGAGCAGTGACCGAACCGTTTTCCGTGCGGGTGACCGTCCGCGGCTACGAGACCGATGTGCAGGGCCACCTCAACCAGGCGGTGTACCTCAACTACGCGGAGCACGCCCGCTGGTCGCTGCTGCGCGCGGCCGGGGTGAGCCAGGCCGAGCTGATAGGCAAGGGGGTGGGCCCGGTGACCCTGGAGACGACGATCCGCTACCGGCGTGAGCTGCTCGCCGGCGACGAGGTCGACGTGACGTGCGCGTTCGAGTGGGGGGACGGCAAGACCTTCCGGGTCCTGCAGGAGATCCGCAGGCCGGACGGCACCGTGGCGGCCGAGATCACCGCGGTCGGCGGACTGCTGGACCTGACGGAGCGCAGACTGGTCGCCGACCCGGGCAAGGCCTTCGCCGAACTGGCCGCCGAACCGGGCCTCTTCGGCCTCTAGCTGGTCCAGGTGCTGACGATCGCCACGATGTAGGGGTTCCGGTTCGTGGGCGCGCTGTGGCTGCAAACGGGTGCTCGGCCACGACGCGTCGGCGACCGGTAGGGCGTTCCTCCCGGCACCGGTGCTGATCACCGCCGGCACGGCCCTGCTGGTCCGCGCCCCCGCCGACGGCTCCTACGCCGTCGACGTACCGGCCCCCGTGCTGCTGGTGTCCGCCGCGTTCGCCGCGGCGATGCCCGCGCTCACCGGGCTCGCGATGTCCGGGGCCCGCGCGGAGGACGCGCGACTGGCGTCCGGGCTGTTCGACACCACCCAGGTGGTGGGCGGTTCGCCGGGCCTGGCCGCCCTGACGACGCTGGAGGCGAGCCGCACCGGCGCCCTGCTCGACCGGGGCACGGAACTGGTCCCGGCCACGGCGGAGGGCTACCGGGTGGCGTTCCGGGTGGCGACCGGGATCGCGCTTGCGGCGCCGGCCCCGGCTGCGGTGATGGTGCGGCCTCGCCGTGACCTCACCCCGCGCTGAACGCCTCCTTGTGGTCCTGCGCCCACTCCCGGTACGTCCGCGCCGGCCTGCCCAGCAGCTCGGGTACGTCCGTGGTGACCACCGCGTTGCCCCCGTCCCGGACGAACGCGGTGCTGAGCAGGACGGCCTCCGCCTGCGCGTCGTCGAAACCCCAGGCGGTGCGCAGGAAGTCGCGGGTCTCGTCCGGTGAGAGGTTCCGGTCGAGGACCGGGCGGCCCAGCACCGAGGCGAGGACGGCCACCTGGTCCGGGAGACTGATCGCCTCGGGCCCGGTCAGGGTGTACGTCCGCCCCGCGCACCGCTCCTCGAGCAGGGCCCGCACCGCCACCGCGGCCACGTCGCGCGGGTCGATCACGCCCGACGTCCCGTCGCCGGTCATGTTGGGCACCGGCTCACCCGCCCGGACCGCCCCGGCCCAGCTCAGCGTGTTCGAGGCGAACGTCGAGGGCCGCAGGACCACCCACTCGGCCCCGCTCTCCCGCACGGCCCGCTCGCCGTCCACGTGCCATCGGCCGAAGGGGCCGAGCGCGGGCTCGCCCGTCCCGACGGCGGACAGCTTCACCAGCCGGCGCGCTCCCGCCGCGCGGGCCGCCGCGACCAGGGCGGCGTCCTGTCCCTCGTCCGGACCGGGGGGACGGAGCAGGAACGCGGCCGTCACACCGGTCGTCACCTCCCGCAGGGAGTCCGGGTCGCGAAGGTCACCGCGTACCGCCTCCACGCCCGCGGGCACATGGGCCCTCGCCGGGTCGCGGGTCAGGGCGCGCACCTTCTCGCCCCGCTCCGCGAGCTGTCGTACGACCTCACTGCCGATGGTGCCCGTGGCACCCGTCACCAGAATCATGGCTCCACGGTGCGTCCGCCGGAGCCTGCGATTCTTGTAGATTCCGGCACGGTTCGACGGCTCGCGGACCGGTGCGGTGCGTCTACCGTGGAGGGGTGCCTACCATCACCGCCGAGCCCGGCCCCCTCACGCCCGAGGCACTGCTCCCCTGGATCGCCGGGGTGCGGACCCTGCTCCTCACCGATCCGCGCGAGGAGACCTTCGTCCGGCTCCCCGCCGCGGAGACCAGGGTGGTGCTGCGGGTGGGGCGGGGCGGGCGGCGTGACGTGCTGGCCGTCGGACCGCGGGTGCGGGCCTCGTACCACCCGGGCAAGGCCCACCTGTCGTGCGTGGAGCTTCGTCTCGCGCCCGGCACGACCCGTCCCCTGCTGGGCGTCCCGGCCGCCGCGCTGGTCGGCCGGGCCGTGCCGCTGGAGGAGCTGCCCGGCGAGACGCCCCGCCGGCTCGCGGCCGCACTGCGCCCACTGGATCCGCGGGAGGCGTCCGCGCAGCTGGCCGAGGCGCTGCCCGCCCTGTTGCAGGCCGCGGTGGATCCCGCTCGTACGGCGCTGCTGCGGGCGGGGGTCGACGCGCTGTCGGTCCGCCTGGACCGGGCACCCGCGCAGGTGCGCCAGGTGGCCCGCGAACTCGCGGTGAGCGAGCGTCAGTTGCGCAACCTGTTCGCCGAGGGCGTCGGTGTCTCACCGAAGCACTACGCCCGCATCGACCGGGTCCGCACGGTCCTCACCCGGGCCGCGAGCGCCCCCTGGTCCGATCTCGCCGTGGCCACCGGCTACTACGACCAGGCACACCTGACGTCGGACTTCCGGTCCCTGATGGGTGTCCCGCCCCGCTCGTACCTCACCGGCCGGCTGCCCGCGGCCACCCCCTGCCGGTTCGGCACCGGGGCCTAGAAACAAGGTGCGCGCCACGGCCCCGCCTGCCATGCTCCGGGTCCATGCCCGCACGACGCGTCAGACCCGGCCGGTACATCTCCGTCGACATCGAGGCCGACGGCCCCATCCCGGGGCCGTACTCGATGCTGAGCGTCGGCGCGGCCGTGGCCGGCACGCAGGACGCCGGCGGCTTCACCCCGGAGGATCCGCAGCGGCTGACGTTCTACCGCGAACTGCGTCCGATCAGCGAGGACTTCGTGCCGGAGGCGCTGGCGGTCAGCGGGCTGGACCGGGAGCGGCTGACGGACGAGGGCGCCGAACCGGGCGTCGCCATGGCGCAGTTCGCCGCCTGGGTGCGCGAGGTGAGCGCGGGCGCGCAGCCGGTGATGTGCGGCTATCCGGCGTCGTACGACTGGACGTTCCTGTACTGGTACCTGATCCGCTTCACCGGCGAAAGCCCGTTCGGCCACTCGGGCTGTCTGGACATGAAGACGCTCTACGCCACCAAGGCCGGGCTGCCGTTGCGGGCGGTGGCCAAGGGCACGATGCCCAGGCACCTGCTGTCCCGGCGCCGCCACACGCACCACGCCCTCGACGACGCGGTCGAACAGGCCGAGCTGCTCGCCAACCTCATGGCGTGGCCGGGTCCTTGCACCACGGAAGGCGGGGCGGGTACGGCGTCCTCCGTACCCGCCCCGCCGGTTCCTCGCCGGTTCAGTGTGCCGCGGCGATCTCCTCCCCCGCCTCCATCGGGTGGGTGACGTCCTGGGCCTCACGGCTCCGGCCGAGGTGGTTGAAGAGGAGGTTGAGCACCACGGCCGTCACACAGCCGGTGGAGATGCCCGAGTCCAGGACGATCTTCGCGGTCTGCGGGAACGCGTGGTAGAAATCCGGCGCGGTGATCGGGATGATGCCGACCGCCAGGGAGACGGCGACGATCAGGACGTTGTTGTCCCGGTCGAGGCCGGCCCGCATGAGGGTCTGGATGCCGCTCGCGGCGACCGAGCCGAACAGGACGACGCCGGCGCCGCCGAGGACCGGGCGGGGCACGACCGCGATCAGCGAGGCGGCCATCGGGCACAGACCCATCAGCACGAGGAAACCGCCTCCCGTCGCGACGACGTACCGGCTGCGGATCCGCGTCATCGCCACCAGGCCGATGTTCTGGGCGAAGGCGCTGCACATGAAGCCGTTGAACAGCGGGCTGAGCGCCGATCCGAGGGTGTCGGCACGCAGGCCGGCCGCGATCGTCCTCTCGTCGGCCGGGCGTTCCACGATCTCGCCGAGGGCCAGCATGTCGGCCGTGGACTCCGTCATCGAGACCACCATCACCACGCACAGCGAGAGGATGGCGGCGAGCTGGAACCGGGGGGCGCCGAAGTGGAACGGGGTGGGGAAGCCCACCACGTCGGCGTGGGCGACGGGACTGAAGTCGGTGACGCCGAACGGTATCGCGATGAGGGTGCCGCAGATCAGGCCGAGCAGGACGGCGATCTGCTTGACGAAGCCCCGGGTGAACCGGCGCAGCAGCAGGACGATCAGCAGGGTGATGCCGGCGAGGGAGAGGTAGGTCGTCGAGCCGTAGTCGTGGGCCTCGGGGTCGGGGCCCTGGGCCCAGCCGAAGGCGACCGGCAGCAGGGAGACACCGATCAGGGTGATGACCGAGCCGGTCACGACCGGCGGGAAGAAACGGATCGCCTTGCTGAAGAAGGGGGCGGCGAGGAAGCCGAGGAGGCCGGCGACGATGACCGCGCCGAAGATGATCGGCAGGGCGTCGGACTTGTCGTGGGTGGAGGCGACCACCGCGGTCATGGGGGCGACACCGGCGAAGGTGACGCCGTTGACGAAGGGCAGCCGGGCACCGATCTTCCAGATGCCGAGCGTCTGCAGGAAGGTGGCGAGGCCCGCGGTGAACAGGCAGGCGCCGGTGAGGAACGTCAGATCGGTGGCGGACAGGCCCACGGCCGCGCCGACGATCAGGGGTGGGGCTACGACTCCGGCGTACATGGCGGCCACGTGCTGCAGGCCGCTGGTCGCCATTTTCAGGGCGGGGAGTTTTTCGTCTACGGGATGGGCGGCCACGGCTGCTCCTCCGGGCGGGTGACACGTCGTGGGGCGACGCGGGTTTCATGGAGGTGGTGCGGGTGGTCGTGCGGGACCGTGACGGGGGTGTGGCGACATGTCTGAGCGGGGGTGGGGACCGGTGACCGTACCGGGGCGCGCGCGTGGAAGCGCGCGCCCCGGACGGCTGCCGTGAATCCCGCTCGGATTCACGGCCCCGGCCGGGAGCCGTCCCTCTCGGCCGGAGTTCTTCGACAGCCCGGGTGAACGACCCGGCTGTGCGACCCGGAGCGGATCAGCCCTGAGCGGTGATCCGGGCGAGGCGCTGGGCCTCCTCGCGGGTGGAGCGGGCGATGGCGTCCTCGTCGACGGTGAGCAGCCGGCCGTTCTCGACGACCTGCTCGCCGTTCACGAAGGAGGCGGTGACCGGGGCCGCGGCACCGAAGACCAGCGCGGTCACCGGGTCGGCGATGGAGGCGTGGGCGAGCGTGTCCATCTTCCACAGCACCACGTCGGCCAGCTTGCCCGGCTCCAGCGAGCCGATCTGCTCCGCCCGGCCGAGGACCTGGGCGCCGCCGTAGGTGCCGAGCCTGAGCGCCTGACGGGCGTTCAGCGCGGCCTCGCGGTGCGCGCCGAGGCGGTTGATCAGCAGGGCGTTGCGCAGCTCGGTGTGCAGCTCGCCGGACTCGTTGGAGGCGGTGCCGTCGACGCCGAGGCCGACCGGGACGCCCGACTTCAGCATGTCGGGGACGCGGGCGATGCCGGCGGCGAGGCGGGCGTTGGAGGAGGGACAGTGGGCGACACCGGTCTTCGTGCGGGCGAAGGCGGCGATGTCGGAGTCGTTCATGTGGACGCAGTGCGCCATCCACACGTCCTCACCGAGCCAGCCCGTGGACTCGAAGTAGTCGGTCGGGCCCATGCCGAACAGCTCGTGGCAGAACTTCTCCTCCTCCACGGTCTCCGAACCGTGGGTGTGCAGCCGCACCCCCAGCCGGCGGGCCAGCTGGGCGCCGTCCCGCATCAGCTCGGTGGAGACGGAGAACGGCGAGCAGGGGGCGACGGCGACCTGGGTCATGGCGTCGAAGGAGGCGTCGTGGTGCTTGCGGACGGTCTCCTCGGTCGCGCTGAGCGCGCCCTCCAGCGTCTCCACGGCGAAGTCCGGCGGCAGACCGCCGTCCTTCTTGCTGCGGTCCATCGAGCCCCGGGCCAGCGTGAAGCGGACACCCATCTCGGCGGCGGCCCGGATGATCGAGCCCGACAGGTCGCCGGAGCCGTGCGGGTAGACGTAGTGGTGGTCCATGGCGGTGGTGACACCGCCGCGGGCCATCACGGCCAGGGATCCCTGCGCGGCCGCGTACGTCATCTGCTCGTCGATGCGCGCCCAGGTGGGGTAGAGCGCGACCAGCCAGTTGAACAGGTTGTGGTCGGTGGCCAGGCCCCTGGTGATCCACTGGTAGAAGTGGTGGTGGGTGTTGACCAGGCCGGGCGTGGCCAGATGACCGCTCGCGTCGATCCGGCGCACCACGTTCTCGAGGCCTTCGGGGGCCTTGCCCGCGCCGACGGACTCGATGCGGTTGCCGGCGAGGACCAGGTGTCCGGAGGCGTACTCCGTGTCGCCCGCGTCCACGGTCGCGATCGCACAGTTCTCGATGACGATGCGCTGGGCTGCCGATGGTGCCATCGTGCTTCCTTGTCTTTCAGTGGCGGGCCCGTGAACGGAGGGGCCCGGAAGGGATGTCCACGGGGAGGGCACGGCAGGACCCTAGGAGGATTTGAGTGCCGGAGCCGCTTGGCCACTCCGGGTGCCGAGATGATGGAAGAACAGATTGAGCAGGACCGCGACGAGCGCGCCGGCGCTGATGCCGGAGCCGAGCACGGTCTGCGCCCAGGCCGGGAAGCCGGCGTAGAAGGTGGGTGCGGCCAGCGGGATGATGCCGGCACCGAGCGCCACGGCCACCAGGATGATGTTGGAGCTGTCGTCCAGGCCCGCCTCCGACAGCGTACGGATACCGCTGACGGCGATCGAGCCGAGGAGCACGATACCCGCACCGCCGAGGACCGGCATGGGCACCAGCGAGACGACCGCGCCGAGGACCGGGAAGGCGCCGAGGACCAGCAGGGTGCCGCCGGCGACGGCGACGACGTAGCGGCTGCGCACCCGGGTCAGCGAGACGACGCCGACGTTCTGCGCGAAGGCGGAGGTGGGGAAGCCGCCGAAGACCGGACCGAGCAGGGTGGCGATGCCGTCGGTGCGCAGGCCCCGGGTGATGGTCCTGGCGTCGGCGCGGCGGTCGCAGATCTCGCCGAGGGCGAGCATCCCGGCGGAGCTCTCCGTCATCAGCACCAGCATCACGATGCACAGCGAGAGGATCGCCGCGGGCTGGAACTCGGGCGCACCGAAGGCGAACGGGGCGGGCAGCGCGGCGACGGGGGCGGACCTGAAGGCGCCGGAGTCGGCCATGCCGAAGGGGATGGCGACCAGGGTGCCGACGAGCAGCCCGAACAGCAGGGCGACCTGCTTGACGAAGCCACGGCCGAAGCGCTGGACGAGCAGGATGACGGCGAGGGTGAACCCGGCGAGCGCGAGGTGCCTCATGGCGCCGAAGTCGGCGGCGGTCTTGTCGCCGCCCTGCGCCCAGCTCACCGGGACCGGCATCAGCGTGACGCCGATCAGGGTGATCACCACGCCGGTGACCAGGGGCGGGAAGAAGCGGAGCAGCCGGCCGAAGAACGGGCCGATCACCAGGCAGAAGACACCGGCGACCATCACCGCGCCGTAGATGGCGGGGAGCTGGTGGCCTGTGCCGTTCGTCTCGGCGATCGCGAGGATCGGGGCGATGCCGGCGGAGGAGGCGGCGTTGACGAAGGGCAGCCGGTTACCGACGAGGCCCTTGACACCGATGGTCTGCAGGATGGTCGCGACACCGGCGATGAGCAGACTCGCGGCGATCAGCCGGGTGCGGGCCGCGACGTCGAGTCCGCAGGCCTGGCCGATGATGAGCGGAGGAGTGACGACGCCCGCGTACATCGCGGCGATGTGCTGGAGCGCGGCGGGGACGAGCCGCGAGAGGTGGAGCTTCTCGTCCACCGGGTGCACGGACGTGACGGCGTCCTCGGTGTGCACCGGCGGGGTGGAACAGGGGGCTTTCGCCGGCCCCTTTGCAGGCAGTGCCATGGTGTTCCCTCCGGTGTGGCGCGTCCCCGGTCCGGGTGGCGGGACCGGGGACGCGCGTCCCGCGTCAGAGGTTGGTCATGTCGACCGGGATCTGCGGCTCACAGCCGTCCCGGAGGATGGTCGCCTCGATCAGGCCGTAGGGCCGGTCGGCGGCGAAGTAGACCTCGTTGTCGTTCTTGAGCCCGAACGGCTCCAGGTCGACCAGGAAGTGGTGCTTGTTCGGCAGCGAGAAGCGGACCTCGTCGATCTCGCTGCGGTTGTTGATGATGCGCGCACCCATCTGGTACAGCGTCTGCTGCAGCGACAGGGAGTAGGTCTCGGCGAAGGCCTGCAGCATGTGCTTCTTCACCTGCTCGTAGGACTTCTCCCAGTGGGGCATCTTCTGCTCGTCGTCGGTCCAGTTGAACCGCCAGCGGCCGGAGACCGAGGTCGCGAGGATGCGGTCGTACGCCTCCTGCAGGGTGGTGTACTTGTCCTTGACGTAGCCCCAGAACTCGGAGTTGGTCGAGTTCATCACCGTCAGGTCCTTCAGACCCGAGATGACCTCCCACCGCTCACCGTCGTAGGTGATCTGGGTGACACGGGTCTCCTGGCCCTTCTTCACGAACGAGTGCTTGACCTCGTCCGCGCCGATGAACCGGGAGTTGGCGTCGGAGGTCTCGATCCGCTCCCAGGCGTACTCCTCGATCCGGATCCGGGCGCGGTGGATCGCCGGCTGCGAGGTGACGAAGTGGCGGGCCAGGTGGATGCCGAACTGCTCCGCGGACTCGATGCCGTACTCCTTGGCGAACGCGAACACCGTGTTCTTGGTGGTGTCGGTCGGCAGGACGTTGGCGTTGGAGCCGGAGTAGTGGACCTCCTCCATGTCGCCGCTCAGGGCGACGGAGACGTTGAGGTCCTTGATGTGGTGGGTGGCGCCGTCCCGCGTGATCTTGACGACTCGGTTCTCGGCCTTGCCGTACTGGTTCTGTCCCAGGATCGTGGGCATTTAGCTAGCTCCCTCGGTAAACGGAGTAGCCGAACGGGTTGAGCAGCAGCGGCACGTGGTAGTGCTCCCCGGGCTTCACGGCGAAGGTGATCGCCACCTCGGGGAAGAACACGGCACCGCTGTCCCGATTCGCGGGGGCGTCCTGCTGCGCATCGGCTTGCTTGTTCTCGGACTGCAAGAAGTACGCCTCGACGGCGAAGTCGAGCCGTACGTGTGTGGTCCCCTCCGGCAGGGCCGGCAGGTCCTTGCACCGGCCGTCGGCGTCGGTCGCGGAGCCGCCGAGCGCCTGCCAGTCCGCGTCGCTCCCGGCACGGGCGGCGAGCTGGACGGCGACGCCCTCGGCGGGGCGGCCGATCGAGGTGTCCAGGATGTGCGTGGACACGGAGGCGGTGGTGCTGGTGCTCATGGTGTCAGGCGTCCTCTTCGACGAGTCGGGCCAGTCGGATACGGTTGATCTTGCCCAGCTCGGCGCGGACGATCTCCCGCTCCTGCTCCGGCGAGTTCCCGATCCGCTCCTTGACCGCGTCCCGCATCTGCTCACCGGTCCGGCCGGTGGCGCAGATCAGGAACACATGGCCGAACTTCTCCTGGTAGGCCAGGTTGAGTTCGAGCATCTCGGCCTTGAGCTCCTCGGCGGCGCCGGCCATGCCGGCCTGCTCCCGCGCGGAGGTCGGATCGCCGGGCCTGGGCCGCCCGATCGGCGGGTGCCCGGCCATCGCCTCCTCGAGGTCCCCCGTCGTCAGCTCGGCCATGGCGGCGTCACTGGCGGCGCAGAGGTCCTCCACGGCGGCGTACGGACGGGCGGCGAGCAGTCGCCGGGCCCACTCGGTGGAGGCGCACGCCTCGTGGAGGGCGGCGAGGGCCGCCGACTCCTCCAGGGCGTTGAACCGGGCCAGACCCGGGGGCGTGGAAGTCGAAGTCACGGGAGCCTCCGTGGCCGGATGCGGCCTTCGTGCTGAAGCGGGCTGCCGATAGCTAACGCCCCCGGAAACGCCACGTCAACACTTTGTTGAAAAATCGGCGTAACAAGCCGCACCGACGCGGGGGCAGCGCCACCGAAGGGGCGCGGGCCGTCTCGACATGCGACTCCGCCGCGTGGGCGCGCCCGGCCACGACGGCGCGACGGCCGCCCGACGGCACCCGGAGGCACCTCCGCACGGCGCACCCGCCTCCCCCCGGCGGAGCGCTACGCGCCCTTCTCCCGGTTGAGGTAGTTGTAGACCGTGAAGCGGCTCACTCCGAGCGCGCTCGCCACGGTCTCCACGCCGTGCCGCACGGCGAAGGCACCCCGCGCCTCCAGTATGCGCACGACCTCCTGCTTGGACCTGCGGTCCAGGTCGGCCAGCGGCCGGCCCTGCCGGCGTTCCATGGCCGCGAGGATGTGGTCGAGGGAATCGGCGAGCTGAGGCAGGCGAACGGCGACGACGTCGACCCCCTCCCAGGCGAGGACGACGTCCTCGCGACCGGCCTCGTCCGGCGGGATCATCTCCGCGCCCATGGCGTCGACCAGCGGCTTCACGGCCGCGATGAAGGGCTCTTCCCCGGCCACTACCGCCCCTCCCCGATCCCGTCCTCGATCACGTTGACCTGGAGCGAGACCCGGGTGGCGCCGGCCTCCAGCGTCTTGCGCAGCAGCGCGTCCACGGCGGTGAGCACGCGATCCGCACCCCCCTCGGCCGTGTTGCCGAACGGGCCGACGTCGACGGCGTCCAGCTCGGCCGTCTCGATGACCTCCCGCGCCACCACGGCGTGCGCGGGCGCCTCGTCCAGGTCGAAGGGCTCGGTCGTGAACTCCACTCTCAATCGCACGCGCTCAACCTAACGCGCGGCGGGGGTTTTGGGACCTCCCGGCCGGGACGAGGTGCGGACAGCCGGCCGGCCCCTCTTGACAAGCACCGACGCCCGGCGGCAATCTTCCATTAAGCAGAAATGAACTTCCGCATTACGGAAAACGACCACGGAAGGGAGCGCGGCCCGAATGGGATTCGCAGACCAGCGCTTCAACGTCAACCTGTCGATCCTCTTCACGGAACTCCCGCTCCTGGAGCGTCCCGCGGCCGCCGCCGCGGCGGGCTTCACCGCGGTCGAGCTGTGGTGGCCCTGGGTCGACTCCCCCACCCCCGAGCAGTCCGAGCTCGATGCCCTGAAGAAGGCGATCGAGGACGCGGGCGTCCAGCTCACGGGGCTGAACTTCTACGCCGGACAGCTGCCGGGCCCGGACCGCGGCGCCCTGTCGGTCCCCGGTGAGGAGTCGGAGAGGTTCCGCGCCAACATCGACGTGGCCGTCGGCTTCGGCCGGTCCCTCGGCTGCACGACGTTCAACGCCCTCTACGGCAACCGCGTCGACGGCGTGGACCCGGCCGAGCAGGACGCGCTCGCCCTGGAGAACCTGGTGCTCGCGGCCCGGGCCGTCGGCCGGGTCGGCGGAACCGTCCTGATCGAGGCCCTCAACCAGCCCGAGTCGCCGAAATACCCGATCGTGAGCGCGCCCAAGGCCGTCGAGATCGTGGACAGGGTCAACGCGGCGACGGGCCTCGGGAACGCCAAGTTCCTCATGGACCTGTACCACCTGTCCATGAACGGCGAGGACCTGCCCTCGGTGATCGAGCGGTACGCGGCGAGGACCGGGCACGTGCAGATCGCCGACAACCCCGGCCGCGGCGCCCCCGGCACGGGCGCGCTCCCGCTGGAGGAGCTGCTGGACCAGCTGAAGAAGGCCGGTTACGAGGGCTGGGTGGGCCTGGAGTACAAGGCCGGCGACCGCCCGAGCGCGGAGGCCTTCGACTGGCTGCCGCGCGAAGCACGCGCGGCGCGCTGAACACCCCGACTTTGCAGAGCAGTTGAGAGAGGCACCCCCATCATGAGCAACCTTCCCAAGATCGCCTGGATCGGCCTCGGCATCATGGGCTCCCCCATGTCCGAGAACCTGATCAAGGCGGGTTACGACGTCACCGGCTTCACCCTGGAGCAGGACAAGCTGGACCGCCTGGCCGCCGCCGGCGGTACGGCCGCCGCCTCGATCGCCGAGGCCGTGCGGGACGCCGACGTGGTCGTCACGATGGTGCCCGCGTCCCCGCAGGTCGAGGCCATCGCCTACGGCCCGGGCGGCATCCTGGAGAACGCGCGGCGGGGTGCCCTGCTGATCGACATGTCCTCGATCACCCCGCAGACCTCCGTCGACCTGGCCACCGCGGCCAAGGACAAGGGCATCCGGGTGCTCGACGCCCCGGTGTCCGGCGGTGAGGCCGGCGCCATCGAGGCCGTACTGTCGATCATGGTCGGCGGCGAGCAGGCCGACTTCGACCAGGCCAAGCCGCTCCTCGAGGCGCTCGGCAAGACCATCGTGCTGTGCGGTCCGCACGGCTCGGGCCAGACCGTGAAGGCCGCCAACCAGCTGATCGTCGCCGTGAACATCCAGGCGTGCGCCGAGGCCGTGGTCTTCCTGGAGAAGTCCGGCGTCGACCTGAAGGCCGCCCTTGACGTCCTCAACGGCGGCCTGGCCGGCTCGACGGTGCTGACGCGGAAGAAGGACAACTTGCTGAACCGCGACTTCAAGCCGGGCTTCCGGATCGACCTGCACCACAAGGACATGGGCATCGTCACCGACGCCGCCCGCAACGTCGGCGCGGCCCTGCCGGTCGGCGCCGTGGTCGCCCAGCTCGTCGCGTCCCTGCGTGCCCAGGGTGACGGCGGCCTGGACCACTCGGCCCTGCTGCGGGCCGTCGAGCGCCTCTCCGGCGCCCAGGTCTGACCCGGCCCCAAGGCTTCCGGGCGGCGCCGCCGCTGACACCTGTCCTGTCGCGCCCAGGCGGCGGCGCCGCCCGGATTCAACTTCAACAAACTGTTGACGTTCAGATGGCCCACTTCTAGGCTCCACCAAGACTTCTAGGCTCCACAAAGCGGAAGAAGATTTCCGCTGCCACCGCACGGAAGGTCCACGATGTCGAAGCGCGTGCTCACGACAGAGGCCGGCGCACCGGTCGCCGACAACCAGAACTCCGCCTCCGCCGGCGTCGGCGGCCCGCTCCTGATCCAGGACCAGCAGCTCCTGGAGAAGCTCGCGCGCTTCAACCGCGAGCGGATCCCCGAGCGCGTGGTGCACGCCCGTGGCTCCGGCGCGTACGGCCACTTCGAGGTGACCGACGACGTCACCGGCTTCACCCACGCCGACTTCCTCAGCGAGATCGGCAAGCGCACCGAGGTCTTCGTGCGCTTCTCCACGGTCGCCGACTCGCTCGGCGGTGCCGATGCCGTCCGTGACCCGCGCGGCTTCGCGGTGAAGTTCTACACCGAGGAGGGCAACTACGACCTCGTCGGCAACAACACCCCGGTGTTCTTCATCAAGGACCCGATCAAGTTCCCCGACTTCATCCACTCGCAGAAGCGGGACCCGTTCACGGGCCGCCAGGAGGCGGACAACGTCTGGGACTTCTGGGCCCACGCCCCCGAGGCCACGCACCAGGTGACCTGGCTGATGGGCGACCGCGGCATCCCCGCGTCCTACCGCCACATGAACGGCTACGGCTCGCACACCTACCAGTGGACGAACGCCGAGGGCGAGGCCTTCTTCGTCAAGTACCACTTCAAGACGAACCAGGGCATCCGCTCCCTCTCCGCCGAGCAGGCCGCCGAGCTCGTGGGCAAGGACGCCAACTCGCACCAGACCGACCTGCTCCAGGCGATCGAGCGCGGGGTGCACCCGTCCTGGACCCTGTACGTGCAGCTGATGCCGGCGGCCGAGGCGGCGGACTACCGCTTCAACCCCTTCGACCTGACCAAGGTCTGGCCGCACAAGGACTACCCACTGCAGCGCGTGGGCCGCCTGGTCCTCGACCGCAACCCGGACAACGTCTTCGCCGAGGTCGAGCAGGCCGCCTTCTCCCCGAACAACTTCGTTCCGGGTATCGGCCCCTCCCCCGACAAGATGCTCCAGGGCCGCCTGTTCGCCTACGCGGACGCCCACCGTTACCGCCTCGGTGTCAACCACACCCTGCTGCCGGTCAACTCCCCGAAGGCCGTGCCGGGCGGCGCCCGGAACTACGGCCGCGACGGCTACATGGCGTTCAACGCCCAGGGCCGCGGCGCGAAGAACTACGAGCCGAACTCCTACGACGGCCCGGTCGAGACCGGCCGCCCGCTGTCGGCCCCGCTGCCGGTGAGCGGCCACACGGGCAACCACGAGGCCCCGCTGCACACCAAGGACGACGACTTCTTCCAGGCGGGCGAGCTGTACCGCCTGATGTCGGAGGAGGAGAAGTCCCGCCTGATCGCCAACATCGCCGGCGGCCTCTCGCAGGTCTCCCGAGACGACGTGATCGAGAAGAACCTGGCCCACTTCCACGCCGCCGACCCCGAGTACGGCAAGCGCGTGGAGGAGGCGGTCCGCGCGCTGCGCGAGGACTGAGCCCAGCAAGCCCCGAGCGGCGTACGGAGTCTGACGGGAGGTCATGACGTCCGCACGCGGCCCGCGCAGGACGCCGTACGGCCCGGATGAGGGGTGGCCGACAGGCGGACGGCGCGGGCAGGGCGAGGACCGCGGTGGTCTGCGAGCCAGTGCGGTGGTGAAGGATCCGCGCTCCCCTTCCAGACCAGAGGGAAGGGGCCGCCGGCTCCGTCGCACCCACCGCGGTCCCACCCAGCCCCCTGCCGGGGGCCACCCGCCCCGTCCGGCGGCGCGAACGACCTGTCGCGCCCAGCCTCGCGCCGTCGGACGGTCACCACGTACGAAGCGCTCCCTCGCCGGACCCACGTCCGGCGGGGGAGCGCTCGTGCGTTCCGGGCGCCCGGCACCACCGCCGGCTGTCGGCCGCCGCGGCCCTCCTGCCCGCGCCGCACCGCCGCCCGCACGGCCTCCTCGTCCTCGACGGCACGAGTCCCGGACGCGCCCGCGGCCCCGAGGATCACGTCGCCGTCGGTGACCGGCACACCGCCGGCCCACGGGACGAAGTCACCGCCGTACAGGTGCTGGATGCCGTCGACGATCCCACCGGGCAGCTTGATCGTGCCGGAGGGCTGCAGCGCGAGCGACGCGGTGCGCGCCTTGGCCACGGCGATCCGGCAGGTGAGGTCGTCGGCATACCGCCGTCGTCCCGGCGCAGGACGATCACCTCACCTGCCAGGTCGACACGGCCACCGCCGGCGGAGGGAAGCCTCGCTCGGCACCGACCGCCGGCGCGGTGTGCACCAGCCGGTCCGCGTCGGCCGGCGTCAGCCCGGGCAAGCGTGGATGTCAGACATGCACGCGAAATCAGCACGGCCGTCCGCCGCCCCGTGGCGGTGCGCGCGGGACGGGACCGACGTGCGGGAACGCGAACGCCGCCGCACGCTGAATTCATGGGCAATCCGACACACCATCCGCACATCGTGGTCCACTCCCCGGCCCTGGACGGGTCCCGGCGGGTCACCGAAGGGGACGTGACCCTGGGACTCGCCTCGCACCTGGACGACGTCGTGGAGATCCTGCGGCTGGCCGACCTGGACCGGATCGAGGTGGAGGAGAGCGATCTCATCGAGTGGCAGGGCGGCGGCCCCGACGACTGGCCGGGGCTGTCGGAGCACGAGCTGTAGCGGCCGGGCGTACCGCAGCCGTCGTAGGCGGGCTACGTCATGCTCAAATCAAGCTCTGAACACGGCCGCTCAGGCTTCAACCGCCCCCGGAGTCGGGCAGATTACGGGCACAGGGCCCGCCGGCACGGGGGCGGCGGGCCCTGAACGGGGATGCACGGGGGAACCACGGGGGACGCGCAAGGGCGGCCCGTCCGAGAGGACGGGCCGCCCTTGGTGTTCCTGGGGTGCCGGGCCTGCGGCGGCCCGGCGGATCAGACCTTCAGCGGCTTGACCGAGGTCGGCGCGTGGCCGGGCTCGGTGGCCAGGTCCTCGAACTCGGAGATGTCGCTGATGTCCATGGTGCGGCTCATCGAGATGTTGGTGATCCGCTCCAGGATCGCCTCGACGACGACGGGCACCTGGTGCTCGGCGGCCAGCTTCTTCGCCTGCTCGAAGGCCGCGCCCAGCTGGTCCGGCTCGGTGACCCGGATCGCCTTGCAGCCGAGACCCTCGGCGACCTTGACGTGGTCCACGCCGTAGACGCCGATCTCGGGCGTGTTGATGTTCTCGAACTCCAGGTTGACCTGGAAGTTGATGTCCAGGCCGATCTGCGCCTGCCGGATCAGGCCCAGGTAGGCGTTGTTCACCAGCACGTGGACGTACGGGATCTTGTGCTGGGCGGCGACCGCCAGCTCCTCGATCATGAACTGGAAGTCGTAGTCGCCGGAGAGCGCGACGACCGGGGCTTCCGGGTCGGCCTTGGCGACGCCGATCGCGGCCGGGATGGTCCAGCCGAGCGGGCCGGCCTGGCCGCAGTTGATCCAGTGGCGCGGCTTGTAGACGTGCAGCATCTGCGCGCCGGCGATCTGGGAGAGGCCGATGGTGGTGACGTACCGGGTGTCGGGGCCGAAGGCCTTGTTCATCTCCTCGTACACCCGCTGCGGCTTCATCGGCACGTCGTCGAAGTGGGTACGGCGCAGCAGCGTGGCCTTGCGCTCCTGGGTGGAGGCGACCCAGTCGGCGCGGTCGGGCAGCTTGCCCTCGGCCTTCAGCTCCTTGGCGACCTGGACGAACAGCTCCAGCGCGGCCTTGGCGTCCGAGACGACCCCGTAGTCCGGCGGGAAGATCTTGCCGATCTGGGTGGGCTCGATGTCGACGTGGACGAACTTGCGCTCGCCGCGGTAGACGTCGAGCTTGTAGCCGGTGTGGCGGTTGGCCCAGCGGTTGCCGATGCCGAGGACGAAGTCCGACTCCAGGAAGTTGGCGTTGCCGTACCGGTGCGAGGTCTGGACGCCGACCATGCCGGCGTTCAGCTCGTGGTCGTCGGGCAGCACGCCCCAGCCCATCAGGGTCGGGATGACGGGCGTGTCGGTCAGCTCGGCGAACTCGACCAGCAGGTCGCAGGCGTCGGCGCCGATGACGCCGCCGCCGGCGACGATGACCGGGCGCTCGGCGGCGAGCAGGAAGGAGATCGCCTTCTCGATCTGGGCGCGGGTCGCGGCCGGCTTGTAGACCGGCAGCGGCTCGTACGTCTCCGGGTCGAACTCGATCTCGGTGAGCTGGACGTCGATCGGCAGGTCGATGAGGACCGGGCCGGGACGGCCGGAACGCATCAGGTGGAAGGCCTGCTGGAAGACGCCGGGGACCTGCGCGGCCTCCAGGACGGTCACCGCCATCTTCGTGACCGGCTTGGCGATCGAGGCGATGTCGACGGCCTGGAAGTCCTCCTTGTGGATCACGCTGGTGGGCGCCTGGCCCGTGATGCACAGGATCGGGACGGAGTCGCCGATGGCCGAGTACAGGCCGGTGATCATGTCGGTGCCGGCCGGGCCGGAGGTGCCGATGCAGACACCGATGTTGCCCGGCTGGGTCCGGGTGTAGCCCTCGGCCATGTGCGAGGCGCCCTCGACGTGGCGGGCGAGGGTGTGGCTGATGCCGCCGCCCTCCTCGAGGGCCTTGTAGAACGGGTTGATCGCGGCGCCCGGCACACCGAAGGCGTCGGTGACGCCCTCGCGCTTGAGGATCTCAACTGCCGCGCGGGCAGCGGTCATACGAGCCATCGAGTACTCCTGCCTCGGCTGTCGGTTGCGTACTCCCGTCGCGCCCCGCGGTGAGCACAGTCTCCAGCATGTCAATCTTCCGCATAGCGGAATATAACTTCTACTATCTGGAAGTAATGTAGGGGGGTGGGGTGGACGTCGTCAAGAGAGGCCCGGCCGCCGGGACACGGCAAGCGCCGGACAACGGGGGTGCGGCAGGAGGATGATGGGGGCGCTGTCCCGAGACGACTGGCGTGACGCGACGCCTGGGAGTGGTGGGCCCATGCCCGAGAGCGTGCCGGTGCGCTGTCCGGCCTGTCGGCGCGAGCACGTCTACACCGCGCCGGCGTATCCGTGCGCGTGCGGGGCGCCCACCGCCCCGCGGCTGGATCCGGCCGCCGAGCCGGCCCCGGCGGCGCACCGGACCTGGGACGAGGAGTGGCTCACCGTGCCGTGCGCGGCCTGCGGACGCCTGGGCCAGTGGCCGCACCCGGAACTGGGCTGCCCCTGCGGCACGGTCCTGCGCATCCCGGTGACCCGGACGCCGGCCGGTGACACGGGGACACCGGCGACGGCACCGGCCGCCCGGCGCCCCGCCTTCCGGCCGCGCACGATCCGTACCGCGCGCGACGCGGTCACCGCCGCCGCGCTCTACCTGCACCGGCTCGGCTACCGGGACGTCCGCCGCGCCGACCAGTGGCCCCCGAACGGCATCGGGCTCGCCGCCCGCGGGCTGCTCGCCCAGGTGGACCCGACCGTGCGCCCGGCGGCGCCGCGGGACGTGGAGTGCCTGTGGCTGACGGCGATGACCGAGTCCGCGGACTGTGCGTACTTCTCGCTCGCCGACTACACCGACGAGGCGCGGGCCTGCGCGGACGCGCTCGGGGTCCCCCTGTTCGTCCTCGACCTCGCGGGCGTGCCGCAGCCGGCAAACACCCCGGCCGGCAGACTGCACGCCGAGGGCGCCCCGCGGCCGGGGACCGGAACACGGGACGAGCAGGCCTGAGCGGTCCCCGGCCGGCCGCCGGGCCGGGACCGGAGAAGCCCGGACCGGCACGGACACGCTCGGGGCCCGGCTGCTCGCACCTCGCGGCCCGCCGCAACGGCGGACCGGGACACGGGACGGGCAGATCCGACGGTCTCGCCGGGCCGGCCGTGCCGACGGATCCCGGGCCGAGTGCGCCGCCGACAGCGCGCTCGCCCGCCCGGGACCCGCCGTCGGGCACTCAACGGATGCTCGTTCTCCGGTGACTCACACCCCGTACGTCTCCCGCAGTTCGACCTTGCGCACCTTCCCGGACACCGTCATGGGGAAGGAGTCGAGGGTCTGCAGCCTGCTGGGGACCTTGTAGTGCGCGAGCCGGTCCCGGCAGAAGGCGTGCAGTTCCTCGAGCGTGAGCGGGTCGGCCGGGTCCTGCGGGATGACACAGGCGAGGACCTCCTCGCCGTACTTCTCGTGCGGGACCCCGACGACCTGGACGTCCCTGATCTTCGGGTGGGCGTGGAGGAACTCCTCGATCTCGCGCGGGTAGACGTTCTCACCACCACGGATGATCATGTCCTTGATACGGCCGACGATCTCGACGTAACCGTCCTCGCGCATCACCGCCAGGTCCCCGGTGTGCATCCAGCGGCCCGCGTCCACGGCCTCGGCGGTCTTCCCGGGCTCGTTCCAGTAGCCGAGCATCACGCTGTAGCCGCGGGTGCACAGCTCCCCCGCGGTGCCGCGGGGCAGGGTGACCCCGGTGGCGGGGTCGACGACCTTGACCTCCAGGTGGGGCAGGACGCGGCCGACGGTGCCGGTGCGGTGCTCCAGGTCGTCGTCGATGCGGGTCTGCAGGGAGACGGGTGAGGTCTCCGTCATTCCGTAGCAGATGGAGACCTCCTCCATGTGCATCTCGGCGACCACCCGCTTCATCACCTCCACCGGGCACGGCGAGCCCGCCATGATCCCGGTGCGCAGGGTGGAGAGGTCGTGGTCCGCGAAGCCGGGGAGGTTGAGCTCGGCGATGAACATGGTCGGGACGCCGTACAGGGACGTGCAGCGCTCCTGCTGCACCGCCTCCAGGGTCGCCCGCGGCTCGAAGGACGGCGCCGGGATGACCATGCAGGCGCCGTGCGAGGTGGCGGCCAGGTTGCCCATGACCATGCCGAAGCAGTGGTAGAAGGGCACCGGGATGCAGATCCGGTCCTGCTCGGTGTAGGAGACCAGCTCGCCCACGAAGTAACCGTTGTTGAGGATGTTGTGGTGGGAGAGGGTGGCGCCCTTCGGGAAGCCCGTCGTCCCCGAGGTGTACTGGATGTTGATCGGGTCGTCGCAGGACAGCTCCGCGTAGGCGGCGTCACCGGTCCCCCGCGCGAGCAGCGCCTCCCAGCTCGGGTCGCCGATGTACACGACCTCGCGCAGCTCGGGACACCCGCCCCGCACCTGCTCGACCATCCCCCGGTAGTCGCTGCTCTTGTGACTCGGGGAGGCGAACAGCAGGGAGATCCCCGCCTGTTGCAGAACGTACTCGACCTCGTGGGTGCGGTAGGCCGGGTTGATGTTCACCATGATCGCGCCGATGCGGGCGGTGGCGTACTGGACCAGCACCCACTCCGGGCAGTTGACCGCCCAGATGCCCACCCGGTCGCCCTTGGCCACCCCGCTCGCGACCAGCGCCTGCGCCAGCTCCTCGACCGACGCGCCGAATTCCGCGTACGTCCAGCGCCGCCCGGACACCACGTCCACCAGCGCCTCCCGGTCCGGCCAGGCGGCCACGGTCCGGTCGAGGTTGGCGCCGATGGTGTCACCGAGCAGGGCGGTGGAGCCGGTTCCGTGCGTGTACGACAGCTGGGCGCTCACCGGAAGTCCTCCTCGCGGTACTCGTCCTGCGAGCCCGCGGCCGTGGCCTCGCGCAGCTCGATCCGGCGGATCTTGCCGGAGACGGTCTTGGGCAGCGCGCCGAACTCCAGCCGGCGGATGCGCTTGTAGGGGGCGAGCACCTCGCGGGCGTGCTCGAAGATGACCTTCGCGGTGCCGGGGCCGGGCTGCCAGCCCTCGGCGAGGACGACGTACGCCTTGGGCACGGCGAGCCGCAGCTCGTCCGGCGCCGGCACGACGGCCGCCTCCGCCACCGCCTCGTGCTCCAGCAACGCGCTCTCCAGCTCGAACGGGCTGATCTTGTAGTCGGAGGCCTTGAAGACGTCGTCCGCGCGGCCGATGTAGGTGAGGTAGCCGTCCTCGTCGCGGGAGGCGATGTCGCCGGTGCGGTAGTAGCCGCCCGCCATGACCTCGGCCGTACGGTCGGGATCGCCGTGGTAGCCGGTCATCAGGCCCACCGGCCGCTCGGCCAGGTCGAGGGCGATCTCGCCCTCGGCGGCCCCGGGCGCGCCGGAGACCGGGTCGAGGAGTTCGATGCGGTAGCCGGGACTGGGGCGGCCCATGGAGCCGGTCTTGAGCAGCTGGCCGGGGCTGTTGGAGACCTGCACGGCCGTCTCGGTCTGCCCGAAGCCGTCCCGGATGGTCACGTCCCAGGCCCGCCGGACCTGTTCGATGACCTCGGGGTTGAGCGGCTCCCCGGCGGCGACCGCCTCGCGGGGCGGGGTGCGCAGCTGGCCGAGGTCGGCCTGGATGAGCATGCGCCACACGGTCGGCGGCGCGCAGAACGTCGTCACCCCGGCCCGGTCCATCTCGGCCATCAGCCGGGCCGCGTCGAAGCGGGTGTAGTTGAAGAGGAAGACGGTCGCCTCGGCGTTCCACGGCGCGAACAGGTTGGACCAGGCGTGCTTGGCCCAGCCGGGCGAGGAGATGTTCAGGTGCACGTCACCGGGTTGCAGGCCGATCCAGTACATGGTCGCCAGGTGCCCGATCGGGTACGAGGTGTGGGTGTGCTCGACCAGCTTGGGGCGGGCGGTCGTGCCCGAGGTGAAGTAGAGCATCAGCGGATCGTCGGCCAGGGTCGGGCCGTCGGGCAGGAACTCGGCGGGGGCGGCGTACGCGTCCTCGTACGGCTCCCAGCCCTCCTCCGGCAGGCCGCCGACCGAGATCCGGGTGTAGGCGCCGGGCACCTCGGCGAACTTGGCGGTGTCCTCCGCCCGCGCGATCACGTGCCGGACCCGGCCGCGCTCCACCCGGTCGCGCAGGTCGGCCGGGCCGAGCAGCGGGGTGGCCGGGATGACGACCGCGCGCAGCTTCATCGCGGCCAGCGCGGTCTCCCACAGCTCGGCCTGGTTGCCGAGCATGACGAGGACGCGGTCCTCGGCGGCGACACCCCGCTCGCGCAGCCACCGGGCGACCCGGTTGGAGCGCTCGGACATCTCCGCGAAGGTCAGCCGGGTCTCGGTGCCGTCCTCCTCGACGATGTGCAGCGCGGTGCGGTCGTTGCCGGCGGCGATCGCGTCGAACCAGTCCAGCGCCCAGTTGAAGTGCCCCGGCCGCGGCCAGGAGAAGCCCTCGTAGGCGGTGGCGTAGTCCTCCCGGTGTTCCAGCAGGAAGTCCCGGGCGCTGCGGAACAGATCGGTCGCCGTCGTCATCTGGTGCCTCCTAGGTTCCGGACCATTGCCGGGCGGCTCTCTGGCATCGTCTAATCCGTGATGCAGGTCTCACTACCCCCGAACGGGGGTGTGGGTCACCGAAGGGGCGAACAGGTGACGGCAGATGCGGCAGGGGCAGTGGAGATCGGCACGGCGCTGGCCCGGCTGCGGCGTACGACGGGACTGCCGGTGGCGTTCGGCGGGCTGGTGGAGTCCGGCCGGCCGCAGATCCGCATCAGCGAGCTGAGCGGCACGGCCACGGCCGCGCTGCGCTCGCTCGCGGTGACGTCGGGCAACGGGCTCGGCGGCAAGTCGGTGGCGCTGGCCCGGCCCTGCGCGGTGACGGACTACTCCAGCTCCCGGCAGATCAGCCACGAGTACGACGTCCCGGTGGCCGCCGAGGGTATCCGCTCGGTGCTGGCGGTGCCCGTCGTCGTACGGCGGCGGGTGCGCGGGGTGCTGTACGGCGCACTGCGCGCGGCGCAGCCGCTCGGTGACCGCACGCTGGGCGCGGCGATGGCGGTGGCACGGGACGTGGAGCAGGCGCTGGTGGTGCGGGACGAGGCGCGGGGGCTCCTGGCACAGGCCCGGCCTCAGGGCGCGGACGGGGAACGGGGCGCCTCCTGGGAGCAGGTGCGCGAGGCGCACGCGGCGCTGCGGGCGCTGGCGCCCCGGATCACGGACCCGCAGCTGCGGGCCGAACTGCTCGCCGCCTGCGGCCTGCTGACCGCTTCCCGTCCCGCCGGAGGCGCGAGCCTGGCGCCACGCGAACTGGACGTGCTCTCCTGGGTGGCGGCGGGCGCCACCAACGCGGCGGTGGCCGAGCGGCTGGGGTTGCGCCCGGAGACGGTGAAGGGCTATCTGCGTTCGGCGATGCGGAAGCTGGGCGCGCACACCCGAGGGGAGGCGGTGACCGCGGCCCGCAGGGCGGGACTGCTGCCGTAGGAGCGGACCGGGAGGCCGGGGCGACAGCCGTGAGGAAACTGTCCATTCATTCGGTGACACCTTGAATTTACATATGCTTGACCGTTTGTTATTTCCCTCACCACGGCTTCCGTCCGAATTTCATCGATCGTTGCCTAGAATTTGGCCCGGACACGACACACGAGGGGAGCGGTGACCGTGCGACGGGACTTCCAGGAGCCTGCCAGGTGCCGCCCCGACCTGGTCATCGGCCGCGAGGACCTGTTCGCCGGAGCCCGGGACCAACTCGCCTCGGGCGGCAGTGTGCTGCTCCACGGTCCCGCCGGAATAGGGAAATCCACCGTCCTGCGGGCATTGGCCGAGGAATACGGCGCCACCGTGCGGACCGTGTTGCGCTGCTCGGCCACGGAGTCCGAATCCCACCTCCCCTTCCTCGCCCTCGCCGACCTCCTCGGCCTGGTCCTCGACGAGGTCTCCCCCCGGCTGCCCGCCGCCCAGCGCACCGCCCTGGAGTCGGCGCTCACCGGCCGCGGCGAGTCCAGCCTGCAGCGCGACGGCCTGGCGCTGCGCCTGGCGGTGCTCTCCGCGCTGCGCACCCTGGCCGCCCGGGGCACCGTCCTGGTCGTCGCGGACGATCTGCAGTGGCTGGACCCGGCCAGCGCCGAACTGCTCGGCTTCGCCGCCCGCCGCCTGGAGGGCACCCCGGTGCAGCTGCTGTGCGCGGTACGCACCGAGGGCCAGGAGAGCCAGGAGTACGACCGGCATCTGCGCGCCTGCCCGCCGGACACCCTCGCGGTCCGGCTGGGCCCGCTCTCCCGCACCCAGGTCGCCGATCTGCTCGACCACCGCGGCCACGGCCGGCTGCCCCGCTCCACGGTCCGCGAGATCCACCGCACCAGCGGCGGCAACCCCCTGTTCGCCCTGGAGCTGGGCCGTGCCCTCGCCGACAGCCCCACCCCGCCCCGGCCGGGCGAGCCGCTGCCCGTGCCGACCTCCCTGCGCGCCCTCGTGCTCAGCCGGCTGGACATGCTGTCCGTCGAGGCCCGCCGCACCCTGCTGGTGGCCAGCGCCGGCGCCCGCCCCACCCCGGCGCTGCTGCACGCGGCCGGCCGGGAGAACGCCGAGGCCGAGTGCGCCCAGGCCGCCGAACTCGGGCTGCTGGCCACCGAACCCGACGCCCCCGCCGTACGGTTCGCACACCCGCTGATCTCCGCCGCGCTGTACGCCGAGGCGCCCGCCCACGAGCGGCGGGCCGCGCACGCGGCGCTGTCCACGGCCGCCTCCGACCCGATCGAGCGGGCCCGGCACCTGGCCCTCGCCACCACCGGCACCGACCCGGAGGTCGCCGACCGGCTCGCCGAGGCCGCCGCCCTCGCCCGGGACCGGGGCGCCCCGTCGGTCGCCGCCCAGCTGGGGCTGCTCGCCGCCCGGCACACCCCCGCCGACGGCGTGCCCGGCCAGGAGGAGCGCCGGCTCACGGCCGCCGAGGACGCCATCACCGCCGGCGAGGTGGACCTGGCCCGGGACATCGCCCGGGAGGTGCTGACCCGGGCGAGTGTGCCCGCCGACCGGGTGCGGGCCTGGATCATCGTCATCGACACCGCGGGCCACACCATGGCCGAGGTCGACGCCGTCTTCCCGCAGGCCCTCGCCGACGCCGGCGACGACCCGCGGCTGCTGGCCCTGGTGCACTACCAGCTGGCGTGGCGGGCGCTGATCGTGGAGGGCGACTTCACCGAGGCCCGCGAGGCCGCCGCGCACGCCGCCGAGCTGGCCGCGCGCGGCAAGGACCGGCGCACCGAACTGCTCTCGCTCGCCTTCCAGGCACAGACCGAGACCCTGATGGGCCATCCGGAGGCGCCCCGGACCATCAAACGCGCCCTGAGGGAGCCTCAGGACCCCAGGGTGGCCTGCCATCACAACGGGGCGGGCAGCGCCCGGTTCCGCTGGCTGGTCATGGGCGACCAGCTGACCGAGGCCCGGGCGACGGTCACCGCGCTGCTGCGCGAGGTGCGCCGGCGCGGCTCCGTGGAGAGCGAGGTGCACTTCCTGCGCGGCCTGGCCGAGACCGAACTGCGCGCCGGGCACTGCGGCCGGGCCCTGGAGCTGGCCCGGGAGAGCCTGCGCCTCGCGCGGGACTCCGGGATCGGGGAGACCGCCTCCGCGATGCTCACCTCCCTCGCGGAGGCCTCCGGCGGCGACGTGGACCGGGCCCTCGCCCTCGCCCGGGAGGCGGTGGGGCACGCCGAGGAGGACGGCGACCAGATGTACCTCTCGCGGGCGCTGGGCGCCCTCGGGTACGCCCAGTTGGTGGCCGGTGACCCGGCGGGCACGGTGCGCTCACTGCGCCGGGTGCGCCGACTGGAGCTGGGTCTCGGCATCACCGACCCGGCGCGGGGCCGCTGGCAGGGGGACCTCGCCGAGGCACTGGTCCGCATCGGTGAACCGGCCGAGGCGCAGGACGTCATCGACGCCAGCCGCGAGCACGCGCTGCGGCTGGGCCGGGACAGCGTCCTCGCCGTCCTCGACCGCTCGGAGGCCCTGGTGCGGGCCGCCCAGGGTGACACCGAGGCCGCCTTCGCCCAGCTGACGTCCGCTCAGGACCGGCTCGGCAAGCTCGGCTACGGCCTGGAGGAGGCGCGGGCCGCGTTCGCGCTGGCCCGGCTGCGCGGCCGGCGGCCCGCCACGGGCTCACGCACCCCGGAAGCGGCCCGGAAGGCCGCGGGGGCCTTCGACGAGGCCACCCGGATGTTCCGCCGCTGCCGGGCGCTGCCCTGGCTGCGCCAGGTGGACGACGTCCTCGCCATCCCCGAGCAGGAACCGGCCCTGGCCGTCCCGGACGCGCTGGACGCCCTGGAGGTGCTGGCCGCGATGGAGCGTCAGGTGGCCGCGCTGGTGATGGAGGGCGCCACCAACCGGGAGATCGCCGCGCGGCTGTTCATCAGCGTGAAGACGGTGGAGGCGACCCTGACCCGGGTCTACCGCAAGCTCGGGATCCGGTCGCGGGTGGACATCGTCCGATTGGCGGCAGGTCGGCGCGCGCGCTGAGCAGCGCTCTTGTTAACTGATCCGGACCGAGGGTTTTCCCTCACCCCACCCCCTAGGGGGTTCCCTCATTGGGAGCCGAGGGTTCCGGGTCCTAGCGTAAGGGGCGTGCCGCTCGCCCGGGCATACGGGGGTCGGTCCCGCGACCCCCGTGAAGCACCCCCGTCCGCGCGACCCCCCACCGGTGCAACCCCCACTGAGGAGACTCATGTTCGGGCTCAGACGTGCCAGACAGTTCGCCGTGCCTGTGGTGGCCTGCGCCGCCGCGGCGACGGCGCTGCTCGCCTCCCCCACGGCGAGCGCCGCCCCGCAGCCGATCGTCGGCGGTACGACCACCACGACGGCCGCGTACCCGTTCGTCGTGCAGATCACGGACGCCTCCGGCGACCAGTTCTGCGGCGGCACCCTGGTGGCCGCCAAGAAGGTCGTGACGGCCGCGCACTGCATGGCCGGCGAGTCCGCGAGCAGCGTCCGGGTGGTCGGCGGGCGCACCTACCTGAACGGCACCGACGGTACCGTCAGCAAGGTCAGCAGGATCTGGGTCCATCCGGACTACACGGACGCCACCAACGGTGACGACGTGGCGGTCCTGACCCTGGCGACGTCGATGCCGTACAAGCCGGTGTCGTTCGTCTCCTCCTCCCAGACGGGCGTCTACGCGGCCGGCACCACGGCCCGCATCCTCGGCTGGGGCACCACCTCGGAGAACGGCGGCTCCTCCAACCAGCTGCGGACCGCGACCGTCCCGGTCGTGTCCGACACCGGCTGCCGTTCCTCCTACGGTTCGGACTACGTCCAGTCCGACATGGTTTGCGCCGGATACACCTCCGGCGGCGTTGACACCTGCCAGGGCGACAGCGGCGGTCCCCTGATCATCGGGGGCGTCCTGGCAGGGATCACTTCCTGGGGCGAGGGGTGCGCGGAGGCGGGTTACCCGGGTGTCTACACCCGGCTGACCACCTTCTCGGACCTGGTGACGGCACAGGTCACCTCGTGACGGGAAAGGTCTCCTGAGCACGACTCAGGTGAGAAACCAGGGGGCGTTGCGGGCTTCCACGAGCAGCCCGCAACGCCCCCTATCCACCGTTACGGCTGCTTGTCGGCGGTGAGCTTCCCGGCGGCGCCCCAGCTGTCGGCCGGGACCTCGTGGATCCACACCTGCACGGTCTCCGCCGGGATCCGGTACGCGTCCACGAACGCGTCCGTAACCCGCTTGACCAGCTCCCGCTTCAGCTCGACGTCGCGCGGACCCTGCTGGATGGTGACGATCGGCATCTCTGAACTCCCCTGAGCGGTGTTCCTGTTCGGTGGGTCCAGTCCATCGCGGCGCGGCTCGCGGACCAAGGGGCAGTCCGCGACCGCAGCGATCAGCTTTCGTGATCGCCGCAGGCCGTCACCAGTTCCTCCAGGTGTGGCGAGGGATCGGCGACGGGTACGGCGAGGCCGGTGGCCAGGGCGAGTCCGGGTGCGCCGAAGGGGACGTAGGCCACCCGGGGGGTGCGCAGCACGCGCGCGTGGGAGGCGTAGACGACCGTCCACAGCGGCCGGGCGCCGATGGTGGCCAGGGTGTCGTACAGGGAGCCGCCGACCGGCCCCGGGACCGGGTCGAACCCGGCGGCGCGGCAGGCGCCGAGGACCAGGTCGACCAGGGCGGGGTTGTTGCGGCGCGCGGTGAGCGCGAGGGGCAGTGCGGCGAGGTCCGTGAGGGCGATCTCGTCCCGTCCGGCGAGCGGGTGCGTGGCCGGCAGGGCGGCCACCAGCGGGTCGGGCCACAGCGGCAGCACCCTTATGCCGGGCGGCGGTTCGGCCGACCGGACGAACGCGGCGTCCAGCTCGCCCGCCGCCACCCGGGCCAGCCGTTCGCCGACGGGCAGCGAGTGCAGCTCCACGGGCACGTCCGGTGCCCGTTCGGCGAACGCGGCGAGCACCCGGTCCAGGTGCTCGCCGAGGCCGGTGCTGGTGCCGAGCCGCAGCCCGGCGGGCCGGGCGACCGCGGCCCGCGCCTTCTCGGCCGCGCCGAGCACCGACCGGGCCTCGGGCAGCAGCCGTTCCCCCGCCGCGGTCAGCCGCACCCGGCGCGGTGAGCGGTCGAACAGTTCGGCCCCCAGCTCCCGCTCCAGCCGCTGTATCTGCTGGCTGACCGCGGACTGCACGATGTGCAGCCGCTCCGCCGCCCGCCCGAAGTGCAACTCCTCGGCGACGGCGACGAAATAGCTGAGCTGGCGGAGTTCCATGGGCCCGACTGTAGAACGGGTGCCGGGGCGCGGTTCACCGCCGTACGACCGTGCCGAACCGGATGTCGTACGACGCCTCGGGGTGCATCAGCCGCAGCATCCGCTCCGCCTCCGCGGTCACCTCCTCCCGCTCGGCCCTGCCCGGCTTCCCGAACGGCTCGATGACCAGGCACGCTTCGTCGAGCCTCCACAGACCGGCCAGGAAACCGTCCGCGAGGAAGGTGCGGTGGGCCTGGTTGCCCTGCCAGGTACGGCCGCGGTACTCGGGCGGCACGACCCGGCCGCGGTCGGCGTGGGCGAGGAGCAGGTTGTCGAACTCGGGCAGGAAGCGGGGCGGGGCCGGGGTGGTGGGGTCGGGGCGCGGGGCGTCGGGGAGGTCGAACAGCTCGACGCCGGCCGGGTCCCGGAAGGTGAGCAGCCGCGGGCGCAGCCGCTCGAAGGCGGGCCGCAGGCGGGTGAGTCCGGCCCAGGCCTGCATGTCCTGGACGGACGCCGGGCCGAAGGCGGCGAGGTAGCGCAGGACGACGGTGTCCGGCTCGGGTGCCGGTGCGGCGGGACGCCCCAGCCAGTGCTCGGCGGTGGTCAGGGCGACCTGGCCGCTCTCGCCCCACAGGCCGCGCGGGGTGACCTGGACCAGCGGCAGGGTGCAGCGGGCGGCGACGGCCAGGGCCCGGGGATCGGCGTCCGGCCACTCTGCGCCGAGCGCCGCCCGCAGCGCGGCCATGGTCCGCGGCTCGGCCTCGACCAGCTCGCGGGTGAGCCGGGCCAGCCGGGTGAGGTCGACACCGGCCAGCCCGGTACGGAAGTTCCGCAGCTCGCGGTCCCGGGCGGGCTGGACGAGCGGCCGCAGGGCCAGGCAGTCCTCGGCGGTGTGGGTGTGCAGGGTGGAGCGCAGGGTGACGATCCGCGCGACCTCGCGGCCGGCCATGAGCGCCGACAGCTGCTGAGGCGCGAAGCCGTCGAGACGGGCGGCGAGGGCGTAGTACGGGGGTTTGACGTTCTGCGCCTGGAGGCCGAGCAGATGGTGCACGGCGTCCGGGACGGAGCGCGGGGAGCGGCGCAGCAGGAGCTGCCGGCCGAGGGTGGCACGGTTCAGGGCACGGACGTCCAGGAGGGGAGCCTCGGGTGCGCTGCTCTGGGTCATGTCCGCACACGCTAGTGCCGTGGCCGGGCGGGAGTGTCGCCCTTGCGGGCCCGCTCAGCCGGTGTGCAGGACCCGGAAGCGTGCGGGGTCCGCCGGGTCCCGGTCGACCACCTGGACGGGCGCCCGGGCCCGCTGCCACACGCCGATGCCCGGGGTGCGGGAGAACCGGATCGGTCCGCGGGTGCCGTCGACGGCGACGTGTGGCCGGGCCGCCGCGGTGCGCGCCCGGTCGTCCGTGCCGTGGGAGCGCAGGACGTCGGCGAGGACGGTGACCGAGTCGTAGCCCTCGAAGGCGGCGAAGGAGGGCGCCCCGGCCGGCTGTTCGCGCAGCGTCGCCGCGACGCGTGCGCCGAGGGGGCCGAGGCGCTCGGGCAGGTGGCGCAGGAAGGGGATCGCGGCACCGTCGGCGCCGAGCGGCGTCGCCCATTCAGGGTGATCGTGCCGCACAGTGCATCCGGCACCGCCGGTGGCCGGCAACCGGTTGTCCGCTTGTCCGTCCGAGCGGGCCGCCGGGCCCCGAGGCGCCGCCGCTCCTCCTCCTGGTTCCTCCGGACTCTCACCGGACCCTGACCGTGGCGGGCGCCGGGGGCCGGGGATGCCGCGGATATCCTGCTCGTACCCCCGCCTTAGTGATCACGCCGTCCGCGGGCTCGACGGAGAGGCAGCCGATGTCCGAGCGAGAGAACGGCAGGAACGGCGGCCGCAGGTCCGTCTGGCGCCGCGCCCCCGCCCCGCCCCGGTCACCCGCCGGCGGCCAGGCGCCCGCGCCCGGCCCGGGTCCGGCGGAGCCCGCCGAACCGGCGAGCGTCGTCCGGACGGCGCTGTACCGCGACGGCGTCCGTGTCTCCTCCCCCGCCACGCTCGCCGAGACCTACCGCGAACTGCGCGATCAGCCGTCGGGCATGGCATGGATCGGCCTGGCCGGCCCGACGGCGGCCGAACTGCACTCCCTGGCCGTCGAGTTCGGTCTGCATCCGCTCGCCGTCGAGGACGCGATGGAGGCGCATCAGCGCCCCAAACTGGAGCGGTACGGCGACACGCTGTTCGTCGTGCTGCGCGCCGCCCGCTACCTCGACGCGCCCGAGGAGGTCGACTTCGGCGAGCTGCACGTGTTCGTCGGCCCGGACTTCGTCATCACCGTCCGGCACGGCGCGGCCCCCGATCTGTCCGCGGTCCGCCGCCGCATGGAGGACACCCCCGAGCTGCTGAGACTCGGCCCGGAAGCGGTCCTGTACGCGATCCTGGACGCGGTCGTCGACGGGTACGCCCCGGTCGTGTCCGGCGTGCAGAACGACATCGACGAGATCGAGACCGAGGTGTTCCGCGGCGACCCCGAGGTCTCCCGTCGCATCTACGAACTGTCCCGGGAGATGGTCGAGTTCCAGCGCGCGACCCGCCCGCTCGTCGGCATGCTGCACGGTCTGATGGCGGGCTTCGCCAAGTACGAGACCGACGAGGAGCTCCAGCGCTATCTGCGGGACGTCGCCGACCACGTCACCCACATCAGCGAGCGCGTCGACGGCTTCCGCCAGGCCCTCAGCGAGATCCTCACCGTCAACGCGACCCTGGTCACCCAGCAGCAGAACGCGGAGATGCGGGCGCTGGCGGAGGCGGGCTTCGAGCAGAACGAGGAGATCAAGAAGATCTCGTCGTGGGCGGCCATTCTGTTCGCTCCGACGCTGGTGGGGACGATCTACGGGATGAACTTCGACCATATGCCGGAACTGCACTGGGGGTTCGGCTACCCGTTCGCGATCGGGCTGATGGGCGTGGTCTGTACGACGCTGTACCTGGTGTTCAAACGGCGGGACTGGCTGTAGCGGGAATGCGCACGCGCCGGCCGGCGTCTTCCCCAGGTGATCGCCTAGTGGCAAGGAGTGGGGATGACCGAGGCGTTGGTGTTGGGCGGCGGCGGTGTGGGCGGGATCGCCTGGATGACCGGACTGCTCGCGGGGCTCGCCGATTCCGGGCAGGACGTCAGCGGGGCCGGTCTGCTGGTGGGGACCTCCGCCGGGTCGGCCGTGGCGGCCCAGCTGGGCAGCGGGCTGAGCCTGGAGGAGCTGTACGCCCGGCAGGTGGATCCCGCGCTCCAGGCCGCCGAGATCATGGCCGAGATGGATCTGGAGAAGTTCGCCGCCGAGATCGGGGCCGCCACCGGTTCCGCCGCGTCGGTGCCGGAGCTGCGGCGGGCGGTCGGGCGGGTCGCGCTCGGGTCCCGGACGGTGCCGGAGCCGGAACGGCGGGCGGTGATCGAGTCGCGGCTGCCGTCCCACGGCTGGCCGGAGCGCGCGTTGAAGGTCGTCGCGGTGGACGCCGGGAGCGGCGAGCCGCGCGTCTTCGACCGGGACTCGGGCGTGCCCCTGGTGGACGCCGTCGCGGCGAGCTGTGCGGTGCCGGGGGTGTGGCCGCCGGTGACGATCGGCGAGCGCCGCTACATCGACGGCGGGGTGCGCTCCATCGCCAACGCCGACCTCGCCGCAGGCGCGGAGCGGGTGCTGGTGGTGGTGCCGCTGGGCGTCACCGAGCCGTTCCCGAGCGAACAGCCGCTGGAGGCCTCCGTGGCCCGTCTGCGCGCCCAGGGCGCCGAGGTGGTGCTGATCGCGCCGGACGAGGCATCGACGGCAGCGATCGGCGACAACGCCCTGGACCCGTCCACCCGCGGCCCCGCCGCCGAGACGGGCCGCACCCAGGGCCGAACGCTACGGCTGCCGTGGAGCACGGGGGCCTGAGCGAGGGCCCGGCGGACCGCCGGGGGCTTGCGCCTGGGGCGATGCGGAGATCCGCGTCCGAGCCAGAGCTCGGGGCTGCCGGGGCCTGAGGGCGGGTCGGCGCGGAGCTCGAGGCCAGAGGCAGGGCCCGTGGGCTGCCGGGGCCTGAGGGCGGGTCGGCGCGGAGCTCGAGGCCAGAGGCAGGGCCCGTGGGCTGCCAGGGCCTGAGGGCGGGTCGGCGCGGAGCTCGAGGCCAGAGGCAGGGCCCGTGGGCTGCCAGGGGCCTGGCCCAGGCCCGGTCGGAGGCCGGGGCCTGCGTCCGAGGCCGGTGGCAGGCCCGGGCTCGGGCCCATGGACCGCCGACAACCGATCCGGCCGGCAGCCGGCGGGCCCCTGGACCGCCGGGAGCCGATCCGGCCGGAGGCCGGAACCCGGGCCGAGGCCGGCGGCAGTCCCTGGCCTGAACAACCGCCCGTGGATCCCTGGAAAACTGATTCGAGCCCGGTCGGAGGCCGGGAGCCGAGCCTGGACCGCCGGCCGGCCCGGGTCTGGGTGACAGTCCGTGGACCGCCCGACACCGAGCCCGGACCGGCCGGAGGCCGGAACCCGAGCCTGGACCGCCGGCCGGCCCGGGTCTGGGTGACAGTCCGTGGACCGCCCGACGCCGAGCCGGGACCGGCCGGAGGCCGGGAGCCGAGCCAGGTCCCACGGACCGCCAGGGCCGAGCCGGTCCCAGTGGGACGCCGGAACCCGAGGCAGGCCCAGGGGGACGCCGAGGGGAAGCCGGAGCCCGAGGCAGGCCCAGGTGGACGCCGAGGGGAAGCCGGAGCCCGAGGCAGGCCCAGGTGGACGCCGGAACCCGAGGCAGGATCGCCGGCAGCCCACGAACCGCGCCGGCCCTCGGGTCACCGAGGCCCAGGCCGGCCCAGGCCGGAAGCCGGGCCCCGAGCCACGGACCGTGAACCGCCCACAGCTGGCCCGCGCCCGGCCGGAGCCTCGAACCCGGACTCAGGTTCCGTGGTCGCACACCGTCGGCAGCCAGGTCAGGTCGCGGGTGGTGCCGAGGGTGTCCAGGGACTTCAGGAGTGCGGGCAAGTGGTCGGGGTGGGCCAGGAATTCGATCGTCGCCTCGGCGAACGCGTCGCGCACCGCGGGCGGCATCGCGTCGGAGGCGTCGAAGCAGTGGACGGCGCGGGTGTCGAGGAGGGTGGCCGCGAGGGAGCGGTGCCAGGCGGAACCGGCGTCGCCGGGGGCGGGCTGCGCCTGGGCGTCGACGGAGAAACCGGACTCCCGGGCGTTCCAGGCCCGTTGGGTGTCGGCGGAGGCGAGGTGCCGGATCAGCTGCCTGGCCTGCGGGGTGTCGTGGAGCAGGGCGACCAGGTCGCCGGAGACCTCCCAGGCGTCGGAAGCGGTGGCCCCGGGGACCAGCCGGGCCGACGGCTCGTAGCGGCCGTCCGCCCGTGTCCACGCGTCCTGGTTGCGGATGAACGAGGCCTGGTGTTCCAGCGTGCAGCCCCGCGGCTCGGCGGTGACCGGCTCGGACGCCTTCTGGTACGGGGTCTTCAGGGCCCGCCGGACCAGTTCTCGGTTCCCTCCGGCACCCACCAGCCGGCCCCAGGTCGTCCAGGCCCCCTTCACCTTCTCGGACCGCCAGGACAGTTCGCCGCGCGCCCACTGCTGGTAGGTGCCCGGGCCGTACTGCTGGAGCAGGATGTCCTCGATCCAGTCCGTGCCCGGCCAGCCGCTGGTGGCCCCGGAGCCCAGGCCCACGCACCACTGCCCGGGCCGGCCGGCGGCCTGCGCGCGCTGCCGCTCGCTCGTGCCGGCCGGGTACCAGACGATGCTCTTCAGGTCGGCCTTGAGCGGGAACCAGTACACGTGCCCGTTCAGGGGCGTCGCCCAGGACGAGCTGAAGGCGTCCCGCGGGATCAGGCCGTCGAGCGGTTCCAGCTGGTTCTGCCCGGCGTAGGCGGCGAGTTCGCCGGGGCCGGTCAGCACCACCACGTCGGGTGGCGTGCCGGCCTCCACGTCGGCGCCCAGCACCTGGCTCTCGGCGGAGCTGCCCTGGTAGTCGACGTGGACGTGGTGCTCCCGCTCGAACGGCTCGACGACCGCGGCCCGGAAGTTCCGCTCGTCGTCCCCGGTCCAGTTGGCGAGCAGGGTGACCGTCGGCTCCTGCCCGAGGGCGCGTACGCCCACGACGACGGCCGCCGCGAGCACGGCCAGGCAGCACAGCCCCGCCGTGACGGTGCGGGTGAGACGGCGCGAGGGGTGGCGCCGGGTGCCGGATGCGGCCGGCGCGGGGCCGGCGGGCGGGGCGCTCACCGGGGCCTGAACCGGTAGTCGTCGATGTGCCGCCGCAGTGCCGTCTCGGCGAGTGCCATGAGCAGGATGCCTCCTATCGGGATCCACCCGGCCGCCGCGGCGCGGAGACCGGTGTGCGCGAGGGACGAGACGGTGTGCTGCCCCGCGTCGGTGAGGAGCGGCCCGCTCAGCGGGCGGTCGAGCAGGTCGCGGGTTTCCGCCATCCCCTGGAGCGTCCAGAGGGTGAACAGCAGGCAGGTGGCGAGTCCGACGATCAACAGGGCGACAGCCGCTACGAGTTGGCGGTTGTACCGGCGGCGGAAGCGGCGGCGCAGGAAGCGCTGGGTCTCCAGCAGGGCCGCGGCGAGCGCGAGGGCGAGCAGCCCGGTCACGCTCCAGCCGAGCCACAGCAGCGGCCCGAAGGAGGTCTGGCGGTGCACCGCGGCCCGCTCCTGCCGCTGCAGGACCCTCAGGCGGGCCGTGATCCCGGAGCCCGGGTCGGTCAGGACGCTGGTGGCGTAGCTGAGGTAGGCCTCGCGCAGCACGCTGTCGGCGGGCTGGAGCTGGGCCTGCTGGACCTTGACGGCGTACACCGTGATCAGTCCGGCCACCGTCTGCAGGGCCTGCCGGCCCGCGGGGCCGCCCACGTCGTCCCCGGCGGCGGCCGCGAGGCTCTGCGCGGCGACCGAGATCTGCCGCTGGAAGTCACTGGTGGGGGCCGCCGCTCCGGCGTCCTGCTGGGCCCGGCCGAGGGCGTAGAGCGCGGTGTCGACGGACAGCACGGCCGGTGCGCTGGAGGTGCGCAGCGGGTTGGCGTCGCCGTGCACGCCCTCGTAGGACAGGAACAGGGACAGGGTGAGCAGGGCCGACAGCGCCAGCAGCAGGCGGTGGCGTACGGCGAGGTCGTGGGCGGTGGTGCTGCCCTGTCCCGGCGCCCGCCGCCCGCCGAGGAGGCGGGTCAGGGCGCGCAGCGGGCCGGTGACGGCGCGGCGGCCGGCCGGGACCGCCGCGCGCCGGGTCTTCGGGCGCGCGGCGGCGGGCGTCCCGTTCTGCGGGCCGGTGCCGTCGGCCGCGGTGCCTGCGGGGACGCTCATGCGGACGGCCCCCTCAGCAGCCGCCCGCAGTCGCCGCCGCAGTAGACGGAGTCGGCCGGCCCGAGCCACTTGCAGTCCGGGCACTCGGCGAGCGCGTCGGCGCCGGCCGGGGCGGGAGCGGCGGCCCCCGGCGGCGGGGCGGCGCCGGTGCCGGGCGGGGCGGCGGACGGCGCTTGGGCAGGGGCCGGTTCCGGCGGGGTGGTCATGGCGCTGGAGAGGATCAGGTGCTGCCAGTCGACGTCCTTGAGGCCGGCCCGGACCCGGTCGGTGCCCGGCCCGTCCTCGATCCGCCGCAGCGCGCCGAGCAGTTGGGTGTCGCCCAGCTCCGCCGCCAGGGCGAGGGCCCGGGCCAGCGCGCGGTTCGCCGCCGCCCGGCCGTCCGGGCCGCGCAGCCAGGCCCGGTAGGCCTCGGCCACGGCCGCGCTCGCCCGCTGGTACAGCTCGTGCCGGCGGACCCCGGGATGCTGCCGGGAGGCGTCGAGCGGGTTGTCGGTCCAGCGCACCAGGATGGGCTGCGGCGCGGGCAGCCGTACCGGGCGCCCGAGGTCGGGTACGACGACGTCCACGGCGGCGAGCTGGAGGTCCTCACCGATCTCGCGGCCGGTCGGGTCGGCGGCCAGGACGACCTGGAAGTGCCGTACCTCGTCGCCCCAGGCGCGGGTGACGTACTCGGCGCCGCGCCCGCCGGCTCCGGCCGTGACGGCCGGCAGCTCCTGCTCGCTCGGCACCACCTGCGTGACCCGGCGGACGACCGTGCCGGGGGTGGGGGTGAGCCTGATTCGCAGCTCGGGCACCGCCGTGCCGAGCAGTCCGCTGATCAACTCCTCGTAGACGGCGGGGAGTTCCGCCTCCTCGCGGACGGCCCCGGCGCGGCCGTGCAGCCGCCGGGTGATGCGCAGCAGCAGTTCGGCGTCCCAGTCGTCGCCGATGCCCCAGGCGTCGCACACGAACCGGCCCTCGCAGGCGTCCAGCGCGGTCTCCAGGGACATGGCGGCCCGGTGGTCGTGCTCGTTGCGCCCGTCGGTGAGCAGCAGGACGTGCTTGACGGGTGCGGGCTGTTCGCGCAGCAGCCGGCGGGCGAGGTCGAGCCAGGTGCCGATGGCGGTGCCGCCGTCCGCGTCCAGGATCCGTACGGCGCGCTCGGCCGCCTCGCGTTCGGCGGGCCCGGCGACGGCCGGCACGGGGCTGCCGGGGCCGGGGTGGACCAGGGTGGCGTCGAACCGCCCGGACAGCACGGCGAAGGCGGTCCCCTCGGGCAGCATCCGGACCGCGGCGACGGTGGCGTCCTTCGCGGCGCGCAGTTTGGCGGGCGGATGCAGCATCGAGCGGGAGGTGTCGACGATGAGCACCTCGGCGAGCGCGGGCCCGCTGCCGGGGGCGTGCCCGGTGGCGGGCCCGGCGCCGCCGTGGCTGCTGACGCCGATCTCCACGATGGCGTGCATCTCCCGGTCGGGGGCCCCGCCGGCCTGCGGTGGGACGGCGGGCAGGTCCTTCTGCTGGCCGACCGCGAGCGTCACCTCTGTCTCCCGGGCCACGGTCATCGCTGTGTCCCCTTTGTGGTCATGGCGTTCTCAGAAGGTGGTCATGGGCCGGACCGCGTGGGCCAGGTCGAGCAGCCGGCCGTGCTCCGCGGCGGTGCGGGCCTGTCCGGCCAGGTGCCGGAAGGAGTGCTCCAGCAGGGTGCGCAGGCTGTCCTCGTCACCGGGTCCGAGGAGCTCCTCGGCGGTGACCTCCGGCCCCCAGCCCTGTGCGGGCCGGCAGTGCAGGGCGTTCTCGCGGACCTCGGCGACGAGCCGGGCGCGGGACTCGCCGTCGGCGGCGCCGCCGTCCAGGCGCAGTTCGGGCAGTCGGCGGGCGGCGTCCCGCAGGTCGGCCGGGGTGGGCGGGCTGCCGTGCAGGATGCCGGCGCGGACGCGGACGGCGGCGATCCGGGCGGCGTCGTAGTGGCGGGAGGTGGCGGGGACGTCGTCGAGGACGCGGACGGCGGCGTCCCGGTCACCGCCCGCGAGGTGGCCGCGGGCCAGGCCGAAGGCGGCGGCGGTGTGGGCGAAGTCCCGGGTCCAGACGGCCTCGTGGTACCGCATGGCCCGCGCGATCCGCTGCCCGCCGGCGGGCCCGGCGCCCCCGCCGCTCCCCCTGCTGCCGCCGTGCCCGCCGTGAAGGCCGCCATCGTCGCCTGCCCCGCTTCCCGCTGTGCTTCCCGGGGGGTGTGCGGGGGCGGCGGTCCGCCCGGACGCGTTTCCGGCGCGGTCGCCGGAGGCCGGTCCGTCGTGGGGCGGCGCTCCGTGTTCCGCGCAGTGGGCGAGGGCCAGTTTGGGCACGTACTCGCCGGGCAGGGCGCGGTGGACGGCGTCGAAGCGGGCGCCGGCCCGGCCGACCTCGCCCCTGCTGAGGTGGAGGACGCCCCGGTGCCAGGCGATGCGCCAGTCGTGGGCGGCGGCCCGCTCGCCGAGCTGGGTCTCGGCCTCGGCGAGCCAGCTCTCGGCCTCGCGCTGCTCGCCCCGCCTGAGGTAGGCGCGGCACAGCCACAGCGCGGTCTCGGGGGTGCCGAGGCGGGACTCGCGGGGCCACTGCCGGGCGACCCGGTCGGGGGCGTCGGGCGGGAAGGTGTCCAGCAGCAGGGCGGCGCCGTCGTCGGGGTCGGGGACCGGCTCCGGCAGGGCCCCGGCGACCTCGGCGGCGGAGGGCGGGGAGACGTCGAGGCCGGCGGGCCGCTCGCCGGGCCGGCCGGTCCAGTGGCCCAGGGCGGGGATCGCGCCGAGGCCTGCGTCGAGGCTGGCGCCGGTGGCGCGGAACCGGGTGGAGCTCTCCGGCAGCTGCTCGCCGAACTGCAGCGAGCGGAACTCGCGCAGCACCTCCCAGAGCTGCCGCGACATCTCGGCCGCCGAGCGGAACCGGGCGCGGGGCTCGGCATGGGTGGCGCGGTCGATGAGCCGGCGGAAGGAGTCGGGGGCGAGGCCGCGGGCCGGTTCGGTGCCACGGGCCAGCGCCTGCAGGGTCATGCCGACGGTGTACAGGTCGCTGTCGACGTGCCAGCCGCGCCGGTCGATCTCCTCCTTGGGCGGGGCGAAGGACGCCGTGTACACGTAGGCGGAGGTACGGTCGCCGATCGCGCGGACCGCGCCGAGGTCGATGACCTTGACGGCCCGGCCGAAGTGGATGACGTTGGCGGGCTTCATGTCGCAGTACAGCAGCCCGCGTTCGTGCATGTACTGCAGGGCGCCGAGGATCTTGCAGCCGTAGGTGAGGACGTGGTCGAGGCGGGGGCGGCCGTGGAAGATCCGTTCGGCGTCGTCGGCGTCGAACAGCTGCTGCAGGGAGCGCCCGCCGATGTAGTCCATGACCAGGTAGCCGGTGGGCGGGCGGCCGGGGGTGCGGTGCTCGGCGTAGGTGATGATGCGGACGATGTCCGGGTGGTGCAGGCCGGTCAGGGAGCGGCGTTCCTCGACGGCGGTGCGGCGGGCGAGCGCGTCGTGGACGTCGATCTGACTCTTGAGGACGACCCGGTGGCCGTCGGCGCGGGTGTCCTCGGCGAGGTGGATCCAGCCGAGGCCGCCGCGGGCGAGGCAGCCGAGCACCTTGTAGTGGTCCGCGACCACGTCGCCCGCGGCCAGCCGGGGCAGGAAGGAGTACGGCGTGCCGCAGCGGGGGCAGCGGCCGGTGGCGCGGGCGGGCTGGCCGCCGTACCCGATCCCGATGGTCATCGTGCAGCCGTCGGCGCCGCAGCGGCGGCCCCCGGTGGGCGGCCTGGGGTCCTCGATCAGCACGTCGTCGGGGACGGGGACCTCGGGCAGGACCACCAGTCCGTGCTGGTCGAGTTCGCCGACCCCCGCGACGGCGTGCACGGTCGGCGGGCCCGGGCTCTCCTCGGCGGCGCTTGCGGGCGGCGGTTCCGGTGGTCGGGGGCGCGGCTCGACGTGCCGGTGGCCGCACGTGTCGCAGTAGCCGGTCGCCATGATGTGGCCCGCGCAGCCGGGCCGGACGCACGAGGTCATGACGTGCCCTCCTGTCCGGGTTCGGGGGCCGAGCAGAAGCCGACGAACCGTTCGACGGCGGCCTCGGCCCGTTCGATGTCGCAGGGTGTCTGCCGCAGCAGCGCCAGGGCGTCCTCGTAGAGCCGGTACGCCTCCATCACCCGGTCGCCGTCCGGGCCGGCCCGCCGGCGGCACAGCGGCCACTCGGCGCCGGTCCGGCCGAGGAGTTCCTCGCGGCGGCGCAGCCGGGCGTCGAGGAGGCCGATGGCCTGTTCCAGGCGCTGCCGGCGGCGGTCGGCGGCGTCCTCGAAGGTGAACAGCAGGTCGGCGCCGCGGGGTTCGCGTTCCCGCTCGGGGGTGTGGGCGACCCAGGCGCGCAGCATCCGGGTGCGCCCTACGCCGGATTCCGCCTGGTCCAGCAGGTGCCGGGTGCCGGGGCCGGGCAGCACGATGTCCTGGCGCCGGTCCAGTGCGGGCCCCAGCTCGTCGACGATCCGGTCGAGTTCGCGGTGCAGCCGGCGCCAGCGGTCGCGCAGCGGGCGGTCCACGAGGGACTCGGCGGTCTGCGCGAAGCGCTCGCCGCGGCGGCGGAAGACGAGCAGCAGCCGGGCGCCCTGCTGGGCGAGCCGGTCCGCCAGGCCGAGCAGGGCGTCGGGTTCGGCGGCCTCGTCGACGCCGACGAGGACGGCCGCGAGCGGGACGCGCAGGGAGCCGAGCCGTTCGGGCCGGGGGTCGTCGGGGATGCCGAGGCGGGCGGCGATGCGGTCCATGACCTCGGCGGCGGTCAGCCCCTTGAGGTCCAGGGCGAGGTCGTGGGCTCCGGCCGGGGGCACCGTCTCGGGCGGGTCGTGGCCGAAGACGCTGCTGTGGTGCCGGGTGCGCAGTTCGCGGTCGGCGAGGGTGACGGCACGCCGCAGGGTCCAGGCGCGGTCGCTGCGGGCGGGGACGACGGTGACGAGGACCGGCCAGCCCTCGCCGCGCGACCAGGAGGCGAGTTCGGTGGCGAAGGGGACGTCGAGCGCGCCGTCGGTGCCCGGGCCGGTTCTCAGCCGCGGGTCGACGGCCTCGGTGCCGTCGGTCCAGGCGGCGACCTGCGGCAGGTGGCTGAGGATGGTCTCGGTGGGGCTCATGTAGCTGAAGGCGGAGCCCGCACCGCTGTCCACGCTGAGGACGACGCCGATCACCCGGTCCGTGGTGTCGTCGACCACTCCCCCGCCGCTGAAGCCCGGGGCGGCCAGTTCGCCCGGGGTCAGGGGGCGCAGCTGCACCTGGCTGTCCCGGCCGCGGGCGGCGACCAGGGTGGCGCCGTGCCAGCGCCCGCCGTCGTCGCCGGCCGGGAAGCCGTACATGCTGACGGGTCCGTGCGGCGAGGCGAGCCGGTGGAGGCGGGTGGTGTGCTCGGCGGGCAGGGGCGTGGCCAGGCGGAGCAGGGCGAGGTCGCCGCTGCGGTCGCCGGAGGCGTCCTGCTGCTGCGGTACGTGCTCGTCCGCGCGGACGTCGGCGGCCACGGCGTCGAGCCCGCGCACGCCGACGAGGCGGACCGCGTAGGGGCGTTCGGGCGTGACGACGTGGGCGGCGGTGAGCACCCGGTCGGGGGCGAGCAGCACCCCGGCACCGAGGACCCGCCCGTCCGGCGACTCGATGCGCGCGATCCAGGACGGTGTCCGTAACCGCGATGTGACGGCTCGTTCCCCCGTGCACGTCATGCCCCGAGGCTACTCCGCGTACCGGCCCGGTACTACTGGTGTGCACGGGGTCGTGACGGTGGGGAGGGGGGCCGGGGCGAGCGGGTGCGCGGTGGGACGGCTGCGCCCGTGGTCGCGCGGGTGGCGGCACGGGAACCGCCGCAGTGGCGCGGGCACCGGTCGCCGGGTCAGTGGCCGCGCAGGGCGGCCAGCACCTCGTCGTCGGTGAGCTGCTCGAAGTCGTCGTACCACTGCCCCACCGCCATGAAGCCGGCCGGCCGGTGCGGGCACAGGACCGTGTCGGCCTCCCCGGCGAGCAGGCGGAGGGAGTCGGGGGCGCCGACGGGAACGGCCAGGACGAGGTGTGCGGGGCCGCGGCGCCGGACGTGGCGCAGGGCCGCGCGGGCGGTGGCGCCGGTGGCCAGTCCGTCGTCGACGACGATCACCGTGCGCCCGGCCAGGCCGGGGGGCGGCCGGTCGCCGCGGTAACGCTCCTCGCGACGGCGCAGCTCCCGCCGCTCGCGGTCCACCACCGGGGCGAGGGAGTCCTCGGTGAGGCCCAGCCGGTCGAGGGTGTCCGCGTCGAACAGGGGCGGGTCGTCCCCGACGAGCGCGCCGACGGCGAACTCCTCGTGGTGGGGCGCTCCGATCTTGCGGACGACGAGCACGTCGAGCGGGGCGTCGAGGGCTCGCGCGACCGGCTCGGCGACGGCGATGCCGCCGCGCGGCAGGGCGAGTACGACGGGGTCGGCGAGGTCGCCCTTCGCACGCAGGTCGGTCAGCAGTCCGGCGAGTTCCCGTCCGGCTTCGGCACGGTCCCGGAAGCGCATGGCTGGTCCTCCTCCGCGGTGCCTCTCCTTCCATGGTGCTACGCGGTGACGCACTCCAAAAAATCGAACCTCTGCTCTATACGCTGAGTGTATAGTCCCGGCATGCCTCTTTCGACCGAGACCATCCCGACCACGCAGCACGCGACGGGGAAGATGCGGAAAGCGGCCCGGAGGTTGCGTCCGGCCGCGCTCGCGTCGGCCGTCGCCTGTCTGGCGCTCACCCTGTCCGGCTGTGCGCAGGTCGACACGACCGCGCCGAGCACCGCCCGCGCGGAGGCGGCGCACGCAGGGGCGCACGGGGCACAGGCGGGATTCGGGTCCGTCGACTGCCGCCAGGCCAAGTGCATCGCACTCACCTTCGACGCGGGGCCCAGCGAGAACTCGGCGCGGCTGCTCGACATCCTCAAGGAGAAGAAGGTCCCGGCCACCTTCTTCCTGCTGGGCAAGCGGCACATCGAGAAGTACCCGGAGCTGGTCAGGCGGATGGCGGCCGAGGGCCACGAGGTCGCGAGCCACACCTGGGACCACAAGATCCTCACGCAGATATCGGACGCGCAGATACGCGAGGAGCTGAAGCGGCCGGACGACGCCATCGAGCGGCTCATCGGGCACCGGCCCACGCTGATGCGCCCGCCGCAGGGCCGCACCGACAGCAACGTGCACCGGATCGCCAAGGAGGAGGGCCTGGCGGAGGTGCTGTGGAGCGTGACCGCCAAGGACTACACGACGAACGACTCCGCGCTCATCACCGAGCGGGTCCTCGACCAGGCCTCACGCGACGGGATCATCCTGCTGCACGACATCTACCCGGGCACCGTGCCCGCCGTGCCCGGCATCATCGACGCGCTGAAGCAGCGCGGCTACGTCTTCGTGACGGTCCCTCAGCTGCTGGCGCCCGGCAAGGCCGAACCGGGCAAGGTGTACCGGCCCTGAGCCCGAGCCCGCCCGGCCGGACCGATCGGTGCTGGTCCGACCGGGTGAGGCGGCGGCGAGCGCACAGGCAGGGGGCGTCCATTGCCTACGATCGTGCCGTGCCCACCTTCTCCCTCGAACGCACCGCCCCCCTCGCCCCGGACGAGGCATGGCGCCGGCTCACCCAGTGGCCCCGCCACGCCGACGCGGTACCGCTGACCCGGGTCAGGGTGCTCACGCCCGCCCCGACCCGGGAGGGCACTCGTTTCGTCGCCCGTTCCGGTGTCGGCCCGTTCACCGTCGACGACGTCATGGAGGTGACGGTCTGGCGCCCGCCCGCCGACGGGGAGCCGGGCCTGTGCCGCCTGGAGAAACGCGGCCGGGTGGTCCTGGGCTGGGCCGAGATCGAGGTCGGGCCCGGGCCCGGCGGCCGCAGCCGGGTGGTCTGGCGCGAGGAGCTGCGGGTCCGCTTCCTGCCCCGCGCCTTCGACGGCGTCCTGGAGCGCACGGCCCGCGCGATGTTCGGACGCGCCGCGAACCAGCTCCTCAGAAGGCCCTGACGGGCCGGTTCCTCAGTCCTTGCGGCCCGTGGCGGCGACCGTCACGCCCAGACCGATCATCGTCAGGCCGCCGACGCCGCCGACCGCCGACAGCCGCCGGGGCGAGCGGGCGAACCAGTTCCGGGCGGCCGAGGCGACCAGTCCCCAGAGGCTGTCCGAGGCGAGCGCGATGACGTTGAAGACCAGGCCCAGCAACAGCATCTGCACCGGCACGTGTCCTCGGTCGCGGTCCACGAACTGGGGCAGTACGGCGGCGAAGAACACCATCGTCTTGGGGTTGGCGATCCCGACCGCGAATCCCTCCCAGAGGGTGCGCAGACCGCCGTGCGCCGGGCTGCCGGACTCCGCGAACGCGGCCCGCAGCGAGCCCCGCTGCCGCCATGCCTTGATCCCGAGGTACACCAGGTAGGCGGCGCCCGCGAGCTTCAGCGCGGTGAAGACGAGGACGGAGCGCTCGACGACGGATCCGACGCCGAGCGCGACGGCCGCGACGAGGGCGTACGCGCCGAGTGTGTTGCCGACGACGGTGGTCAGCGCGGCACGGCGGCCGTGCGCCAGCGCCCGCCCGATCACGAAGAGCACGCTCGGACCGGGTATGACGATCAGCAGGAAGGACAGGGCCGCGAAGGCGAGCAGCCGGTCGGTGGACACCATGGCCTCATGCAACACAGGGGCCGGCGCGAGCGGCAAGCCGTTTTCCCGGGATCGCGCTCAGGCCACCGAGCCGATCCGCCCGGCCGGCAGGGACACCGGGTCGTGGTGGATCGGGGTGTGCGCGCCGGTCAGCGAGACCCCGCTGCCGCCACGCCGGTGCGCGACGATCTCCGCGCCGATGGACAGGGCCGTCTCCTCCGGCGTACGGGCCCCGAGGTCGAGCCCGATCGGGGAGCGCAGCCGGGCCAGTTCGAGCTCGGTGACGCCGACGTCCCGCAGGCGCTGGTTGCGCTCCAGGTGGGTGCGGCGGGAGCCCATCGCACCGATGTAGGCGACCGACAGCCGCAGCGCCAGCTTCAGCAGGGGAACGTCGAACTTGGCGTCGTGGGTCAGGACGCACAAGGCGGTGCGGCCGTCGACCTCGGTGCGCTCCAGGTACGTGTGCGGCCACTCCACGACGATCTCGTCGGCCTCGGGGAAGCGGGTCCTCGTGGCGAACACCGGGCGGGCGTCGCACACGGTCACGTGGTAGCCGAGGAACTTGCCGACGCGGACCAGCGCCGACGCGAAGTCGATGGCGCCGAAGACGATCATCCGGGGCGCGGGGACGGAGGATTCGACGAGCACGGTCAGCGGCGAGCCGCAGCGCGAGCCCTGCTCCCCGATCTCCAGGGTGCCGGTGCGGCCCGCGTCCAGGAAGGCGCCGGCCTCGGCGGCGACGGTGCGGTCCAGTTCGGGGTGGGCGCCGAAGCCGCCGTCCCGGGAGCCGTCGGGGCGGACGAGGAGGGCCCGGCCCCGCAGCTGTGCCGGTCCCTCCACGATCCGTGCGACCGCCGCCGCCTCCCCACGGGCGGCGGCGGCCAGCGCGGCCGCGACCACCGGCCGGGCGGGACCGTCCGCCCGGACCGGTGTGACGAGGATGTCGATGATGCCGCCGCAGGTCAGACCGACGGCGAAGGCATCCTCGTCGCTGTAGCCGAAGCGTTCGAGCACGGTCTCCCCGTCCTCGAGCGCCTGCCGGCACAGCTCGTACACGGCGCCCTCCACGCATCCGCCGGAGACCGAACCGATGGCCGTGCCTTCGTTGTCGACGGCGAGCGCGGCGCCCGGCTGCCGGGGCGCGCTCCCGCCGACGGCCACCACGGTGGCGACGGCGAAGTCACGTCCCTGCTCGACCCACCGGTTCAACTCGTCGGCGATGTCCAGCATGTTCGGCCTCCTGATCTGGTCCAGCGGATGCGTGGAGGGCCCGGGCGTCAGTGCACGCCCAGCAGGGCCCGGAGCGGATGGAGCGAGAAGTAGACGAGGAAGAGCACCGTCAGACCCCACATGAAGACGCCGATCTCCCGCCACTTGCCCTGCGCGAGCCTGATGACGACGTAGGAGATGACACCGGCGGCGACACCGGGGGTGATGGAGTAGGTGAACGGCATGATCACGACGGTCAGGAAGACCGGGATCGCGACGGACCGGTCGGCCCAGTCCACATGACGGGCGTTCATCATCATCATGGCGCCGATGGTCACGAGGGCGGCCGAGGCCACCTCGCGGGGCACGATCGCCGTGATCGGGGTGAAGAAGAGGCAGAGGGCGAAGAACCCGCCGGTGACGACCGAGGCCAGTCCGGTACGGGCCCCCTCGCCGACGCCGGTCGCGGACTCGACGAACACGGACTGGCCGGAGCCGCCCACCACACCGCCGACGACACCGCCGGCACCGTCGATGAACAGCGCCTTGGACAGGCCCGGCATACGCCCCTGGGAGTCGGCCAGGTCGGCCTCGGCGCCGATGCCGATGATGGTGGCCATCGCGTCGAAGAAGCCCGCGAGGACCAGGGTGAAGACGATGAAGGTGACCGTCATGTAGCCGACGTCGCCCAGGCCGCTGAAGGACACCTTGCCGATGAGCGAGAAGTCCGGCATCGACACGGCGCTGCCGTGCAGGGCTGGTCCCTCACCGTTGGCCCAGGATTTGTCGCCGGCGAGGCCGAGCGCGTTGACGATCACCGCGAGGACGGTGCCGGTGACGATGCCGATGAGGATGGCGCCGGGCACCTTGCGGGACTGCAGCGCGAAGATGAGGAGCAGGGTGACGGCGAAGAGCAGGACGGGCCAGCCGACGAGCTCACCGCCGTCGCCCAGGGTGACCGGGGTCGCCGTGCCGGCGTGCACGAACCCGGCCTTGACCAGGCCGATGAACGCGATGAACAGACCGATGCCGATCGTGATGCCGTGCTTGAGCGGCAGCGGGATCGCGTTCATGATCATCTCACGGAGACCGGTGACCACCAGGAGCATGATCACGACGCCGTAGGCGACGCACATGCCGAGCCCCTGGGCCCACGTCAGGTCCTTGGTCCCCATGACCAGGCCGGCGAGCACTCCGGAGACGGAGAGTCCGGCGGCCATGGCGAGCGGCACCTTGCCGAACCAGCCCATGAGGAGAGTGGTGGCCGCCGCCCCGAGCGCGGTGGCCGTGATGAGAGCCTTCTGGCTCAGTGAGTCGCCCGACCTGTCCGCGCCGCTGAGGATCACCGGGTTGAGCAGAAGGATGTACGCCATCGCCATGAAGGTGGTGACGCCACCGCGGACCTCGGTCCCGAAGGTGGATCCTCTTTCGGATATGTGGAAGTACCGGTCGAGCCACGACCTGCCGGCCGGCGGACGCGAACCCGCGCCCGCTTCTTCGGCGGTGGTCGTCGGCTCCACTGACTGCTGGGTCATGGGGGCCATCTCCCAAGGTTCAAAGGGGCACCCGTGCAACCGCTTTGACGGTCACGGGATTTGGGAATGGACGACCCGGGGGACGGCCCGAGACGAACGTATTTCCAGGTCCTTCAAGGACCGCGAGCGGTGCGGAACTCAAAGAGGATCCTCCGGGCGGCGCGGCGGAGTGTGTGACGTTCCCGGCGCCGCCCGGAGAGTTGTGGGGTGTTACACGGTCCCCGTGAGGTGCTCGGGCCGTACCGGAGTGCGGTTGAGCTCCAGCCCGGTCGCGTTCCGGATCGCCGCGAGGACGGCCGGGGTGGACGACAGGGTCGGGGCCTCGCCGATGCCACGGAGCCCGTAGGGGGCGTGGTCGTCGGCGAGTTCGAGCACGTCGACCGGGATGGTCGGCGTGTCGAGGATCGTGGGGATCAGGTAGTCCGTGAAGGAGGGGTTCATGACCTTGGCGGTCTTCGGGTCGACGATGATCTCTTCCATCACCGCGACGCCCAGGCCCTGGGTCGTACCGCCCTGGATCTGGCCGATGACGGAGAGCGGGTTGAGCGCCTTGCCGACGTCCTGGGCGCAGGCCAGCTCGATGACCTTGACCAGGCCGAGCTCGGTGTCGACCTCGACGACCGCACGATGGGCGGCGAAGGAGTACTGGACGTGTCCGTTGCCCTGGCCGGTGCGCAGGTCGAAGGCTTCGGTCGGCCGGTGCCGCCACTCCTCCTCGATCTCCACGACCTCGCCCTCCAGGACGTCGACCAGGTCGCCGAGGACCTCGCCGCCGTCGGTGACGACCTTGCCGCCCTCCAGCAGGAGTTCGGCGGTCGCCCAGGCCGGGTGGTAGGAGCCGAACTTGCGGCGCCCGATCTCCAGGACCTTCTCGCGGACCAGCTCACAGGCGTTCTTCACGGCGCCGCCGGTGACGTACGTCTGCCGGGAGGCCGAGGTGGAGCCGGCGGAGCCGACCTGGGTGTCGGCCGGGTGGATGGTCACCTGGGCGACGCCCAGCTCCGTGCGGGCGATCTGGGCGTGGACGGTGACACCGCCCTGGCCGACCTCCGCCATCGCGGTGTGCACGGTCACGACCGGCTCGCCGCCGACGACCTCCATGCGGACCTTGGCGGTGGAGTAGTCGTCGAAGCCCTCGGAGAAGCCGACGTTCTTGATGCCGACGGCGATGCCGACACCGCGTACGACGCTCTCGCCGTGCGTGGTGTTGGACAGACCGCCGGGCAGCTGCCGTACGTCGGCGCCCTCGCTGGACTCCCACTGGCGCTCCGGCGGCAGCGGCATCGCCTTGACGCGGCGCAGCAGTTCGGCGACCGGGGCCGGGGAGTCGACCGGCTGCCCGGTGGGCATGATCGTGCCCTGTTCCATCGCGTTCAGCTGCCGGAACTCCACCGGGTCCATGCCCAGCTTCTTCGCCAGCTTGTCCATCTGCGCCTCGTAGGCGAAGCACGCCTGGACCGCGCCGAAACCGCGCATGGCGCCGCAGGGCGGGTTGTTGGTGTAGAGGGCGATGGCCTCGATGTCGACGTCGTCGACGACGTACGGGCCGACGCTCAGCGAGGAGGCGTTGCCGACGACCGCCGGGGAGGCGGAGGCGTAGGCGCCGCCGTCCAGGACGATCCTGCACTTCATGTGCGTGAGCTTGCCGTCCTTGGTGGCGCCGTGCTCGTAGTGGAGCTTCGCCGGGTGCCGGTGGACGTGCCCGAAGAAGGACTCGAACCGGTTGTAGACGATCTTGACGGGCTTGCCGGTGCGCAGCGCGAGCAGGCAGGCGTGGATCTGCATCGACAGGTCCTCGCGGCCGCCGAACGCGCCGCCGACGCCGGAGAGCGTCATGCGCACCTTGTCCTCGGGCAGGCCGAGGACGGGCGCGATCTGGCGCAGGTCGGAGTGGAGCCACTGGGTGGCGACGTAGAGGTGGACGCCGCCGTCCTCCTCGGGCACGGCGAGGCCGGACTCGGGGCCGAGGAAGGCCTGGTCCTGCATGCCGAAGGTGTACTCACCCTCGACGATCACGTCGGCCCGCTTGCGGGCCTCCTCCACGTCGCCGCGGACGATCGGCTGGCGGTGCACGATGTTCGGGTGCGGGACGTGCCCGGAGTGGTGGTCGTCGCGGTTCTCGTGGACGAGGATCGCGTCCGGCGCGGTCGCGGAGGCCTCGTCGGTGATGACCGGGAGTTCCTTGTAGTCGACCTTGATCTTGGCGGCGGCGCGGCGGGCCGTCTCCGGGTGGTCGGCGGCGACGATCGCGACCGGCTCGCCGTGGTGGCGCACCTTGCCGTGCGCGAGGACCGGGGTGTCCTGGATCTCCAGGCCGTAGTTCTTCACCTCGGTGGGCAGGTCGTCGTAGGTCAGGATCGCGTAGACACCGGCCATGGCGAGGGCCTCGGAGGTGTCGATCGACACGATCTCGGCGTGCGCGACGGTGGAGCGCAGGATCTGGCCCCACAGCATGTCCTCGTGCCACATGTCGGACGAGTACGCGAACTCGCCGGTGACCTTGAGGGTGCCGTCCGGGCGCAGCGTGGACTCGCCGATGCCGCCCTTGGTCCGGGATCCCTGCGTGATCTTCGTAGGGGCGCCGTTGGTGGGCATCGTCAGACCTCCTCGGACTGGCGGGCGGCCGCCAGGCGGACCGCGTCCATGATCTTCTCGTAGCCCGTGCAGCGGCACAGGTTGCCCGACAGCGCCTCACGGATGTCCGCGTCGGACGGGTTCGGGTTGCGCTCCAGGAGTTCGTCGGAAGCGACGAGCAGGCCCGGGGTGCAGAAGCCGCACTGGACGGCGCCGGCGTCGATGAACGCCTGCTGGATCGGGGAGAGTTCGGTTCCCTCGCCGGTCTGGGAGTCGGTGCCCTTGGCCTGCCACTGCTGGGCGTCCTGCAGCGTCGTACCGCAGGCGCCGGTCGCGCAGCCGCCCTCGGCGCGCTGCTTGGCGAAGTCCGCGAGGCCCTCGACGGTCACCACGTCGCGGCCCTCGGCCTGTCCGGCGGCGACCAGGCAGGAGCAGACCGGGACGCCGTCCAGGCGCACGGTGCAGGAACCGCATTCGCCCTGCTCGCAGGCGTTCTTCGAACCCGGCAGGCCGAGGCGCTCGCGCAGGACGTAGAGCAGGGACTCGCCCTCCCAGACGTCGTCGGCCTCCTGGGGACGTCCGTTGACGGTGAAGTTGACGCGCATTACGCAGCTCCCTCAGATGCGCGGCGGGCGCCGCGGTAAGACTCCCAGGTCCAGGTGAGCGTCCGGCGGGCCATCACACCGACCGCGTGGCGGCGGTAGCTCGCGGTGCCCCGGACGTCGTCGATCGGGTTGCAGGAGCCGGAGCACAGCTCCGCGAACTGCTTGGCGACCGACGGGGTGATGATCTTTCCGTTGTCCCAGAAGCCGCCCTCCTCCAGGGCCGCGTTCAGGAACTCCTCGGCGGTCTTGGCCCGTACCGGGGTCGGGGCGGCCGAGCCGATGCCGGTCCGCACGGTACGGGTCTCGGGGTGCAGGGCGAGCCCGAAGGCGCACACGGCGATGACCATGGCGTTGCGGGTGCCGACCTTGGAGTACTGCTGCGGGCCGTCCGCCTTCTTGACGTGCACGGCCCGGATCAGTTCGTCGGGCTGGAGCGCGTTGCGCTTGACGCCCGTGTAGAACTCGTCGATCGGGATCAGACGGGTGCCGCGGGCCGCGGACTCCGCCTCGACCTCCGCGCCCGCCGCGAGGAGCGCGGGGTGGGCGTCACCTGCGGGCGAGGCCGTGCCGAGGTTGCCGCCGACGCCGCCGCGGTTGCGGATCTGCGGGGAGGCGACCGTGTGCGAGGCGAGCGCGAGGCCCGGCAGCTCGGCACGGAGATTCTCCATGATCTTCGTGTACGGGACGGAGGCACCCAGCCGCACGCTCTCCTCGCCGACCTCCCACTCGGTGAGGTCGCCGATGCGGTTCAGGTCGAGCAGGTACTCGGGCCGGCGGTGGTCGAAGTTGATCTCGACCATCACATCGGTGCCACCCGCAATCGGCACAGCGGTGGGGTGCTCGGCCTTAGCGGCGAGCGCCTCCTCCCAGCTGGCGGGGCGAAGGAAGTCCATGACCGGCTCTCTTCTTCTTCGTCTCGTGGGTCGTGCAGATTGAGCCAATCCGTGTGCGGCGGGCCCGGCTCGTTCATGTGCTGTTAACGCGGAGTGGACTCAGTACACCGCTCCGTACTCCGGCGGGGTCAGTCACCGAAACCATGAAGGAGTTGGCTGGCCAGGCCAGGCATCTTGTAGATTCGTATGAACGGAGGTCATCGGTAACCTCTCCGTTTTCCTGGAGAAACGCAGGAAACACCGCGGAGACCCCGGCGTGCGCCCCTGGGCGCCCCGCTCCGGGCGCCTCCCACACCATCCCCAAGATCCATCGTAGGTTTCGAGACAAAGAACGGCGGCGACGAGATGCGGCTGCGCGCACTGCTGGACACCGATGCGCTGGGCCTGCGGCTGCTCGGCGGCGAGGACGAGCTGGACCGCTCGGTACGCGGTGTCATGACCACCGACCTGCGCGACCCGAGTCGCTACCTGTCCGGCGGTGAGCTGGTGCTCACGGGTCTGGCCTGGCGGCGGGACGCCGACGACTCCGAGCCGTTCGTGCGCACCCTCGTGCAGGCCGGCGTGGCGGCCCTCGCGGCCGGCGAGGCCGAGCTGGGCGATGTGCCGGACGACCTGGTGCTGGCCTGCGCGCGGCACCGGCTGCCGCTGTTCGCGGTGCACGAGTCGGTGGCGTTCGCGACGATCACCGAGCACGTCGTCCGGCAGGTCTCCGGCGAGCGTGCCGGGGACCTGGCTGCCGTGGTGGACCGGCACCGCCGGATGATGACCTCGGGCCCGGCGGGCGGCGGCCCGGACGTGGTCCTGGACCTGCTCGGCTCCGACCTGGACCTGCGCGCCTGGGTGCTCTCGCCCACCGGCCGCCTGATCGCCGGCTCCAAGGCCACGGCCCCGGCGCTGCCCGCCGAGACCTGCGCGAGGCTCGCCGCCGAGCACCTGGCCGCCACCCGCACCGGCCGGCGAGGCCCGCACCGGTTCCCGCTGGCCGGTACGACGTACTCGCTCTTCCCGATCCGCTCCTCCGGCCGCTCCCCGCAGGCCTCCCGCGACGTGCGCGAGACGGTGCTGTCGGACTGGCTGCTGGCCGTCGAGGCGGACGCGGGCGACTGGCCCGAGGAGCGCCTGGACCTGCTCCAGGGCGTCACCCAGCTGATCGCGGTGGAACGGGACCGCCGGGACGCGGCCCGCACGGTCCGGCGCCGGCTCGCCCAGGAGGTGCTGGAGCTGGTCCAGACGGGCGCCGCGCCCGCCGAGATCGCGGCCCGCCTCCGGGTGGCCGCCCCGGTGCTGCTGCCCGGGCTCGGCGCCGCCCCGCACTGGCAGGTGGTCGTGGCCCGCGTGGAGTGGGACGGCGACGACGTCGAGGGCGGCCCGGTCGCCCAGTCCCTGCTGGAGGAGGTCCTGGTCGACCCGCTGGCGACCGGCCCGGAGCCCTCGGACCGGATCGCCGTGGCGCACACCGGCGACGAGGCGATCGCCCTGGTCCCCCTCCCCGCGGTCTCCTCCGAGCACGACGGCTCCGAGACCGGCCTGCTCGCCGACGCGCTGCTGCAGTCCGTACGGGAGCCGCTGTCGGCCGGTCTCGAGGGCGACGGCCGGCTCACGCTCGGCGTCAGCGCGGCCGTGCACTCGGCCGAGGGGCTGCGCGGCGCCCTGGAGGAGGCCCGGCACGCCCGCCGGGTGGCCGCCGCCCGCCCCGGCCGGGTCTGCGCGGCCGGCCACCAGGAACTGGCCAGCCACGTCCTGCTGCTGCCGTTCGTCCCGGACGACGTCCGCCGCGCCTTCACGGCCCGTCTGCTCGACCCGCTGAAGGACTACGACCGCCGCCACCGGGCCGAGCTGATCCCCACCCTGGAGGCGTTCCTGGACAGCGACGGCTCCTGGACCCGCTGCGCCACCCGGCTCCACCTGCACGTCAACACGCTGCGCTACCGGGTGGGCCGCATCGAGCAGTTGACGGGACGTGACCTGTCGCGCCTGGAGGACAAGCTGGACTTCTTCCTCGCGCTGCGCATGAGCTGAGGTCAGTGGGGGCGCGCAACGGCCAAACCCGGTCACGCCCCCGCCCCACGACTTTGTGAAATCTTTCACCCACCCCCTTGGCCCGGCCCCGCGATTGGTGCTGGAATGCGGCCACCACTCAACAGCTCGATGGCGTGCTCGGGGAGGGCAACGTGGCGCATACCGCCATGTCTGGTAACGGAACGACCGCCGGTGACGATCCGCTCCAGACCGCGGTGTGGCGGCTGCGCTCGCGGGCCTGCTGGGCGGACGCGGCGGCCCTGCTGCCACCCGACACCCCCGGGACGGCCCTGCAGCGGGCCACGCTGCTGGTCGAGCGGTGTCTGTACACCGAGCGGGGCTGGGAGGACGCGGAGGACGCCCTGCGGACGGCGGAGGCGCAGGCGCACACCGACGAGGAGCGCGGGGCCGCCGCCTGCGAGCGCGGCCAGCTCGCCTACGCGGCGACGCTGCACGGGGTGCGGGACCGGGCCGACGAGGCGCGGGCCGCGCTGGGCCGCGCGGCGGCGCTGATCCCTCCGGGTGCGGCGGGGAGGGCCCTGCTGGACTTCCGCCGGGGGCTGCTCGCGGAGAACCTGACCCGCTCCCCGCAGGCGGCGCGGGCCGCGTACCGCCGGGCCCACGCGGGCGCCGCCGCGCAGGCGGACCCGCTGCTGCTGTCGTTCACCTGGCGGCACCTGGCCGGACTTGCCCTGCGGGACGGCGAGTTGACGGAGGCCCGGCACGGGTTCGCCGAATCGCTGCGGATCCGCGAGGAGTTGGGCTATCTGGTGGGTACGGCGCCCGCGCTGGCCTCCCTGGCCGACGCGGAGTCCGAACCGGAGGCCTCCCGGCTCCGCGAGGAGGCCCGCCGGCTGTTCCGGCTCCTGGGGGGCGTACCGACCTGGCTGGCACGGCAGTTGACCCCACCGGCACCGGGCGCGGCCACGGCCTGACGCACGGCCTGTGGCGGGGCCCCGTCCCTCAGGGTGTCGGCGAGCAGCACCTTGTGGTCACGCAGTTCCCCGCACCCCTTCGGGCCGGTCCGCGGCGGGCCGGAGTGCGGCTCCCCAGGGGGCGCGGGCCTGCATCGATGTGCGGCTCCGCCGCGTCCGCGCGACCGGCCGGTACGGGCCCGCACCCGGGGGGCGGCGAACCGGGGCGGCGCCGCCCCGCTCAGCTCGCGCCGGCGAAGTGCTCCCCGACGAGCGCCCGCACCACGTCCAGATCACGGTCGATCAACGCGTCCAGCAGGGCCACGTGCTCCGCCGCGTCCGCCACCAGCTCGGCCCGCCCGTGCCGCACCGGCCCCCCGACCAGCGGCCACTGGGCGCGCCGGTGCAGATCCTCCGCGATGCGGACCAGCTGCTCGTTGCCCGACAGGCCGAGGAGGGCCCGGTGGAAGGCCCGGTCGGAGTCCGCGTACGTCGCCGCGCTGCCGGAGGCCGCCGCACGGACCGTCTCCTCCGCGAGCGGCCGGAGTTCGGCCCACCGCTCGGCCGGCACGGTGCGCGCGAGCCGCAGCATCACCGGCACCTCGATCAGCGCCCGCACCTCCGCGAGTTCGGCCAGCTCCCGTCTCCCCCGCTCCACGACCCGGAAGCCGCGGTTGGGCACGACCTCGACGGCGCCCTCGAGGGACAGCTGCTGCATGGCTTCCCGCACGGGCGTCGCCGAGACACCGAAGCGCTCGCCCAGCACCGGCGCCGAGTAGACCTCGCCCGGCTTCAGCTCGCCCGCCACCAGCGCCGTGCGCAGCGCGTCCAGGATCTGTCCGCGCACCGAGGAGCGCTGCACCGGGGACCGCGGCACGGAGACCCGCGGCTGCGGGATCGGCCGCTCGCTGTGCGTGTGCTCGCCCCGCGCGCCCGGCAGACCGTCGCCCCGCTCACGGACGTCGTCGAGGGGGGCCGGCACGCCCTGCTGCCGCGGCACCCGGGCCGCACCCGGCGCCCCGCCCTCCGGCGCGCCCGCCCCGGCGGAACCCTGCAGGTCCTGCTTCACGGGTCCTCCTGGCGGCTTGTCGGTACTTGGGGTCATTGGCGACGGCTTGTCGCTTGTCCGTCAAGCACCATAGGCGCACCGGGCGGGACTTCCAATTCACGCACAGGTAAGTAAGGTTAGCCTTGCCTGTGCCACTTACTCGTGATCAAGGATCGGTGGTTCCGTCGCGCCTGCCGCGCCCTCCCCCCTCACCGCCGCCCACGACCGCCTCACCGCGGCCCGTCGGGGCCCGGCCGTGACCGAGCCGGGCCCGCACGCCCCGGCACCCCGGGGCGCGGGCCGGACGGCCGCCGCGGGCCTCGCGGCGGGCGGTGGGGAGCCGGACGCCTTCCTCGCCCGGGACGAGGCACAGGTGCTGCGGGACCACGGCCGGCGGGCCCGCCCGGCGTGGTCGCGCTTCGGCCTGTACCGCTACGCCCGCGCCTGCCGATCACCGTGCCGTGGTGCCGCTGCGCCGCGCGCCCCGGCCGCCCGTGACGCATGTCTCGTACGACCGCGCCGCCGGAGGGACGGCCGTACGCCGTCCGGTGTCGCTCTCCTGCCTGTCCGGCGACCCGGGGTCGGCGCTGCGGGCGCCGTCGTCGTACCGGACGAGGCGCTGCGGGCCGAGGCGCGGGCGGGCGCCGTGGGGCATGGGCGACGGACGAGATCGTGGAGGGACTCCGGTACGTCGCGCAGCCGCTCGGCGGGGCCGAGGAGGGGCGGGCCGTGCGCGAGCCGGAACTGCTGCTGCCCGGCGCACCCCCGGCCCATCCGGGACCGGGCGCGCTGCGGCGTGTTCTCCACCGTGCACCCCGAGGACACCTGGGCCACCTGGCCGCGTATCCGTGACGCCGACCGGATCGCCGAACTCACGGGTGACGGCCATGGTCTGAGGTTCCGTCAGGACCTGGAGCACCCCCTCGGATCCACTAAGATCATCGCGGTCCCGGACAAGTGATTCACACCTTCCCCACCCGTCACGGGAACTTTTCCGGGAACCACCCGTACGGGTAGTCTTATTCGAACTCAACTCCCGCCCCTCACGCGGCAGTTCGAGCAGAACGCCGCCTTGGGCATCTCCTTGCGCGCTCTTGGCGGCCTCTTGCCCCGAAACCCCCTGAGGGCCGTCGGGAGTGGGCCACTATGGCGGGCGTTACGCCCTATCCCAATGCAAGGGACCCCTGATGAGACTGACCGACATATCGCTGAACTGGCTGCTTCCGGGCGCCGTGCTGCTCCTGGGGATGCTGGCGGCGGTGGCGGTGCTCGCGCGCGGCAAGCGCTCCTCCGGGGAGAGTGCGAGTGCCGACGACTCGTGGGAGCGCAGCGAGGAGCGCCGGCGGCGCAAGGAGGCCATCTACGGCACCGCCTCCTACGTGCTCCTGTTCTGCTGTGCGGCGGTGGCGGCCGCCCTGTCCTTCCACGGCCTGGTCGGCTTCGGCGAGCAGAACCTGGGGCTGACCGACGGCTGGCAGTACCTGGTGCCGTTCGGCCTGGACGGTGCGGCGATGTTCTGCTCCGTGCTCGCGGTGCGCGAGGCCAGCCACGGTGACGCGGCCCTCGGCTCCCGGATGCTCGTGTGGATGTTCGCCGCGGCGGCGGCCTGGTTCAACTGGGTGCACGCGCCCCGGGGCGCCGACCACGCGGGTGCCCCGCAGTTCTTCTCCGGCATGTCCCTGTCGGCGGCCGTCCTGTTCGACCGGGCGCTGAAGCAGACCCGCCGGGCCGCGCTGCGCGAGCAGGGCCTGGTGCCGCGTCCGCTGCCGCAGATCCGTGTGGTGCGCTGGATGCGGGCCCCCCGCGAGACCTACAAGGCCTGGTCGCTGATGCTCCTGGAGGGCGTGCGCAGCCTCGACGAGGCGGTCGAGGAGGTCCGCGAGGACAAGCGGCAGAAGGACGAGACGCGGCAGCGGCGGCGCGACCAGGAGCGCCTGGACCGGGCCCAGCTCAAGGCCATCAGCCGCGGCCACCGCGGCTTCGTCGGCCGGACCGTCGGCCGGCAGGTCGAGGTCGAGGTGCAGGCCGTCGAGCGCGGCCCCGCCCCGGCGACCGCGGAGCCTGCCATATCGACCGCGGAGCAACTGCCCGTACGCGCGCGTCCCTCCCTGCAGCCGGTCCGGAGCGGTTCTGAGCCGGTCACCGTCGACCTCACCGCGGAGGACGACACCATGGCCCTGCCGCGCCTGGAGTCCCTGGAGCGCAAACTGAAGGACCTCGAGCAGCAGTTCGGCTAGACCGGCCGTGACCACGGCTCGATCCGGGGGGGGGGGGGGGGGGGGGGGGGGGGGGGGCCCCCCCCCCCCCCCCGCCGCCCGCGGGCCCGGGGGCGCCCCCCCCCCCCCCACCCAACCCCCCCCCCCGCCCCCCCGCCCCCCCCCCCCGCCGCGCCGCGCCCGCG
>NZ_JBIUBE010000003.1:351149-378823 GCF_044593395.1 Streptomyces sp. NPDC052301 | reverse complement strand
CTCACCCCCCTCCCCCCCTGCCTTGGCGCCCCCCCCGGCGCCCCCCCCGGGGGGGGGGGGGGGGGGGGCCCCCCCCCCCCCCCCCCCCCCCCCCCCCCCGTCCGTGTTCACGCGGCCTCGGCGCCCAGCTCGAACCAGACCGACTTGCCGACCCCGTGCGGCCGTACGCCCCAGGCGTCCGCGAGGGACTGCACGAGCACCAGGCCCCGGCCGTGGGTGTCGTCCTCCGCGTCCGGGGCGCGCAGTTCGGGTCTGCGGCCCGTGAAGTCCCGCACCTCCACGCGCAGTCCGCCCGGTTCGACGACGGCGGTGAGGACCGCCTCGTCGTCGGTGTGGAGGAGCGCGTTGGTGACGAGTTCGCTGGCGAGCAGTTCGGCGATCTCCGAGCGGCCCGGCTTGCCCCAGTGCCGCAGCAGTGCGCGCAGTTCCCGGCGCGCCTCGGGCACCGCCCTCAGATCCGCCCGGCCCAGCCTGCGCCGGAGCCGGTGCGCGTGTTCCGTGATGGTGTCGGCCTCTTCCCCCGCCTTCGCCGGGAACGCCCCTATGGTCCCCGGGCCGCCCCCTCGCGCCTGCCTCTTCATGACCCCCGCCCGCACGCCGCCGGTCCCTGCCCCTCCTGGTCGAACACGTTCACGGGGGATGCTTGCCCAGCAGACTCCCGGGCAGTCCTGGCCCCGGCCCGATGACAGGCGGTTCGGCCACGGCCGTACGGTGTCGGGGCCGGCCGCCGGGCCGCGCCGCAACCGCGCCCCGGGCCTCCCGCACACCTCTGGGCGCGCCGGACGTCCCGTCAGGGCAGGGCAGATGCGCCCGGCACCGGCTGTCGGCATGCCGTCACATGCCGTGAAAGTGGCCGAAAACCGATCACCGGGTGAGGCGTCCGGCGGGTCAGGGCCGTGGCACGTTGCGCAGGTTGGTGCGGGCCATCTGGAGCATGCGGCCGACTCCGCCGTCCAGCACGATCTTCGACGCGGACAGGGCGAACCCGGTGACCATCTCGGCGCTGATCTTCGGCGGGATGGACAGGGCCTGGGGATCGGTGACGACGTCCACCAGGGCCGGGCCCTTGTGCCGGAAGGCGTCCTTCAGGGCGCCGGCGAGCTGCTTGGGCTTCTCCACCCGCACCCCGTAGGCGCCGCAGGCCCGCGCGACGGCGGCGAAGTCGGGGTTGTTGTTGGTGGTGCCGTACGAGGGCAGCCCGGCGACCAGCATCTCCAACTCCACCATCCCCAGCGACGAGTTGTCGAACAGGACGACCTTCACGGGGAGGTCGTACTGCACGAGCGTCAGGAAGTCGCCCATCAGCATGGAGAATCCGCCGTCGCCGGACAGGGAGACCACCTGCCGGCGCCGGTCGGTGAACTGGGCTCCGATCGCCATGGGCAGCGCGTTCGCCATGGAGCCGTGCGAGAACGAACCGATGATCCGGCGCCGCCCGTTGGGCGAGATGTACCGCGCCGCCCAGACGTTGCACATGCCCGTGTCGACCGTGAACACGGCGTCGTCGTCGGCGATCTCGTCGACGACCGCGGCCACGTACTCGGGGTGGATCGGGACGTGCTTGTCGACCTTCCTCGTGTACGCCTTGACGACGCCCTCCAGCGCGTCGGCGTGTTTCTTCAGCATCCGGTCGAGGAAACGCCTGTTCGTCTTCTCCTTCACCCGCGGGATCAGACAGCGCAGCGTCTCCCGGACGTCCCCCCAGACGGCGAGGTCCAGCCGGGAACGGCGGCCGAGCACCTCGGGCCGTACGTCGACCTGCGCGATCCGCACGTCGTCGGGCAGGAAGGCGTTGTACGGGAAGTCGGTCCCCAGCAGGATCAGCAGATCGCACTCGTGGGTGGCCTCGTAGGCGGCGCCGTAGCCGAGCAGTCCGCTCATGCCGACGTCGAACTTGTTGTCGTACTGGATGAACTCCTTGCCGCGCAGGGCGTGTCCCACCGGTGACTTGATCTTCTCCGCGAACTCCATCACCTCGGCGTGCGCGCCGGCCGTGCCCGCGCCGCAGAACAGGGTGACCTTCCCGGCCGCGTCGATCATCTCCACCAGGGCGTCGATCTCGGCGTCGCCGGGCCGGACGGTGGGCCGGGAGGTGACGAGGGCGCTCTGCGGGGCCTTCTCCGGAGCCGGTTGGTCGGCGATGTCACCGGGCAGCGCCACCACGCTGACCCCGCTGCGGCCGACCGCGTGCTGGATGGCGGTCTGCAGCAGCCGGGGCATCTGCCGCGGGCTGGAGATCAACTCGCTGTAGTGGCTGCACTCCTGGAACAGCCGGTCCGGGTGGGTCTCCTGGAAGAAGCCGAGCCCGATCTCGCTCGACGGGATGTGCGAGGCGAGCGCGAGCACCGGGGCCATGGAGCGGTGCGCGTCGTACAGGCCGTTGATCAGGTGCAGGTTGCCCGGACCGCAGGAACCGGCGCAGGCCGCCAGCTCCCCGGTGACCTGGGCCTCCGCGCCGGCCGCGAAGGCGGCGGTCTCCTCGTGGCGGACGTGGACCCAGTCGATGGCGGCGTTGCGGCGGACGGCGTCCACGACCGGGTTCAGGCTGTCTCCGACGACGCCGTACAGACGGCGCACCCCGGCGCGGACGAGGATGTCGACGAACTGCTCGGCGACGTTCTGTTTGGCCATGGCTGCCGTCTGCCCCTTCGCTGTCCGGGTACGACCCTGTCGTCCCATCAAGTCACAGGGGCGGCGGTCACGCCTCCCACACGGCCGCCGCCGTACGGTCGTCGGCGTACCCCTTCACCCGCACCTGGGCGTCGGCGAGGAACGCGGCGAGACCGGGCGCGGCACGGCCGGACCAGCGGCGGGCCAGGTAGGCGCAGAGGGCGGGCTCACCGCGCAGCGGCTCGGCCAGGCCCGCGCTGCACATCACCAGCGCATCACCCGGGCGGGCTACCGAGGCGCGGAACCGGAACGGTTCGCGGGGCGGCTCGGCGGGAGGACCCGCCTGCTCGAACGGGCTCGGCGGGGTCGGGATGCCGAGGTCCATGGTGAGCCGGTCGCCCTCCGGGGTCCGCTCCGGCCGTGCGCCGGGGCCGACGGCGGGTGCGCCGGCGGTGCCGGTGGCCGGCGGCCGCGGCTCGATGTCCTGCCACTCGCCGTCCCGCAGCCGGAACAGTCCGCCCTCGCCGACGCCGAAGAACACGCGCGTGCGGCAGTCCGGGTCGGCGGGCAGCAGCAGGCAGCGCAGCCCTGCCGTGTACTCCTCGGGGTCGATGCCCTGCTCGGCGGCGCTCGCGCGGAGTCTGCCGAGGGTGCGGTCGGTCAGCCGGTGCAGCCCCGACTTCAGGTCGCCGCGCCGGCCCGCCCGGACGTCCGCCACGAGCCGCTGGTGGCTGCGGCCGACGGCCCGCCCGATCCACCGGCACGCCTCGGCCGCCGCCAGGTGCGCGCCCGGCGTGCCCCGGGCGCCGGTCGCCGTCGCGACCAGGACCAGCGTCTGCTCCCCCGTGCCGAACCGCGCGGTGAGCAGCGCGTCCCGGCGCGGCTCGCCCCGGTACCGCGCCGAGTCCCCGCGCATCGACACGGCCCGCAGCGTGCACGTCCCGTACCGGGCGCCGTCCAGCACGGTGTCCGCGACGAGCTCGCCCAGCTCGTCCGGGTCGGCGGCCGGGAGCGCGGTGGGCTCGGGGTCGTAGGTGGGGGGCCCGGAGCCGACGTAGTCGAGGGAGGTGGCGGGCGTTCCGGGAGGCTCGGTGGGCGCGGGTGGTCCGGTGGGCGGCGCGGGAGATCCGGTGGGCGCGGCCGGCCGGGCGACCGGCTCCGGCGCTTCCCCCGGGGCGCCCTCCGCAGGCACGGCGAGCGCGGGAGGCTCCGTGACCGCTTCCGGCGGCTCGACGGGTTCCGTTCCTCCGGTCGGCGGGGTACCGGGCGGGGCCGTGGCCGTGCGCTGGGCCGGGACGGACGGCTCCGGAGGTGGCGGTGATCCGCTGTCGTCCGCGCTCTCGCCCCCGGTGACCGGTGCCCCGTCAGGGGGCGGCGGCTGCGCCGGCCGTCCCGCCACCGCGTTGCGCGCCGAGGTGAAGCGGTCGTCCAGGGAATCGGGTGCGGCCGTCGATCCGGTGTCCTCGGCGGAGTCGTCGTACAGCTGCCCCCACCAGTCGTCGTCCCGACGGGCGGGACTTCCCCCCTGCTGGCTCATGCCCCTGATTGTCCACCGCGCGGGCCGCGGGGAAACGGGGCATCGGGAAAATACGGCGCCCGCGCCCGCCTCGAACGGCGCATCGAGTGAACCTCCGAACTGCCGTACGACAGACGGTGGACGGCCGCCGGACGGTCCCCCCCCCAACGGGAGGAACCTCACGGGCGGCGGAACCGGCCGCGCTGGTGGTGCACGCCGACGGTCTGCTGGAGCTGCTGTCCGGGCTGTTCGAGTCGGTGTGGCGGGAGGCGCTGCCACTGCGTCTGGGCGCCGTCGGGGGTGACGGAGGAGCGGCCGGACGGCCCGGACGGCACCGATCTGGAGGTGCTGTCGCTGCTGCTGGCCGGGCTGACCGACGCGAGCGTGGCCAAGCAGCTCGACCTGGGCCTGCGGACCGTGCAGCGCCGGGTGAAACGGCTGATGGAGCTGGCCGGGGTGTCGACCCGGCTGCAACTGGGCTGGCACGCCCGCGAACGCGGCTGGGTGTCCCGCTCGTAGCCGCCCGCCGGCTCGCCCGGACAGTGCTCCACGGCGGTGCCGGCGGGCCGGGCCGTCACCGGTGCGCGGTGAGCGCGGCGCGCACGGTCTCGGCGACGGCGGCCATGCCCGCGTCGTTGAAGTGCAGGTGGTCGCCGGGGTCGTAGGCCGCGCGGATGCGGGTCGGGTCCGCCGGGTCGCGCACGGCGGTGTCCGCGTCGGCGACCGCGTCGAAGGCGCCGCCGGTGCGGATGAAGGCGTTCACCTGACGGCGTACGGCCTCGCCGGCGTCGGTGTGGGCGGGGAAGCCGCCGTACGGGGTGAGGGTGACGCCGACGACCCGGATGCCGCGGGCGTGGGCACGGGCGACGAGTGTGCGGTAGGCGTCGGCGTAGGCGGTGACGTCGTCGGCCACCGGTGTGCCCTTGATGTCGTTGACGCCCTCCCAGACGACGAGCAGCCGGACCCCGGCCCGGTCCAGGGCGTCGGCGTCCAGCCGGGTGAGGGCGCGCGGGCCGACGCCGTCGCGCAGCAGCCGGTTGCCGCCGATGCCCGCGTTGAGCACGCCGAGCCGGTCCCGGCGCAGTCGCTCGGCGAGCCGGTCGGGCCAGCGGTGGTTGGTGTCGGGGGTGGAGCCGTGTCCGTCGGTGAGGGAGTCGCCGAACGCGACGACACTGCCCGCGGCGGTGCCGAGGACGTCGACGCCGGTGACGTAGTACCAGCGGCTGATGGTGGTCGTGTACGCGGTCCCGGCCTCGTCGGCGGCCCGGCCCGCGCCGGCCGGGGCGAGATAGCTGGTCTGCAGGGCGGTCTGGTGGAACGTCGCGGGTCCGTCGTCGTCGGGGGTGTAGACGGTGACGAGGAGGTCGGCGCCCGCGGCCACGGACAGCTGCACCGGGTCGGAGACCATGTCCTCGCCGGGCGGGACGGTGACCGTGGACGCCCCGCCGAAGGTGGCGGTGCGCAGGGTGCCGGGCTCCGCGCCGGGACCGGTGGCCCAGCGCAGGGCGACGGTGACCGCGCCGAGCCGCAGCGGCGTGGTGCCGAGCCGGTTGCTGAGCCGGACCCGCACCGCGGTGCCGCCGACGCTGAGGTGGACGACGTTGCGGACGGCGGCGCCGGGCAGCGCGGGAGTGGTTCCGGACGGGGCGGTCTCCCAGCTGCCGGTCCAGCGCGGCGGGGCCGCCGGTTCGGCGACGGCCACCGTCGTCGTGCCCGGCAGCGCCGCCAGCAGGAGAACCGCGACAACCCGTCCGACCTTGGCCATGTGTGCGTCGCCCTTCCGCGTGGCTCGTCGGAGGCGACCGTGCCACACGGCGGGGCCACGCCCCCGGAACCCCGGAGAGGGTCCACCCGCACGGCCCAACAGGACGCGGACCGGGCCGGCGCACCCCCGGCAGGCCGCGCTCGGCGGTGTCCGTGAAGTCGGGCACCAGGGGCCGGTCGGCGTCCCGCTCACCGAGCGGTCCGGGCAGGTCTCAGCCACCGCATACGCCGGTCCCGGCCCCGGCCCAGGGCCGCCGAGATCATCTCCCGCACAGGGCGCGGACCGCGGATCGGCCGCGCCCCGCCCTCCCGGCCCCGTCCGGGCAGGGGCACCGCCGTCACCCGTCCCACTCCCCGGCCACCCGCAGATGCTGGACGGCGTACGACCGCCACGGCCGCCACGCGTCGGGGACGTCGGCGCCGGGCGGAGCCACGTCCGGGTCGCCGAGGGCACGGACCCGCAGGGCGGCGACGGTCGCCGGGTCGATGCCGGGCAGGGCCAGCAGGGCCTCCTGGGCGTCCTCCCGGTCGGCGCCCGGGTCCAGCGTCAGGGTGCCGTCGGCGACGGCCGCGGCGAGCGCGCCCAGCGGGCCGTGGGGCTCGGCCCCGGCGAGGACGGCGGCCTCCGGGAAGAGATGGGTCAGGCTGCCGCAGGGCGCGTCGAGCGCCTTGCCGTACCGCAGCACCAGCGCCCGGGCTCCCTCCCGGCCGGCCAGGGCGCGTACGGCGGGCTCCAGCGGATCCACGGCCCCCGGGGAGCGCAGCCCGGGCCGGGCGGCGACCAGCGGGGCGAGCCGGGGGTCGGCGCCGAGCCGCTCGTCGACGGCGTACGGATCGGCGTCGAGGTCGAACAGCCGGCGCAGCCGCTGCACGGCGGTGGTCAGGTCCCGGAGGTCGGTGAGGTGCAGCCGGGCGTCGAGCCAGCCGCCCGGGCGGGTACCGGTTCCGGCGCGCGCGGCCCGGGCCGGCTCCTCGACGGCGGCCAGCGCGGTGCCGTACGGCAGCCGCAGGGTGCGCCGGTAGGTACGGCCGCCCGGGGCCCCGGACACCTCTTCGACCCCGGTCACCGCCTCCCGTTCGAGCTGGTCGAAGACGGCGCCGGACTGATAGGGGCCCCGGTGGGCGAGGCGCAGCGGGATGCCCGCGGCGGGCGTGGCCCGGCGGGCGCCCCGGCCCCGGGGGGCGGCGGCCCGCACCTCGGTCGGCGTCGCGTCGTACACCTCACGGATCGTGTCGTTGAACTGCCGCACGCTGGCGAACCCGGACGCGAAGGCGATCTCGGTGATCGGCAGGTCCGTGGTCTGCAGCAGCACCCGCGCGGTGTGCGCCCGCTGGGCCCGGGCGAGCGCGACGGGTCCGGCGCCCAGCTCGGCGGTCAGCTGCCGCTGCACCTGCCGGGAGCTGTAGCCGAGCCGCGCGGCGAGCCCGGCGACGCCCTCGCGGTCCACGACGCCGTCGGTGATCAGACGCATGGCCCGGCCGACGACGTCCGCGCGCACGTTCCACTCCGCCGACCCCGGCACGGCGTCCGGCCGGCACCGCCGGCAGGCCCGGAACCCGGAGCCCTGCGCGGCGGCGGCCGTCGCGAAGAACCGCACGTTGTGCCGTTTCGGCGTCACCGCCGGGCAGCTGGGCCGGCAGTAGATCCCGGTGGTCTCGACGGCGAAGAAGAACGCCCCGTCGAACCGGCCGTCCCGGCTGCGCACGGCCTCGTACCTGGTGTCCTCCTCCATCACGGTTCCAGTGTCGGACGGGGGCCGCGGGCCGGGCCAGCGGAAATCGGACATGGAGCCGGCCCGGGTCACCGGGCCGTCCGCTGCGGTGACGGCGGTCAGGGGGCCTTCCGCAGGTCGCCGAGCAGTGCGTCGAGCGCCCGCTGCAGTGCGTCGGCGTTGGCCGTGTCGAACCAGGTGGTGCGGATGCGTTCGTTGAGCCCCTGCGGTGTCTCGTGGTCGGCCGCGAGCCGGTGCAGGGTGCGGGTGTCGTCGCCCAGGGTGCGCCCGATGCCCTGGAAGAGGCTGCGGACGTAGCGGTCGGCGTCCTGGGCGGGGATGCCCTGCCGGGCGGCCCACTCGGCCAGCGTGGTCAGGTACGGGTAACGGGTGGTGAGCGTGCCCGTCAGCGCGGAGAAGACGTCGAACGCCGCCTCGTCCGCCACGGGGAGCGCCCCGCCCAGCCGGTCGAAGAGGGCGTCCACGACCGGGTGGGAGGGGCAGGTGACGGTGACGGACCGGCGCTCGCGCACGGCGGGCAGCGGGATGGCGCGGACCACGGGGACACCGGTGCCGAGCGTCCGGCGCACCTCGTCGATGCCGACGCCGGCCATGACGTGGACCACGACCTCGGCGCCGTCCACCCGCAGGCCGGCGAGGGCCTCGAAGCGGTCCTGCGGGCGGACGGCGCCGAGCAGCACGTCGGAGCTGGTCCGCCACGCCCTGGTTGTCGGCGCACACCCGCACGGTCGGACGGCGCCGGGACAGCTCGGCGGCGGTGCGGGCCCCGCGGGGCGAGAGGAAGATCTCCGGCGGTTCCCCGGGGCCCGTCGCACAGGCCGTCGACGACGGCGTGGGCGATCTCCCCCACACCGATGATCCCGATGCGCTTCACCATGTCTTCCCTGTCTCCGTCGGTCGACGTCGGTCTACGTCCAGCGTCCGCGCTTGGCCTCCATGGCGGCCCGCCCGTCGGCGCCCTTGCGCTTCCACTCCCGCCGCAGCTCCGCGCGGACCCTCGCATCGGTCTTGGCGACGATCCACTGGTTCTCGCGCATCAGCTTGCGGTAGCTGTCCAGCCGCCGTGCGGGAAGGACGCCGTCCTCCACGGCAAAGCGCACCGCGCAGTCCGGCTCGCTCTCGTGGGCGCAGTCGTGGAAGCGGCACCGCCCGGCCAGTTCCTCGATCTCGGCGAACACCTGCCCGACGCCGCTCTCGGCGTCGTACAGCCCGACGCCCCGCAGCCCGGGGGTGTCGATGAGCACACCGCCGGTGGGCAGGGCGATCAGGTTGCGGGTGGTCGTGGTGTGGCGGCCCTTGCCGTCGACGTCCCGGGCGGCCCGTACGTCCATGACGTCGTCGCCGACGAGGGCGTTGGCCAGGGTGGACTTGCCCGCGCCGGACTGGCCGAGCAGCACGCTCGTCCCGGAGCCGACGAGGGCGGCGAGCACGTCGAGCCCCTCGTCGTGCAGCGCACTGACGGTGAGCACCGGCACCCCGGGCGCCGTCGTCTCGACGTCCTGGACGAGGTGGGCCAGGGTGACCGGGTCCGGTACGAGGTCGGCCTTGGTCAGGACGACGACGGGCTGCGCGCCGGACTCCCAGGCGAGGGCCAGGAAGCGTTCGACGCGGCCGAGGTCGAGTTCGACCGCGAGGGACACGGCGACGACGGCGTGGTCGACGTTGGCGGCCAGGATCTGCCCGTCGGAGCGCTTGGAGGAGGTGGAACGGACGAAGGCGGTGCGCCGCGGCAGATACGCGCGGACGTAGCGGGGGCTGCCGCCGGGTTCGACGGCGACCCAGTCGCCGGTGCACACCACCCGCATCGGGTCGTGCGGGGTGACGAAGGCGGTGTCGGCACGGACGACCCCGCCGGCCGTCATGACGTCGCACTGACCGCGGTCGACCCGGACCACGCGGCCGGGCAGCAGCCCGTCGGCGGTGTAGGGGGCGAACGCGTCGGACCAGGAGTCGTCCCAGCCGTAGGGAGCCAGCGCGGCGAACTCAGCAGAGGTGGAAGTCAAGGGTGACCCTTCACAAGGGTGGCCCCGGCTCCGCGCACGTGTGCGCCGTGAGAAAGGTCAGCCGGGGACCACGGGGGTGGACTGGATGTTCTTCCGGTTGCGGGCAGCGCCCGTCACAGAGACAGCCATCGGTCACACCTCCCGTTCCTCACTCGGTCGTCGGCGGCGGTCAACGGCCGCCGTGCGAAGCGGTTTTCACCCTAGAGGGGCCGCCCGCCCGAGCGCCACCGTTTTATTCGGGCCGCCGAGCTGTGCTAGAGTTCAGGCGTTGCAGTTGTGGTACCCATGAAGCTATGTGCGCCTGACAGGAATGTTTCGCCTGCAGGCGCACGATTTGTTTTCCGGCATCTCCGGATGGGGCCTCTGCCTACAGAAGGAGAAAGTCATGGCACAGGGAACCGTGAAGTGGTTCAACTCTGAAAAGGGTTTCGGCTTCATCGCGCAGGACGGCGGCGGCCCCGACGTCTTCGCCCACTACTCGAACATCGCGACCCAGGGCTTCCGTGAGCTCCAGGAGGGCCAGCGGGTCTCCTTCGACGTCACGCAGGGCCAGAAGGGCCCGCAGGCGGAGAACATCCTCCCCGCCTGATCGCCGGACGCGTATCCACTCACCGGGGTCCGCACCGTCACGGTGCGGACCTCGGTTTGTGCTGTTTTCCAGGAAGGCAGATCACTGCATGTCCCGCAGGCCCCAGAAGTCGAACCGGCGTGCCTCGTCGCCCTCACCGTCCGCGTCACCGTCCGCTTCGTCACCTCGCGAATTCCGGCTGCCGGAAAGCACGACACCCGCACTTCCCTCCGTCGAGGACTTCGCCGATCTGGACATGCCCGCGGGGCTGCTGAAGACCCTCGCCGCGCAAGGCGTCACCACGCCCTTCCCCATCCAGGCCGCCACGCTGCCCAACTCGCTCGCCGGCCGGGACCTGCTGGGACGGGGACGCACCGGCTCCGGCAAGACCCTCGCGTTCGGGCTCGCGCTGCTGGCCCGCACGGCCGGGCTGCGCGCGGAGCCCAAGGCGCCCCTCGCCCTCGTGCTGGTGCCCACCCGTGAGCTCGCCCAGCAGGTGACGGACGCGCTGACCCCCTACGCGACGGCGGTGAACCTCCGGCTGGCCACCGTGGTCGGCGGACTGTCCATCACCAAGCAGGCCGGGGCGATCCGGCGCGGCGCCGAGGTGCTCGTGGCGACCCCCGGCAGGCTCAACGACCTCGTGGAACGCGGGGACTGCGTGCTCGACGACGTTCGCATCACGGTGCTGGACGAAGCCGACCAGATGACCGACATGGGCTTCCTGCCGCAGATCACCAAGCTGATCCAGCGCGTACGGCCCGACGGACAGCGCATGCTCTTCTCGGCCACCCTGGACCGCAACATCGACCGCCTGGTGCAGCGGTTCCTGACGGACCCCGTGGTGCACTCCGTGGACCCGTCCGCGGGAGCGGTGACCACCATGGAGCACCACGTGCTCCATGTCCTGGACGAGACCGACAAGAAGGCGGTGACCACCCGCATCGCCGCCCGTGACGGCCGGGTCATCCTCTTCCTCGACACCAAGAGGTCCGCCGACCGGCTCGCCAAGCGGCTCCTGGCCGTCGGTGTCCGCGCCGCGGCACTGCACGGAGGCCGCTCCCAGCCGCAGCGCAACCGCACCCTGGAACAGTTCAAGAACGGCCAGGTCACCGCGCTGGTGGCGACGAACGTCGCGGCCCGGGGCATACACGTCGACGACCTCGACCTCGTCGTCAACGTCGATCCCCCCACCGACCACAAGGACTATGTCCACCGGGGCGGCCGCACGGCCCGCGCCGGCGGCTCCGGCAGCGTGGTCACACTGGTCCTGCCCGACCAGAAGCGGGACGTCACCCGGCTCATGTCGGACGCGGGCATCCGCCCCCGCACGGCCCGCATCACGTCGAGCGACCCGGAACTGACCGACCTCACCGGCGCCCGCGAGCCTTCCGGCGTGCCCGTCACCATCGAGGTCCCCCAGCCGGCGACGCCGACGTCGTCCGACCCGGACCGGAAGGCCGGCGCCAAGCCCGGCAGGCGGTCCGGGCGCCGACGCCGGAACGGCGGCGGGCCCGCGGCGGCGGCAGATGCAGCCGCCCAGGCGGGGAGCCGGGGCTCCGAACGCCGGGCCGCCGCCGGAGCGACAGCGTCCGGTTCCGCCTCCGCGGGCGGCGGGCGCGGTTCCGCCCGCCGGGCGGGAGCCGCCGGGGCCTCGGGTGGCGCCGCGGCCGCGGCCGGCCGCGGTTCCGACCGCCGGGCCGCCTCCGCTACGGCGAACGGCGCCGCATCCGACAAGAACTCCCGCGGATCCCGTCGGCGAGGGACGTCCGGCGGAACCACAGGCGGCGCCGCCGCCGGCGGAGGCCGTACCTCCGACCGCCGGGGCGGCCGCCGCACCTCGGCCACCTAGGGGCTGTCCGGCAGCCACCTGGAGGGCCGTCGGGCCGCCTTCGCCCTGCCGATCGCCTCGCGCAGGTCCGGGCGGGGGCTCAGTTCGCCGTGCAGGGCGCCCCGTTGAGCGTGAAGTCGTACGGCGCACGGTTCCTGCCCTGCCAGGAGGCGATGAAGCCGAAGGACAGGGTGCCGTGTGCGGCGACGGTGCTGTCGTAGTCGGCGGCGGTGGCGGTGACGCGTGAGCCGTTCTGGTGGGCGGTGGCGTCCCACATCTGGCCGACCTGCTGGCCGTCGCGGAAGGACCAGGACAGGCGCCAGCCGGTGAGGGGCCCCTCGCTGGTGGCGGTGACGGTGGCCTGGAAGCCGTCGGGCCACTGGTTCACCAGGTGGTAGGTGACGTGACAGGTGGGCTCGTCGGTGTCTGTGGGGCCGTCCGGGCCGCCGGGGTGCGCGGCGGTGGAGGTGCTGCCCTGCGGCTCGGGATCGGGGCGCTCGCGACCGGCCTCCGTCGTCCGGGCGGTGCCCGGGGTCCGGGCGGTTCCTGTCTTCGGGACGGGGGCGGACGGGGTGGCCCAGGGTGAGGGCGTCACGGCCGGGGCGGTCGTGGCGGTGCCCGGCACGCCGGGGTCGGCGACCGGCCGGCTGTCGTCGCGGGCGGCGGCGGTGTCGCCGCCGGAGCCGCCGAACGGCATCAGCGACACGCCGAGCGCCAGCGCCGACAGCAGTACGGCGGCGGCGAGCAGGCCGTGTCGCAGGGCGTTGCCGCGGCCCGCGCCCTCCTCGGGCTCGGCGGTGGCGGGGTCGGTGGCCCCCGGGCGGCCCGCTCCGAGCCGGACCTCGGCGGCGCGGCGGCGGCGTTCCAGATAGGCGAGGCCGCCCCAGCCGATCACCCCGCCCGCCAGTGCGGCGGGCAGTCCGCCACCGTGCAGGCGCAGACAGGCGCCTGCCTCGGCGCACCGCGCACAGGTCGCGAGGTGCCGCGAGAGGTCGTCGGGGGTGTCGGCGGCGGGCGAGCGGGTGACCGCGTCCAGCAGGCGGGCGTAGGAGCGGCACTGCGCGTCCATCGGGCTGTCGAGGTGGGCGCGGTGACAGCGGTCCCGGAACAGGGTGCGGACCTGGTCGAGTTCGTCGCCGACGGTCGCCGGGTCCAGGCCGAGCCGGCGGGCGACGGTGCGCAGGGGCAGCGCCTCCACCTCGGCCAGCCACAGCAGTGAGGCGTCGGCCTCCTGCAGGTCCCGCAGGCCGCGCAGCGCGACCGGCCGCTGCAGCGGCGGTCCGGAAAAGCGGGCGGCCTGGCCGGAGTTCAGCCACAGCCGGAGGTCCGCATCGAGCCGGTGTCCCTGCCCACCGGCCTCCCAGCCGGCGGCGGTGTCGCGTACGGCGGTGAGCAGCGCCGGGACGGCCGGCAGCCGTACCGTGCGGCGGCCGGCGCCGCGCACCGGGGCGGCCCGCAGCTCGCGCATGCCGAGCGTGAACGCCTCGGTCGCCAGCTGATGGGCCGTCAGGGAACCGGCGGTGCACAGGTCCGCGTACGAGAGCACCGCGTCCCAGCACTCCGAGAACAGCTCGGACTCGGCGGCGTCCTGGGGGGTCGGCAGGTCGGGCATGGGTCTCCTGCATCCACGAGCGAGGTCAACTCACCATAGGGAGAAGGGAGTTGTATGAAACCTCGCGGCAGGACACCGAGCCTTTCACGTCGCCGACACAACTGACAAGCGCCCTGTTCACATCCGGTCACCGAACGTGTCGGGGCGGATGCGTGCCGCGGTGGATCCCCCGACTCCGCACGGGGATACGGACGCGGGGGCGGTCCGTCTCACCGCCCCCGCCGGCCCGGCGCGCGGAGCCGGTGCGCGGAGCCGGGTGCGCGGGCTCAGACCTCGGCCGGTTCGTCCGCGGGTTCGCCCGCCGGTTCACCGGCGGGGAGGCTGTCCATGAAGGAGCTGACGGAGAAGACCGCGCGGCCGGGTCCGGGCGGGCCGTAGCCGGGCGGGGAGGAGAGGCCGAAGTCGTCCATGGTGGCGCGGTAGGCCTCGAGCAGCCGGATGTGGTACTCCAGCGGCGCCCCTTGCGGGTTGGCCTTGCCCAGCGGGGTGGTGGGCTCGGGGCACCAGGTGGTGAAGCGGGGCGTGATGCCGTGCGACATGAAGAAGCGCAGCCCCTCGGTGGTGGAGGCGATGGCCTCGTCCACGGTGGTGAAGCCGAACGGCTCCGCCATCTCCACCCCGGCCACGAAGTTCGGGATCACGTTGCGCGCGCCGAAGACGTCGGCGGAGTCCAGGATCCGCTTGTGCCACTCGTCCCGGCCGACGTAGCGCTCCTTGCCGGGGCAGTACAGCTCGAACAGCCGCCGGTCCCACACCTCGAAGTTGGGGTGGTAGATCTGCACGCCGTAGTCCTTGAACCGCTGCACGTCCGCCTTGGGCAGCGCCTGCGCCACGACCTTGCCGATCCAGCGGCCCGGGAAGCGCTCCTCGATGGCCTTGGCGTAGTGCCCGTAGAAGTCGGCCTCGTCCCGCCCGGCGACCGTCTTCGTGATCGCTCCGCCGGTCAGCGTGTACGCGGTGGACGCCTTCTGGGTGTCGTACCGGTCGATGATCTCCAGGGCCTCGAGGACCTCCTCGACGTCCTTGACCCCTGTGTACGGCCGGCCGGCGGCCTTGTGCTGGCGCCAGTTGTGGTTGATGTCGCAGTACTGGCACTCCTCCTTGGCGCCGAAGTACTGGCAGACCCGGAAGACGGTCAGGTAGATCAGGTAGCCCCACTGGATGGTCGGGGCCACCTCCATCACGGACTTCCCGTTGGAGAGGGTGTGCCGGTAGTACTCCGGCATGGGCGGCACACCGACGTCGGCGATGCGCCTGCCGTCCAGGTAGAGGCCGAGCTGCCCCTCCTCGTCGGCGGCGACCCGGTACGGCGAGGCGGGGTTCACCCGCACGGAGACCACCGTACGGCGCAGGTCGTACGGGCCGCCCGTGAGGATGATCTCCTCCGGGGGCCGGCGCAGTGCGGCCTCGCCCAGCTCGGGCAGGGTGCCGTGGTCGAAGGAGAAGATGAAGTACGACTTCGGCTTGACGTCGCCGTCCTCGTTGTCACTGAGGGCGGATTGGTCGAAGGCGACACCGCCACGGAGCAGGTCCTCCTTGAAAACGGCCTCCCGTGGCACATGCGGGAACCGCTCCATCAGATCCTCGACCAGCGCGGTGCGACTGCCCATCCGTCTTTCTCCTCCCGGCTCAGGCGTTCGCCTCTCACCGTATGCCCCTGCCTCCGGCTCAGCCGTGCCGGGTCCCCGCGCGGCGCGCGACGTGGTCGGGTACGGCGATGCCGGGCGGCAGCGACGGGTCGGGCCGCGGGGCGCCCCAGGCCGCGGTCAACGGCAGGACGCCCGCCCACAGGCCGAGGGCCGCGTCCGGGCCGTCGCCGTCGTCGGGGGCGCCGGCCCGGATCTTCACGGAGGCCTCCTCCAGACAGAGGGCGAGGAGGGTGGTGGCGGCGAGCTCCTTGCGGTTCGGGCGGCGGGCGTAGGACCACTGGCCCGGCGCGGAGTGCTCGGTGAGCCGGCGCAGACCCTCCAGCTTCTCCTCGGGGTCGGTGACCTTGCGGGCCGCGCCGTGGATCATGGCGCTGCGGTAGTTCACGCCGTGCTCGAAGACGGACCGGGCGAGGACGAGCCCGTCGACGTGCGTGACGGTCACGCACACCGGGGTGTCCTCGGCGAGACTGCGGCTGGCCACGGAGCCGTGCAGGTACAGCCACCGGTCGTCCCGCCCGTACACCGTGGGCACGACCACGGGGCGCCCCTCGACCACCACGCCCAGATGACAGACGAACCCGGCGTCGAGGACCGCCTCCAGCTCCGACCGGTCCAGGCTGCCCTGCTCGCGCAGGCGGCGGTGGCGGGTGCGGTCGGTGACCGGGAGGCGGCGGGGCAGCGGTTCCGTAGTCATGGATCGTGACGGTATTCGATATTCCCAGCCCGTGCCCAGATAATTTGCGGATAACGCATCTCACCGCTGCTTGAACGACGAAATCCGCAATGGCTTCGGGCTGCGGATCACGGCGGCTCGCGGCAGGTGAGAAGGTCGCTGCACACGCACTCTCCGGGAGGACCACACGGATGACGAAGGCAGCGCGGACCGCGGGACCGGTCACCAACTGGGCGCGCACCATCACCTACACCGCCAAGGAGGTCCACCGGCCCCGCACGCTCGACGCGCTCAGGGCACTGGTCGCGGCCGGCGCACGGGTGCGGGTGCTGGGCAGCGGACACTCCTTCAACCGGATCGCCGACCCGGGCGCGGACGGCATCCTGGTCTCCACCGCCGGACTGCCGCCGGTGCTCGAGGTGGACACGGCGGCGCGCACGGTACGGGTGTCGGGCGGGGTCCGCTACGCCGAGCTGGCCGACGCGGTGCACGCGCACGGCCTCGCCCTGCCCAACATGGCGTCGCTGCCGCACATCTCGGTGGCCGGGTCGGTGGCGACCGGCACCCACGGCTCGGGCGTCGGCAACGCGCCGCTGGCGTCGGCCGTCCGGGAGGTGGAGCTGGTCCTCGCGGACGGCTCGACGGTGACGATCGCCCGGGGCGACGCGCGCTTCGACGGTGCCGTGACCTCGCTCGGCGCGCTCGGCGCCGTCACCGCGCTCACGCTGGACCTGGAGCCGGCCTACGCGGTGGAGCAGCATCTGTTCACCGAACTACCGCTGGAGAACCTGGACTTCAACGCCGTGATGGCCGCCGGGTACAGCGTCAGCCTGTTCACCGACTGGCGGGAGCCGGGCTTCCGGCAGGTGTGGGTCAAACGGCGCACCGACCAGCCGGCGGTGCGCTTCCCGTGGGCGGCGCCCGCGACCGAACCGCTGCACCCCGTGCCGGGCATGCCGGCGACCTACTGCACCGAGCAGCTGGGCGCACCCGGGCCGTGGCATGAACGGCTGCCCCACTTCCGGGCGGAGTTCACCCCGAGCAGCGGGGAGGAGATCCAGTCGGAGTATCTGCTGCCGCGGACGGCGGCGCTGGAAGCGCTGTATGCGATCGACGGTATCCGGTCGGCGGTCGCCGGAGTACTGCAGACCTGCGAGGTGCGGACCGTCGCCGCAGACACGCAGTGGCTCAGCCCCGCCCACGGACGGGACTCGGTCGCCCTGCACTTCACCTGGGTGCGGGACGAGGCGGCCGTTCTCCCGGTGGTGCGCCTGCTGGAGGAGGCGCTGATCCGCTTCGATCCACGGCCGCACTGGGGAAAGGTGTACGAGATCCCGCCGGCGGTGGTCCGTCGACGGTATACACGCGTCAACGACTTCCGCACCCTCGCCCGCTCCCTGGATCCCGCCGGCAAGTTCACCAACACCTTCGTGCGGAACATCCTCGACGACGACTTCATCCACCCCCTTTCCTAACCCCTTGTCGAAGGCCTCTCCCAGCCCATAGCCTGACGCCCGCGCCGGGGCTCGAAGTCCCCCCGGCCCGGCCCGGACGGCAGGGGAGGGGCAGCTGCGTGAAGCGCACATCACGTGACATCCGCACCGCGAACCGCTACGAGGTGCTGCGCCAGATCATCGCCGAGTCCCCCACCTCCCGGCAGGAGTTGGCCGCCGCCACCGGGCTGAGCCTCGCCACGGTCGCCACGCTCGTCGGCGAGCTGCTGGACCTGCGCATGATCACCGAGGTCGGGTTCGAGGACTCGGCCGGCGGCCGGCCGCGCGGTCTCGTCGCCGTCGACGCGTCGGGGGGTGCGCTGATCGGCGTGGACATCGCGGAGACGTACGTCCACGTGGAACTGTTCGACCTGGCGCTGAACGTGCTGGCCCGCGCCGAGGAGGACATGCGGCCGGGTGAGAGCCGCCCGGAGCGGGTGGTGGGACATGTGGCCGCCGCCGTCGGCTCGGTGGTCGCCCAGGCCGGGGTCGAGACGGCGCGTGTCCTCGGCGTCGGGGTGAGCGTGCCGGGGCAGGTGGACCGGGGCAGAGGCGTCGCCGAGTACGCCCCCAACTTCGACTGGCACGACGTGCCGCTGCTCGACCTGCTCGCCGAGCACATCGCCCACCCGCTCCACCTGGACAACCCGTTGCGCGCCTGCGCGGTGGCCGAGCTGTGGTTCGGGGCGGCGCGGGGCCGGGGGGACGCCGTGGTGGTGAACCTCGGCACCGGGGTCGGCGCCGGGCTGGCCCTCGGCGGCGGGCTGCACCGGGGCGTGAGCAACAGCGCCGGCGAATGGGGGCACACCACGCTCGTACTCGACGGACGGCTGTGCCACTGCGGCAACCACGGCTGCGTCGAGACATATGTCGGGGCACCCGGCATCATGCAGAACCTGCGCGAACTCAGCCCCGACTCCCCCCTGTTGCACCCCGAGGACCAGACCGCCACCATCGCCGCGCTGGCCCGCGCGGTCGCCGCGAACGACCCGGTCGCGGTCAAGGTCGTCCGGGACACCGCCCGTTACCTCGGCGCCGGCATCTCCGACCTGGTCAACCTCCTCAACCCCGAAGTGGTCGTGCTCAGCAGCTGGGTCGCCTCCCGGCTGGGCGAGCCGCTGCTGGCCGAGGTCCGGCGGGCCGTAGCCCGGCACGCGCTGCGCCGGCCGCTGGCCGCCACCGAGATCGTCCTCTCCCCGATCCCCACCGACCCGGTGTCCCTCGGCGCGGCCACGTTCGCGCTGGAAGGGGCGCTGCAGTCCGTCGGGCAGAGGCAGGCGGGCCCCGCCGACGGCACCACCCGGCGCACCGCCCCCGCAAGGAGCCGTACCGCACCGCCTTCATGACGACGGAAGGGATGCACGTGTCACAGCCCCGCACCGCTCACCTCCGCGCAAGAGCCCTGCTGCCGGCGGTCTCGGCCGCGCTGGCCGTCACCGGAGCCCTGCTCGGCTCCCCGTCCGCGCGTGCCGCCGACGCCCCGGCCGCCGCGGAGGTCTCCCCCCACGCCGCCCAGACCATCGACGACATCGGTGTCTCGGGCGCCTGGTGGGTCAACGACCTCCAGCACTTCGACCCCGCGGTCCAGGCACGAGTCGCCCGACTCCTCTTCTCCGCGGACGGGCTGGACCTGAGCGCGTACCGCTACAACATCGGCGGCGGCGGTACCGCGGTCACCACCCCCGCACGCGCTGCCGAGGACTTCCTCGGAACCGACGGCTCCTACGACTGGAACAGGGACGAGGGCGGCCGTACGTTCCTGAAGTACGCCGCGCAGTACGGCGTCAAGGACCTGATCGGCTTCGTCAACAGCGCTCCCGCCCGGTGGACGACGAACGGCAGGAGCTGCGGCGGCCGGCTGAAGGCGGAGAACGAGGCCGACTTCGCCACGTACCTCGCGGATGTCACGGACCACTTCGCACGCCAGGGCGTGAAGTTCGACTACATCAGCCCCTTCAACGAGCCGGACAACAGCTTCGCCGACTGCGGCCAGGAAGGCATGCCGGTACCGGTCGACCAGCGCGACGACATCGTGCGCGCGCTGGGCGCCGAGCAGCGGGCCCGGCACCAGCACACCGGCATCATCGCGGACGAGTCGAGCCGGACGACGCAGTTCACCGCAGAAGTGCCGCAGTGGATCGCGCAGCCGGGCACCGCACCGTACGTGTCCAAGCTGGCCCACCACACGTACGACGACCCCGACGACGGCCGGCTCGGCAACGTCTACGAGACGTCGAAATCGGTCGGCAGGACGTCCTGGGCCACCGAGATCTGCTGCTTCGGCAAGGGCGGGACGGGCTGGAACCAGGAGTACGACCCGACCATCGACAACGCCCTGCTGATGTCGAGGATCGTCTACAAGGACTTCGCGACCTCGCACGACTCGGCGTTCCAGTGGTGGGTGGCGCTCGCCGACGGTTACGGCAGCGACCCGGCCACGAAGAACGACGAGGGCTGGAACGACGGACTGATCTACTACGATCCCGACTACGCGGCGAACGGCGACCAGAAGCTGTACTTCACCAAGCGGTACTACGCGCTGGGCCAGTACAGCAAGTTCGTCCGGCCCGGCGCGGTGGCGCACAACGTCACCGGGGCACCGGCAGGCGTGGAGGTGTCGGCGTACGACCGGGACGGCAGGTGGGTCGTCGTCGTCAACAACCACAACACCACCGGCACGGCCCTGAACCTGCACTTCGCCGGCGCGACCCCGCTGCGGGCGGCACGGGCGGTACGGACGTCCGCCGACGAGAACTGGGCCGAGGTCGCGAAGCCGTCCGTCAGCGGCGGAGCCGTCACCACCACCCTCGCGCCCCGCTCGATCACGACGTACGTCCTCGACCAGAAGGGGCACGGCAGTGCGGCGCTGACCGGTGCGCTGGCCGGCAGGCAGTCGGGCAAGTGCCTGATCGCCGACGCCTCCGGGGCCGCGATCGCCTCGTGCACGGGCGCGGCGGGCCAGTCGTGGTCGTACGACGCGCGGGGCACCCTGAAGGGTGCCGACGGCTATCTGACGGCCGGGAGTTCCGGGCTGACGACGAGTGCCACGGCCACCGGCGACGGGAACCAGCGCTGGCTGCTCAACTCCGACGGGCAGATCGTGAACGAGGCATCGGGCAGGTGCCTCGACGTCAGCGGACAGGCGACCGCCGACGGCAGCAAGGTGATCCTGTACAGCTGCAACGGCGGATCCAACCAGGTCTGGTCCAGGCAGTAGTACCCCCGAGGAACTGGCGGAGGAGGCGCGCGTGGACGGGCTCGGCCACCGGGGCGCGTACGGGCGCGTCGTCGTGCCGAACCCGCTGACCTCCTTCGCGGCGATCGCCACGATCACGTTCCTCGGCGGCTGGAGCGCCTTCCTGTGGCCACTGGTCGTCGGACAGGACCCCGACTCGGTGGACCGTGCAGGTCGCCCCCTCCTCCTCCACGACCCACCCCACCGTCGTCTTCCACCGGATCTGCATGGCGACCGCCATGTCCGTCCTGCCGCTGCTGCTCGTGTTCCCCTTCCTCCGGCGCCGGCTGGTGCAGGGGACCGCGCCGACCGGCATCAAGGGCTGAGCTAGGAGACCGATGTCCTTCCGCAATCCCACCGCAACCGATTACGTCGAGGACGTCTCACCGGGCTCCGGGGCGCTGCCGCCCCGCGCCTGGTACGCGTCCTCGGACGCCCCATCACTCACCCTGAACGGCAGTTGGCGCTTCCGGCTGTCGCCGACGGCCGACGCCGAGGACGACTCCTTCGCCGCGGAGGGGTACGACGCCGGTGACTGGGCGGAGATCGCGGTCCCCGGCCACTGGGTCCTCCAGGGGCACGGCTCCCCGGTCTACACCAACCACCTCTACCCGTTCCCGGTGGACCCGCCGCGCGTGCCCACCGAGAACCCGACCGGCGACCATCTGCGGGTCTTCGACCTGCCGGAGGACTGGCCCGACCTCACCGAGGGCGGGGCGGTGCTGCGCTTCGACGGTGTGGAGTCCTGCGCCCGCGTCTGGCTGAACGGCACGGACCTCGGCGAGTTCAAGGGCTCCCGGCTGCCGCACGAGTTCGCGGTCGGCCATCTGCTGAAGACGGTCGGCAATGTACTGGCGGTCCGGGTCCACCAGTGGTCGACGGGCTCGTACCTGGAGGACCAGGACCAGTGGTGGCTGCCCGGTATCTTCCGCGACGTCACCCTGCTGCACCGGCCGGCCGCCGGCGCCCTCGACTTCTTCGTGCACGCCTCCTACGACCACCTCGCCGGCACCGGCACCCTGCGTGTCGACTCCGACGTGGACGGCCAGGTCACCGTCCCGGACCTCGGTATCGACGTCGCGACCGGCGAGAGCGTGACCGTGCCGGTCGAGCCCTGGTCGGCGGAGACACCACGGCTGTACACGGGTGAGCTGGCCACCGAGGGCGAGCGGGTGCCGCTGCGCATCGGATTCCGTACCGTGGCGCGGACCGACGGCCTGATCGAGGTCAACGGCACGCCCGTGCTCTTCCGGGGCGTCAACCGGCACGAATGGCACCCGGAGAGGGGACGCGCCCTCGACCTCGCCACCATGCGCGAGGACGTCCTGCTGATGAAGCGGCACAACGTCAACGCCGTCCGCACCTCGCACTACCCGCCGCACCCCGCCTTCCTCGACCTGTGCGACGAGTACGGGCTGTGGGTGATCGACGAGTGCGACCTGGAGACGCACGGTTTCACCGAGCAGGCCTGGCGGGACAACCCCGTCGACGACGACCGCTGGACCCCGGCCCTGCTGGACCGGGCGGCCCGGACCGTCGAGCGCGACAAGAACCATCCGTCGGTGGTGATCTGGTCCCTCGGCAACGAGGCCGGCACCGGGCGCGGCCTGACGGCGATGGCCGAGTGGATCCACGGCCGCGACCCCTCCCGGCTGGTGCACTACGAAGGCGACCTCACCTGCCGGGACACCGACGTGTACGCACGGATGTACGCCGACCACGCGGAGGTCGAACGGATCGGCCGGCACCTGGACGGCGGCACCCGCAAACGCCGCTCACTCCCCTTCATCCTCTGCGAGTACGGCCACGCCATGGGCAACGGACCCGGCGGACTCGCCGACTACCAGCGGCTGTTCGAGACGTACGACCGGTTGCAGGGCGGATTCGTCTGGGAGTGGATCGACCACGGCATCGCCCATCCGGAGCTGGGCTACGCCTACGGCGGCGACTTCGGCGAGGAGCTGCACGACGGCAACTTCGTCTGCGACGGCCTGCTCTTCCCCGACCGGCGGCCCTCGCCCGGCCTGGTCGAGTACAAGAAGGTGATCGAGCCGGTCGGCATCGCGGGCGACGGCACGGACGGCACGGTCCGCGTCACCAACAAGCACGACTTCGCCGACCTGTCGGCGCTGGCCTTCGTCTGGTCGTACCAGGTCGACGGGGAGACCGTGGACTCCGGCACGCTGTCGGTGCCGGCGCTGGCACCGGGCGAGTCCACCGACGTCAAGCTGCCCGCACCGCCCGCGGGGGCGCCGGCCGGCGAGGCCCACTGGACCGTCCGGGCCGTCCTTGCCTCGGACACGCCGTGGGCGCCGAGGGACCACGTCGTCGCCTGGGGCCAGATCCAGGTGTCCGAACGCCGGGCGCCGTCGCTCGCGGCGACCGCCCGGCCGGAACCCGGCGACGGGGTGATCAGGCTCGGCCCGGGCACCTTCGACGCCCGTACCGGCGCCCTGACGTCCGTCGGTACCGTGGCCGTCTCCGGTCTGCGCCTGGACGTGTGGCGGGCCACCACCGACAACGACGACGGAGCCGCCTGGCAGTCCGACCTCCGCTACGGCCTGCTGTGGCGCAAGCTGGGCCTGCACCGGATGCGGCACCGGCTGGACGCGGTGGAGGTCGGCGAGGATGCGCTGACGGTCCGCACCCGAGTGGCGCCGGCCGCGCGGGAGATGGGGCTGTCGACGGTATACCGCTGGACGTCGGACGGCGACCGGCTACGGTTGACCGTATGCACCGTCCCGGAGGGTGACTGGAGCGTCCCCCTCCCCCGGCTCGGCATCCGCTTCGGATTGTCGACGGCCGACCGTGTGCAGTGGTACGGCGGCGGGCCCGGTGAGGCGTATCCGGACACCAGGATGGCGTCTGCGGTCGGCCGTTGGCAGTCGACCGTAGACGATATGCAGACGCCGTACGTCCGTCCCCAGGAGAACGGCGCCCGCATCGACGTCCGCTGGGCCGAGCTCGGCGGTCTGCGGATCGAGGGCGACCCGGAGTTCTTCCTCACCGCCCGCCGCTGGACCACCGAGCAGTTGGACGCTGCCACCCACCGCACCGATCTGGTGCCGGGCGCCGCGGCCGACAGCGGCGCCGCCGCGGGGGTCTGGGTCAACCTCGACCACCGCCAGCACGGCATCGGCTCCCAGTCCTGCGGCCCGGCCCCGCTGCCGCAGTACCACCTGCGGGCCGAGTCCGCGGAGTTCTCCTTCGTCTTCTCGCGCACCGATTGACCGACACGGTCCCGACGCACCCCGCGGCCGGCCGGCTCTCACCCGGGTCGGCCGCGGGGTGCGTCGTGCGCGGCCCGGGTGACCGGCCGGGTCGGGCTGCCCGGCCCGTCCCACGCCGGCATCGGAGGTCAGGCCGTGCGGATCGGGGTGAGCAGGGCCGCGAGGGCGATCAGGACGCAGGCGCTCCCCGCGGTCAGGGCGGCCGGTGCGGTGCCCCATTGTCCGGCGGCCCAGGTGAGGAGGGCGGCCCCGACGGGGGCCGCGGAGTACTGGAGGGTCCAGTAGGCGGAGGTGACCCTGCCGAGCAGGGGTTCGGGGGTGATCTCCTGGCGCAGGGACATCGAGCAGGTGCCCGCGACACCGGCGCCGGCCAGGAAGGCGGCGCTGAGCACGGCGACCCCGGACACCGTGCGGACCGGACCCAGGGCGGCGCAGGCCAGTCCGCACAGTGCGACCGCGCCGATCCAGGTGGGACCGAAACCGAGCCGTCGGCGGACGCGGGCGACGAGCAGGGAACCGGCGATGGTGCCGACCGCGCCTGCCGCCATGACGGTGCCGACGGTGTCGTCACCGTGACCGAGGTCGTGCTTGAGGTGGTAGACGACCAGATCGGTCAGGCCGAAAGTGAGGAAGCTGAAGCCGAACAGCAGCAGCGTCAGCGCGCGCAGCAGCGGATGCCGGCGCAGGAACGAGACGCCGGTGCGCAGGTCCTCCCGGACAGTGCTGCCGCCCGGCGCGGGGGTGTCGTCGCCGGCCCGCGCGCCCAGGCGTACTCCCCGCAGGCAGGCGGCGGAGACCGCGAAGCTGGCCGCGTCGACGGCGACGGCCGTGGCAGGACCGGTCCGGGCGGCGACCAGTCCCGCGCACAGCGGTCCGAGCACCCCGGCCGCCGCCGCGGTGGCGTTCAGCCGGCCGTTGGCCTCGGTGAGACGGGCGGTGCCGACGAGACCGCGGACGACGGTGACGTAGCCGACCGCGAAGAACATGCCGACGGCCTCGCAGACCGGCAGCACCGCGTACAGCAGCCAGATGCGGGGGCCGAACGCCCACACGAGCGGGATCAGGCCGTAGAGGGCCATGCGGACGAGGTCGCAGCTGATGAGGAGCCGGCGCCGGTCCACCCGGTCCACCACGGTGCCGGCGAAGACCGCGGCGAGGACGGCGGCGGCTCCGCCGACGGCGGTCAGCAGCCCCATGCGGGCCACCGACCCGGTGGCCTCCAGGACCAGCAGGGGCAGGGCGATCAGGGCGAAGGAGTCGCCGAGCACGGAGAGGGTCTGCGCGGCCCAGAAGACGGTGAAGTCTTTCTGCCGCCAGAGGGGTCGGGGGCCGTCACGGTCCGGCACCGCCGCCGGTCTGCCCGCTCCTCGCTTCTCTCGCTTCACCGTCCCCCCTTCGCACCGTCCGGCCACCTTAAGCCGCCGGGGCCGCCGCGGGGTGCCGACTCCGGTGTCCCTAAACAGGTATGACAGGTCGTCGACTTCCCTGAATCCTGGTATACCTAGGCTGTAACCTAGAGAGCCTAGGAAAGTTGAGGGAAAGGCAGACGCCATGGCCCGAGCGGGCCTCACCGCCGACCGCGTCGTCGCGGCCGCTGCCGAACTCGCCGACGAGGCCGGGTTCGAGAACGTCACCCTGTCCGCACTCGCCCGCCGCTTCGGTGTGAAGGACGCCAGCCTGTACTCCCACATCCGGGGCCTGGACGACCTGCGTACCCGGCTGGCGCTGTGCGCGGGCGGCGAGCTGATCGACCGGATCGCGGTGGCCGTGGCCGGCCGCGCCGCCAAGGACGCCCTGGCCGCCTTCGCCGACGCCTACCGCGCCTACGCCCTGGAGCACCCCGGCCGGTACGCCGCCACCCAGATCCGGATCGACCAGTCCCTGATCGCCGGCTCCCCGGCGCTGCGCCGCACCGCCGAGATCACCTACGGGATGCTGCGCGGCTACGGCCTCGAAGAGCCGGACCTGACGGACGCCGTGCGCCTGCTGCGCAGCACCTTCCACGGCTACTGCGTCCTCGAGTCCGCCGGCGGCTTCGGTGCGGACCGGGACGTACGGGCGTCCTGGGAGAAGGCGATCGACGCCCTGCACCTGACCCTCGTCCACTGGCCGCGCGAGACGGCACCGGAGGAGACCGACGATGACTGAGACGCCTTCCCACGACATCACGGGCAGCGGTCCCGTGCTGCTGATCATCCCGGGCGGAGCCGGGCATCCCATGGGGCTGGGGCCGCTGACCGAACGGCTCGCGGCGCGCTTCACCGTGGTGACGTACGACCCCCTCGGTCTCGCCCACGGCCGGCTCGGGGAACCGGTTCCCGAGCAGCGCGTGGCCGACTGGAGCGACGGGGCGCACCGGCTGCTCGACGAGGTACTGCCCGCCGGCGAGTCCGCCCACGTGTTCGGGACCAGCTCCGGCGGCATCGCGGCCCTTGACCTGCTCGCCCGGTATCCGGAGCGGCTGGCGCACGTGGTCGCGCACGAGCCGCCGTGCGTGACGCTGCTGCCGGACGGGGACGAGCGGCGGGCCGAGCTGATCGACCACCTGGACGGACCCGAACGGCCGCCCGCGGAGGGCGAGTCGGCCACCCCGATGGGGGTCTTCCTGGCCCGTGTCCTGCGCCCGTTCAGTGCTCACGGTCCCGCCTTCACCGCGGGCCCGGGCCGACTCACGCTCGCGGCCGGAACCGGCTCGCGGGGACAACTCCTCCACCGGACCACGGAGTTCCTCGCCGAACGGCTGGGCGGCGCGTTCGTGGAGTTCCCGGGCGGACATCTGGGCACGCTGGATCAACCGGTGGAGTTCGCCGACCTGCTCGCCGAGACGCTGCGCTCCAGCGCCCGGACCTCGGCGTAGGAGGGCGTCGTACCGGCGGGGGCGCGCCCGCCGGCGATGTCGGCCACCGCGTCCAGCGCCGCGCCGAGCGCCCGCCGGTACAGCAGTGAGCCGAAGCTGACCCGGCGGACGCCGAGGTCGGCGAGGTGGCGGACGGTCGGCCCGGCGGGCGAGTAGAGGATGTTGAGCGGCGCCCCGAGGTGGCGTACGAGGGTGGCGATCCGGTCCGGGTCGCTCAGTCCGGGCACGAACACCCCGTCGGCACCGGCCTGCTGGTAGGCGTCGAGCCGCCGCAGGGTCTCCCGTTCGTCCCCGTCGCCCGACCAGTGGGTGTCGGTGCGGGCGTTGACGAACAGCCCCGGCACGGCCGCCTTCACGGCAAAGATCTTCGCGGCGTGCCGGTCGCTCGGCCCCAGGCCGTCCTCGAGATTGATGCCGGCCGCCCCCACGGCCCACAACTGCCGTGCCAGCTCGGCCACGTCGTCCGGGTCGTCGCTGAAACCGGCCTCGGCGTCCACCGAGAGGAGGTACGGCTCCGGGCCGAGCGTCATCGCGAGGTCCAGGGTGTGCTCGCGGGTCGCCGCCTCCCCGTCGGGCAGGCCGACCGCCGCCGCCACGGCGAGGCTCGTCGTGCCGATCGCGGGGAACCCCCGGGCCGCGAGGACGGCGGCCGAGGCGTGGTCCCAGGCGTTGGGCAACAGCAGGGGCTCACCCGGGCGGTGGTGCAGTCCGGCGAAAGGCGTCACGGTGGGGTCTGCGGTCATACGGCCAGGCTAGGCACGGGACTGTTCGGCGCCGACCGAACCGTACCGACAGGTGACGGACCACCGGCTACCGGCTACCGGCTACCGGCTACCGGCTACCGGCTACCGGCTACCGGCTACCGGCTACCGGCTACCGGCTACCGGCTACCGGCTACCG
>NZ_JBIUBE010000003.1:0-351049 GCF_044593395.1 Streptomyces sp. NPDC052301 | reverse complement strand
ACCGGCTACCGGCTACCGGCTACCGGCTACCGGCTACCGGCTACCGGCTACCGGCTACCGGCTACCGGCTACCGGCTACCGGCTACCGGCTACCGATAACGGATGCCTGTGCCACGCGGTAACGTGCGCGGCGGCCCTTTCCCGGCCCAGGTGCCCGTCACCCCCTCCCACCCCGGCACACTCAGCAAGCCGTGAGCGACCACCCCGAGTCTGCTGATCGCCCGTCCGGCTCCGTGAACCGGAACGCGCCGGCCCGACCGGACGCCCAGCGGACGCTCAGCCCGTACCCGTCCCGCACCCTCACCTCCACCAGGTCCGTGAGGGGCCGGGGATCCGGTTCGCCGGTCAGTCGGGCGAGTGCCACGAACAGCGTGGGTTCCGCCGCCGTCCGCCCGGTCATGTCCTCCGACAGGCCTGACACGGGTACGAGTTCGCATCGGAGGCCATCCCGTCCCGCGGCCCAGCCCGTGATGCGCACCGCCGTCCCGGGCGGGGCCCCGGCGACGAGGTGGGCCCGCACCTCCACCGCGCCCTCGGCGAGCACGAGGTTGGTCACGGTGCTGCCGTCGCGCGCGGTGTGCCGGGAGGCGATCCAGCCCTCACCGGTGCCCAGCGGCTCGATCCGGGTACGGCTCGGGTCGCCGCCGACGAGCACGCTGTTGTCGTACGTCGCCGTGGGCACGGTGGCCGTGGAGTAGGCGAGGCGGGTGTAGTACGGGTCGTAGCGGACGTCCTCGCTGCCGTGGTTGTGCAGCCGGACCAGTCCGTCCGAACGGGTCGACTGCAGCAGCCAGTTGGGGGCGGGTACGGGCCGGACCTCGTCGGCGCGCTCGGTCGGGCCCGGTTCCTCCCGCGCCGTCCACACCTCGTGGTCGGCGGGCAGCAGCAGGCCGAGGAAGCCCTTGCTCGCCCAGTACGGGGAGGCCGGGCCCGAGTAGTTCTGGACGACCGACTCGTCGGGGCCGAGCCAGCCGAGCGGGAGCAGGCCGCGCTGGTCGACCGCGCCGCCGTTGAGGAAGTACCGGAGCGCGCCGGAGGCCAGGCGGCGGGTCTGCCCCGGGGAGAGCGGAGTGTGTCCGGTGAGTGCGCCGAGCCAGAGCGGGGCCGCGGTCGCGAAGCGGTACGTCAGGGAGCGGCCCTGGTGCAGGGGGGCGCCGTCGCCGCCGAAGAAGTGGGCGTAGTCGGCGAGGTGGGCGTGGAGGCGGCCGCCGTAGAGGTCGAGGAGGTCCTGGTCGCCGGAGAGCCATGCGTGCAGCACCGGGTAGAGGTGCATGGCCCAGCCGTTGTAGTAGTCGAACTTGCGGCCGTCGCCGTCGGTGTACCAGCCGTCGCCGAGGTACCAGCCCTCGATCCGTTCCAGGCCGTGGTCGACGGCCTTGCGCGCCGTGTCTGTCCGGTAGCCGATGTCCTCCAGGAAGCCGCCGACGGTGACGGGGAAGAGTTCCCAGTTGCACGGCCAGGGCTCGGCGGTGAGTGCGTCCGCCAGCCAGGCCGCCGTCCGCTCCCGTACCGCGTCGTCCAGGCGGTCCCACAACAGCGGCCGGGTCAGCCGTAGGGCGAGCGCGATCGAGGCGGCTTCGACGAGCGGCTGGCTGCGGTCCCCGATGCGCGGCCAGACTCCGCCGGGGCCGGCCGCGAGGCCGTCGGCGTACCGGCCGAGGGCGGTCTCGTCGCGGCGGAAGGCGGCGAGCAGCAGGGTGCGGGCGTATCCCTCGAGGCCGTCGGAGAGGTGGCCGGAGTGGCTCACGTGGTCGCCGGGGAGGTGGTAGAGGGCGCGGTCGGGGGTGGCGCAGGGCTCGACGGCGGCCAGCAGGGCGTCGGCGGCGGCCTCCCAGTGGGCGCGGGTGTAGCCGGTCAGGGGGCTGGAGTCGCGGTCGTCGGGGGGCAGTTGGATCACGGCGGTGATTGTCCTTCCTGGCGGGGGCCCGGGGCGCCCCGGTTCCGGGCGGGGCGCCCCGGTTCCGGGCGGGGCGCCCCGAGGGTTCGTTCCGTCCGCACGGTGCCCTGGGGGACCAGATGCCGGGTGCGGAGTGCGTCGCGGACAAGGCCCGCGTGGACGGTCGGGCCGTGCACGGAGGTGTGCGTGTTGTCGTGCTTAGGTGCGGCGCCCAGAGCGGCCGGCACCAGCACGGGGGTTCCGGCGCGTCTCATGGGCGGCTCCTCCGTCGGTCGACATCGGCCGGCCCGAGACGGCACCGCCTTGTAGCAAACGCTTTCCAGATCTGGGTCGGCGAGCGCCGGATGGCCGAGTTCTGTACTGCGCAAGCCCTTTCGCGCCTTCGGTTCGACTGCCACGCTGCCCGCACCCGTACCCCCGCACCCGCTTCCGAAGGAGCCCCCATGACCGGGGCCGGAAGCGGAACGGTCCGACGCCGCACCCTCATCCTCGGCTCCGCCGCCGCGACCTCTTCGGCGGCGCTCGCCGGCCCGGCGGCCGCAATGCGCTGTGGATCGACGTGGTGAGCGGTTCGGGGGCGACGGGCTACCTCGGCGCCGGCACGGCGACCGACGCGATCGACCGCCGGCCTGACGACGGCCGCGGCCCGGCCGTGGCCCGCTTCGACTAGCGTCGTGCCATGGCCAGCAACACCTCCCCCAGCCTCGCCGCAGCCCTCGCCGCCGGAGCGGTCGTGCTCGACGGGGGCATGTCCAACCAGTTGGAATCCGCCGGGCACGATCTGAGCGACGAGCTGTGGTCGGCGCGGCTGCTCGCCGAGCGGCCGGAAGCGGTTGCCGAAGCTCACCTCGCCTACTTCCTTGCGGGCGCGGACGTGGCGATCACCGCCAGCTACCAGGCCACCTTCGAGGGCTTCGCGCGGCGCGGCCACGGTCGTGAGGAGGCCGCGCGACTGCTCAGACTGAGCGTGGAACTGGCCCGCGAGGCTGCTGGGCAGGCCGGCGAGGCGGGCGTGGAACGACCGCTGTGGGTGGCGGCCTCGGTCGGCCCGTACGGGGCGATGCTCGCGGACGGCTCCGAGTACCGGGGCCGGTACGGGCTCAGCGGGATCGAGCTGGAGCGTTTTCACCGTCCGCGCATCGAGGTACTGGCCGCCGCCGCACCGGACGTGCTGGCACTGGAGACCGTGCCCGACGCCGACGAGGGTACCGCTCTGCTACGGGCGATACGCGGACTGGGGGTGCCGGCGTGGCTGTCGTACACGGTCGACGGTCGACGCACCCGCGCCGGACAGCCCCTGGAGGACGCCTTCGCCCCGGCCGCCGACGCGGACGAGGTGATCGCGGTCGGCGTGAACTGCTGCGCTCCGGAGGACGTCGCGCCCGCGGTCGAGATCGCGGCCCGGGTCACCGGGAAGCCGGTCGTGGTCTATCCCAACAGCGGGGAGGCCTGGGACGCGGAGGCGCGGGCCTGGACGGGACGGACCCGGTTCGGCGCCGAGCAGGTCGAGGCGTGGCGGGAGTCCGGGGCGCGCTTGATCGGAGGGTGCTGCCGGGTGGGGCCGGACGCGATCGCCTCGATCAGGGCGACGCTGCGCCCGGGGGCTTGAGCTCGCCACACGGCAGCCCTCGGTCGAACCGTGTCATCCGGCCCCGATGACTGCGGATGACGGTCGGTTCCGGGTCGGAGGCGCGCGGGAGGAGTTGGTGGTCCGCGGGCGACCGTCGACGCCATACAGTCGACGTCACACAGCCGACGCCATACAGCCGACGCCATATAGTCGACCAGAATCGCGCCGCGCAGCGTCGTCGGTCGACTTCATACAGTCCACCGACGACCGGATTCTCGCTGCCGGTCCGGCGGAGGATCAGTGCCGCCGCGCCGCCACGGACCACCGCAGACGTCGGACCGCGGCCGCCAGTTCTGCCCCGGGAGCCCGGAACTGAGCGGCGGGCGACGGTTCCGGAGGCGCGGGGGCGGCCGACCAGAGGGCGACTTCCGCATCCCGTGGACCGTATTCGGTATGCGGTATACCGTCGCCGAAGATCCGCACCGGATGCGAGGCGTCCCAGGCCTGCCAGCCAGGATCCCCCGTCGTCACGAACCGCACCCAGGCCGCGTGCATCGCGTCGCCCAGCTCCTGCGGAGCCCCCTCGCCGGCCAGCTTCTTCGACTCGGGCACGTCACCGGAGTCGAACACGAACCCCAACTCCAGGGCGTGGCAGGCGCCGAGGGCCGGAAGGCGGGACGGCCACGCGAACTCGTAGAGGTGGCAGGAGCCGAGACGGGTGTCGGCGAGGCGGTGCAGCGGGGCCCGCAGCAGGTGGTCGGTGACGAGCTGGCCGACGGTCTCTGCGGTGCCGGCGTCAGGATGCAGCGCACGGTAGCCGCGTATCACTTCGTGCCCGCAGTGGCAGCGTGCCATGGCGCCGGCCAGGGCGACGGGGCCGAGCCGGTCCACGTGTTCGAGCAGGCCGCCGGGCACCAGCCACAACCGGTACTCGTCCCGCGTCCAGCCCATGAGCAGGTCGACACCCTGGGCGCCGTCGCCGTCGCCGTCGCCGTCGATGAGCGCTTTCAGCGGATCGCGGGGTACGAGGTCACCGTCCACGACGACGCCGAACGCTGGCCCGCCGAGCACCGGGCTGCTGAGCCGCCCGACCTCCGCCTGGGTCCGCAGCAGCAGCTCGCGGTCGACGGTCGCGAAGGCCTCCGCGGTGGCGGGGATCTTCAGCCGGGCGGCCATACGGCGCACCATCCGCCGTACCTTGTCCCGGTCCGCGACCTCGGGCGCTCCGCTCTGCAGGATCGCGCGCCGGATCAGGCCCCGGGTGTGGGGGGAGGCGAGCAGGACGCCGGCGCTGATGGCACCGGCCGACTGCCCGCACAGGGTGATCCGGTCGGGGTCGCCGCCGAAGGTCTCGATGGTCTCGTGCACCCAGCGCAGGGCGGCGAGTTGGTCGCGCAGGCCGGGGTTCGGGGGCGCGTCCGGGAACAGTCCGTAGCCCTCGACTCCCAACCGGTAGTTGACCGAGACGAAGACCACGCCGTCGCGGGCGAAGGTGCGGCCGTCGTATACGGGGACGGCGGAGGAGCCCCTGGTCAGGGCGCCGCCGTGCAGCCAGACCAGGACCGGGAGGCGGGCGCCGGGGCCCGGCTCCGGGGTCCACACGTTGAGGTTGAGGCAGTCGTCGCCGGGGACCACCGGGTCGGACAGGTACTGGGCGAACGCCTCGGAGTACGGCGGTTTCGGCGCGGTCGGCCCGAAGGAACCGGCGTCGCGCACCCCGTCCCAGGGCTCGGGCGGCTCGGGTGGCCGGAACCGCCGGGCACCGAAGGGCGGAGCGCCGTACGGGATGCCCCGGAACACCGCGATTCCCTGCTCGTACCGGCCTTGTACGGCTCCGTGGGGCGTCCGGACCACGGGGCCCGTCCGATCTGCCGTCATCGCCCACCAGCCCTTCGCCGCGCTCGTGCACCGCCGCACAGCCGCGCCGTCGCTCAGTCACACCGCTGCACCACTGCACAGCCGCGCAGTCGCACCGCTGCTCTGTACACATCAGAGCATCACAGCGCCCGGCTGTATTCCGGTGCACAGGCTCGGCGCTACGCCGTTCGGGGTATCCGGTGACGTGGCGTACGCCGAGGCGCCGAAGCCGGGCCGGCCGTGGCCGTCGGAGGTGGATCCGGGGGATCCGGGGTACGAGGGCGTCGTCGGGAACAGGGCGTCACCGTCTCCTTCTCGCCGACGGTCGAAGTTCTCGCGGCCGCCACTCGACCGACCGATTGCCCCTCGCCACGGACCGGCTCTACGGTGTGAGCCGCCGCCAGAAAACGCTTTCCGCTTCTCCGATCCACGACCCCCGGCCCCGCCCCCGACCCCGCCCCCACCACCTCGTCGGAGAGTCATGCCCAGCGTCCAGCTGCCCCAGCCGCCCCAGTTGCCCAGGGCCGTGTTCGTCATGGATCCGGTGCACCTCCCCCGGCTCTTCCCGCCCCCGCTCATGGCCCGGTTGCGGCAGACGGCCGAGATCGACCCCGCGCTCGTGGTGCGGGACCTCACCGACCCCGCCGTCGCCGGATCGCTGGCCGGCGCCGAGGTGCTGGTCACCAGCTGGGGGTGTCCCCGCCTGGACGCGGACGCCTTGGTCGCGGCGCCTCGGCTGCGTGCCGTGCTGCACGCCGCAGGCTCCGTCCGTTCACTGATCGGCGACGCCCTGTGGGAACGCGGGATCACCGTCTCCAGCGCGGCGACCGCCAACGCGACGCCGGTGGCCGAGTACACGCTCGCGATGATCCTGCTGGCCGGGAAGGACGTCTTCGCACAGCGGGAACGCTTCCGTGGCACGTGCGCCCTCCCCTCCCCGGACGAGACGCCGGCCGTCGGCAACGTGGGCCGCCGGGTCGGGATCGTCGGTGCGTCGCGGGTGGGCCGTCGCCTGCTGGAACTGCTGCGCCCGCACGACCTCGAGGTCCTCCTGTGCGATCCGTACGTGCACGCTTCCGAGGCCGCCGCGCTGGGTGCGGAACTGCTGCCGCTGGACGAGTTGCTGGCACGCAGCGACATCGTCAGCCTGCACGCGCCGCACCTCCCCGAGACGCACCGCATGCTCGACCGTGAGCGGCTCGCGCTGATCCGGGACGGCGGCACGTTGATCAACACCTCGCGCGGTGCGCTGATCGACCAGGGCGCGCTCACCGAGGAGTTGGTCTCCGGGCGGTTGCAGGCGGTCCTCGACGTCACCGAGCCGGAGCCGCTGCCCGCCGGTTCACCGTTGTACCGGCTGCCGAACGTCTTCCTCACCCCGCACCTCGCCGGCTCCCTCGGCAATGAGCTGGAGCGGCTCGGCCGGGTGGTCGTCGAGGAGCTGGAACGGCTGGCCGCCGGTCTGCCGCCGGCGTGCGAGGTGCGGCACGCGGATCTGGCGCGGGTGGCGTGAGGCGCTCGAGAGTTCCCGGTCGGGCGCGGTGCCGCAGGGCGTGGAGGCGGCGGCGTACGAGGCGGGTCTCGGGGTGGTGGTGTCGGCAGGGCCGGCGCGGACCGGGGGCGGTCGGCCGGAGCGCGGCCGGCTGGACCGGCTGACCGCTCGCGGCTCCTCAGGGGTGCTGTTCCACCTGTCGGAGGTGTCCGCCTCGCGGTACGCGCGGCGGGACCACCACCGCATCCGGTACGTGCTGATCGAGGGAGTTGTTCGAGCCGCCGACCGCGGTGTTCGTGTGCTCGGACCGGATGGCGCTCGGGGTGTGCGCGGCGCGGGCCGAGCGGCGGTTGCGGGTGCCGGACGGCATGAGCGTCGTGGGCTTCGACGATCTGCCCGAGGCGGGCTGGGTCGCCCCGGCGCCGACCACCGTCCGTCGGCCGCTCGCGGAGACGGCGACGGCGCTGCGGCCGCTGGTGCGGATGATGGGCGGCGGGCGCCCGGTGGGCACGCGGACGGAGCTGTCGACGCGGCTGGTGCGCGGAGCGAGCACGGGCGCGCCGCCCGCGGACCGGCCAACTGCGTGATCGTGCGCTCCCGTTCGGGCGCTGGGCGGTGACCCGGGCCGCGCCGGTTCGTTGCCCGGGCATGCACCCCACCATGCGCTCCGCAGCGGCTCTCGCCCTGGCCGCAGTCGCTCTGGCCACCGCCTACGGCGTGGCGCACGCCCGTTGCCGCACCGTCGCGCCGCGTCAGCACCGTGCCACGGTGGCCGCGCTCGTCGACGAGCACGATCCGAAGGAGGACGTCGAGGTCGGCGAGGACGGCCGGCCCGATCTCGGCGAGGACTGAACGGACGCCGACGGCCGGGCGCCTCCCGTGCGGGGAGGGGCCCGGCCGTCGTCCTGTCGCGGTGCTGCTTTCGGTGGTCCTCAGTCCTCCTCGTGCCGGCCGGCGGCTCCGACCAGGGCCTCCACGACGTCCACGGCGCTGCCGTCGTGGTCGCTGCCGGCGGTGCCGCTGCCGGTCTGGAGGTTGGCCGCGCGGTCCACTTCGAGCCACGAGTCGGCGTGCGAGTTGTCGATCACGGTGATCAGGCTCCCGGAGGCGACCGCGGGTGCGGCACCTGCGCCGAGGACGGTGACGGCGACCGCCGCGGCCATCCCGATCCGGGGGACGAGGGCCGAACCGGTTCCCGTCACACGCCCACGCCCTCGGGTGCGATCCGCTCGCGGGCGATGTTGCGCTCCAGCAGGGTGGTGGACGCCTTCACGCCGACTCCGCTCGTGGGGTCGACCTCCGGCAGCCGGCCGTCGGCCTCCTTCAGGTCGGCGAGTGCCGAGTCCATCGCCTTGTGCGCGGCGAACAGACACGGGGTGCTGTAGATCGCGACGTCGACGCCGAGGTCGGACAGTTCGCCGAGGGAGAGGCGGGGTGACTTCCCGCCGGCGATCTGGTTGAAGAGGAGCGGTTTGCCGCCGACGACCTTCCGGATGCGCTCGATCCACTCCACGCTGCGCACTCCGTCGACCAGGACCACGTCGGCGTCGGTGGCGGCCAGCCGCTCGGCACGGTGCAGGATGTCGTGTTCGTCGGTGGCGTCCGTACGGGCGACGACGACCAGGTCGTGGCGGGTGGCCAGGACCTTCTCCAGTTTCTCCAGGTACTCCTCCAGCGGCAGCACCTGCTTGCCGTCGGCGTGGCCGCAGCGGCGGGGCCGCTTCTGGTCCTCCAGGATCACTCCGGAGGCCCCGATGCGTTCCAGGCCCTCGACGACGTGGCAGGCGACCTCGGGGTCGACGTAGCCGTCGTCGATGTCGACCAGCAGATGGTGGTGCGGGAACGCGCCGCGCAGCCGCTGGACGAAGGCCACCATGTCGGGCCAGGCGATGAAACCGATGTCCGGCAGCCCGTAGTACGAGGCCGCGAATCCGAAGCCCGAAACGAACATCCCGTCGTAGTGCTTGGCCGCGATCGACGCCGAGTACATGTCGTACACGCCGATCAGCGGTGTGGTCCCGGGCCCGGCGATGCGCTCGCGCAGCTTCTTACCGTAAGTCAAGGTCCGGCTCCTCCTGTGGGTGGTTGACGCGGGACGGGAGGGTCCCTGCGTCTCGACGCCCTTTGCCAAGACAAGAGCATCTCTAGATAGTCACGTGACTATCTGCGAACGCGAGCTTTACTCACCCCAATGGTGGAAGCGATTCACCGGAGAAACGTCACTCGACGAGCCCCGCGGCCCAGGCGATCCCACCGTTCAGGTGGGCCCGGAACCGGGTTCGCGGTAGGCGTCGGCGGCCGGGACAAAGTCGTGGCGGTGGCCGGTGGGCGGGTGTGGAGCAGGAGTCGAACGGCCATGCGAGGCACCTATGCCGCACGGCGCGTCCGCTCCTCAACTCCTTTACATGTCGCCGAGTTCGCCCGCAGGACCGCAGTGACGCCCGCGCCCGGCGTGGTGCATGCCGGGCTGGGCACGCGGATCCATCTGGTGGGGCTGGCGGGGCGGAGCTAGAAGACCGAGGTGTGCCGGTACGGGTAGGCGCTCACGTCGTCGTGGATCGCCCGCAGCCACGGCTGCCGGACGGCGGGGAGCCGGGCCAGGCTGCCCAGGAACACCTGCCGGTCGGGCCGGAACGTCCAGATCGGGTGCAGCGGCAGCGGGTCGTCGCGCTGGACGTCATGGGGCAGTCCCCCGGTCACGGGCAGGCGCGAGCGGTCCCGGGGGAAGGCCAGGCCCAGCCACACGTCGAAGGGCAGCGGCACGATCGCCGCGGTGCCGGGTGGCTGCCAGATCTCGCCCGTCTGCGGATGCTCCGGGACCAGCGCGATGTCGGGCGCCGGGGCGGAGGCGGGCAGTTGCGGACCGGAAAGAGCAGCGGTGCGGGCGGACGCCCCCGGCGGGCCGGACGGGCTCGCCGGGCCGGACCGGCTCGGTGGGCCGGACCGGCTCGGTGGGCTCGGTGGCAGCAGCGCGTCGAGCGCGCGGCCGAACAGGTCCGTGACCAGTCCGCCGGGGAGGGCCACCGGAGCGCCGCCCGAGGCGACGAGCAGATGGGCCAGGGCCCGGCCCGCCGCCGCCTCCCACTGCGGGCTCCAGCGGCCGGGCGGCTCGACCGGGGGCGCGCTGTCCCGGTCTCCGCGTCCTCCGCGTCCTCCACCAGGGTCGCCCAGTCGGTGACCGGCGTGGCGGGGCCCGCGACGCGGCGTACGGCGTCGGCCTCGAACCACACCGCCTGCCAGAGCGAGCAGTCGTCGATCCGGGTCGCCACGGCCTGCCCGCACCGCGCGCAGGCCAGGTTCGGGCCGTCCCTGCCGTCCAGTCCCGTGCAGTAGCCGTCGCACCGGTCCGGGATCAGCACGGTGCCACGGGTGTCGCCCGGTGCGACGACGACGGCGCCCGGCGGCCCGGACGGCAGCGAGTGCACCGGGGCGAACACCCCCAGTGCCGCCGCCTCCTCCGCGCCGGCCTCGTCCCAGGGACGCCAGGGCCCTCCTCGGGGCTCCGGGTCGACGGCGTACGTGCCCGATGCCATCAGCGCGGGAAGCATCTCGTGCCCGCAGCGATGACGGGCACGCACCGGAAATGCCACCCTCGACACGGAGACGGTCAGTTCGGTACCGCACCGGTCGCAGGCGAAGACGTCCGCCAACAGCCACTCCCCCACTCTCGGACAGACGGATCATCACCGGGCGGCAGGACCGGGAGCAACTTGTCATCCGCCGGGTCCGCCGCGCGCCGCGCAGGCCGTCACCGGGTCCGCCGACGTCGTGTCCGATTTCTTCAAGACCGGGTCGGCCGGCCCTCCCTACGGTGGCCGTATGACTCCACGATTCGCCCTGATCGGCGTGGTGACCTCCGACATGGCCGCCTCGCTCGCCTTCTACCGTCGTCTCGGACTCGTCTTCCCCGAGGGTTCCGAGGAGCAGCCGCACGTCGATGTGGAACTGCCCGGCGGGCTGGTCTTCGCCCTGGACACCGAGAAGACCGTCCACTCCTTCCACCCCGAGTGGCGGCCGCCGACGGGCGGCGGCCGGATCGGCCTCGCCTTCCGGTGCGACTCGCCCGCCGAGGTCGACACAACGTACGAGGACCTGGTGGGCGCCGGCCACCACGGGGAGCTGAAGCCGTGGGACGCCTTCTGGGGGCAGCGGTACGCCACCGTGCACGACCCCGACGGCAACGGTGTCGACCTGTTCGCCCCGCTACCCGCCGCCGAGTAGCTCCCCGAGCGGCATGCCCGCCAACTCCCGCACGTCCCGGGCGAGGTGCGGCTGGTCGGCGTAGCCCGCGCGGATCGCCGTCTCGGCGTACGGCGTCCCGGAGCGGGCCAGTGCCAGCGCCCGTTGCAGGCGCAGGACGCGGGCCAGGGTCTTGGGTCCGTAGCCGAACGCGGCCAGGCAGCGGCGGTGCAAGGTGCGGGCGCCGATGCCGAGTTCGGCGGCCGTCGCGGACACCGGGCGACCCTCGTCCAGGCACTCCACCAGCCGGTGCAGCAGCGGGTCGGGGGCCGCCGTCCGCGCGGCCCGGTCCAGGGCGATGTCCTCCAGGGCCGTCACCGGGTCGGGAGCCGCCTCGATGCGGTCGCGCAGCCGCCGGGCCCGCGCGGCGGACCAGAGGTCGGCCAACTCCACCCGGCGGTCGCGCAGTTCGTGTGCCGGTACGCCGAGCAGCGCGGGTGCGGTGCCGGGGAAGAAGCGGATGCCCGCCCACGACCGGCCGGGCCCCTGGGGGAGGTAGGGGCGGGTGTCGGGACCCGCGACCAGCAGCCGGCCCTCGCTCCACATCAGGTCCATGCAGCCGTCGGGCAGCACGGGCCGCGCGCCGGACCCGGTCGCCGTGTCGGTCCACAGGACCGCGCCGGTCAGCCGGGACGCCCGCTCCGCATACACAGCCGCCAGCGTACGGCGCCGGCGGTGCCCGGTGCGCGGCCGGCCGGTCAGCTCGGGCGCCGGGCCGGGACACGAGAGCTCTCCGGGGCGGGCCGTTCGTTGTCCGCTCGCGCCGTCACCATCGCCGTCACCATCGCCGTCACCGTCGCCGTCGCCGTCGCCGGTCCGGAGGGAGAGGCAGGGGCGGGGGCTGGGGCGCCGAACAGCGGGAGGCCGTGACGGGTGCGGAAGCGGCGGGCGTAGCCGGCGGTGACCGCGGCGGCCAGGAGGAGCAGGAGCAGGGACAGGCCCCGGCCGAGCAGCGGCACCGTGTCCGGGGGCAGGGTGGCGGCGGCGAGCGCACCGAGGCCGCTGTCGAGCAGTTGCTCCGCGCCCCAGACGAAGGTGAGGACGCGCAGGCCCCGGCGGAACTCGGCGGACTCCTGCCAGAGCCTGGCCCGGGCCCGGGCCGCATCACCCCGGTGCAGGCGCCGGCCCAGCTGGAAGGCCAGCGGCCTGCGGGTGAAGCCGGTGCCGGACACCCAGCCGCCGACCGTGAGGGACAGCGCCGCGTCCTTGAGGAGGAGCAGCCGGGTGCCGCCGCCGACGAGGGATGCCAGGGCGGCCGCGGCGAGCAGCAGCGTGAAGAACAGGTCGACGCCGTCGATCCCGCGCCGCCGTACCGCGCCGGAGAGCAGCCGCAGGGCCGGTGGTGCGCCGCTCAGCAGCAGCGCCGGTGCCTGGCCGGCGCCGAGAGCCCGGGCGGCGTAGTAGACGACGAGCGGGAGGACGATGTCGACGGCGAGCCCGAGGAGCGGACCGCGGACCGCACCGCGACTCCCGGCAACGGCTCCGGACCCGGCGGCGGCTCCGGACTCCACGGCGCGTGCGGCCACCCGTGCCGCACCTTCCGCCCCGGCCTCCCGCGCCGCTGCCACCGTCCCCGTGGCCCGCGCCGCACCCGCCGCACCCGCCGCACACGCAGCACCGGTCGCCCGCACCGCTGCGCCCGCCCAGGCCGCCGTTCTCGTCGAACCCCGCCCTCGGTCCGGGCCTCGGCCCCCGCCCCGGCCCCGCCGTCGGCCCTGTCCCGTCACGTCAGCCGCGTCCGTCACCGCCTTCGCCTCCTGTCCCGTGCCCGAGCCGTGCCGGGCAGCGCCGGCCTGGGAAAACGCTAGGCGCGGAGCCGTTTGCGGCGGATCGGAGCACGGGTGGAGAGCGGGGTGGAACCCAGGTGGAGACATCGATCGGCGGTCTCCACCTCGGCGGCACACCCGGGGGTGGAGAAGCCCGGCGTCAGCCCGGCGTCAGCCCGCGTCAGCCCTCAGGGTGCCCAGTCTCCCCGTCCCTGCCGGACTCGTGCGGGTGCCGGGCGTGCGGCTTGTGCGCGGGGTGGGCGCTCTTCGCGTGCGTGCGCAGGCGGGCCGTCACGTCCTCGGGGGGCAGGAAGCGGGACCAGCGCTCCGGGAACTCGGAGGGCATGTCGGGGTCGTCGGGGTCGGACTCGCGGGCCGCCGCCGCGCGGGTGACGTACTCGACGACCTGGGCCTCGCGGATCCGTTCGTTGGCCTCGCGGGCGGCGGCCGTGGCGGCGGCGGGCCAGACCCGGTCGATGGCCGCGTTGACCGCCGCGCCCACGAGGACGGCGAAGGCGGCCACCCCGATCCACAGCAGCACGGCGACGGAGGCGGCGAGGGAGCCGTAGATCGTGGCGCCCTCGATGGTGTGCACGAGGTAGATCCGGAGCAGGAAGCTGCCGAGGACCCACATGGCGAGGGCGACGAGGGCGCCGGGGACGTCCTCGATCCAGGGTGAGCGGACCGGCACGGACACGTGGTACAGCGTGGTCAGGAAGGCGACGCACAGGACGATGACGACCGGCCAGTACAGGACCTGGACGACCGTCTCGGACCAGGGCACCACCCGGACCACCGCGTCCGGTCCCGCCACCATCAGCGGCAGCGCCACCGAACCGATCAGCAGCGCCACGATGAACAGCAGGAAGGACATCATCCGCGTCTTGACGATGCCCCGGACGCCGTCGAGGCCGTACATGACGGTGATGGTGTCGATGAAGACGTTCACCGCGCGGGACCCGGACCACAGGGCGAAGACGAAGCCGATGGAGATGACGTCGGGCCTGCCGCCCTTCATCACGTCGTGCAGGATCGGCTCGGTGATCTCCTTGACGCCCTTGTCGGACAGGACCGTCCGCGAGGCGTCGAGGATGTTGGTCTCCAGGCTCCGGATGGTGTGGGCGCCGGTCCAGGTGTCGACGTAGGCGAGCAGCCCGATGAGGCAGAGCAGCAGCGGCGGCACGGACAGCAGCGTGAAGAACGCCGCCTCGGCCGCCAGGCCCAGGATGCGGTACTCCATGCAGGAGTTGACGGTGTCCTTGAGCAACAGCCAGGCGGTCCTGCGCTTGGAGACGTTCCGGTAGAGGGCTCTGGCCCGGTGGAGGCGGCCGGCGGGCCGCTCGGGGGGTTCACTTGCTGGCTGCACGACCCAAAGGTATCCGCAGCACCCGACCCGCCTCACCTTCCGGGGCAGCTCGACCGGATCATGCACAAGAGGTGGCCGGGTCGGGTACGCGCGCGTGCGGTGCTGTGTCACTCTGGAGGCCATCACCGCCGCCGTCCGGGGTAGGTTCGCAGTCATGGCAGGCACCCCCACCCACACCGTGACGAATCAGCCGCCACCGCTGGTCGCCCACGACGTCTTCACCACCGACCGGGCCCTGGTCGAGGCCGTGGAGCGGTACACCGGTCCGGACGTGCTGGACGAGGTGCGCGCGGAGCTGTCCGCGCTGGGCCGGGCCTGTGGTTCGGCGCAGGTGCAGGAGTGGGGCGCGCAGGCGAACGAGCACCCGCCCCGGCTGCGCACCCACGACCGGTACGGCCACCGGATCGACGAGGTCGACTTCCATCCTGCCTGGCACCGGCTGCTCGGCAAGGGCGTCTCGGCGGGGCTGACCGGTGCCTGGACCCGGCCGTCGGGGCATGTGCGCCGGGCGGCCGGGTTCCTGCTGTGGACCCAGGTCGAGGCGGGCAACTGCTGTCCGCTGTCGATGACGCACGCGGCCGTGCCCGCGCTGCGCGCGGATCCGGAGCTGGCCGACGAGTGGGAACCGCGGCTGACGTCGACGGTCTACGAACGGGAGCTGCGGCCCGCCGGGGAGAAGCCCGGTGCGATCTTCGGCATGGGCATGACCGAGAAGCAGGGCGGCAGCGACGTCCGCGCCAACACCACCGAGGCCCGGCCGCTCGCCGAGGACGGCACGTACGCGCTGACCGGGCACAAGTGGTTCTGCTCGGCGCCCATGTCGGACGCCTTCCTGGTGCTCGCGCAGGCCCGGGAGGGGCTCACCTGCTTCCTGGTGCCGCGTGTGCTGGCGGACGGCAGCCGCAACGTCTTCCGCATCCAGCGGCTGAAGGACAAGCTGGGCAACCGCTCCAACGCCTCCGCCGAGGTCGAGTTCGACGGGACCTGGGCGCGCCGGGTCGGCGAGGAGGGGCGGGGGGTGCGGACCATCATCGGGATGGTCGCGGCGACCCGGCTGGACTGCGCGCTGGGCTCGGCAGGGCTGATGCGGCAGGCGGTGGCGCAGGCCGTCCACCACTGCACGTACCGGGAGGCGTTCGGTGGCAGGCTGGTCGACAAGCCGCTGATGCGCAACGTCCTCGCCGACCTGGCGCTGGAGTCGGAGGCGGCGACCGCTCTCGCGCTGCGGCTGGCCGCGGCCTGCGACGCCGACGGTGAGCGGGAGCGTGCCTTCCTGCGGCTGGCGGTGCCGGCCGCCAAGTACTGGATCACCAAGCGCTGTGCGCCCGTGGCCGTCGAGGCGGCCGAGTGCCTGGGCGGCAACGGGTACGTCGAGGAGTCCGGGCTGCCCCGGCTGGTGCGGGAGTCGCCGCTGAACTCCGTCTGGGAGGGCGCCGGCAATGTCCAGGCGCTGGACGTGCTCAGGGCGCTGCAGCGGGAGCCGGGCGCGCTGGACGCGTGCCTCGCCGAGATCGGGCAGGCGCACGGCGCCGACCACCGCCTGGACCGGGCGGTGAAGGATCTGTTCACCGAGCTCGCCGATCTGGAGGGCGTCGAGGGCCGGGCCCGGCGTCTGGTGGAGCGGCTCGCGCTGGTGCTGCAGGGCTCGCTGCTGGTGCGGCACGCGCCCGCGGAGGTCGCCGACGCCTTCTGCGCCTCGCGGCTGGGCGGCGATCACGGGGCGTCCTTCGGCACGCTGCCGGCGGGGCTGGACCTGAAGGCGATCGTGGAACGGGCGCAGCCGGGCGCCTGACGCGCGGGCCGCCCCGCTCCGCCCGGGTGTTGGACGCCCGGAGGGGGTGGTGCTGCGCCGACACGGCACCACCCCCACCCCATGGGCCCGTTGAGCCCGCGGACGCGCCGCGGACGCGCAACGCGTCGAGGTCCAGTCTCAGCCACCTTCGGACGGTCCACCAGGGTTGCAGGGGGTTGCAACTTGTGGGTGCACATGCGCGGAGTGTGTGCCTCCGGCCTGCCCGGAACGGCAGTATGAGAGGCACAGTCGGACCGGAAACCGCCGCCCGGACGGCTTGACAACTGTGTTCGACATCTTTTTCCGGGAGGGCCCCAGTGGTGAACCCGCCGATGAACGTGGCGCGTCTGGCCGCCGTGGACGCGGCGCAGGCGGCGCGGGTGCTGAGCGAGGTGCGCGAGGCCGCGCTGGCCGGTCAGCGTACGCGGATCGCGCCGCGGCCGGTGATCGAGCAGTCCTGGGGACGGATGCTGCGCAGCGGCGTCGATCCCGAACGGGACTTCAGGTCGGGCCTGTTGCCCTCCGACGAGGTACGGCGCCGACGCGAGGAGTCACCGCTGAGGCATGTCCTGCCGGTGCTGCGAGAGGGTCTGCTTTCGGTCGCGGACGTGTCCCAGCACATCATGGTGGTCGCGGACGCGGACGGGCGTGTGCTGTGGCGGGAGGGTGCTCCTCCGGTGCTGCGCAAGGCCGACGGCCTCGGCTTCGAACTCGGCGCGGACTGGCGGGAAGACGTCGTCGGCACCAACGGGGTGGGCACCCCGGCGGTCGTACGGCGGCCGGTGCAGGTCTTCGCCGGTGAGCACTTCGTCCGCTCGCAGACCTCCTGGACGTGCACGGGCGCTCCGATCACCGATCCCAGGGACGGCCGGCTGCTCGGTGTCGTGGACGTGAGCGGACCGCTGGAGACGATGCATCCGGCGACGCTCGCCTGGGTGGACTCGGTGGCGAAGCTGGCCGAGGCGCGGCTGCGGGAGCGGCACCTGGCCTCGCTGGAGCGGTTGCGGGCGGTGGCGGCGCCCGTGCTGGCCCGGTTGGGCGGGCGGGCGCTGGTGGTGGACCGGGACGGCTGGGCGGCGGCGGTGACGGGGATGCCGTACGTGCGGCGGGTCATGCTGCCCAAGTCGCTGCGGCCGGGCCGCCGGTGGTTGGCCGCGCTCGGCTCGTGCGGGGTGGAGCCGCTGGCCGGTGGCTGGTTGCTGCGGGCGTCCGAGGAGCCGCAGGCGTCCGCCGCCCGCACCCGGATCGTGCTGGACCTCGCCCGGGCGGGCCGGTGTGCGCTGACGGTCTCGACGTCGGCGGGCTCCTGGTCCCGGGAACTCAGCCCCCGGCACGCCGAGTTGCTGTTCCTGCTCGCCGAGCACCGGGCCGGGCGGGGGGCGGCGGCCCTGGCCGAGGATCTGTTCGACGACCCCTCACGCACGGTGACCGTACGGGCGGAGATGTCCCGGATCCGACGGTATCTCGGAGATGTTCTGCACCACCGACCGTATCGTTTCAGCGAGGAGGCGGAGGTCGAGATGCTGCTCCCCGACGACCCCCGTGACCTGCTGCCTGCGTCGACGGCACCGGCGGTGACCCGCAGACGGACGGCCGCGCGCGGCGGCCGGTCCACGTCCTGAGTCGTGCGTCCTGCGCATATTTGCGGGGTCTTCGCCCTGCGCGGCCCGTTACTGCCGTAGCATCCCCTACGGGCCTCCCCACCTGTTCCTCGCGTCAATGTACGGATCACCAGGCGCAGTTGGCCGGCCCCCGGGAGGAGACATGAAGCATCGTGGCAGACACCGCAGGCGCAGGCGGGGCGCCGCTCTGCGCGCGGTCCTGACCGGGACCGCGCTGGCACTCACCGCCGCGGCCACGCTGATCAGCACGTCCCAGGCCGGCGTCGCGGGGCATCCCGGCGCCCTCAAGCCGCTGTCCTCCGCCGCGGACACCGGCCGGCTCCGGCTGCAGGAGCACCTGGTCCCCGCCCGCACCCTCGACCGGCTCTCCGCCGGGATGGGGCGGCCGGTCGGCGTGGACGCCGTGCTGGGCAGCACCGACCGTGTGATGCGCGAGGGCACCGGCTGCTCCTCCGCCGACCACGCGTCCCTGCCCGTCGCCCCGGCCGCGACCCGTGCCTACTGCTGGGATCCGGCCGACGCGTCCGGGGACGCCTGGCGTCCCGCCTCGGTCACCACGTCCGGGGACGCCGGCGGCGACGGCGTCTGGGGCACCCACCGGGTCGTCCTCGCCGGCTGGACGCACAGCACCACCACCGGCCGCGCCGCGGAGCGGGGGCTGGCCCGGGTCGCCGTCGTGGACGCCGACGACCCCGCCCGCCTCTCCTACCGCTGGGTGCTGCTGGTCGTACCGGTCCGGGGCGGCCGTGACTACCGTGGACTGACGTCCGATGTCGCCGGCATGGTCTGGCACCAGAACAAACTGCTCGTCACCACCAGGACCGGCAGCGCCGACGCCCTCTACGTCTACGACCTCGACCGCATCCAGCGCGCCACGGTCGACGGTCCCGCGATCGGCCGGGTGCCCGGGGGCTGGTCCGCCGACGGTTACGGCTACGTGATGCCCGCGGTCGGCTCGTACCGTTTCTCCTCCGGTCACTGTTCCGCCTCCGGGCCGCCGTGCCCGGGGGCGCTCGCCCTGGACCGCGGCACCGCGCCCGACAGCCTGGTCGCCGCGGAGTGGACCGCTGCGGACAGCGACCGGCAGGCGCGGCTGTGGCGGTACGCGTTCGCCACGGAGCCCACGCGCGGCGGGCTGCTCGCCACGGACGGCGCGGGGCGGGTGGACGCGGTGGAGGCCTACCGCACCCGGGCCACCGGGATCCGGGGTGTGCTGTCGTACCGGCCGGCCGGGGCGGCGGAACCGTCCTGGTATGTGGGACACCTGCCCGGCTCGCAGGACGGTCACGGTGGACTGTGGCGTCAGGACGTCCGGGGGGCGAAGGCCGCCCACTGCGGCGCGGACGGCTCCGCCCACTGCTGGGCCGTGGCGGCCGGGTCCATGTCGTACTGGCAGGCGACGGGCGAGGTGTGGTCCCTGTCGGACCGGATGCTGTTCGCCCTGCCCCTGGCCGACCTCGACCGGTCCGTGGAGTGAGTCCGCCCGACCGGCTGCCATCATGACCGCGGGTGTCACGCCCGGCGTTCCCGTGCCGGGGCACGCCCGGCCGCCGGCCGACCCGCCCCCGCCCACCCCGTCACCGGCGTGATCCGGTCGATCGACAGACCGGCCGACGGGATGATTCCCTGGCCCGCATGAGCAGCGTTCCCGTCACCACCTGGTCGCTCCAGCAGACCTCCCCGGCCGATCTCCTGCCCGCCGCGGCTCCCGGGGGAGACGTCCGGATCGTCCGCGCCGAGGTGCCCTCGCCCGAGTTCAGCCGCTTCCTGTACGCCTCGGTCGGCGGTGACATCCTCTGGACCGACCGGCTCCGCTGGACGTACGCGCAGTGGCAGGAACACCTGGAGCGGCCCGGCGTGGAGACCTGGGTGGCCTACGACCGGGGCACCCCGGCCGGCTATGTCGAGCTGGACCCGCAGGACGAGGGCGTGGTCGAGATCGTCTACTTCGGGCTGATCCCGGCCTTCCGGGGCCGGCGCATCGGCGGCCATCTGCTCGCGTACGGTGCGGCCCGCGCCTGGGACCTGGCCGAGCGGTGGCCGGAGCGGACGCCGACCAAGCGGGTGTGGCTGCACACCTGCAGCAAGGACGGCGAGTTCGCCATGGACAACTACCTGCGGCGTGGCTTCACCCTGTTCGACACCAAGGTGGAACTGGAGCCGGAGGTGCCGTCGCCGGGCCCCTGGCCCGGGGCGTTCCCCGCCTGACCCTGCCGTGTCCGCCGCCTGATACCCCGTTGGACGTGCCGGGACAACCCTCCCGGCGGCGCATGTGAGCGACAACACCCTTGTCCCACATTCCGGGACATCGATGTCCGCATGATGGACGAAGCTGGACTGTGTCCAGATCGCCATGACACGCTTCCGTCATGTCCGGAACTGGAGTTGCCTTGGTGAGTCGGCGGCACGTCGACCTCGGCCGCATGTCCAGCGCCATCTGTCCGGCGAGCTGAGCCTCCCAGCACCGCCGAGAAGCCCGTACCCGATCCCTGCTTGCGCAAGGACGCGCACGCATGCCCGCATGCGCACGGACGCGCAGGTCAGAGCATCTTTCCGCCTGTCCCGAAGGACGTAGAACCATGGCCGCCACCCCGCAGAACCCAGCCGCCTCCGCGCCCCGCCGCAGGGTGAGCCGTCACCGCGGTGAGGGTCAGTGGGCCGTAGGCCACTTCACCCCGCTCAATGGCAACGAGCAGGTCAAGAAGGACGACGACGGTCTCAATGTGCGGACACGCATTGAGACGATCTACTCCAAGCGGGGATTCGACTCGATCGACCCCAGCGACCTGCGCGGCCGGATGCGTTGGTGGGGGCTGTACACCCAGCGCAAGCCGGGGATCGACGGCGGCAAGACCGCGGTCCTGGAGCCGGAGGAGCTGGACGACCGCTACTTCATGCTGCGGGTGCGCATCGACGGCGGTGCGCTGACGACGCGGCAGCTGCGGGTGATCGGTGAGATCTCGCAGGAGTTCGCGCGCGGCACCGCGGACATCACCGACCGGCAGAACGTCCAGTACCACTGGATCCGGATCGAGGACGTGCCCGAGATCTGGGACCGGCTGGAGGGCGTCGGCCTGTCCACGGTCACCGCCTGCGGTGACACCCCGCGTGTGATGATCGGCTCGCCGGTCGCGGGCATCGCCGAGGACGAGATCATCGACGGCACTCCGGCGCTGGAGGAGATGAAGCGCCGCGTCCTGAACAACAAGGCGTACTCGAACCTCCCCCGCAAGTTCAAGACGGCCATCTCGGGTTCGCCGGTGCTGGACGTCGTGCACGAGATCAACGACGTGGCGTTCGTCGGTGTCCGGCACCCCGAGCACGGCCCGGGCTTCGACGTGTGGGTCGGCGGCGGGCTGTCCACCAACCCCAAGCTCGGTGTGCGGCTGGGCGCCTGGGTGCCGATCGACGAGGTCCCGGACGTCTACGAGGGCGTCATCTCGATCTTCCGTGACTACGGCTACCGCCGGCTGCGCAACCGCGCCCGGCTGAAGTTCCTCGTCGCCGACTGGGGCGCGGAGAAGTTCCGTCAGGTGCTCCAGGACGAGTACCTCAAGCGCGAGCTGGTCGACGGGCCGGCCCCCGAGCAGCCCGTGCAGCAGTGGCGCGACCACATCGGTGTGCACCGGCAGAAGGACGGCCGTTACTACGTCGGCTTCGCGCCGCGTGTCGGCCGGGTCGACGGCGCCACGCTGACGAAGGTCGCCGACCTCGCCGAGGCGCACGGCTCGGGCCGGGTCCGTACCACCGTCGAGCAGAAGATGATCGTCCTCGATGTCGCGGAGGACCAGGTGGACTCGCTGGTCGAGGGCCTGGAGGCGCTGGACCTCAGCGCCCGGCCGTCCAGCTTCCGGCGCGGCACCATGGCCTGCACCGGCATCGAGTTCTGCAAGCTCGCGATCGTGGAGACCAAGCAGCGCGGCTCGACGCTGATCGACGAACTCGAGCGCCGGCTGCCGGACTTCGACGAGCCGATCACCATCAACCTCAACGGCTGCCCGAACGCCTGCGCCCGTATCCAGGTCGCGGACATCGGTCTCAAGGGCCAGCTGGTCCTCGACGACCAGGGCAGGCAGGTCGAGGGCTACCAGGTGCACCTCGGCGGCGCCCTGGGCCTGGAAGCGGGCTTCGGCCGCAAGGTGCGCGGTCTGAAGGTCACCGCGGACGAACTGCCCGACTACGTCGAGCGGGTGCTGAAGCGTTTCCAGGCCGAGCGCGAGGACGGCGAGCGGTTCGCCGCCTGGGCGGCCCGTGCTTCCGAGGAGGCCCTCTCGTGAGCGAGCGTGCCGCCCCCTTCCACTGCCCCTACTGCGGCGACGAGGACCTGCGTCCGCACGAGCAGGGCCACGGCGCCTGGGAATGCGGGGCGTGCAACCGCGCATTCCAGCTGAAGTTCCTCGGGCTGCTCGCCCGGGGGCTGCAGCGAGCCGACCACGGAGGGGACGAGCGAATATGACGACGGCTCAGCAAGGCCGCACGGCCGAGGAGTTGAAGGCACTCGCCGAGCAGGCGGGCCGTGAGCTGGAGGACGCCTCCGCGCTGGAGATCCTCCAGTGGGCGGTGGACACCTTCGGCACGGCCTTCTGCGTCACCTCCTCCATGGAGGACGCCGTGGTCGCCCATCTCGCCTCCCGGGTGCTCAAGGGGGTGGACGTGGTCTTCCTCGACACCGGCTACCACTTCCCGGAGACCATCGGCACCCGGGACGCCGTCGAGGCCGTGATGGACGTGAACGTCATCACCCTCACGCCGCGGCGGACGGTCGCCGAACAGGACGCGCAGTACGGTCCGAAACTGCACGACCGCGACCCCGACCTGTGCTGCAAGCTGCGCAAGGTGCAGCCGCTGGAAGAGGGCCTGAAGGGGTACCAGGCGTGGGCGACGGGCCTGCGCCGCGACGAGTCCCCGACCCGGGCGAACACCCCGGTGGTCGGCTGGGACGAGAAGCGGCAGAAGGTCAAGATCTCGCCGATCGCCCGCTGGACGCAGGACGACGTGGACGCGTACGTCACCGAACACGGCGTCCTCACCAACCCGCTGCTGATGGACGGCTACACCTCCGTCGGCTGCGCCCCGTGCACCCGCAGGGTGCTGGAGGGCGAGGACGCACGCGCCGGCCGCTGGGCGGGCCGTGCCAAGACCGAGTGCGGGCTGCACGGATGACCGACTCTCAGACTTCCCAGGAGAACGACGTGACGACCGGAGCCACCGTCTGGCTCACGGGTCTGCCGAGCGCCGGCAAGACCACCATCGCGCATGAGCTGGCCGGCCGGCTGCGCGCCGAGGGCCACCGGGTCGAGGTGCTCGACGGCGACGAGATCCGCGAGTTCATCTCGGCGGGCCTCGGCTTCTCCCGTGAGGACCGGCACACCAACGTGCAGCGCATCGGCTTCGTCGCCGAGCTGCTCGCCCGCAACGGCGTCAAGGCGCTGGTGCCGGTGATCGCGCCGTACGCGGACAGCCGGGACGCGGTCCGCAAGCGGCACGAGGAGAACGGGACGCCGTACCTGGAGATCCATGTGGCGACCCCGGTCGAGGTGTGCAGCGTGCGCGATGTGAAGGGGCTGTACGCCAAGCAGGCCGCGGGCGAGCTGACCGGGCTCACCGGGGTCGACGACCCGTACGAGGAGCCCGAGACGCCGGATCTGCGGATCGAGTCGCAGGACCAGACGGTTCAGGAGTCCGCCGCGTCCGTGTACGCGCTGCTGAGCGAGAAGGGACTGGCATGACGACCGTCGCCAAGACCGCGACCGGTGACGAGGGTACGGACAGCCCGTACGCCCTCTCGCACCTGGACGCCCTCGAGTCCGAGGCCGTGCACATCTTCCGCGAGGTGGCGGGTGAGTTCGAGCGGCCGGTGATCCTGTTCTCCGGCGGCAAGGACTCCATCCTCATGCTGCACCTGGCCCTGAAGGCGTTCGCGCCGGCACCGGTGCCGTTCTCGCTGCTGCACGTGGACACCGGCCACAACTTCCCGGAGGTCCTCGACTACCGGGACCGCACGGTGGAGAGGCACGGGCTGCGCCTCCACGTGGCCTCCGTGCAGGACTACATCGACCGCGGTGTGCTCAAGGAGCGCCCCGACGGCACCCGTAATCCGCTGCAGACGCTTCCGCTGACGGAGAAGATCCAGAGCGAGAAGTTCGACGCGGTGTTCGGCGGCGGCCGCCGGGACGAGGAGAAGGCCCGCGCCAAGGAGCGGGTGTTCTCGCTGCGCGACGAGTTCTCTCAGTGGGACCCGCGCCGGCAGCGGCCGGAGCTGTGGAACCTGTACAACGGCCGGCACGCTCCCGGTGAGCACGTCCGGGTCTTCCCGCTGTCCAACTGGACCGAGCTGGACGTGTGGCAGTACATCGCCCGCGAGGGCATCGAGCTGCCCCAGATCTACTTCGCGCACGAGCGCGAGGTGTTCGCCCGCGGCGGCATGTGGCTGACCGCCGGCGAGTGGGGCGGTCCGAAGGACGGCGAGACCGTGGAGAAGCGGCTCGTGCGGTACCGGACCGTCGGTGACATGTCCTGCACGGGTGCCGTCGACTCCGACGCGAGCACACTGGACGCCGTGATCGCCGAGATCGCCGCCTCCCGCCTCACCGAGCGCGGCGCGACCCGCGCCGACGACAAGCTCTCCGAGGCCGCGATGGAAGACCGCAAGCGCGAGGGGTACTTCTAGCCATGAGCACGATCACGACCGAGTCGCTCTCGGCCACCACCCTGCTGCGGTTCGCCACCGCCGGGTCCGTCGACGACGGCAAGTCCACCCTCGTCGGGCGCCTGCTGCACGACTCCAAGTCGGTCCTCACCGACCAGCTGGAGGCCGTCGAGCGGGCCTCCGCGAGCCGCGGCCAGGACGCGCCGGACCTCGCCCTGCTCACCGACGGCCTGCGGGCCGAGCGCGAACAGGGCATCACCATCGACGTGGCGTACCGCTACTTCGCGACCCCGCGCCGCCGGTTCATCCTCGCCGACACCCCCGGCCATGTGCAGTACACCCGCAACATGGTCACCGGCGCCTCCACGGCCGAGCTGACGGTGATCCTCGTCGACGCCCGCAACGGTGTGGTCGAGCAGACCCGGCGGCACGCGGCCATCGCCGCCCTGCTGCGGGTCCCGCACGTCGTCCTCGCCGTCAACAAGATGGACCTGGTCGGGTACGAGGAGACGGCGTTCGCCGCGATCGCCGAGGAGTTCACGGCGTACGCGACCGAGCTGGGCGTCCCCGAGGTCACCGCGATCCCGATCTCGGCGCTGGCCGGGGACAACGTGGTGGAGCCGTCCGCGAACATGGACTGGTACGGCGGCCCGACCGTTCTGGAACACCTGGAGACCGTGCCCGTCAGCCACGACCTGGCGCACTGCCACGCCCGGCTGCCCGTGCAGTACGTGATCCGACCGCAGACCGCCGAGCACCCCGACTACCGCGGCTACGCGGGTCAGATCGCGGCCGGTACCTTCCGGGTCGGCGAGCAGGTCACCGTCCTGCCGTCCGGGCGGACCACGAAGATCTCCGGGATCGACCTGCTGGGCGTGCCGGTCGACGTGGCGTGGACGGCGCAGTCGGTGACCGTGCTGCTCGAGGACGACATCGACGTCTCGCGCGGCGACCTGATCGTGCCGACGAAGGACGCGCCGGCCACCACGCAGGACGTGGAGGCGACCGTGTGCCACGTCGCCGACCAGCCGCTGACCGTCGGGCACCGGGTACTGCTCAAGCACGGCACCCGCACGGTCAAGGCGATCGTCAAGGACATCCCGTCCCGGCTGACGCTGGACGACCTGTCGCTGCACCCGCACCCGGGGCAGCTCGTCGCCAACGACATCGGCCGGGTGAAGGTCCGTACCGCCGAGCCGCTGCCGGTCGACTCCTACGCCGATTCGCGGCGCACGGGCTCGTTCATCCTGATCGACCCCGATGACGGCACCACGCTCACCGCGGGCATGGTCGGCGAGTCGTTCGCCGCTCCCGAGCCGGTCATGGACGGCCCGGACGACGACAGCTGGAACTTCTGACCTATGAACCCGACCGATTTCTACTCGACGTTCGCTAAAGAGGGCGGCCGCGTCGGCAGCGGCGCCCTCGGAAGCGGGCAGGGTGGAGTGGCGCGATGTGTGCGATGACGTACGCGCACCGCTTGCGCGCCCTGTCCCCCCACCCGACGTCCCGGAAGCGACGAAGACCCTTTGCCGAACTCCCGGCCACGACCTGAGAGACCGTGACCGCCGGGCCAACGAGAGGAACACCTCCCGTGCCTGCCAACCGCTCGAAGCTCTTCCGTCGCGGGACAGCCGCGATCGCCGCACTCCCCCTTCTCGCCCTGGCCGCCTGCGGCTACGGGTCCGAGGCCAAGAACGACGGCACCACCAAGGTCGCCGCCGGGGCCGAGAAGACCGACGGCCTCGACTCCGTCAAGATCGGTTACTTCGGTAACCTCACCCATGCCACCGCGCTGGTCGGCATCCAGAAGGGCTTCTTCCAGAAGCAGCTGGGCGCCACCACGGTCAAGCCGGCGATCTTCAACGCGGGCCCGTCCGAGATCGAGGCCCTCAACTCCGGCTCCATCGACATCGGCTGGATCGGCCCGTCCCCGGCGATCAACGGATACACCAAGTCCGACGGCAAGAGCCTGAAGATCATCGGCGGTTCGGCGTCCGGCGGTGTCAAGCTGGTCGTGAACCCGAAGAAGATCACGTCCCTGAAGGACGTCAAGGGCAAGAGGATCGCGACCCCCCAGCTGGGCAACACGCAGGACGTGGCGTTCCTCAACTGGGCCGCCGAGCAGGGCTACAAGGTCGACCCGCAGAGCGGCAAGGGTGACGTCACGGTCGTCCGCAGCGACAACAAGGTGACACCGGACGCCTTCAAGGCCGGCTCGATCGACGGCGCCTGGGTGCCCGAGCCGACCGCGTCCAAGCTGGTCGCCGAGGGCGGCAAGGTGCTGCTGGACGAGTCCACGCTGTGGCCGGACAAGAAGTTCGTGATCACGAACATCATCGTGCGGCAGGCCTTCCTCAAGGAGCACCCGAAGGCCGTCGAGGCGGTCCTGAAGGCAGCGGTCGAGACCAACAAGTGGATCAACGCCAACCCGGACCAGGCGAAGGCCGCGGCGAACAAGCAGCTGGCTACGGACTCCGGCAAGGCGCTCCCGGCGGACGTACTCGACCCGGCCTGGAGTTCCATCCAGTTCACTGACGACCCGCTGGCCGCCACCCTCGGCACCGAGGCCGCACACGCGGTCAAGGCCGGTCTGCTGGACAAGCCGGACCTCAAGGGGATCTACGACCTGACGCTCCTCAACAAGGTTCTCAAGGCCGAGGGCGCGAGCCCGGTCGACGCCGCCGGTCTCGGCACCAGCTGACGCACAGCCCGATGAGTTCCCAGGAGGTGACGACCATGGCCACGACGACCCTTGCCAAGGCCGCTGCGTCGGTCGAGTACGCCGCACGCCTCGAGCACGTCTCGAAGTCGTATCCGACACCGGGCGGGCAGCAGCTCGTCCTGGACGACATCAGCCTCGATGTCGCGCCCGGCGAGTTCGTCACCCTCCTGGGGGCCTCGGGGTGCGGCAAGTCGACCCTGCTCAACCTGGTGGCGGGCCTGGACCGGCCCTCCGCCGGCTCCATCAGCACCGACGGCCGCCCCGCCCTGATGTTCCAGGAGCACGCCCTCTTCCCGTGGCTGACCGCGGGAAAGAACATCGAACTCGCCCTGAAGCTCCGGGGGGTCGCCAAGCCCGAGCGGCGCGACAAGGCCGAGGAGCTGCTCGAACTCGTCCGGCTGAAGGGCGCGCACGGCAAGCGCGTCCACGAGCTGTCGGGCGGGATGCGCCAGCGCGTGGCGATGGCCCGCGCCCTCGCCCAGGAGAGCAGCCTGCTGCTGATGGACGAGCCCTTCGCGGCGCTGGACGCCATCACCCGGGACGTGCTGCACGACGAACTGACCCGCATCTGGGCCGAGACCGGGCTGTCGGTGCTGTTCGTGACGCACAACGTGCGCGAGGCGGTGCGGCTCGCCCAGCGTGTCGTCCTGCTCTCCTCCCGTCCGGGCCGGGTGGCCCGCCAGTGGGAGGTGGAGATTCCGCAGCCGCGCCGTATCGAGGACGCGCCCGTGGCGGAGTTGTCCCTCGAGATCACCGAAGTACTGCGTGGGGAGATCCGCCGTCATGGCCAGCACTGAGACGACCGCCCGCGAGACGGCGGGGAGCGTGGAGGCGGGCCTCGACGCGCTGGAGACCGCGCAGTCGGGCCGTAAGCCGCTGGGCAAGACCCTCGTCGACAAGGTCGTGCCGCCGGTCACCGCGATCGTCGTGGTGCTGGTGGTGTGGCAGGGCCTGATCAGTCTGAAGATCGTCGACGACCCGACCAAGCTGCCCACCCCGGCCGCGGTCTGGCACGCCGTCCGCGAGGACTGGCTGCAGGGCAAGCTGCTCGACTACATCTGGACCAGCGTCTCGCGCGGTCTGCTCGGCTTCTGCTTCGCGCTGCTGATCGGCACCCCGCTGGGCCTGCTGGTGGCGCGGGTGCGGTTCGTGCGCGCGGCCATCGGGCCGATCCTGTCCGGTCTGCAGTCGCTGCCGTCGGTGGCGTGGGTGCCGCCCGCGGTGGTCTGGTTCGGCCTGGACAACTCGATGATGTACGCCGTGATCCTGCTGGGCGCCGTGCCGTCGATCGCCAACGGCCTGGTGTCCGGCGTGGACCAGGTGCCCCCGCTGTTCCTGCGTGCGGGCCGCACGCTCGGCGCGACCGGCCTGAAGGGCACCTGGCACATCACCCTGCCGGCGGCTCTGCCCGGCTATGTGGCCGGTATGAAGCAGGGCTGGGCCTTCTCCTGGCGCTCCCTGATGGCCGCGGAGATCATCGCGAACTTCCCCGACCTCGGGACGGGCCTCGGTCAACTGCTGGAGAACGCCCGCACGGCCAGCGACATGGCCATGGTCTTCGAGGCCATCCTGCTGATCCTGTTCGTCGGTATCGCCATCGACCTGCTGATCTTCAGCCCGCTGGAGCGGTGGGTGCTGCGCAGCCGCGGCCTGCTGGTGAAGAGCTGATTCCCATGCACACGAAGCCCGTTCTCCTCGTCGTCGCCCACGGCAGCCGTGACCCGCGGCACGCCCAGGCCGTGCACGCCCTCGTGGAGCGGGTGCGGTCGCTGCGGCCCGGGCTGCGCGTGGAGACCGGCTTCCTCGACTTCAACGTCCCCTCGGTGAAGGGGGTGCTGGATTCCCTGGCGGCGGAGGGCGTGCGGGACGTCGTCGCCCTGCCGCTGCTGCTGACCCGGGCCTTCCACGCCAAGGCCGACATCCCCGCCGTGCTGCGCGAGGCGCCGGCACGGCTGCGGATCCGGCAGGCGGAGGTGCTCGGCCCGTCACCGCTGCTGCTGTCCGCGCTGGAACGGCGGCTGCACGAGGCGGGTCTGACGCCCGCCGACAAGTCCTCGACCGGGGTCGTGCTGGCCTCGGCGGGGTCCTCCGACCCGGAGGCGATCGCAGTGATCGCAGGAATCGCGCGGGAGTGGCGGCACACCGGTTGGTGCGCCGTGCGGCCTGCGTTCGCCTCCGCCGGTTCTCCCGCGGGGTTCCCGCGCACCGAGGACGTGGTGCGCGAGCTGCGTGCCCTCGGCTGTGAGCGGGTGGCCGTCGCGCCGTACGTCCTCGCTCCCGGCTTCCTGCCGGACCGGATCGCGCGCGGCGCGGCCGAGGCGGACGTGCTGGCCGGCGTGCTGGGACCGGCGCCGGAGGTGGCCCGGGTGCTGCTCGAACGCTACGACGAGGCCCGTGCACCCGCTCTGACGGCGCTCGGCGCCTGACCGCGGCCGTCCCGCCCCGGCAGGCTCCGACCTGCCCGGTTTCCCCGAAAACCCTTCCTGGCCACGTCCGGATCTGCTGGGATGGGTGCGGGAGCACTATCGGGGGAGAGCGGTTCGCGTGACCGGTCACGAGTTCGGGCATCATCTGGGGCTGCCCAGAGCCCTGTCGGGACTGCCGCTGAGCCCCCTCGTGCCCGGATACGGCACCCTCGCCGCCGCCCAGCACGCGGCCGGCTTACGCCATCTCGGCGAGGTGCTGCGGGCCGGGCCCGAGGGGTTACGGGTCCTGGACGGGCTGTACGTCTCGGCGGGGCCGCGCGGCCGGCGCCGGGTGGACGCGGCGCTGCTGGACGATCTGGCCGCGTCGTCGGGTCCGGCCGCCGCGCCGCTCGCCGCACGGCTGGCAGCGCTGCACCGCGCCGATCCGCAGGCCGTACGCCGTGTCGTCCTCTATCAGTTGATATGCCTGCTGCAGGAGCACCCGGAAGCCCGGCGCGCGCAGTCGGCCCGCGATGCGGGGGTGCACGCCGACGAAGTGGCGGGTCTGGTGGCGGCGGCCCGGCTGCGGCCCGTGCTCGACCGGCGGCAGCGGGACGCCGCCGAGTCCCTGGCCGAGGCCCGCGAGCAGCGGCGGCTGCACCGGCTGCGGGACCTGCTCGGCCGGCTCCCCGCCGACGGCGGCGACCCGGCGCTCGCGGCCCTGCGGACGGAGGTGACCGGGCGGCTGCGCGGGGTCGAGGACGCGGTGCGGTGCGGGCGGCGGGCCGAGGACCGCGGTGACCACCGCGAGGCGAGCGCCGCGTACCTGCGGGCACTGCGCGAGGCCACCGACGACCGGCGTGCCTTGTCCGCCCTGGTCCGCGTGCATGGCCGCCGCCCCCGCCTCGTCGCCGAACTGGCCGATTACCAGGTCGAGTTGAGCTGGAAGGACCGGCGGGGGACACCGGGCGAGTGGCGGCTGCTGCGGCTGCTGCGCGACGGGCGCGGCAAGCCTGTCGTCCGCAGTGTCCTCGGTGCCGGTACGACCCCGGCGGGCACCGTCCGCGACCCGGGCGCCGCGCCGGGCTCCACCGTCCGGTACGCGGCCCTGCCGATGCGGGACGGGCGGCCGGACGGCCCGCCGCTGGTGTCGCGGCGGCTGCTCGTCGCCCCGGAGGTGGAGCGCCTGGTGCTGACCGACGGCCCGGACCGGATCGACGGCACCTGGCAGCGCCCGGCGGCCGCCGTCGCCGTCACGGTCGAGCACACCGCGCCCGACGGAACGACCGCCGAACTCGACTCCGGCGAAGGCGGGTTCACCGCCACCGGGCTGCCGTCCGGCGGCCACGCCTTCCGGATCGTGTGCCACTACCGGGCACCCGACGGCCGCCGTGTGTCCTCCCCCGGCATACGGGCGACCGCCACGGTGCACCCCTGGCCCGCACCCGTGGACACCCTGAGCGCGCGGGCCGACGACGGCTCCGTACGGTTCGCCTGGACCGGGGCCGACGAGGCGGAGGTCCGGCTGGTGGTGTGGCCGGGCGGGGCTCCGGCGCCGGGCACCCGGCTGCGCACGGACGCGCTGCCGGCCCCGCTGGACTGGCCCGGGGAGGGCGACGCCCGGCGCCCGCCGCCCGGCAGCTGCACGGAGGTCGCCGCCGTCGCCGTACGCGGTGCCCGGGCAGTGGCAGGACCGACGGTCGACGTGGAGGCCGTGCGCCCCGTGCCCGGGCTCGTGGCGCACCGGCTGCCCGACGGGCTGGCGCAGGTCTCCCTGGACTGGCCCGGGGACGCCACGCACCTCCTGGTCGGCTGGGAGCCCCTGCGGTCCGGGGACGGCGGGGAGCGCACCGTCACCGTGCACGCCTACCGGCGCGGCGGGCTGCGGCTGCCGGTCGGGCCGGATGCCGTCCGGGTGCGGGCGACGGCCCTGCCCCGGGTGCCCGGTGCCGTCGTCGTGACGCCCGACGCGGCCGAGGCGGTACTGCCGCCGGACGCGTCCGTCGCCTATCAACTGGTGCGGGTGACAGGGCGGTTCCGCGGCCGGGGGCACACACTGCTGCGGGTCACGCTGGCCGCGGCCGGCGTACTGCCGGAGGTCCCGGAGTTCGTGTGCGTCGCGCGCGGCGGCACCCTCCGGCCGCGTGACGCGTCGGACGGGACGACCCTCGTGCGGATCCCCGGACCGGAGCTGGCCCGGCACGGCAGCCTGGAACGGGAGCTTCCGGCCGCGCCCTGCCCGGCTCCCTACACCCTGCGCGGCTTTCTGCTCGGGGAGCACGCCGCCTCGGTACGACTCGAAGAACCCCCTCTCGCGAGCCTGGTGGTGCGCTGAGCCATGACGACCGTGATCTGCCCCTACTGCTTCGCCCGCACGTCGGCGGCCAAGCTGCCCTACCGCTGTCTGATGACCCCGAGCGGGGTGCGCGGCGCAGCGCCCTGCGGGCCCGAACGCGACGACCTGTGGGCCGGGTTCATGGGCCCCGGGGTGCCGCCGGCGGCCCGGATGCGCGGCCCCGTGTTCACCCCGCGCCGCAAGCCGGTCTCCTTCGGCGGGGCCGGCAGCAGCGTGCCCTGCCCGAAGTGCGGGGTGCCGACGCCGGTGCGGGTGTGCGCGTCCTGTCACAGCGATCTGCCCAGTGACTACTGCGACCAGGACAGCCGGATCATCGCGCTGGTCGGCGCGAAGGCCTCCGGCAAGAGCACGTACGTGGCCGTGCTGCGCAACGAACTGGACCACCGGGTCGGGCAGGCCTATCACGCCTCGCTGGCCGCGATGGGGCAGAGCACCCAGACGCGGGACCGGGAGATGGCGGAGGACCTGTACGAGCGGCTGCGGCTGCCCGACGCCACCCGCCCGGCCGCGCTCGGCTTCAACGACCCGCTGCTGTACCGGCTCAGCCTGCCCAGACGGGGGCTGCTGGGCGGCTCCGGCACCCGGCACACGACGCTGGTCTTCTTCGACGCGGCCGGGGAGGATCTCGCGGGCGCGGAGGCGATGGACCGCTACACCCGCTATCTCGGTGCCGCCGACGGCATCATCCTGCTCGTCGACCCGCTCCAGCTCGGCTCGGTGCGCGACCGGTTGCCGGTGCACGACGGTCCCCCGCTGCCCGTGGTGGAGACCTCGCCCCGGCAGATCGCCGCCGACCTCGCGGCCCAGCTGCGCGCCCACGGCAAGGGCGGGGCCGGCGGCCGGGTGTCCACACCGATCGCGGTGGCCGTGACCAAGACCGACATGCTCAAGACTCTGCTCGACCCGCACTCCCCGCTGCTGCACAGCGCCCCGCACGGTGACGGCGCCTACGACACCGAGGACCGGCTCGCCGTCCACGAGGAGCTGCGGTCACTGCTGACGGACTGGGACTCCGGTGCGCTGCTGCGCCAACTGGAGCTGGACTTCGCCGAGTTGTCGCTGTTCGGGCTGTCCGCGTTGGGGGCGCCGCCGCCCGCGGACGCCCCCGCGGACGCACCGAAGTCGGGGCCGCAGCCGGTACGGGTGGAGGATCCGCTGCTGTGGCTGCTGTCCCTGCGCGGGCTGCTGCCGGTCCGCGCCACGGCGAAGGGACGTGCCCGGTGAGCCTCGCGCAACTGCACTACACCTCGGCGCCGCCCGGCCCGGACGGGTCCGGCTTCCGGTTCACCGCGGTCAGCCCGGAGGTGCCGGCCACGCTGCTGCGGGAGGCCGAACAGCTCATCGGGTACGAGCCGCCGCGCGACCTGCCGGACCGGCCGGACGCCGAGCAGCTGAAGGGCTTCCCGAAGTCCTTCTCCTTCAGTGAACTGGCCGACGGCGGGCACCTGTTGAGCCGTTCGGTGTACACGGGGGCGGACTACAGCGGGCGCTGGGGGAACTTCCACGCCCACGCGGTCCACCTGCCCGCCGGCCTGCGGCTGCCGGACGGGGCGCTGCCGATCACGGCCTGGGAGTCGGCGCGCTGGGCCGACACCACTCCCCCGGGCGGCCGGCCGGCGCCGATCGACCGGTTCGAGCCGTCGGGGCTGCTGCGCCGGGAGGGGCTGGTGGCGTTCGCCCGGTCCCGCGCGGAGCGGCTCGCCGCCTTCTTCACCGACCTGCGCACCCTGGCCGAGGGCGTCGACGCCCGGCAGATCGTGCTCGTGGAGCGGGACAGCGCCGACGTCGCCCAGTGGATCGCGCTCGCCTGCACGGTCCTGCCCCGCGAACAGGCGCACCGGCTCACCTTCACGACGTACACGCGGCGCCCGCAGCAGGCCCGGCAGCAGATCGTCGGTGCGCTGCCGTCGTCGGAGCCGGTCGGCCACGACCACCGGTTCCGGGTGCACGACTGCAGCGGCCGGCCGGCGGCGGAGCCGGTGACCGACGCGTGGGCCGAGACGTGCGCGCGCGTGTGGGCGGCCGGGCGGCCGGAGCTGTTCCGCGAGACGTCCGGCGAGCTGGGGCCGCTCGCCGTGGCCGCGCTGGCCGACGGCATCGCCCTGCGCGCGGACGCCCGCGCGGCGGCCGCCCGCTGGACCGCCGACCACGCGTCCACCCTGCCGGAGGAGACCCTGACCGCGGTGGTCGCGGAGCTGGCGCGGGAGCGGGGAGGAGACATCGCACCGTTCGGCGGGAACGGGCGGTTCGGTGAGGCCGCTCCGGCCGCCCGTCACTCCCCCACCGGTACGCCGCTCGACGAAGAACCCGCCGCGCTGGGCGCGCTGTTGACCCGGCTGGACCGGCGGGTGCCCACCGCCGTGTCGGCGCCACTCGCCGCACGGGTGCTGACCATGGCCGTGCACGGGCCGGGCCCGGTGCCGGCGCTGGGCGCGGGCTCGCTGACCCCCGGGGTGCGGACCGCCCTGGCCCGGGACCTCGCACCGGCCCTGCGGCGCGGCATCGCCGACCCGGCGGAGTCGGCGACCGGCCGGCCGCTGGCGCTGCTGCGGGTCGCCGACCTGCTCGACGTCGACTGCCAGGACGTGCTCCCGGACTTCGCGGGACGGATCGCCCGGGACCTGGTGAGCGGCGGGACGGCGCGGAGCGCGCCCGGGGACGGAGGCGAACGGCAGGCGGCGCCCACCGGTGAACCCGCGGACGCGGGCAGCCTCCCGGGCGCGCCGTCGTCGCCCCACACCGCCGGACACGGCGGCCACCGGGCACGCCAGGACGGTGAGCCCGCCTGTCCTCCCGCCCTCCTCGACGCCGTCCACGCTCATCCCGCCCTGCGGGCGGCGCTGTTCGGGGCGCTGGACGCGCTCGCGGCGGCCCATCCGCCCGGGGTCGCCGCCCAGCTCGTGGGGTCGGGCCTGCCGGTGAGCCTGGACCCCGGTGTCCCGCACCTGCGGATGTGCGTGCTGGAGGGGGCGCCGGCGCGGCCCGGTGAGGACCGGCTCGGCCGCTGTCACGCCGTGCTGCGCGCCGCCGGGGTCTCCCCGCACGCCGACCCGTCCGTCCTGCGCACGGCGTTCCACCTGGTGTGGCCCGCCGGCCCGCCCACCGGTGCGGAGGCGAGCCTGCTGCTGAACGAGCTGGGCTCGGACGCGCACCGGCTCGCCGGCACCCGGGACCTGCTGGTCGAGGCCGCGCTCGCCGCCCCGGCCGACGACCCCGACGTACCGGTGCTCGCCACCGAACTGCTGCGCTGTTTCACCACCGAGCTGCTCCCCGCGCACCGGGCGCCGCTGCTCCTGCTGGAGTTCGCGGCGCTGCTGGGGGCCGACGGCGAGGGCGAGAACTGGGTGGAGCGGGTCCGGGTGCTGCGCGACGGCGCGGTCGAGCCCGTGCCCGAGCAGGTCACCCGGCGGCTGTACGACGCCCTCGCGCGGCGGTTGCTGCTCACGCCCGCGCCGGAGAGCGAGCTGTACGCGCTGGCCCGCTCGGGTGATGCGGAGCTGCTGGCCGCGTACGAGCGGGTGGCGCGCGGGGACGAGGTGATGCAGCGGCTGCGCACGGTGCCGTCGTACGTCGCCGCCCGCTTCTGCGACTGGAGCGCCTACCCGGACACCCATGCCGCGTGGGCGGCGACCCGGACGGCCCTGCTGACGAAGGTGTTGCGGCCGGTCGTACGGGCGTTGCGCGAGGAGGACCGGACGGCGGTCGAGGAGGCGTTGCGGCGCATCGGCCGGGGCCGGCTGGACGCGTACCACGCGTGGAACCGGCCGGGCGCGTTCGGCCGGCTGGCGGGCCGGCTGACCGGGCGCGGCCGGCGCGAGGAGCGGCCCGCGACCTGGTACGGGGATGTACAGCCGCCCGTCGACGGCGGTGCGCCGTGAACGAGGCCGACGGCTTCGGGGGAGGTCCGGGGATGCAGATCGCCGTGCAGGTGGCGGAGGTCGTGTGCGTCTGGGCGGGGGTGGTCGCCGCGGCGGTGTGTCTGCTGCGGACACTGTGGGAGTTCCTCGGCCGGGGCGTGAGCGGGGTGTGGCGGAGCCTCGGGCCGTGGGAGGCGGGCCGCCCGGACCCGCGCCTGCCCGGCGCGGGCGGCCCGGAACCGGCCCAGCTCGCCTACTGGTGGCGGCAGTCGTGGGTGGACGCCGTCTCGGCCGGGCGGGACGGCATGCGGTTGTTGTGGCGGGCGTTCAGCGATCCGTGGATGGACCGGATCGTGCCGAACCTGTTCCGCGGGCGGCGTCCGGCCGGCCGGCGCGGCTCGGTGCCGTTCACCCGGCTCCTGCTGATCACCCTGATCGCGCCGGGCACGGCGGCGGGCACACTGGTCGGCGCGGTGCTGGCGACCGTGCTGCTCGGCTGGGGCCTGCTGGTCTTCGGCCTGCTGCTGGGCGTGCTGTGGCTCGGCTGGGCTGCGGGGGTGCCGGTGCTGCGCGGGGTGGAGCGCGGCTGGGCGCTGCTGCGCGGCATCCGGATCAAGTGTCCCCACCCCGGCTGTTACGCCCCTGCCCCGCTGGCCGTGCACCGCTGTCCCGACTGCCCGTCGCGGCACGCCGAGTTGCGGCCCGGGCGGTACGGCGTCCTGTGGCACGTCTGCGGCTGCGGCCGGCGGCTGCCGGCCACCCGGATCACCGGGCGCGGCAGGCTGTCCACGCTGTGTCCCGCGTGCGAGCAGGTCCTGCCCGACGCGGTGGGCACCACCCGTGTGGTGCACGCCCCGCTGGTCGGCGGAACCTCCTCGGGCAAGACGATGCTGATGGCGGCCATGGTCGAGGGGCTGCAGTCCTGGGCACGGGAGGGCGAGCTGGGGGTGACGTACGCCTCCGCCGACGACCGGCGCTCCCACACGGGGCTCAGCCGGCAGCTGACCGGTGCCGGCTGGGCGCACGCCACGACGGGCGGCCCCCCGCGCGCGCTGATGCTCACGGTGTCCCGGGGACGGCGGCGCCGGCTGCTGTACCTGTACGACCCGATGGGCGAGTCGGTGAGCGATGCCGAACGGGTGCGCGCCCAGCGTTACCTGGGGCACGCGGACGGGGTGGTGCTGGTCGCCGACGTGCTGGCCGATCCCACGGTGCGCGGCCGGCTGAGCCCGGCGGACACCGAGCGGGCGGACCGGGCGCGGCCCTCGGCGCAGGGGCCGTGGGAGACGTACCAGCGGCTGACCGGCGAGCTGGCCGCGCTGACCGGGCGGCGGCGCCGGCTGCCGGTGGCCACCGTGGTCACCAAGCGCGACGTGCTGGAGCAGCTGACCTCGCTGCCGGTCCCGGGTGCCCGGATCGACGGCTGGCTCGGCGACATCGGCCTGGGCGCGCTGGTGCGGGCCCTCGGCCATGACGTCGGGGCGGCCCGCTACTGGGCGGTCAGCGCCTACACGGCCACCGGCACCGGGCCGCTGGACAGCGAGCAGCGCCGGGCGGCCGAACCGGTGCTGTGGCTGCTCGCGGCCTCCGGGCTGCGCACCGGCCCGCTGATCCGGCAGCCCGGCGGCGCCGGGCCCGGACGGTTCCCGCGGCCCCGAAGGCGGCCGGACGGCGACAGGGAAGGCAGGTACAGCCCGGCATGAACCACGTCACCCCGCCCGTCGGCCGTGCCCGGCGGGTCATGGCGGGCCTGTTCGTCACCGCTCTGGTGCTGGCGGCGGCCGCCCTCGCGTACACGGCCCGGCTGCTGCTGGCGTGAGGGGGCCCGGCTCCCTCGAACAGACGTGAAGACAGATGTGAAGAGAAGAGAGGAACGACGGCGTGAGTGACATTCCCGGCGGGCCGATGGCCAACCGGCCGGTCCACTTCATCTGGCTGCTCGACTGCTCGTACTCGATGCAGGGCGAGAAGATCGCCAAGTTGAACTACGCGATCAGAGAGGCCGTTCCGGAGATGCGGTCGGTGGCCCACGACAACCCCGCGGCCCAGCTGCTGCTGCGCACGATCACCTTTTCCACGACCGCGCGGTGGCACCACCAGACCCCGGTCCCGGTGGACGACTTCACCTGGCAGGACGTGCAGGTCGACGGCATGACCAACCTCGGTGAGGCGCTGCACCTGGTGGCCCGGGAGCTGCAGACCCCACCGATGCCCCAGCGGGCGCTGAAGCCGGTGCTGGCGCTGGTGTCGGACGGAGGGCCCACCGACGACTGGAAGGAGGGCCTGAAGGCCGTCGACGCCACGCCGTGGGGCCGCAAGGCGGTGCGGGTGGCCATCGCGATCGGCGGGGACGCGGACCGGGACGTGCTGCAGGAGTTCCTCGGCAACCCGGAGCTGCAGCCGCTGGACGCCAACAGTCCCAAGCAGCTGGCGGCGGCGATCCGGTGGGCGTCGACCGCGGCCGTGAAGGCGGCCTCGCAGCCGGTCGCGGGCGACGGCTCCGGGGTGAACATGGCGAAGCAGCCGTTCGCGCCGCCGGTGCTGGACGACGACGATGACGACGACGTGTGGTGACGCTCGGGGTGCGACGGTGGGAGATGCTGGCCGACAGCGTCCAGGGGGTCGGCAAGCGCCACAACCAGGACTGGTACGACTGCCGGGGCACCGGGTCCGGTGAGGATCCGCTGGTCCTCGCGGTGGCGGACGGCCACGGCTCGGCGGTGCACGCGCGCAGCGGGCTGGGTGCGCGGTTCGCCGTCGACCGGTTCCTGGCACTGGCCGCCGGCTTCGGACGGGCGGCCCACGACTGCCATGAACCGGGGCGGCTGTCCCGGCTGATGACGTACGCGCGGGACGACTTCCCGCGCGCCCTGGTGCAGGAGTGGCGGCAGGCGGCCCTCGGCCACTGGGACCGCCATCCCCCGGAGGGGAAGGAGGCGCCCCGGCGGGGCGGTCAGCCGTCCTCGCAGGACAAGCTCGTGCTGTACGGCACGACGCTGATCGGCGCGGTGCTCACACCGTGGCTGTTCGTGGCCTGGCAGATCGGGGACGGGGACCTCGCGGTGGTCGAGCACGACGGCACACTGAGCCGGCCGCTCGCGCCCGCCGAGGAGGACCTGGGCGACGAGACCGAGTCGCTGTGCGGGCGGGAGGCGTGGCGGGCGATGCGGATGCACTGGGCGCCGGTGTTCGAGGAGGCCCGCGCCCCGCGCCTGGTGGTGCTGTCCACGGACGGCCTGTCGAAGAGCTTCGCGTCGGCCGACGGCTACCCGGACTTCGTGGCGGGCCTGGCCGGCCGCCTCACCGAGGCGGGCAGCACGGGCGTCCGCGAGGCCCTCCCCGAGTGGCTCGCCCAGGCCTCGCGCTACTCCGGCGACGACACGACCCTGGCGGCGGCGGTACGCCCCGAGCACGAGGGAGAGCGGACACCGACGGCTCCCGGGACCGGGCCGGAGACCGAGACGGCGGGGACGGAAGCCGAGGCGGCGGAGACGGAAGCCGAGGCGGCGGCCGAGCGGCGCAGCGACGACGTGGACAGGGAACGGAGGACGGAGACGTAGATGAGCGGCATGCTCGATGGCGGGACGCGCCTCGTGGTGGAGAGCGGTGACGAGGCCGAGATCGTCGGCTTCCTCGGCGCGGGCGGCCAGGGCGAGGTGTACCGGGTCCGCACACCGGACGGTGAGCGGGCGCTGAAGTGGTACTACCCGACCTGCGCGACCCCGGAGCAGGAGGCGGTCGTGCGGGAGCTGGTCACCCGGGACTTCGCCGACGACCGCTTCCTGTGGCCGGAGGCCTTCGTGCCGCCGTACCGCGGCTCGTTCGGGTATCTGATGGGTCTGCGCCCGGACCGCTACAAGGGGCTCCCGGCGCTGTTCCGGCGGCAGTTGCGCACCAGCCCCGGCGCGCTGCTGACGGCCTGTCTGTACACCGTGGAGGCCTACCAGGCGCTGCACTCCCGGGGCATCGCCTACCGGGACATCTCCTGGGGCAACATCTTCTTCGACCCGGACACCGGCGACGTCCTGGTCTGCGACAACGACAACGCGGTGGTGGAGGGCGACGCCAGCGGCATCTCGGGGACCATGGAGTTCATGGCTCCCGAGCTGGTGCGGGGTGACACGGGTGCCCGGCCCGGCACCCAGTCGGACCTGCATTCGCTCGCCGTCCTGCTGTTCATGTTCCTGATGAACCATCACCCGTTGAAGGGCCGGCTGGAGCTGGGCATCCACTGCCTGGACGAGGCGGCCGAGCGGAAGCTGTACGGAAAGAGCCCGCTGTTCGTGTTCGACCCGGTCGACGGCTCCAACGCGCCCGACCCGGTGGAGCACACGACCGTGCTGGCCACCTGGGGCGCGGCGCCGGGCAGGCTGCAGGAGCTGTTCCGGCGGTCGTTCACGCTCGGGCTGCGCGATCCGGCCGCCCGGGTACGGGAGTCGGAGTGGCGTGACGCCCTGCGGGCGGTGCTGGACGCGGTGGTGGAGTGCGCGTCGTGCGGGCGGCAGAACATGACCGAGCCCGGCGAGAATCCGCCGCCGCGGGGCTGCTGGGGGTGCGGGGCCCGGCTGGTGCTGCCGCCGCGGCTGACGGTGACCACTCCCCCGCCGCGCACCGAACACCACATCCGGCTGCGCCGCGCGGCCCGGGTGCAGGCCCACCATCTGCTGCCCGAGCCGACGCGGCACGACTGCTCGGACGCGGCGCTGGTGGCGGAGCTGGTCGAACACCCCAAGAAGCCGGGGCGGTTCGGCATCGCCAACCGTTCGCAGGCGACCTGGACGGGCACCCGCTCCGACGGCACCGTGCAGAAGGTCGAGCCCGGTCAGACCGTGCCGCTGCGGTCCGGTCTGGAACTGGATCTCGGAGGCGGGGTCCGGGCGGTGGTACGGGCGAAGTAGGGAGCTGAGGGGGACCGGGGCCCCGTGGCGGCGGGGCCCCGGCCTCACAGCCCCATGGCGTGCAGGAGCTGCTGGGTGAAGGTGAGGCTGGCGGTGCCGGCCGCGGCGCCGATGCTGATGGTCTCCAGCGCGGAGCGGATCCGGCCCCGGTTGGGGGGCAGCCCGTCCTCGGCGGACTCCTCCAGCGCGCCCTGGATGACCTCGCCGCGGTCGACGAGCCCCGGGTACTCGGCGCGCAGCGCCGCGGTGAGCCGGTCGGCGAGGCCCATGAGGGCCTCCAGGTCCGGCGCGTAGTGGTTGATCTGCATACGGCCGTGATCGCCGAACTGGGCGGGGCCGCTCACGTTTCCGAAGTTGTAGGTGCTCATGTCCTGTCCTTGATCGTGACGAAGGAAGCGTGGTGGATCGAAAGGGCCGTCAGCGGACGGCGCTCAGGGTCTCGGCGCGGGCGAGCCGGGCGCCGCGGGCCCCGGTCCGCCCCCCGGCGGTGCGCCGTGGGGCCCGGGCCCCTGTTGCCCGGCCACGGCGATCGAGCCCTGGTTGCCGAAGATGCTGGGACCGCTGACGTTACCGATGTTGTAGGTCTGCGTGCTGATGACCTGGAGGGCCTTGTCGTAGGAGCTGGTGTCGATGTTGTGGTCCTCGAGGAACCGTTCCGTGGCGACGAGTACGCCCTGCTGGAGCCGGAACAGGAAGTCCTGCGCGTCGGTGCGTTCGGCGTAGCCCGCCTCGTCCCACGCGCCGAGGTCCTCGCGGAGGCTGCCGGTGGCGCCGTAGTCGTACCGGACGTGCTGCTTGGTGATGCCGCGCCTGTCCCTGGCCAGCGCCCTTTCGTGGTCGCTGTGCCAGCGGTGCCGGCGCTGGATGCGGCCGAGGGCGCCGCGCAGTTCCGGGCCGGTGCGGCGGGTGGCGTACCGGATGAGGTCCCACCGGTGTTCGAAGGGGGCCACCGGGAGCCGGTCCACGCGGTAGAAACGGCCGTCCAGCGGCGGTATCGCGTAGGCGGCGACCTCCCAGGTCAGGCTGGGCGGCTGGAGGATCGCCCGCAGGTACATGGAGACGATGAGCCGTCCGCCCTCGCCGATGCGCTCCAGGCACAGGTGGGTGCGCATGCCCGCGCCGGGTGTCTGCAGGCCCGCCTGGACGAACTGCTTGGGTATCTGGGCGCGGGGCCGCCGGGTGCGGTCGGGCACCAGGTCAGGGATGAGGTGGGCGTTGCTGCCGAGGACGTAGAGCCGGTTCCTGGCCCGCAGTCCCTGCAGACCGGAGACGTTCTCCATGTGGCGTGCCACGTAGGTGTGCAGGTCGATGGCGTCGAACGGGAGCAGCGGGAGCTTTCCGCCGCCGGGGGCGTCGGCGGGCCTGCTGACGTCGATCGGCTGCCAGACCACCTCCTTGATCTTGTCGCCGCTGCCGACGAACGGCTTGGTGTAGGCGGCCGCGTCCGCGTAGGGCAGCACGTTGGCGCGTTTCAGTTCGGTCAGGGCGGCCTCGGCCTCGGGCTCCACCGGGGGTGCGGTCTTCTCCGGTCTCTCGGCGGAGAGGAACACCTCCCGTGCCGTCTTGCGTCCTCGGGCCTCCTTGTGGTGGACCAGCGCCCAGGCGACCGCGTAGGCGCCGAGTGGGCCGAAAATCGCCACCCATCCGAGTGATGCGTGTCCGTTGACCAGCCCCCAGAGGGCGAGGAGGAGCGCGAGGGGTACGACCGCTGCGAGGAGGGCGAGCCGGCGGTCGAGGGCGGCGCGGCGCCGGGTGGCCACGCGCGCGTGCCGGGCGAGTGCCACGAAGTTGATGCCGAGGCTCAGCCCGAGGGCGTCGAGCCGATCGCCGGTGAGCGCCCGGTCGACGTAGAGGGCGAAGTCGTCGTCGAGGTGCACCGAGGCACTCAGCCGCCGTGTCACTCCGTCTTTGCGGTACTGCGGCAACGACGGTAATGGCCTGCCCGTCACGTGCATCGTCCCCCTCCGACCGGTCCGCGTCCTTCACCCTAGGGACAGCCTTGCGGTTTGTCGCGGGGTTCGGTGAGCCGGGCCCTCCCGGGGCGGGACCGTGGTAATGGCCGCCGCGGTCCGGCGCTCCCCTGCGACGTCGGACCGGCGGCGGCGTCTCGTTCAGCGTCGGTCGCGGCCCGCGTGTCACAGGTGTGGCGTACGCGCGGCGGCCGAGGGGCGTTTATCGGCCAAACGGATTCCGCTCAGTCGAAGCGGAGGGATCCGGTGCGGGTGCGCTTGAGTTCGAAGACGTCGGGATGGCGGGCCATCACCCGGAAGGCGTCGAAGAGTTCGGCCGCGGCGGGGCCGCGGGGCACGGCGCGCAGCACGGGCCCGAACCACACCGCGCCGTCGACGTGCAGGGTCGGGGTGCCGACGTAGCCGCCCGACTCCGGTTCCACGCCGGCCTCGTGGCTGCGGCGGACCGCGTCGTCGTACGAGGGGTCGTGGGCGGCGGCCGACAGTTCGGCGGCGAGCCCGAGTTCGGCGAGCGACTCGCTGATCACCAGGTCGAAGTCGTCGGTACCGCGTTCGTGGATGCGGGTCCCGAACGCGGTGTAGAGGTCGCCGAGCACCTTCTCGCCGTGCCGTTCGGCGGCGGCCACGGCGACCCGCACCGGGCCGACGGACCGGTCCACCAAGTCGCGGTACCAGTCGGGCAGTTCGTTGCCGGTGTTGTGCAGGTACAGGCTCATCACCCGGAACCGGAGGTCGAGCGGGCGCAGCCGCTCGACCTCGAGCAGCCAGCGGGAGGTGATCCAGGCGAAGGGGCAGGCCGGGTCGAAGAAGAGGTCGACCCGGGTCGGCGCGTCGTCGGTACCGGCATCGGTGGCGGTGGTGGTGGCGGTGTCACGGTGGCTCATGACGGCGACGGTAGTCCGTCATTGGGTCGCACACCCGGCCCATTCACCGCCTGTTCCGTTGGCCCACTTTCGCCGCGCCGACTGTCGGTCCCACCGGCCCGCCGCCGTTCGGTCGCCCCCTCCGCGTCCCCGCCCACGACCCCGATCCCGGTCGCGCCCAGCCGTACCGGGTCCGCCGTGACGACGATCCGGGTCATCCGGCCGTCCGTGCCGAAGGTGAAGGCCAGGGCCAGGCGCAGGCGGCCGTGCTCCGTCATGACCAGGCCGATCCGGCCGTCGAGCAGGGCGAGGCCCGCCGACCGGGCGCGGGCCATGGCGGCCATGGCGCCGCGGGCGACGGGCTCGGCGCCCCGCAGGGTGATCGGCTCGGGCGTGGGCACCACGCGGGCGTCGGCGTGCAGCACCACGTCCGGGTCGAGCAGGGCGACCAGGGCCGTGAAGTCGCCGCCGCGGGTCGCGGCGAGGAACGCTTCCACGGCCGCGTGGCGGCGCCCGGCGTCGGCCGTGGGCGTGGACGGGCGGCCCCGTACGCGGCGCCGGGCGCGGGCGGCGAGCTGCCGGGTGGCGGCCGGGGTCTTCTCGATCAGCGGGGCGATCTCGTCGAAGGGCACCGCGAACATGTCGTGCAGCACGAAGGCCACCCGTTCGGCCGGGCCGAGGGTGTCGAGGACGACCAGCAGCGCGACGCCGACCTCGTCGGCCAGCAGCGCCTCCCGGACGGGGTCACCGGCCTCGTGCGGGCCCGCCGGGCCCGGTGCGTGAGCACGCTCGCGGGCACGGTCGTGGGCGTGCGCGTCGGCGCCCGCGTCGAGGAACTCCTCGCGCCGGTTGCGCCGGGCCCGCAGCAGGTTCAGACAGACCCGGGTCACGACGGTGGTCAGCCAGGCGGTGAGGTTCTCGACCGCGTCGATGTCCGCCTGCCGGGCGCGCAGCCACGCCTCCTGCAGGGCGTCGTCGGCCTCGGCGGCCGAGCCGAGCAGCCGGTGGGCGACGGCCGACAGATGCGGCCGGTCCGCCGCGAACCGTGCCGCCAGCCGCTCCCCGGCATTCTCCGCGACGTCCCCCACCGTGCCCCTCCCCACTTTCCCGCGCGCGGGTACGTACGCCCCCGCGCGCTCCCGGGAGACACGAAACGCCAGACCGGCCGGAGGATCAACTTCCGTTCCGTACCGCCTCGTCGGCCCTGCGCACCAGCTCCGCGACCGGCATCGACCCGGCGGCCCGGCGCTCCCGCGCGAACCGGCCCGCGAGCCGCTGCAGCAGTTCGTTCAGCGGGGTCGGTACGCCGTGCAGCCGGCCGAGCAGGACGATCTCGCCGTTGAGATGGTCGGCCTCGATGCTGCCGGTGCCCCGGACGAGGGACTGCCAGGAGGAGCCACCCCCGCGCGGGGCGCCGTCCAGCGGCACCAGGGTGACCTTGTCGCCGCGTGCCGCCCGCTGTTCCTCCGGGCTCGCGCAGGCGATGCCTGCCGCGGCGAGCACGGCCTCCCCCTCGGCGCGCACGCGCGCGTACAGCCCACGCGCCTCCTCGCTGTCGACGGGACCGCTCACCGCCTCCAGCGCGTTGGAGAGGTTTCCGAGCAGCTTGGCGTACTGCCAGCGGGCCACGTCGGGCACGACCGGCGCCTCGAAGTGCGCGACCCGGAGGTCGGCGGCGATCCGGTGGGCGGTGTCGTCGGTGCCGTGCGGGAGCCGGCCGAGGTGCAGGACGCCGGTGAGCGGGGTGCCGGCGGCGGAGACCACCCCGGGTTCCAGATGGGTCGAGGGCAGCCAGACGCAGACGCCGTACACGTGCCGGAAGCGGCGCAGCGCCAGGCGTCCGCCCTCGACGCCGTTCTGCAGGCAGACCAGCGGCAGGAGTTCGGCCGCCGTTCCACCGCCCGCGACCGGCACGTCCGCCCAGGCCTCCAGGGCCGGCACGGTGTCCTGGGTCTTCACGGCGAGGACGAGGACATCGTCGGCGCGCAGCTCGCCGAGCTCGGCCGGCCCGTCGACCGCGGGCAGCCGCTGCGTCAGCTCGCCCTGCGGCACCCGCAGCCGCAGTCCGTGCTCGCGCAGTGCCGCCAGATGCCTGCCGCGTGCGACGAGCACGACCTCGTGGCCGGCCTGGGCCAGCCGTCCGCCGACGGTGCCGCCGACCGCTCCCGCCCCGATGACGATGTAACGCATGGGGCAGAGCCTCGCACAGATGTGTTTGACCTTTCCCCTGGGGCAGGGAGAACCGTGCGGGGCATGGACGACTTCGACTTCTGTCTGCGGCAGACGCCGTACAGCGACCCGGGGGACCTGGACGTCGGCGCCCTGCCACGTGATCCGCGCCGGCTGGCCGCGATGGTGCGCGGGCTGATCCTGCACCGGCTGGAGGGCGAGCGCTTCGGGTACGCCGTCGCGGAGGAACGGCTGCACCACGACGCCGAGTCCCGGTACGTCACGGAGATCCTGCGCATCCTGCGCGAGCGCGGGGGCACCCCGCTCACCGAGGAACGGCCGTACGAGGAGCGGTTCGTCGGCACCTGCCGGGACTATGCGCTGCTGCTCTGCTCGCTGCTGCGGGCCACCGGCACCCCGGCGCGACTGCGCGGCGGCTACGCCCGGTACTTCGTCGACGGCTTCCACGAGGACCACTGGGTGACCGAGTACCGGCTTCCCGGCGGCACCTGGCGGCTGGCCGACGCGCAGGTCCACCACCCGTCCTACGACGTGCCGTTCGACCCGCTGGACGTGCCCCGGGACCAGTTCGTCGTCGCCGGGCAGGCATGGCGTGCCTGCCGGACCGGGCAGGCCGATCCGGAGAGTTTCGGCGTGTGGGGCGTACCGGGTCTGCGCGGCACGGGGCTCGTGCTGAACAGCGTCGTGCTGGACCTGGCCGCGCTGAACGGCACCGAGCCGCTGCCCTGGGACGGCTGGGGCATGGCGGGAGAGCAGGAGTTCGGCACGCTCACCGAGGACGACCTCGCGCTGATCGACGCGGTGGCCGCCGCCGGTCCGGCGGCGGAGCTGCGACGCCTGCACGCGGACCCGCGGCTCGCGGTGCCCCGCGAGATCCTGTCCCGGGCCCCCTTCCTCGGCCCGCGGACCGTCAGGCTTCCGGTGCCGTCAGCTCGACCAGCTTGACCACGGTGTTCCAGTTCCGGCTGGTCGCGATCACGCCCCTGGTGCTCGACGGCCGGGACAGCGCCTCGGCCAGCTTGGACCGGCCGACGCCGTCCGGGGCGTACAGGTACAGGCAGCGGTCGCCCAGCCGGAACTCCTCCGGGAGGTGGGCGGCCTGGTCGATCGCCGCGAAGCGGTCCTCGGTGACGGGCGCGGAGAAGTAGGTGACGTGCAGCTGTCTGGCCTCCAGGCCGGCGGCCGGGAACGGGCAGTTGTCGGCGACCGCCTTCAGATAGGTGTGGTCGCGCACGATCACGTCGACCGGGAAACCGAACCGCTCCTCGACGGCCCGGCTCAGCTCCGCCCCCAGCGACTCCTCGTCGCCGCGTTCGGTGGCGAAGACGGCCTGGCCGCTCTGCAGATGGGTGCGTACGCCGGTGTGTCCGAGTCCGCTCAGCAGGGTGCGCAGCTCGGCCATGGGGAGCTTTCTGCTGCCGCCGACGTTGATTCCGCGCAGCAGCGCCGCATAGGTCGTCATCCGGCCAGCCTAGAACGGCCGTCGTGCCCCGTGGGGGCGGGCACGACGGCCGTGCGCCCGGCGTGCGCCGGGTTGCGCGAAACTCTGGCGGATCAGCGGGTACGGATCAACTCCTACACGCAGCTGTGACTTGTTCAACAAGGTTTCGTAATCACAAAGTGGATCTCTGTCGGCGGATCGGACAGCCACCGGCATCCCTGAGAGGCGTCCCGGAGAACGACCGATAGATGTAAGGGCCCGCCGTCCTCCTGAGCGATGAGCCCGCCGCCCCGTACTTCACCGGGCAGCACGACGAGACGGCCCGGTACGGCCCATACCGTCGATCCGGAGCACGGAGGTGGCGGCAGGGGGCCGCCACCGCACACGAGGGGGAAGGCCCGTCATGGGGAACAGGGACGCGCGGGTACGGGGGCTGGCGGCCCGGGCCGGCGGCTGGAGCGCCCGGCACCGCTGGGCGGCCGTCGGCATATGGGTGTTGTTCGTCGTCCTGGCGATGGGACTGGGCTCGGCGGCGGGCCGGGTCGACGTGGACGAGGGCGACCAGCTCAAGGGCGAGACCCACACCGCCGCACGGATCATCGCCGACGCGGGGATCAAGGAGCCGGCCGGGGAGAGCGTCCTGATCCAGGCCGAGTCAGGGTCGGTGACCGCGACTTCGGCCGAGTTCCGGGCCGCCGTCGCCGACGTGATGAAGGCCGTCGGGGGGACCGGGAAGGTCACGGCCGTGACCTCGCCGTACGACACGCACACCGTCTCCCGGGACGGCCGCAGCGCGCTGGTGCGGTTCGACATGCGCGGGGACGCCGAGACGGCCGTCGACCGGGTCGAGCCGGTGCTGCACGCCGTCGCCGGGGTGCAGAAGGCGCATGGCTCCCTGCGGATCGAGGAGATCGGCGGCGCCAGCATGCAGAAGCAGTACAAGGACGCCTTCGGCAACGACTTCCAGCAGGCCGAGTACTCCGCGGTGCCGGTGGCGTTCGGCATCCTGCTGATCGCGTTCGGCGCGCTGGTGGCCGCGCTGCTGCCGGTGGCGCTGGCGATCACCGCGATCATGGCGACGATGGGGCTGATGGGCCTGGTCAGCCATCTGCAGCCGATGAGCGACACCGCCAACTCCGTGATGCTGCTGGTCGGTATGGCCGTCGGGGTCGACTACTGCCTGTTCTACCTGCGCCGCGAGCGTGAGGAGCGGGCCGCCGGCCGGGACGCGGGCACCGCGCTGCGGATCGCCGCCGCCACCAGTGGCCGGGCCGTCATCGTCTCCGGGGTCACGGTGTGCGTGGCGATGGCGGGCATGCTGTTCACCGGGCTCGCCGAGTTCGAGGCGATGGGCCTGGCCTCGCTGATGGTGGTCGCCGTCGCCATGGTCGGCTCGGTGACCGTCCTGCCCGCGCTGCTGTCGCTGCTCGGCGAGCGGGTCGAGAAGGGCCGGATCCCGTTCCTGAGCCGCCGGCGCGGGAAGCGGTCCGCGAACGAGGGCAGCCGGTTCTGGACGGCCGTGCTGCGGGGCGTGCTGGCCCGGCCGCTGATCTCCGTCCTCGTGGCGGCCGGCGCGCTGCTGGCGATCGCCGCCCCCGCGCTGGGCATGAAGACCCAGCAGCTCACCCTGGACCAGGAGTTCGGCTCGTCGCTGCCGATCGTGCAGACGTACGACCGTGTCAACGACGCCTTCCCCGGCGGCAGCGAGCCGGCCGAGGTCGTCGTCCGGGCCAAGGACATCGACGCGCCCGACGTACGCCAGGCGCTGGCCGAGTTCAAGAAGCAGGCGATCGCCTCGGGTGCCTCGCGCGGCCCGGTCGACATCCGGCTGCACGAGGCGCAGAACGTCGCCCTGGTCTCCGTGCCGCTGGTCGGCGGCTCCGACATGGACCGGGCGGTGAAGAGCCTGGACAAGCTGCGCGACGAGGTCCGGCCCGCCACGCTCGGCAAGGTCGACGGCGTGCAGGCGCCGATCACCGGACAGGTGGCCGGCAACCAGGACTTCAACGACCAGCTGCTCGGCTCCGTCGTCCCGGTCTTCGCGTTCGTGGTCGTCTTCGCCTTCCTGCTGATGCTGCTGTCGTTCCGCTCGCTGACCGTCGCGATCACGTCGATCGTGCTCAACCTGTTGTCGGTGGCCGCCGCCTACGGTGTCCTCGTCGCCGTCTTCCAGCACGGCTGGGGTGCCTCGCTGGTGGGCGCGGAGGGGGTCGGCGCGATCGTGACCTGGCTGCCGCTGTTCCTCTTCGTCATCCTGTTCGGGCTGTCGATGGACTACCACGTGTTCGTCGTCTCCCGGATCCGTGAGGCCCGGCTGCGCGGCCGGGACACCAAGGACGCGATCCGGCACGGCGTGGTCACCACGGCCGGCGTCGTCACCAGCGCCGCGGTCATCATGGTCGCCGTCTTCGCGATCTTCGGCACGTTGTCGATGCAGTCCATGAAGCAGATGGGTGTGGGCCTGGCCGCGGCGGTCCTCATCGACGCGACGGTCATCCGCGGGGTGCTGCTGCCGGCGGTGATGGCGCTGCTCGGCGAACGCAACTGGTACCTGCCGAAGTGGCTGCACCGCCTGCCCGACCTCACCCACGACGAGGCCCCGGCGCCGGCCGTGGCTCCGGCCCGCGGGCCGGAGGAGCGGCTGCCGGTCTGATCCCGCCCCCTGTCCCGCGAGGGCCCGCCGTCTCCCCCGGGAGCCGGCGGGCCCTCGCGGCTCGACCGGGCGGCGTGGTCCGGGCGACCAGCCGCCTCCCGGCGGCCCGGACTCAGCGCTGGTACCGGGCCAGGACCAGGTTGCCGTCCTTCTCCAGGCGTCTGCGCAGGGTGTCGAGGCCGATGGCGCCGCTGTAGTACTCCTGCAAGGCGGGGGTGGCCACCTTGTCCTTCCATTCCGGGTAGCCGCGGACGGACTGGGCGGGTGCCGGGCGCAGGTGGGCCGCGAGGGCGGTGCCGGTGGCCCAGCCGTACCGGGCGGTGTGCAGGGCGGGGTCCTTCAGGGCCTGGGTGCCGGTGGGCAGCATCCAGTCGCCGAGGGCGAGGCGGACCATGTTCTTCGGGCGCAGCAGGAAGTCGATGAACGCGGCGGCTTCCTTCTTGTGCGGGCAGTCCGCGGAGACGGACAGGGTCTGCGGGCTGACGCCCTGGCTGAGCCCGTCGGCGCCCACCGGGGCGGGCAGCACCTTCCAGTGGAAGCCCTTCGGGGCCTGCTGCACGATCTGCTGGCGGTAGGAGAAGCCCAGCGGCACCATCGCGTACCGCCCCCCGAAGAGGCCGGGCAGCGTGTCCGAGCCGCCGCTGCCCAGGGTCGCGGCGGGGGCGCTGTGGTCGGTGGCGACCTGGTCGTGCACGGTGCGGGGCATCACCGCGTCGGCCGCGGTGAAGCGCACGGCCACTCGGCCGTCGGCGTCCCGGTGGAAGAGCTGTCCGCCCGTGGAGAGGGAGAGGTTGAGCGTGGCGGAGACGGGCTCCTTCAGCGGCCAGGCCACCCCGTACCTCCCGGGCCCGCTGAGCTTCTTGGTGACCTGCCGGAACTCCGCCCAGCTCCAGGGGTGTGCCGGCGTGGGGATGCGGACGTCGGCGCCGCGCAGCCGGTCGGCGTCGGCGATGAGCACCCGGGGTTCCTGGAGGAAGGGCACGCCGTAGACGCCGTGCCCGAAGGTGGCGGTGTCCCAGCTGCTGCGCGGGATGCCGGCCTCGAGGCGCGCGGGCAGCAGGCCGGTCAGGTCGGCGAGGTAGCCGCCGTAGGCGAAGTCCGCGAGGTCGTCGGAGGCGTCGTGGATGACGTCCGGGGCCTCGCCGCCCTCGAAGGAGGTGAGCAACTGGTCGTGCACACCGTCCCAACTGCCCTGGACGTACTCGACCTTGACGCCTGGATGGGTGGCGTTCCACTCCTGCACCAGCGCCTTGTTCGCGGCGACGGACTCCTGCTGCCAGGCGAGGGACTGGAAGCGCAGGGTGATGGGGCCGCCCGCGCGGTGGCTCGGCGCGGAGCAGCCGGCGAGGAGCAGCAGGAGCACCACGAGTGCCTTCACGGAGGTCCGCATCAGCTCTTCACCGCCCCGGCGAGCAGGCCGCCCGTGATCCTTCGCTGGACGAGTGCGAAGACGGCCAGGGAGGGCAGCGTGGCGAGGAAGGCCGCGGCGGCCAGCGGGCCGAGGTCGGCCACGCCCTCGGCGCCGATGAAATGGGTGAGGACCACCGGGAGGGTCTGCTTCGTGGGGCTCTTGAGCAGCACCAGCGCGAAGAAGAACTCGTTCCAGGCGGTGACGAAGGCGAACAGTGCCGTGGCCGCGATCCCCGGCGCGAGCAGCGGCGCCGTCACCGACACCAGGGTCCGCAGCCGCCCGGCACCGTCGACGGCCGCCGCCTCCTCCAGTTCGACGGGCACCGCCCGGACGTGCCCGGCGAGCATCCACAGCGCGAACGGCAGCGACCACACCACGTACACCACCCCCAGTCCGGCCAGGGAGTCGATCAGCCGCAGGTGCTTCAGCACCAGGAACAGCGGGATGATCACCAGCACGAAGGGGAAGGCCTGGCTGACCACGACCCAGCCCGTCGCGGCCCGGGCGAGCCGGGTGCGGTGCCGGACCATGACGTACGCCATCGGGGTCGCGATCAGTACGGCCACGACGGCGGTCCCGGCCGCCACCAGCAGGGAGTTGAGGGCCGCGTGTGCCAGCGGCTGCTCCTGGAAGGCCTGCCGGACACCGGCGAGGGTGGGGTGGCGGGGGATCCAGGTCGGGTGGAGGCTGCCCAGCTCGCGCGGTGCTTTGAGCGCGGTGGACAGCAGCCACAGCAGCGGGAAGGCCAGGAAGACCAGATAGCCGAGCAGGGCGGCGTACTGTCCGGCGCGTGCCGCACGGCGGGCCCTCATGCGTCCTCACCCCCGCGCAGCCGGCCGGCCAGGAACAGCGCGAGCAGGATCGAGACGACCGCCACCAGCACGCATCCCATCGCCGCCGCGTAGCCGAACTGGCCGTAGCGGAAGGCCTCCTCGTAGGCGAAGAGCATCGGCAGCCGGGTCTTTCCGCCGGGGCCGCCGCTCGTCAGCACGTACACCAGGGCGAAGGAGTTGACGTTCCAGATCAGGTTGAGCGCCGTGATGGCGAGGGCCACCGGTCTGAGGGCCGGCCAGGTGACGGTGCGGAAGCGGCGCCAGGCGCCCGCGCCGTCCACGGCCGCCGCCTCGTGGAGTTCGCGCGGGACGTTCTGCAGTCCGGCGAGCAGGGCGACCGTGGACTGCGGCAGGCCCGCCCAGACGCCGACGACGATCACGGCGGGCAGCGCGGTGGCCAGGCCGCTCAGCCAGTCCCGGCCGTCGCCGAGACCGAGGTCGCGCAGGGTCTCGTTGAGCACGCCCGCGTCCGGGTTGTAGACCAGCCGCCACATGATGCCGACGACGACCTCGGGCATCGCCCAGGGCACGATCACGAGAGCCCGGGCTGTCCCACGCAGCCGTAGCGGCTGGTCGAGCAGGAGGGCGAGGCCGAGGGCCAGCAGGAACTGGGGCACCGTGACGCCGGCCGCCCAGACCAGTCCGATCCGGAAGGACTCCCAGAAGAGCGTGTCGTGCAGCAGGTCGCGGAAGTTCAGGCCGCCGATCCACCGCGTGGCCTGGGTACGGCCGGACTGCGCGTCGGTGAAGGCGAGCAGGAGGCCGTAGAGCAGGGGGCCCACGCTCAGGACGAGGATCGGGATCAGGGCGGGCAGGACCAGGAACCACGTGCCGCGATCGGCGACACGGCGACCGGCCGGCCGCCGCACTTCGGCCACTGCTGTCACGGAATCAGCCCCTTTGCCACTCCGATTGGCGTGTTCATGTTCGTGAAGGGCCGATGCCCCGTCAAGGGGCCGTGCACGCCCTCCTACCTGTGCGAATGCGAGACTGGCCCGAGGACCGGCAGAGTGCGGACGGCACGAAAGGCGCGACGATGGACGAGGCACGGGCACGGGACGTACTGGCCACCGCGGGGGTGCTGCCGGGCGCGGCCGGGGACGCACGGCTCCTCGCCCTCGGCGAGAACGCGGTGTTCGCCGCCGGTGACCTCGTGGTGAAGGTGGGCCGGGACGCGGAGTTGCTGGACCGGGCCCGGCGCGAGCTGGACATCGCCGGCTGGCTGGCCGGGGCGGGCGTGCCGGCGGTGCGGGCGGCCGAACCGGAGGCGCGGCTGGTGGAGGGGCATCCGGTGACCGTGTGGCACCGGTTGCCGGATCCCGTACGGGCCGCCGAGCCGCGGGACCTGGCGCAGCTGCTGCGCGTCGTACACGCACTTCCCTCTCCTCCTTTCGCGTTGCCGCCCCGCGAGCTGCTGGGCGGTGTGGAGCGCTGGCTGCGGCTCGCGGGCGACGCCGTCGATCCCGCGGACGCGGCATATCTGCGGGAGCGCCGGGACGGCTTCGCCGCGGCCGCGGCGGCGCTGACTCCCCGTCTGACGCCGGGGCCGATCCACGGCGACGCGCTGCCCCGCAATGTGCACGTCGGGCCGGACGGACCGGTGCTGGTCGATCTGGAAACCTTCTCCGCCGACCTGCGCGAGCACGACCTGGTGGTCATGGCCCTCTCCCGCGACCGGTACGGGCTGCCGGCCGAGGCGTACGGCTCCTTCACCGCGGCCTACGGCTGGGACGTGCGGGAGTGGGAGGGCTGTTCGGTGCTCCGGGGTGCCCGCGAGACGGCGAGCTGCGCCTGGGTGGCCCAGCATGCGCCGAGCAATCCGAAGGCCCTGGCCGAGTTCCGGCGGCGCGTGGCGTCGCTGCGGGACAGGGACGAGACGGTGCGCTGGTATCCGTTCTGAGAGTGCCGCGCGCTGCGGTGTCCGCCGGCGTGGCACCCCTACACGGGCCGGCTCTCCGCCAACTCCCGCAGCGGCCAGGCGCCGTCGACCACCGCGTCCGCCTCCCCCTTGCGCCGCAGGAATCTCTGGAAGTCCGCCGCCCAGTCCGCGTACCACCGGATCTGGCGCTCGTGGAGTTCCGCGGGGCCGAGTGCGGCGATCTTGGGGTGCCGTTCGGCTATCGCGGAGGCGAGCCGCGCCGCGGCGAGGGCGTCGGCCGAGGCTTCGTGAGCCGCGTCGAGGACTATGCCGTACTCGGCGCAGACCGCCTCCAGGTTCCGCTTGCCGCGGCGGTAGCGGTCGACCCAGCGGTCGATGGTGTAGGGGTCGACGACCGGGGCGGGGGCGAGGCCACCGAGCCGGTCGGAGAGGGACGGCAGGCCGTGCCGGCGCAGCTCGGCGGAGAGCAGGGTGAGGTCGAAGGCCGCGTTGTAGGCGACGACCGGGACGCCCGTCTTCCAGTACCCCACCAGGACGTCGGCGATGGAGTCGGCCACCCGGTCGGCCGGTCGGCCCTCGGCCGCCGCCCGCTCGGTGCTGATGCCGTGCACGGCGACCGCGTCGGCCGGGATCTCCACGCCCGGATCGGCCAGCCACTCCCGGTGTCCCATGGGCTCACCGGCCCTGACCTCGATCACGGCGCCCGTGACGATGCGCGCCTCGCGCGGATCGGTCCCGGTCGTCTCCAGGTCGAAGCCGATCAGCAGCTCCCGGTGCCAGCCCATGGGCGGCCCCCCTTCTTGGTGGTGCTTTCCCCCAGTGGCCTCCACCATCGCACGCGGCACTGACAATCCGAGGGCCGCGCTCCGCCTGCCCTCCCGGACAGGTCAGGACACCGGGCGCGAATCCGCCCAAGTCAGCTCGAATTCCTCGCGATACGTGGGGAAGAGTCCGACTTCACCCACATCATCCGACTTCACCAGCCGGCTGCCGTTGCGCAGCACCAGCACCGGCGACTCCATCCCGCGCGCCCCGCGCAGATAGGACTGCACCACGGCGACGCCGTCGGCGCCGTCGCCGTCCACCAGATAGGCGGAGAAGCGGGGCGTCTCGTCGTACACCTGGATCTCGAAGGCGCCCGGGTCGCGCAGCCGGGACCGCACCCGGCGCATGTGCAGGATGTTCATCTCCACCGAGCGGCTCAGCTCGCCCCGTTTCATCCCCAGTTCGCGTTCGCGGCGCTTGACCGAGCTGGAGGCCGGGTTGAGGAAGAGCAGCCGCACCCGGCAGCCGGACTCGGCGAGCCGGACCAGGCGGCGGCCGGAGAAGTTCTGCACCAGCAGGTTGAGGCCGATGCCGATCGCGTCGAGGCGGCGGGCACCGCCGAAGATGTCCTCGGCCGGGAACTGGCGCATCAGGCGCACCCGGTCGGAGTGGACGGCGACCACGTCCGCGTACCGGTCGCCGACCAGGTCCTCGACCGCGTCGACGGGCAGCCGCCGCGCGGAGGGCACGTCACCCCCCGCCCCCAGCATCTCGAGGAGGCGGGCCGAGGCGCGCTCGGCCTGGCTCAGGACCGCCCCGGACAGCGCCCGGTTGCGGGAGACGACATTGCGGGTCACCTCCAGCTCGTCCAGGGCGAGTTCGAGGTCACGGCGCTCGTCGAAGTACGGCTCGAAGCACGGCCAGTGCTGCACCACCAGCTCACGGAGCTGGGGCAGGGTGAGGAAGCTGAGCACGTTGTCGTCGGCCGGGTCGAGCAAGTAGCCCTTGCGACGGCTGACTTCGCGGACGGCGACCGCGCGCTGCACCCACTCCTGGCCTGCCGGGCCGGCCGCGGCGACCACCCAGTCGTCGCCGTGGACGGGTTCGTAGATGGGCCGCAGCACGGCGGCCACGACGGCGCGCAGCCGCTGTTCGACGAGGTTCAGCCAGATGTAGGCCCGGCCGGCCCGCTGGGCGCGGGTGCGCACCTCGCGCCAGGCATCGGCGTCCCAGTCCAGCTCCGGCCCGATGGACCCCGCGTCCATCGGCCGGGCCAGGGACACCGCGCCGGGCGGGACGTCTGCGGAGCTCCCCTCGTGACCCTCGTCACCAGGGGGCAGCTCCAGCCCTCCCGAGCCCACCCGTGCACCGCCTTCCGCTCCCCCGGGCCTTTCCCGTCTCAACGATCAAGGAAGGGTACTCCGCGAGCGGTCGGCGGTGCAGCCGGATGGACAGGTCGGTTTCTCAGCTGCTTTCCTCAACTGCGGCATGTCTGAGGGACGTTCCGCAGCACCCGTGCGCGGGAAGTGAGCGGATTCATAGCCGTGACCTCCCGCCACGTCCACGCCGCCGGGTTGGCCGGCCCGGGAGCGGGAAGGCCGATGCCGAGCCTCCTCGGGCCGTGCCCGCCGGCCGTGCCGTCACCCGCGCGGACGAGCCGTGCGGTTCGCCGGTCCGCCCCCCGCGACGGATCACGCCTCCCCACGGCCGGTGCGCACGGCATTGCCGACACTTTCCGGGAGACTCGGAAGCCAACAGGGCCCCAGGGGGGCGGTACAGCTGGGAGAGTCGTATCCATGCAGGTCTGGCCTGGAGAGGCGTATCCGCTCGGCGCCACCTATGACGGCGCCGGAACCAACTTCGCGGTCTTCACGGAGGCCGCGGACCGAGTAGAGCTGTGTCTGCTGCACGACGACGGCTCGGAGACGGCGGTGGAACTGCGCGAGAGCGACGCTTTCGTGCGGCACGCGTACCTGCCGGGCGTGATGCCGGGACAGCGGTACGGGTTCCGGGTGCACGGCCCGTACGACCCCGGGCGCGGGCTGCGCTGCAACTCCGCGAAGCTGCTGCTCGACCCGTACGCGAAGGCGGTCAGCGGCTCGGTCCGCTGGGGCGAGGAGGTGTACGGCTACCACTTCGGCGCGCCCGAGAGGCGCAACGACCTGGACTCGGCGCCGCACACCATGTCCTCGGTGGTGATCAACCCGTACTTCGACTGGGGCGACGACCGTCCGCCGCACACCGAGTACCACCACACGGTGATCTACGAGGCCCATGTGAAGGGCCTGACCATGCGCCACCCGGGGCTGCCGGAGGAGCTGCGCGGCACGTACGCGGCGCTCGCCCACCCGGCGATCATCGAACATCTGACCAAGCTCGGGGTGACGGCACTCGAGCTGATGCCCGTACACCAGTTCGTGAACGACCACCGGCTGGTCGACATGGGCCTGAACAACTACTGGGGCTACAACACCATCGGTTTCTTCGCCCCGCACAACGCGTACGCCTCCTGGGGAGACCGCGGCCAGCAGGTGCTGGAGTTCAAGTCGGCGGTCCGGGCTCTGCACGAGGCCGGGATCGAGGTCATCCTCGACGTCGTCTACAACCACACCGCCGAGGGCAACCACCTCGGCCCGACGCTGTCCTTCAAGGGCATCGACAACCCCTCCTACTACCGCCTGACGGACGACCCCCGCTACTACATGGACACCACAGGCACCGGGAACTCGCTGCTCATGCGGTCCCCGCACGTGCTCCAGCTGATCATGGACTCGCTGCGCTACTGGGTCACCGAGATGCACGTCGACGGCTTCCGCTTCGACCTCGCGGCGACGCTCGCCCGGCAGTTCCACGAGGTGGACCGGCTGTCGTCGTTCTTCGACCTGGTGCAGCAGGATCCGGTGGTGTCCCAGGTGAAGCTGATCGCCGAGCCGTGGGACGTGGGCGAGGGCGGCTACCAGGTCGGCAACTTCCCGCCGCTGTGGACCGAGTGGAACGGCAAGTACCGCGACACGGTCCGGGACCTGTGGCGGGGCGAGCAGCGGGCGCTCGCGGAGTTCGCGTCCCGGCTGACCGGGTCGTCCGACCTCTACCAGGACGACGGCCGCCGGCCGCTGGCCTCCATCAACTTCGTCACCTGCCACGACGGCTTCACCCTGCACGACCTGGTGGCCTACAACGACAAGCACAACACGGCCAACGGGGAGGACAACCGGGACGGCGAGAGCCACAACCGGTCCTGGAACTGCGGGGCGGAGGGCGAGACCGACGACCCGGAGGTGCTGCGGCTGCGGGCCCGCCAGATGCGGAACTTCATCGCCACGCTGATGCTGTCCCAGGGCGTGCCGATGATCAGCCACGGCGACGAGTTCGCCCGCACCCAGCGCGGCAACAACAACGCCTACTGCCAGGACAACGAGCTGGCGTGGGTCGAGTGGCCCGAGGAGGACACGGATCTGCTGGAGTTCACGCGCGCGATGGTGTGGCTGCGGCGGGACCACCCGGTGCTGCGCCGGCGCCGTTTCTTCCACGGCCGGCCGGTGGAGGGCACCCACGACGAGCTGTCCGACATCGCCTGGTTCACCCCGGAGGGCCGCGAGATGACGCAGCGGGACTGGGATTCGGCCCGGGCCTCCGCATTGACGGTGTTCCTGAACGGCAACGCCATCTCCGAGCCCGGCCCGCGCGGGGAGCGCATCACCGACGACTCCTTCCTGCTGATGTTCAACGCCTCCCCCGGCCCGCTGGACTTCCTGGTGCCGGTCGACCACGGCCGGCAGTGGCAGGTGGTCGTCGACACGGCCCGCCCGGAGGGAGTGCCGCCGGGGGCGGGAGCGAAGGTGGCGGCCGGTGACCGCGTCACCCTGCCGGAGCGCAGCCTGACGGTGCTGCAGCGGCCTGTGTAGCCGGGAGCCGGAACCGGGGACAGGAGCCGGTGGCGGCAGCCCCCTCAGCGGGGCTGCCCGTCCGGCACGCGCGCGTGGGCGGCGTTCTCCCGGACTCCCGGCTCCTGCTGTCCCTGTCCCTGTCCCTGCTCCTGCTCCTGCTCCATTCCCTGTCCCTGATCCTGCTGCTGCTCCTGCTCCTGCTCCTGCTCCTGCTCCTGCTCCTGGTGCGTCGTCGGACGCGTCGTGAGCGCCAGGGCGAAGGCGAGCGCGGCCGCCGTGCTGCCCGCCGCGAAGGCCGCCGCGGGGCCGTAGGAGTCGGCCAGGCGTCCGGTGACCGCGACCGACAGGGCCTGACCGCCGACCAGGGCGCTCGTGGCGGTCCCCATCGCCTCGGCCAGCCGGGACGGAGCGACCGCGCGCTCCAGGAGCCCGAACACGGTGACGAGGTGCGGGGCGTAGGTGACGCCGAGGACGGTGACGACGGCGTACAGGCCGGGCAGCCCGGTGACGCCGGTCAGCGGCAGCGACAGCGCGAAGCAGGCGCCGGTCGCCAGCCGCCACCGCGCCGGGCGCCCGAACCGCTCCGGTACGGCGGCCGTGCCGAACCCGGCCACGGCGCTCATCACCCCCATGGCGGCGTACACGAGCCCCGCCTGGTCCTCCTCCCCGAGCCGGCCGGTGAGCGCGGTGATCCCGGCCTGACAGGCCCCGAACATCGCGCCCTGGAGCGCGAGGGCGGCGAGCAGGGCGGGCGCACAGCGAGGCAGCGGGGTCCGCACGCGTGCCCGGCCGGCTCCCGCACGCGCGCGTGACCGACCGGAACCCCCCGGCGCGCGTGACCGACCGGAGATCTCCTGCGCGGCGCCGGGGGCCTCGGGCGTGCGGGCGGTGGGAGCCGCGCGTGCCGGGGCGACGAGGCGGGCCGTGGGGTGGAGGGCGAAGGCGCTGCCGCAGACGGCCACCAGCACCGCCGCCGCACCCATCGCGTAGGCCGGATGGGCGAGCACCGCCGCGAGACCGACGAGCGCCGGGCCGAGGACGAACGACAGTTCGTCCAGGGTGCTCTCCAAGGAGAGCGATGCGCCGACGGTCGCCTCGGGGGCTCCGTCGCGGCGGGCCAGGGCGACCAGGCGGGTGCGGGCCAGCGGGCCGACGAGCGGCACGGCGGCACCCGCGGCGGCCCCCAGAGGGGCCAGGACGTACGCGGGGAGGCCCGCGAGCGCTCCGGCGACCAGAAGGGCCACGGCGAGCGCGTTGGCGAGCGAGAAGGCCAGGACGACGATCCGCTGCCCGTGCCGGTCCGCGAGCCGTCCCACCAAGGGCCCGCAGACCACCTGGCCGAGCGCGAGGGCACCGCCGGTCAGCCCCGCGGCGGACAGGGAACCGCTCGTCCGGGCGACCAGCAGGACACTGCCGAACTGGATGGTCGCCGTCGGCAGCCGCCCCAGGAACGACACCCACGGCAGCAGCGGCCCGGTCAGGCCGATCACCCGGCGGTAGGTGTCCAGCGTGCCGTCCCGGCCCGGCTTCCCCGTCGTTCCCATCACTCGAAGCTAGGCACGTGTGCGCGGGTCGTGCAGGGGTCGATGACACGAAAGCCGACGGGCTGGGTACGTAGGTTCCCATGACTTCTGCGCGACCCGGCCCGGGGGTGCCCACGGCCACCTACCGGCTGCAACTCCAGCCCGCGTTCCCGTTCACCGCCGCCGCGGCGGCCGTCCCCCACCTGGCGTCGCTCGGCGTCTCGCACCTGCATCTGTCCCCCGTTCTGGAGGCCGTCCCCGGCTCCCTCCACGGCTACGACGTGGTGGACCACGCGCGCGTGCGCGAGGAACTGGGCGGCGAGGAGGGCCTGCGGGCGCTCGCGCGGACCGCGCGGGAGCACGGCCTGGGCCTGGTGCTGGACATCGTGCCCAACCACATGGCCATGACGCCCCGGCACAACCGTGCCCTGTGGGAGGTGCTGCGCGAGGGCCCCGAGTCGCCGTACGCGCGCTGGTTCGACATCGACTGGGAGGCGCAGGGCGGGCGCCTGCTGCTGCCCGTGCTCGGCGGCCCGCTCGGGTCCGAGCTGGAGCACCTCGTCGTCGACGGTGACGTGCTGCGCTACCACGAGCACGCCTTCCCGCTCCGCGCCGGCACCGAGGAGCTGCCGCTGCCGGAGCTGCTGGACGCTCAGTGGTACCGCCCGGTGTGGTGGCGGCTGGCCCGCACCGAGCTGAACTACCGGCGTTTCTTCAGCATCTCGGAACTGATCGGCGTGCGCGTGGAGGACCCGGAGGTGTTCGACGCCACGCACGCCAAGATCCTGGAGCTGCTGCGGGAGGGCGTGGTCGACGGTCTGCGGATCGACCACCCGGACGGTCTCGCCGACCCCGACGGCTATCTCGCGCGGCTGCACGAGGCGACCGGCGGGCGCTGGACGGTGGTGGAGAAGATCCTCGCCGACGGCGAACGGCTGCCGGCTTCCTGGCCGGTCGCGGGCACCACCGGGTACGACGCCCTGCGGCACGTCGACGGCCTGTTCACGGACCCGGCCGGGGCGTCCGAACTGGTCGCCGGCTACCGGCGGTTCGCGGCCCCGCAGACCGACCGGGGCGGCAACTGGTACGCCACCGTGCGGAGGGCCGCCTACAAGGTGCTCACGCACGAGCTGGCCACCGAGGCCGACCGGCTCACCCGGGTCGCGGCCCGGGTGTGCGCGTCCTCGCCCGACCTGGCGCTGCGCGACCGGGCACCCTGGGCGCTGCGCACGGCCCTGGAGGAGCTGCTGGTGCGGATGCGGGTGTACCGGCCGTACGCCTCCGGTGACGCGGCCGCCGTCGTCACCGAGGAGGCCGCCGCGGAGGCCCGGCTGGCCTTCGTGGTGCCCGAGGAGGCGGCGGCCGTGGACATCGTCCGCCGGCTGCTGGTCGAGACACCGCAGGACGAGTCGGCCCCGGACCATGCCGACCGGGTGGAGTTCCGCACCCGGTTCGCGCAGACCGCGTCGGCGCTGCGCGCCAAGTCGGTGGAGGACACGGCGTTCTACCGCTATGTGCCGCTGCTCTCGGCGACCGAGGTCGGCGGCGATCCGGGCCGGCCGGGTGTGTTCCCGGAGGAGTTCCACGCGTACTGCGCGCGCGTGCAGCGGGACTGGCCGCTGACCGGCACGGTCGTCACCACGCACGACACCAAGCGCAGCGCCGACGTGCGGGCGGCCCTGGCCGTGCTCACCGAGTGCCCCGGACGGTGGGCGGAGCTGCTGGCCGAGGTGACCCGGCCCGAGGAGGGCGTGCCGGACGGGCAGCTGGCCTGGGCGGCCTGGCAGACGGTGTTCGGACTGGGCCCGGCCGAGGAGGAGCGGGTCCGGCAGGCACTGCTGAAGCATGTGCGTGAGGCGGGCATGTACACCAGCTGGACGGAGCAGGAACCGCCGTACGAGGAGGCGGTGGCGGCCTTCGTCGCCGCCGGGCCGTGCGGCCCGCCGGGCGAGCGCGTGGCGGCGTTCCGCAAGGCGCTGGAGCCGCACGTGCGGGCCAACGTGCTCGGCACCGCGCTGGTCCATCTGACGATGCCGGGGGTGCCGGACGTCTACCAGGGCACGGAGGGCGAGTACCGGGCGCTGGTGGACCCGGACAACCGGCGACCGGTGGCCCTCCCGCCCGACATGCCCGGCGAGAAGGACGCGTTGACCGCGGCGGCGCTGCGGCTGCGCGCCCGGCGGCCCGGCGCCTTCGGCGCGACGGCGGCGTACGCCCCGCTGGTCGCGGACGGCCCGGCGGCGGAGCACTGCCTGGCGTTCGCGCGCTCCGGTGAGGTGGTCACGGCGGTGACCCGGCTGTCGCTCCGGCTCGCGGAGGCGGGCGGCTGGCAGGAGACACGGCTGGAACTGCCGCCCGGCCGCTGGGCGGACACGCTCACCGACGGCCGGGAGTTCACGGGGCACGCACGCGTGGCGGACCTCTTCGAACGGCTGCCGGTGGTGTTGCTGGAGCGGGTCGCCGAGGGCTGAGGCGGTTCGGGGGCCGCCGGGGGCCGGGCGGGCACGACGAGACGGCTGTGTCTCCAGGGCGGCCGAACGGCCCCAGGAGGTCCACGACCGCCTCGGCGGCCCCCGTCGCGGGGGCTCAGTGGGCCGGTGGGGTCTCCAGGGTCGGCCAGGTGGCCCGCAGCAGGTCCACGAAGGCCTCGGCGGCTCCGGTCGGCGGCATGCGCGCGTAGACGGCGATGAGGCGTTTCCAGGCCGGGTCGGGGGTGAGGAGCACGCAGTCCTCGCCGACGGCCCCGCGCACGAGGTGGGCCGAGGAGGCACACACGCCGCGCGGCAGCCGCTCCAGCAGGTCGCCGCCGACCGACCGCTCCAGCGCCTTGATCTGGTGCGAGAGCGCGGGCTGGGTGACGTGCAGCGCGGGTCGGCCCGAACGTGTCGGAGATGATCGCCGAGAGCCAGCTGATCGTCGGCTGGGACGCCCAGCCCTCGGACGTGGCCCGGCACGTGCACGCGCACCCGACGCTGTCGGAGGCGGTGGGCGAGGTGTTCCTGACCCTCGCGGGACGCGGACTGCACCAGCAGTGACCCCGCGGAACGCGCGGGTGGCGACAGCCCACGGAAACTGCGTCCGGGCGCCCCAGAGCCTCCACCTCCGCGCGCTTGACAGTTGACCCGTCCCGTGCGGGACTGGGAGGGCGAAGCCGGGCGGACTAGTCGGGGGTGAGTCCTCTGCCGGAGCCGCGCTATCCCAGCGTTCCCGAACTGGTCGCCTCCGCACGGGCGTTGGCCGCTCAGGAACCAGGGCTGTGCACGCTGCGCCAGGTGGGCGCCTCCCGCGCGGGCAGGCCCCTGCACCTGCTGTCGGTGGGACACGCCCGCCGGACGGTGCTGGTGGTCGCCGGCGCGCACGCCAACGAGCCGACGGGCGGCTCCACCCTGCGGGTGCTGGCGGAACGGGTGCTGGCCGAAAGGGAGTTGCGGGCCGACACCTCCTGGCACTTCCTGCTGTGCGCGGACCCCGACGGGGCGAGCCTGCACGTGACCCCGGCACCGCGCAGCCTGCTCGACTACCACCTCGGCTTCTACCGGCCGACCGGCGCCGAGCAGCCGGAGTGGTCGCCGTCGGTGCTGCCACCGGACCGGCTGCCGCCCGAGACCCGGACGCTGACCGGGGTGATCGACGAGCTGCGCCCGTACCTGCAGGTGACGCTGCACGGCACGGATCTGGGCGGCAGCTGGGTGCAGCTGACGCGGGACGTGCCGGGCCTCGCCGAGCCGTTCGCGAAGTCGGCGGCACAACTGCACATCCCTGTGGAGACGGGCGCCTCGGACGCGGCGGGCTGGCCGGCCTCCGGTCCCGGGGTGCATGTGATGCCGGGCCCGGAGACGGGCGTGGCCTACCCGAGCATGCCGGACGACGCCCGGCACAGCACCTGGTACCACGCTCACCGGTACGGCGGTCTGACCGCCGTGGTGGAGGTACCGATGTGGGCGAGCGACCTGGTGGACGATCCGGCCCCGCACCCCGCACCGGCGGCGGCGATGCGGCGGCTCGCCGCGCGGCTGCTGCGGGACGCGCTGGCCGTGGAGGGGATCCTCGCCGAGGCGCTGCCCCGGCTGGACGGCACGGACGGGCCGCTGCTGCGGGCGGCGCGCTGGGCGCTGGACCTCATTCCGGGCCTGGCCGAGGACTGGGTCCACACCCCGCCGGCCGCCACGACGATGGCGTACATCGGCAGCGTGGACGCGTTCGGGCGGCGGCTGCCGCTGCGGGCGGCGGCGATGCTGCTGCGGGTGCTGCGGGCGGCGGACGACCGGGCGGCGCCCCGGCTCGAACACCTGGTCGCCGACTGGTGCGACGCGTTCGCGGAGCGCTTCCGGGCCCGCTGGGTGCCGTTGGAGCACCAGGTGGAGCACCAGTCCAGGACGGTGCTGGTGGCGGCGCAGCAGGCCCGGGAAGAGGTGAATTGACCCGCGCCGTGCCGCCGCCACCGGGTCGGCCGGTTCGTCAGTCGTCCAGGGCGAACACCGATCCCGTGCGCGCGTGCAGCACGCATCTGTTGGCGTACGTCTCCTGGAAGTCCACGGAACGACCGTCCCACCGCCCGCGCACGTGGGCGGTCACCGGGGCCCAGATCATCGTGCAGAAGACGTTCCCGGCGGGGATGCGGCCGATGTCGCCGTGGGCGGCGGCGAGTTCCGCGCACGCCTCGGCCGCGTGCGCGTGGCCCTGCGGCGGGTCGCACAGCAGCAGGGTGCCGCCCGTGAGTCCGGAGGAGGCTTCACCCTTGGTGACCGTCAGGTAGAGCCAGTTGCCCGGCAGGACGTCGCGGGACGCCGCCCGGGCCGGTCCGGCGGTGAGCAGGCCGGTGGCCGCCAGCAGGACACCGGCCGCCGCTGTCGCTCTGGTGAGGTACGTCATGCCTCGTTGCATCGGCACGGCGGGGCGCGTTCCCGAGCCACCCTCACCCGATCGGGAGCGGCACGCGCACGGGACAGGGCGTATGTTCGAACGGGGCGGCCCCGGATCTCAGCCGGCCGCGAGCCGGAAGGCCGTACTGCCGAAAGCCACCTGGTCGCCCTCGCGGACGACGACCGCGCCGATCACCCGGCGGCCGTTGACGGTGGTGCCGTTGGTGGACCCGAGGTCCCGGAGGATCCACAGCCCGCCCTGGCGGCTCAGTTCGGCGTGCACCCGGGAGACGGTCTCGTGGTTCAGGCGCAGCCCGCTCGCCGGGTCGCGGCCTATGCGCAGCGGGTGGGTGCGATCGGGGTGCGGCAGCAGCAGCTTGGGCAGCCGCTCGGCCTGCCAGGCGCGGCGCAGCCGTACGGTGAACCCGGAGACGGCCTCGACGGTGCCGAGGACCGCGCGCGAGAGACGGTTCTCCCGGGGAAGGTCGGCGACGAGAACGGCGAGTTCGTCGGCGCGGCGGGCGGCGAGCGCCAGCTCCATACGGCGCAGGAACGTGTCGTGCGACAGCCGGCCCATGGCGACGCCGTCACGCAACACCTGCAGCGCCTTGTCGCGCTCCGCGTCCGACAGCCGCGCGGGGTACGTGGAGAACTCGAAAGACGACGTCACCCTGGTGATTGTCGGGCAGTTGACCCCGGGTGTCCAGAATCCGCGGAAGCGGTGCGATCCACGTGCTCGGTCGCGACACCCGCCGGGAAAGCGACGAATTCGAAAGCGGATTGATCGTCCGGGCGGCACGATGGGGACGCGGGACATCACGGTGAGCAGACGAAGGGGGACCGTCCGTGCAGTTCGAGGTGTGGGCACCGCAGGCAGACCGAGTGACGCTCCATTGCGAGAACACCACGCGCGCGTTGACGCGCGATCCCGAGCGCCCGGGCTGGTGGAAGGGCGAGGCGGAGGCGCGGGACGGCAGCCGGTACGGCTTCGCGCTGGACGGCGGCCCCGTCCTGCCCGATCCGCGCTCCCGCCGCCAGCCGGACGGCCCGGACGGGCTGAGCGCGGTGGTGGACCACGGGCGGTACGCCTGGCGTGCGCAGGGTGCGGGGCGCGGTCTGCCGGGCGCGGTGCTCTACGAGCTGCACGTCGGCACGTACACCTCCGAGGGCACCCTGGACGCGGCGGCCGGCCGGCTGGAGCACCTGGTGGAACTGGGCGTCACGCACGTGGAGTTGATGCCGGTGTGCCCGTTCCCGGGGCGGCACGGCTGGGGGTACGAGGGGGTGTCGCTGTGGGCGGTGCACGAGCCGTACGGCGGGCCCGAGGCACTGAAGCGGTTCGTGGACCGGGCGCACGAACTCGGCCTGGGCGTCGTCCTGGACGTCGTGCACAACCACTTGGGGCCGTCGGGCAACCACCTGCCTCGGTTCGGGCCGTACTTCACGGACACGCACACCACACCCTGGGGTTCGGCGGTGAACCTGGACGCGCCCGGGTCGGACGAGGTGCGGGCCTTCCTCACGGGCAGCGCGCTGGCCTGGCTGCGGGACTACCGGATCGACGGGCTGCGCCTGGACGCGGTGCACGCGCTGTACGACACCCGCGCGTGCCACTTCCTGGAGGAGTTGTCGGCGGCCGTGGACACACTCGCCGAGGAGCTCGGCCGGCCTCTGTTCCTGATCGCCGAGTCCGACCTGAACAATCCGCGGTTCATCACCGCGCGCGCGGAGAACGGCCTCGGGCTGCACGCACAGTGGAACGACGACTTCCACCACGCCCTGCACACCGCGCTGACCGGTGAGTCGCAGGGCTACTACGGGGACTTCGCGCGCGCCCCGTTCGCCGCGCTCGCCAAGACGCTCACCGGGGGCTACTTCCACGACGGCAGCTACTCCAGCTTCCGGGGCCGGCACCACGGCCGGCCGCTGGACCGCGCGCGGGTGGCCGGGCACCGGCTGCTCGGCTACAGCCAGACCCACGACCAGGTCGGCAACCGCGCCCAGGGCGACCGGCTCGCCGCCCGCCTCTCCCCCGGGCTGCTGGCCTGCGCGGCGACGCTCACGCTGACCGCGCCCTTCACCCCGATGCTGTTCATGGGCGAGGAGTGGGCGGCCGGCACACCCTGGCAGTTCTTCACCGACCACACCGATCCCGACCTGGCCGAGGCGGTACGGCGGGGCAGGCGGCGGGAGTTCGCGGCACACGGCTGGGCCGAGGAGGACGTACCGGATCCGCAGGACCCGGCGACCCGGAAGCGGTCCTGCCTGGACTGGTCGGAGCCGGAGCGTGAGCCCCACGCGCGCGTGCTGGCCTGGTACCGGCGGCTGATCGCGCTGCGCGGCGAACAGCCCGACCTCACCGATCCCGACCTGGCCGACATCAAGGTGGCGTACGACGAGGGCGCCCGCTGGCTCGCCTTCCGGCGCGGGGACGTACGGGTGGCGGTGAACCTCGGCAAGGAGCCGGCGGCGATCCCCCTGGGCACCGGCCGGGTGGAGATCCTCGCGGCGTGGGACCCGGCCGAAGCACCGGGCCCGGACGGGCTGCTGCAGGTACCCGGGGAGTCGTGCGTGGTGCTGGCACAGCCCTGAGGCTGTGTCGCCGGGGCCGCGGACCGGGCGGCCCGGGTCCGGGCGCCGGCGAGCCACGGCTCGGAGCAGCGGGCCACGGCTGAGGAACAGCGGGCTAGGGCTCGGTGTCGTCTTCCTTGAAGTCCGTCACCCGCTCCAGCAGGATCGGCTCCCAGGCGCGTCGCAGACGGGTCCGCAGCAGGGTCGGGGAGTCACCCCCGCGGCCCTCGACGTGGTCGGTGAGGCGCATGACGGTGTCGCAGCGGGCGAGCCACAGGCCGCGCAGGCAGGGGCGGGCGCCGTAGCCGGCCAGGGTGGCGGCGCGGACGGCCGCCGGGGAGCCGACGGCGACGGCGAGTCCGGCGATGTCCTCGGCGGGGTCGCCGAGGCTGGCCTCGGTCCAGTCCAGGATTCCGCGCACCCGCCCGTCGGCGCTGACCAGCACGTGCTCACCGATGAGGCCGTGATGGGTGAGCACGGCGGTGCCGGGCTGTGCGGCGAGCTGCGCCGCGCCCGGCGCGGTGAGCTGGTGCAGCCGGGCCGCGTCGAACTCGTCGGCGGCGGCGAGCCGTTCGGCCGCGTGGACGGCCATCCGGCGCAGCGCCTCCAGGGAGCGCGGGGCCGTGCGCGGGACGCCGATCGCCTCGGCCTGCCGCGCGGGCACCGCGCGCAGCCCGGTGAGCAGCCCGGCGAGGTCGGCCTCGCCGACGGCCGAGACGTCGTGCTCGTCGGCCGTGCCGCCCGGCACCTTGGTGTCCAGCGTGTAGGCGAGACCGGGCGCCCAGTCGCCGTGCGCCACGCTGGTCGGGACGGCGACGGGCACGTGCGGCCGGACCACGTCGCGCAGGCGCAGCTCCCGGCGGCGGCGCGCGGAGGACTCACGGTCGGGCGCGAGGCGCAGCACATGGCGGGTGCCGACCCACCAGGTGTGTTCGCGGCCCTCCGTCACGGGCCGCACCTCGGGTCCCGCACTGCCCTCGGTGCCCTCCTTGAGCAGCGAACGGACCAGTCTGCGGACCGTGTCCGCGGTGGGGGTCGGTGCCTGGGTCATGGGTCGCGCGTCGCCGTTCCGGGTCGTCGTCGAACGTGTCTCTCCTGGTCCGTCTCCTGGACCTCTCAGTCCACTATGACCATTTCACGGGTGGTGTCGTTGAAACGGCGGCCGCCGTCCTCCGTGACGGTGACGATGTCCTCGATGCGCACCCCGAAGCGGCCGGGCAGATAGATGCCGGGCTCCACGGAGAAGCACATGCCGGGCACGAGGGGCTGTTCCTCGCCCTCGATCATGTACGGCGGCTCGTGCGTGGTGACCCCGATGCCGTGCCCGGTGCGGTGGATGAAGTACTCGCCGTACCCGGCGTCACCGATCACCGCGCGGGCGGCACGGTCGACCTCCTGGCAGGCCACGCCCGGCCGCACGGCCCGGAAGCCGGCCTCCTGGGCGGCGCGCACGATGTCGTGGACCCGGCGCTCCTCCTCGGTCGGCTCACCGACGTGGACCGTGCGGGTGGTGTCGGAACCGTAGCCGTCCTTCAGGCCGCCGAAGTCCAGGACGACCATGTCGCCCCGCTGGATGACGCGGTCGCCGACCTCGTGGTGCGGGTTGGCGCCGTTGGGGCCGGAGCCGACGATGGTGAAGTCGACCTGGGAGTGGCCGAAGCGACGCAGCAGCTCGGCGAGGTCGTGGCCGACGTCGGACTCGCGGCGGCCGGCGAAGGGAACCTTCCGGATCTCCTCGAACGTTGCGTCGGCAGCCGCTCCGGCGGCTGCGAGGAGTTCCAGCTCGGCCGCGTCCTTCACGGCGCGCAGCATGGGCAGGGCGTCGGTGAGGGAGGCGTAGGAGGTGCCGGGGAGGGCCCGCTGGAGGCCCAGCAGGTGCATGGCCCAGGTGTTGTCACTGATGCCGAACCGGCCGTGGTCGTCGAGGAGGGCGGCGGTGACGGCGTAGGGGTCCTTGCCGTCGGTCCAGTCGCGCAGGGTGAGCGCGGTGGCGCCGGCCGCGTGCTCTGCGTCCGGGGCCTCCAGGGTCGGCACGACGAGCACGGGGTCGTGGCCGGGGGCGAGGACCAGGACGGTGAGCCGCTCGGTGACGGCGGTGGGCGTGTAGCCGGTCAGCCAGACCATGTCCGGGCCGGGCGCCACGAGCAGCCCCGCGAGCCCGGCGTCGGCGGCGGAGCGCGCTGCACGCTCCATCCGGGCCCTGTAGTCGGCGGCGGTGAAGGGCGGGGGCGTACTACCGGTCATCCGGGCCTCCGAGCACGGGTCGGGAACGGGGCGATGACGTCTCGGGCAGCATCCTGCCCGGTCGGACAGGGCCACGCGAGCCGGTCACGGAGACCGATGGCCCGGGATCCACGGAGATGAGGCGCGGCATGGGGCCATCATCGCGTGCGGGGCGGAGGGGGACCAGCGGGTTTCCCGGGGCCGCGGTTGCCGGGGTCGCCGGTCGGCGGGGCGGCGGGCTCGCCAGGCCGGGGCCGCGGGCCACCGAGGGCCTCAGGACACGCGGGCCACCGGGAGCCGCAGGTCACCGAGGGCCTCAGGACACGCGGGCCACCGGGAGCCGCAGGTCACCGAGGGCCTCAGGACACGCGGGCCACCGGGAGCCGCGGGTCACCGAGGGCCTCAGGTCACGCGGGCCACCGGGAGCCGCGGGCCACCGAGGGCCTCAGGTCACGCGGGCCACCGGGAGCCGCGGGCCACCGAGGGCCTCAGGACACGCGGGCCACCCGGGGCCGCGGGTCGTCGGGCCGGGGCTTGCCGGTCGCCGGGGTCGCGGGTCCGCACCCCGTCAGGTCACCACACCCGGAGTCACCGTCAACTGCTGGTACCCCCCGCTGCGGTGGCGCACCGTGAGGACGACCGCTTGTCCGGGACGCGCGCGGGCGACGGCTCGGGCCAGGTCGGCGGCGGTGTCGACGCGGGCGCTGCCGAGCTGCAGCAGGACGTCCCCGCGGACCAGCCCCGCCGCGTAACCGGGACCGGGCACATGCACACCGACGACCACCGCACCCACCTTCTCGGCGTCGACGGCCTCCACCCCGAGGGTCGCCCCCTGGACCGTGGCAGCGGGTCCGGGGGCGGTGGCGGGCGTGGGCGCGCCCGGGCGGGCGGGCGGCGGGGCCTGGTGCTGCAGCTCGGCGAGCCTGCTCAGGCCGATCACCGTGGCGCCGACCGTACCGAGGCCGATGCCGCAGAGCACCAGCAGGACGCCGGTGACCAGGCCGAACAGCACGGTCCGCAGCCGGCGCCCGCGCCGCGGTGCGGCGTGCGGGCGGTGGGCGGGGCCGGGGTCGTCCGGCTCCCGCCGGTCCTGACCGGGCATCGGCTTGGGACGCAACGCAGTCTGTTCCATGGTTCGCTCGCCTCCGGCTGGTGCTCTACCCGTGCCGCAGGGCCGCGACGAGACACGAAGGAGTGAGACTGGCCGGAGGGTGGCGGAGGGTAGTCATGGCGAGTCGGGCCGTTTCGTCGACCGCGATAAGCCCCGGTCAGCCCTCGACAGCCTCCGTCAGTCCCCGTCGGCCCCCGTCAGCCTCCGCACGACCTCCGTCGCCGCTCCTCCGGGGCTGCCGCCGTGGAGGAGTTCGGTGCGGTGGATGACCCGTGGGGCGGTGAGCGGGACGGCGACCGCGCCGGGTACGTCCCTGGCCGCCGAACCGGGCAGCAGGGTGAGGCCGTGTCCGGCCGCCGCGAGGGCGGTGAGGGTGCGCACGTCGGTGCCGTCGTAGCGCAGGGCGGCGCGGAAGGCACCGCCGCCGGTCGCGGCGCGCAGCTGCGCGAGCGGGAGGGCCGCGTCGGGCGCGTCGAGCCAGCGGGCGTCCCGGAGGTCGTCCAGCCGCAGGCCGGGGCGGCCCGCGAGCGGGTGCCCGGTGGGCAGCAGGACGCTCACGGGCTCCTCCGCGACGCCGTGCGTGGTCAGCGGTGCCACGTCGGGCAGCCGCAGCGGATCGCTGGGCGCGGCCAGCCCGTCGACGAGACCGAGGTCGGCGGTACCGGCGGCGACGGCGGCCGGAACCTCCTCGCGGGTGAGCACCCGCAGGGTGACGCCGGCCGGCGGGAGCGCGCCGAGGACGGCCGGGCCGAGCGCCGTCGGGGTGGTGGCGAGGGTGAGGCCCTGCCGGGGTGCGGCGGCCAGGCGGACGACGTCGGCACGGGCGGCGTCGAGGCGCAGCAGCAGTGGGCCCGCATGCTCCAGCAGCCGCTCGCCCGCCGCTGTGGGTGCGACGGGCCGCCTGGTCAGCAGGGGCGCGCCCAGGTCCTGTTCAAGGGCGGCGATGTGCTGGGAGACGGCGGACTGGGTGTAGCCCAGCTCGCGCGCGGCCTCCGAGAACGAGGCGAGGCGCGCCACGGTGACATAGGTGCGCAGCAGATGCGGGTCCATGCGGGCAAGGATGCCACCGACATCAGAGACACTGATGGAGAGTGCAGTGATCATCGTTGGACGTGAACGAGCATCCGCGTCGAGGATGAGGCACATGACGAACACCGCCACCATCGCCCTCGTCGGCGACCGCTCGCCCAACGTCGTCTCGCACACCCGCATCCCGCTGCTGCTGGAGGCCCTGGCCGCGCACGACCGGCTGGTCCTGGACGCGTACTGGATCCCGTCGAAGGACGCCGAGGCCGAGGGCGCCGTCCGCGGGTTCGACGCCGTGTGGGTGCTGCCGGGCAGCCCGTACCGCAGCGAGGCGGGCGTCCTCGCGGCCGTGCGCACCGCGCGCGAGGAGGGCGTCCCGTTCCTGGGCACGTGCGGCGGGTTCCAGCACGCGCTGCTGGAGTTCGCCCGCACCGTGTGCGGGCTGACCGGGGTCGCGCACGCGGAGAACGACCCCGACGCCGAGGACCCGCTGATCGAGCCGCTGGCCTGCTCGCTGCTGGGCCATGAGGCCGCCGTCACCATCGAGCCGGACTCGCTGGCATCTTCGGTGATCGGCTCCGCCCGCACGGTCGAGCGGTACTTCTGCGCCTACGGCCCCTCCCGCCACCTCGACACGCTCCGCGCCCACGGTCTGCGGTTCTCCGGGCACGACGAGGACGGACACGTCCGGGTCGTCGAACTGCCCGGGCACCCCTTCTTCCTGGCGTCGCTGTTCCAGCCGGAACTGGCCGGCGACGGCTCCCGCCCGCACCCGATGGTGCGGGCCCTGGCCCGGGCCGCGGTGGAGCACGCCGCGTCGCGGCCCACCGCGTCCGCCTGACTCCCGCCGGGCGCCGCGCGGTGCGGCACGGACCGTCTCAGCCCGTGTGGCCCTCGCCGTGCCCGCCGTGCGCCCCGCCGTGGTCGAACTTCATCGCCTCGGGCGGCATGACGACGAACGGCCGCATCATGCCCATGTCCTCGTGCTCCAGCAGATGGCAGTGGTACATGAACCGGCCGTACGCCCCGTCGAAGCGGCCCATGACCCGCAGCAGCTGGTTGCCCGGCACCCGGAAGACGTCCTTGTTGCCCCGCTCGTTGGGGGCGAGCGGGATCGCCCGGCCGGCGTCGTACCGCAGCGGCGTACGGGTGCCGCCGACGGCCGGGTCGAAGCCCGAGACGTCGTAGGCGTCCCGGCCGAGCAGCTGGAAGTCGGCCAGGTGGATGTGCATGGGGTGGACGATGGGCGCGAGGTTGAGGAAGCTCCACTGCTCGTAGCCGCCCTCGGCGACGGTGAATCCGAGGGCGTCGTTGAACGTCCGGGAGGTGCGCCGGTACGTCTTCGTCGTGCCGTCGGGACCGGTCACCTGCACGATGCCGTCGGACGGGAACGCGAGGCCGCCCGGGTCCGCGACCTCGGTCATCTCCCAGATCTCCGGGTGGCCGCCGGCACCCTTGGTGGCGGGCGGAGTGAGCAGGACCAGGCGGTGGCCGTGCGGAAGGTCGTGGGAGAGCCTGCGGAAGGAGCCGGAGAGCACCTCGGGCAGTTCGAAGGTGTCCTCCTCGCACGTCTCGCGGACCCTGAACTCCAGGACGTGCGGATGGCGCACGTCACCCGCCGGGTCGGGCACGCCCGCCGGCTGGTTGCGGCCCTTGTTCACCAGGCGCAGGGTGCGGCCCGCGAGCGCGCGGAAGTCGACCAGCAGGTCGAAGCGCTCGGCCGGCGCGGCGGTCAGCGTGGGCAGGTCCGCGTCGAAGTCGATGGGCACGGGGCGCGGCAGCAGCCCGCCGTCGCTGCCGATCTGGTGCACGACGCCCGGCACCGCAGTGCCGTCCTCGTCGGTCAGGACGAGCTCGAAGATGCGCGCGTTCGAGGCGTTGACCAGCCGGAAGCGGTACCAGGCGGCGTCCACCTCGGCGTACGGCCAGATGCGGCCGTTGACCGTGGTGTACGGGCCGGTGAACGGGATGGAGACCGGCTTGCCCGTCTCGGGGTTGCTCTGCTGGACGATCACCGTCTTGTGCAGCAGCCGGCCGTTGAGCCGGCCGTCCTCGTCGGTGTCGATGTTGCGGTCGGCGAGCAGCAGCGGGATCTCCCGCTTCCCGGAGGGCAGCCGCAGGGCGTCCTCCTCGTCGTCACGCAGCAGGTAGGTGCCGTACAGGCCCGTCATCACGTTCCACCGGGTGATGTTCATGGCGTGGTCGTGGTACCACCACTGCACCGCCTGGTGGTCGTTGGGGTACTCCGACAGCTGTGCGTCGCCGTACCCGACGGCGTTGTCCGCCCAGCCGTCGTTGCCGCCGCCGGTCTGGGCGCCGTGCAGATGGGTCACGGCCCAGGCGGGCAGGGCGGCGACGTCCTTGTCGGGCTCGACGCCCTCGCGGCCGGGCTCGGTGGTGGCGGGCGGGGTTCCGGGCGCGCGGACGGGTACCTCGACGGAGGTGACCGGGTACTCGCTGTCCTTCGGTATGCGGTTGGTCCAGGCTATGCGGACGCGCTGCCCGCGCCGCACCTCGATGGTCGGGCCCGGCACATGGCCGTCGTACCCCCACATCAGGGTCGGCGGCAGCTGCGGGTGGAGGCGCACCCAGGTCGGGCGCAGGGCGATCTCGGTCTCGCGCAGGACGTCCGCGGAGGCCGGGCGCAGGACGGGCGGGACGGTCAACGGCGCCAGGTACGGCGTCAGTTCGCCCGCCGCCGGGGCCCCGTCCCCCGCGGTCTCCTCGGTGATCCTGTCGATGGTCTCGGTCACGGTCGAACACCCCCGTGTGTTCGTGGTCTGTTGTTCCCCTTACTCCACAAGACTCCCGAGGACTCACCGAAGTTCCCAGAATGCCCGGTTCCGCACGCGAAGATTCCGCGCCCGTCAGCGGAACGACAGGACAGGCACGGAAGGCGCGCGGCGGGGGGCGGCGTCGGGCCGGAAACCGTGCGCACGGCGGCCCAGCCACTCTGCCCTGTAGCGGTCCACCTCCCGGTGCCAGTGGAGGATGCCGGCCAGCCAGTTCTGCAGGTCGAGGAGGTAGCCGTCCATGGCGGCGCGGGCTTGCGGGGACAGCGTCAGGTCGTCGTACAGCACGGGCAGTTCGTGTGCGACGACGTGCTCGAACTGCTGCATCCGCTGGGTCGTCAGGTCGTGGACGACCCCGAGGGCGGTCGGGTGGTCGATGCCGAAGAAGTTCTGGACGACCAGGACGGCGTTGTGGATCTCGCCCTCGTACTCGATCTCCTTCTGGTACGAGAAGATGTCGTTGACGAGGCAGGCGTAGTCGACGGCCGCGTTCTCCAGCGAGCGCACCGGGCCGCTGCGGTACACCTCCGGCGGGATCGCGGGGCCGTGCCCCATCCTGCACAGGCTCAGGGTGAGGTCGGAGCCGAAGGTGGCGCGCCGCATCTCCAGGTAGTCGACCGGGTCGGGGATGCGGTTCTGCAGCTGGTTGGACAGCTCCCACACCCAGCTCTCGGTCATCGTGTCCACGGCGTTCCTGAGGGTGCGGCGCTGCGCGGTGGTCATCCCCGCAGTCGTCCGCGCCCACAGGTCGGCCAGTCCCCGTTCCATGGCGTCGGCCGGAACGAGGGCGGGCTCGCCGTCGACGGGCATGCACCGGGAGAGCCGGTCCGTGGTCAGCCGGGCGGCGGCCAGGTCCCGGCGGTGGCCGAAGACGAGCGGGTAGTAGTCGTCGCCGTAGGTGCCCCAGGCGAGCCACTGGGCGCCGAGGTCGAGGGCCTCGGGGGTGGCGTCCGGGTCCAGGCCGGCGGCGCACAGCGCGAGGTCGTACGCGGCGAGCTTGTCCTCGTCCCAGACGCCCTCCCGGAGGATGCCCGTGCGGTGCGTCCACGCCACCAGGTTCCGGCGGGCGCCGTCCAGGTGCGGGCACAGCCGAAGCTCGTACGGCATGTGGAAGTCGGGCAGCGGCGACGGGCCGACCTTCTGGAACGGCACATGGGAGTAGGCCCGCAGGCGTTCGGCCGCGGCGGAGGCGAGCAGGGCGCCGACGTCGGCGGCGGAGGCGCCGGGGCCGCCCGGGGTCTGCCACGGCATGCGGGAGCGCGCGCCCTGGTTCATGTAGCGGCTGGAGCGCAGGTGCCACTCGTGGCCGCCGGACTGCCAGTCCTGGAGCCCCTTGGTGTAGGCGGCGACCGCGGCGGCCTGGTCCGGGGTGAGGCCCTTCTCCACGGCGACGGCGGGGACCTCGGTGAGGGCGGTGTGCTCGAACTGGTGCAGGCGGGAGGTGAGGATGTCGTTGACGGTGTCGGCGGCCTCCTGGGTGGTGCAGCCGAAGAACGTCTCCAGGACGAGCACCCCGTTGCTGTTCTCGCCCTCGTCCTCGACCTCGCGCTGGTAGGAGAACAGGTCGTTGCGCAGGTGTACGGCGTCGGAGAAGGTCTCCATGAGGACGCGCAGCGGCCGGGTGCCGGCGACGGCGGCGGGCACCTCGGCGGTCGCGTACTCCACGAGCCCGGCCGACCAGGGAGCGCCGCCCACCTTGCGGCGCATCTCGATGTACTCGACCGGGTTGGCGATCCGCCCCTCGTTGATGTTGGACAGCTCCCACATCGACTCGTTCAGCAGGTGCTCGGTGGCGACGGAGAAGCGGCGGCGCCAGTCCACGGACATCGACGGCACCGTACGCGCCCACAGGTCCTTCAGCCCCGCCTCGACCGGGTTCTCCGGTTCGGGCACGGGTGTGGCGAGGTCGAGCGGCATGAACAGGGGCAGGCGGTCCAGGTGGGCCTTGCCCGCGGCGCGGTCCTGGGTGCGCTTGAACATGTCCAGGAAGTGGTCGTCGAAGAAGAACACCCACACGTACCAGTCGGTGATCAGGCAGAGGGCGGGACCGTCGCAGTCGGGGTGGGTGTAGGCGCACAGGAGCCCGTAGTCGTGCGCCTCCAGGTCGGCCTGGTCCCAGATCCCGGAGCCTTCCAGCATGCCCGTCTCGCGCGCCCACCGCGCCGAGTGGGCGCGTGCCTCGTCGAGGTGCGGGTTGAGCCGCGCGGGATACGGCATGTAGAAGTGCGGGAGTTCGAACGGCTGCGTCATGGCCGGGCCCTACCCGTGGCCCCGGGCGCCCATCCGCCGGGCGGTACATGATCACACCATCGCGTGAACCGGCCGAGAAACCCTGAACTCCCGCCGCCCGTAGGGTCGATCGGGCGCCGTCCGCCCCCTTGCCGTGCCCCTGCCCGCGGGCCACGGTGGGCGCATGACCTCCTTCGTGCTGCCCCATGAGGTGCACGGCGACGGCGCCCACAAGGTGTTCGCCGTGCACGGCTGGTTCGCCGACCGGTCCGCCTACGCGGCCGTCCTGCCGGACCTGGACCGCACCGCTCTCACGTACGCGCTGGTCGACCTGCGCGGGTACGGCGAGGCCCGGGACGCGGCCGGCTCGTACACGACGGCCGAGGCGGCCGGGGACCTGCTGGAGCTGGCCGACCGGCTCGGCTGGGAACGGTTCTCGGTGGTCGGGCACTCCATGGGCGGCGCGGTGGCGCAGCGGTTGCTGAGCCTGGCCCCGCACCGGCTGCGCCGGATCGTCGGCGTCTCCCCGGTGCCCGCCTCGGGAATGCCGCTGCCGGGCGAGCAGGGCGCGCTGTTCACGGACGCGGCGCACAGGCCGGAGAACCGGCGCGCGATCATCGACTTCACCACCGGCAGCCGCCGCCCCGCCGCCTGGCTCGACCGGATGGTCGCCCGGTCGCTGGAACGCAGTGACGCCAAGGCGTTCCGGGCCTGGCTGGACTCGTGGGCGGGTGACGACTTCCACGCCGACGTCGAGGGCAGTCAGGTGCCCGCCCTGGCGGTGGCCGGCGAACTCGACCCGGCCCTGTCGCCCGCGGTGCTGCGGGAGACGTGGACGGCCTGGTATCCGCGCGCGGAGCTGGTCGCGCTGCCGGGCGCCGGTCACTACGCCATGGACGAGACCCCGCTGGACCTGGTCCGGGTGGTCGAGGACTTCCTGCGCGCCGACTCCGACGGCCCCCCGCCCCTCCCGCATCCGGCGCGGGCCGGGGAGCCGGCCCGGCGGGAGGGGGAGCCGGCGTGAGCGTCCGCGAGGCGCCGCCCGTGCCGGACGTCTTCGATCCGCGCCGGTACGCCGCCGGGGTGCCCCACGATGCCTACCGTCTGCTGCGCGACCACCATCCGGTCGCCTGGCAGGAGGAGCCGGAGGTGCTGGGCTGGCCCGCCGGGCCGGGGTTCTGGGCGGTGACCCGGCACGCGGACGTCGTCCGGGTGCTGAAGGACGCGACGACGTACTCCTCGTACATCGGCGCCACCCAGATCCGGGACCCCGCCCAGGAGGACCTGCCGTTCATCCGCCGCATGATGCTCAATCAGGACCCGCCGCAACACGGGCGGTTGCGGCGGCTGGTGAGCCGCGCCTTCACGCCGGGCCGTGTGGACCGGTTCGCGGCGGTCGCCCGGGAACGGGCGCGCACGCTGCTCGCCGGGGCGGTGCGGGAGGCCCGGGACGGGGACGGCACGGTCGACCTGGTCGCCTCCGTCACCGACGAGTACGCGCTGCTCAACCTGGCGGATCTGCTGGGTGTCCCGGTGAGCGACCGACGGCTGCTGCTGCACTGGACGCAGCGGGTCATCGGCTACCAGGACCCGGACGAGGCCGGTCCCCCCGTGCTGGACGACCGGGGCCGGCCGGTCGATCCGCGTTCCCCGGCGATGCTGCAGGACATGTTCGGCTACGCGCGGCAACTGGCATCCTTCAAGCGGCGTTTCCCGGACGACGACGTGATGACGACGCTCGCGCACGACGCCGAACTCGCCTCCGCCGAACTGGAGATGTTCTTCTTCCTGCTCACGGTCGCGGGCAACGACACGGTACGCAGCGCCGCCCCGGGCGGTCTGCTGGCGCTGGCCGGACACCCGGAGGCCTACGAGCTGCTGCGCACCGGCAGGGCGGAAGTGCCGTCGGCCGTCGAGGAGTTGCTGCGCTGGCATCCGCCGGTGCTGACCTTCCGTCGTACGGCCGCGCGCGACACCGAACTGGCGGGGCGGCGGATCCGGGCGGGCGACAAGGTCGTGGTGTTCCACGCGTCGGCCAACCGGGACGAGCGCGTCTTCACCGACCCCGGCCGGCTCGATCTCACCCGCTCCCCCAACCCGCACGTGTCCTTCGGGGACGGCCCGCACGTGTGCCTGGGGGCCCACTTCGCCCGGCTGCAGCTGCGGCTGCTCCACGAGGAGGTGCTGCGCGTCCTGCCCGCGCCACGCCTCGCGGCACCGGCCGGGCGGCTGGTGTCGAACTTCATCAACGGCATCAAGTCACTGCCGGTCCGCCTCATGTGACGGGTCGGCCTGGATCAGCGCGTGGGTGCCGCCGGTGCGCCAGCGCCCGCCCTCCGCCGCCACCAGGGACGCCTCGGTGGCGGCGGACACACCGGTGACGACATCGGACTTCAGGGTGCGCAGCGCGGCCACGGGCCCCGGGAAGTACGCGGTCGTCTCCGCGAAGGGGGTGGTCGGCGGCCACAGCCGGTCGCCCACCAGACGGCGGTAGTTGAGGTCGCCCTTGACGACGGTCAGGGTGGCGGCGGCGAACTCGCCGCGCAGGTCGTCCGGCATCTCGGCGTACCCCAGCGGGGCGCAGGAGAAGGGGTGGGCGCGCACGGTGAGGCGGCCGTCGGCCATGGCCGACCAGAGCACGCGCCCGTACTCGGCGGCGGCGCCCGGGGCCGCGCTCAGCCGCCGCAGGGCGTCGACCACGTCGGCGGTCGTGGCGTCGGAGACGTAGTACGGGTACGGCTTGACGTGCAGCACCGCGCGTGCCGTGCGGCCCTCGCACAGGAGATGGGCGATCAGGAGCAGATCGGGGACGAGTTCACGGCCCGCGTTGTCCGCGACCAGGACGAGGGTGCCGGTGCCGGTGGGCGGCAGCAGGGACCACAGGGTCTCGCTGTCGTCGGCGACCAGTGCGGGGGCCGGTTCGTGGGCCTCGGCGCCCTCGGCGGAGAGCCGGAAACCGAGGTCGGCGCGGTTGCCCCAGAGCGAGCCGTGCAGGAGGGCGCGGGCCCGCTCCTCCTCGGGACGCTTGGCCAGGTCGTCCAGCGCGGCGAGTTCGTCGTCGGTCTCGGGGGCGTCGAGTTCGGCGCGCTTGAACGGCCGGAACGGGTCGATGCCCTGCCAGGCGCCGGGGACGAAGTAGCCTACGGCGTCGAGGAGTCGGCGGTAGAAGTAGCTCTCGGACCACAGCCACGGCACGTCGTACCAGGACCTCCCGGCCCATCGGGCCAGGCCCCAGTCGTGCCACCGGCCGAGGTCGGGCGCGTCGGCGGGGAGCGGCTCGATCGTCCCGTCGCTGCAGCTCGCCAGCAGCTCGTCCAGCGCCCGGTGCTGCCCGGGACCGTACGGGAAGGCGTCCCGCACCTGCTCGATGATCGCGGGGTGCCGCTCGGCCAGCACGCTGTGGGGGAACGAGCCGGGTTCGTTGCCGAGGATCACGGGTGCGAAGGGGGTGTCGGGCATGTCCGTCACCGTACCGCGCGGCTCAGGCGGTTCTGATCTCCCGCTCCAGCTGCGTGGCGAGGGTGACGTAGCGGGGGCGGCGGTGCACCGGGACCAGGCCGCGGATCATGAGGTGCCACATCTCGGCGACTCTGCGCGGAAGCCGTCCTACCGGTTCGAGCGAGCGGCCGGCGACCCGGGTGCCGACGAAGAAACAGACGAGGGAGTGCGCCACGGCACCGATGTCGAGGTCACCGTGCACGTCGGCCTCCCTGACGGCGCCGGTGAACTTGCGGGTGGCGAACTCCAGCCACTCGGTGAAGGGATGCCGCAGCGGCGGCCGTACGGCGATGTCTGCCGTGGCGAGGCGGAGTCCGGCGCGCGGCACCGGGTCCTCCACCGCGAGCCGGGCGACTCCGAACGTGGTGCGCATCAGGGACTCGAGCGAGGAGAAGCCGCGGCCCTCCACCTCGGCGACGAGCTGCTGGGCGGCCCGCGCCTGGATCTGCAGGATGGCGTGCGCGAGGTCCTCCTTGGCGGCGAAGTGGAAGTACAGCGCGCCCTTGGTGACCTTCGCGTGTGCGACGATGTCGCTCAGACTGGTCGATTCGTAGCCGTGCCGGTCGAACAGATCGGCGGCGGCCGTGATGATCGTTGCCCGGGTCTGCTCGGCACGTAACTGCCTCGCCATCGTGTGACCCCTCCTCGCGACTCGAACGAACGGGACATGCGGTTTGTTTTTTACCCCTTGCATACGATAACTCACGGAATGACAACGGAAGTCCGCACGTCGGCCGACGGTTCGACACGTGTCACCCTCGCGTGCGGCGTCGGTCCGGCGCTCCGGGGTCCGTGAACGCGACCAGATCGGTCCCCCCTTCCCCAGCCCGGCTGTTCCCGCAGCCGCGGGGCGACGGGTGCCGCACCCATGATCGCCACGATACGAGGCCGACGGCCGGCTCCTCAACGGGGGAGCGCGGGAAGCGCGGAACAGCCGAACCGGTCGGTGCTTTCGCGCCCCCGGGCGACTGCCGCGCACGACCGGCTGAACGCGCCGGGCGCCCGCGCCGTACTGACACGGCAGAACCCGTTCCCGCGCCCGTCGAGGAGACGTCCCGGATGACCCGGATGACCGCCCGCCTGAGCGTCACGGCGGCCGCCCTGGCGGCCCCGGTCCTGCTCGTGCCCTGGGCGGCGGGGCCCGCCCAGGCGCACGGAGCCCCCACCGACCCGGTCAGCCGGGTCTACGCCTGCTCCCCCGCGGGCGGTACCGCGCGTACGGCGGCCTGCCGGGCCGCGATCGCCGCGAACGGCGGGCCGTTCACCGCGTGGGACAACCTGCGCGTGGCGGGGGTGGGCGGCCGGAACCGGCAGGTGATTCCCGACGGCAGGCTGTGCAGCGGCGGTCTGCCCGCATACCGGGGCCTGGACCTGGCCCGGCGGGACTGGCCGGCGACACGGCTGACGCCCGGCGGCCGGCTGACGGTGACGTACGCCTCGACGATCGCGCACGAGGGCACGTTCAAGCTGTACCTGACGAAGCCGGGGTACGACCCGGGCAGGCCGCTCGCGTGGTCCGATCTGCCCGAGCGGCCCTTCGCCGAGGTCACGGACCCGCCGCTGAAGAACGGGGCGTACCACATCGGCGCGACGCTGCCGAAGGACCGGACGGGGCGTCAGGTGCTGTACACGATCTGGCAGAACAGCAGCACGCCGGACACCTACTACTCGTGTTCCGACGTGGTCTTTCAGACGCGAGGGACCGGTGGTTCGGCCTCCGCCGCGCCGACGGGCGGTGCACGGACCGAGGATGCCGCCCGCGCCGGCACCCCGGTGGCGGAGGCGACGCGCGGCGGCTCGGGGCCCTCGGCCGCGCTGCTGGCCGGCGGTGCCGCCGCGGTGCTGGTGCTCACCGGAGGCGCCGCCCTGGCCGTGCGGCTACGTCGCCGGTGAACCGGGCTTCTGCGACGCTCAGTTGACGTAGACCCTGGCGCCCGCGTCGGTGACGGGCGCGTACTTGGCCGTGAACCAGCCGCTGGAGAAGCACAGCGACGAACCGGAGGTCTTGCTGAACTGCTGGTTGGTGAAGGCGATGCTGCTGTCGGCGTTGTCGGCCTTCCCGGTCAGGCTGGGCGCCTGGTAGACGCAGGTGACGGTGCCCAGCAGGGTGCGCAGCTTGACCGTGGTCTGGATGGTGGAGCCACTGGCGGGCAGCACGGTGAGGGTGCCGTCGGAGGCGACCGTCGCGCTGTAGGGCAGGTGCTCGACGGTGATGCCGCTGACCCCGAGGACACCGGTGACGTTGCTGGTGCAGCTGCTGCTGTCGAAGGTGTGCGCGGTGACGGACTCGGTGGCCGTGCCGGGGGCGGTCGGGTTGCCCGTGACCGTGGCGGTGAACTGGGAGGACGTGCAGGACACGCCGCTGGTGCCGGTCGCACTGGAGTAGAACGTGGCCGCGGTGCCGGAGGCCAGCGGCGCGGTGAGGGTGTCGCCGGCCGCGGCGGCGGTGCCGCCGGTGCCGCCCGTGGTGAGGACGGCGCTGCCGTCGGCGGAGGCGGGGCCTGCCACGGCGAGGGTGAGCGCGGTGGCGGTGCCGGCCAGGGCCAGGAGGGATCGCGTACGCATGGGGGTGCCTCTCTTCCGGGGTGGGGGACGGATGGAGTGAGGTGTGGTGGGGGCGTGGGGGTGCGTGCGCGCTGCGCGCGAAGGGCGGCGCGTGCGGACGCGTGCGGGTGACGCGGGGGGTGCCGCCGGCGCAGGGCCGTTGCGCCTTCTCCGTACGCGACGGACCGGCGACGGCGGCGGGCCGGAAGCCGGCCGGGGGCTTCGACGGAAGACTTCGGCCGGACCGGGCGGAGGGGCGGCCGGGCACGGGAAGGGACCGTACCGCAGCCGCGCCCGCACAAGTGGTGCGGCGGTTGCGTGAACCGGGTGTGAGCGATTGCGGTGCGTGCGAGGTGAGCGATTGCCGTGCAGCGACGTGAGCGGTTGCCGTCGGGGCCGGGAACGCGGCCGTGCCGCTCTGCGGATCCGACGCCACGGATCCGGGAAACAGGGGAATTTGTAGACCTGATGAACCATCAACGTCAAGCATTTACAAGGGAGTTGTTGGGCCCGGTTGCGGCCCGCGCACATCCGACACCCTTTTTTCACAACTCCCTTGACCCTTCAAAGTAACCGGCGGTAACTTCCTCGCAGGCTACTGCCGCGTAGCGAGAAAGCCCTTGCATCCGCCGGGAGTGCGAGGAGCCGGACGCGGCGGTCGCAGTCCGCGCCAGGACACCGCGCCACGGAAGCCCGACCGCATCGTGATCCATGCCCATGGGAGCAGACATGGCCTCGTCCCCGGACGTCCCGTCCGTCGGCAACACCCCCGAGAACCCGGGAAGCGGTTCAGCGTCCGAAGCACCGAGCGCCGCCGGGACCGCCAGCGGCGGCGTGAGACGGGGGCGGGTCCGGGCACGCCGGGCCGCGGTGATGGCGGTCCCCGCCACCCTCGTCGCCGCCGGTCTCGCGGTCCTCACCGCGCAGGGGGCGCTAGGTGTGCAGTTCGCGATCTCCGGCATGCCGTTCACGGTCACCGCGACGGAACTGAACGGAACCGGTTTCGAGCAGTTCGGCGGCCTCGACAACATGGCGGACGGCAGCCCGAACGCCGGCGACACCGGCGGGCAGGTGCTCATCGTCACTTCCGCCATCAAGAACGCCACGCTCGACCATCTCTGCCAGAGCGTGGACCTCGGCGGCACCAACCTGCTCATCACGGCGGGCAGCGGCGCGACGAAGGTGAAGGCGAGCGATCTCACGACCGACTCCACGGAGCTGTCCGGCGACGCGGCGTTCGACAACATCGAGATCGGCAACGACGCCAGCACCCTGGACAAGGCGGGCGTGAAGGGCCCGATCGGCGTCTTCAGCCAGCAGGCCGACACCGTGCACATCGGCAATCTGCGGCAGACCAACTACGCGACGACGGCAGGTGTGTTCAAGCTTCCGGGCCTCAAGCTCCGGTTCAGCGACTCGGGTTGCTGATCGCCGTGGCCGACCGTCCACGCCGGGGAGCGCGGGCCGCCTTCCGCGGATGGCGGGCCCGCCGGCCGTTCTGGGGCGGGCTGCTGCTCGCCCTGGGCGGGGGCGAGATCCTGCTCACCGAGAAGGCCTCGCTGAAGGTCGTGATGCACATCGGGATGCAGGGCCTGGCCGGCTACCTGCTGCCCGGCCTGATGGTGCTGCTGGGCCTGCTGATCCTCTTCAACCCCGCCCAGCGGCTCTTCTACTCCATCACCGGCGTCCTGCTCGCCCTGGGCACGTGGCTCACGTCCAATCTGGGCGGCTTCTTCCTCGGCCTCCTGCTCGGTGTCACCGGCAGCTGCCTCGCCTTCGGCTGGCTGCCGGACCAGGAGCCCCGCGTCAGCCGCCGCAAGCGGCGGAGGCAGGCGCGGGCGGCTACGGAACGGGCCACGCAGGAGGAGGAGTTGCCTGAGGAAGAGGTGACACAGGGCGCGGTCTGAAGGCGGCCGACCGGCTCCCGGCCTGCGAACTGCCCCCGGCGACCCGCCGGCTCGCTCAGCCCGCAGCGGTCGGCGACTGCGAGCCGACCCCCGCCTCGGTCGCCGTGCCCTCGCTCGCCGTCCGGACCGCCGTCGGCTCCACGACCGGTCCGGCCGCAGCGCCCGGCGCGGCGGACTCGTCCTTCATCGCCTTCGCCTCGCTCTTCAGGATGCGCATGGACTTGCCCAGCGCGCGAGCGGTGTCCGGGAGCTTCCTGGAACCGAACAGCACGATGAAGACGACCGCGACGATCAGCAGGTGCCAGGGCTCCAGTCCGTTGCGCAGCATGAGCGCCCCTCCCTTTCTCACGTTGTCCCGAAGACCGAGGGCTCCTGCGCCGACGGCCGCTCAGCAATGGTTGCTACATTGCGCAACTGTACAACCTGGGGCGGGACACCGGTGGGCGCCGACGCGAACGGCCGGCGGCCGGGGTGTGGCCCCTGCACCGCCACCGGCTTCCGCACCACCACCGGCCTCCGCGCTACCGCCGGTCCCGGTCGAGCCAGGCCTTCACCGTCGCGAGGGCGAGGGCGTACACGCCGAGCACGGCCGTGAGCAGCAGGTGGTAGCCGGTGGACAGCGGGGTCAGGCCCAGCGCCGCGCCCAGCGGACCGGCCGGGACGGCCAGGCCGATGGCGGTGAGGAGGGCGGCCGCCCAGCCGACCGGGCCGAGCCGCCCGCCCTCCGTCAGCCGCCGCCCGCTGCGCAGGAGCAGCATGACCAGCGCCTGGGTGAGCAGGTTCTCGGTGAACCAGGCGGAGTGGAAGACGGCCTCGTCGTCGAGGGCGTCGGGGCCGTGCAGGGCGAGGGCGAGCACCCCGAAGGTGGCGAGGTCGGCGACGGCGTTGAGGACGCCGAAACCGGTGATGAAGCGCAGGAAGGCGGGAGGCCGCAGCACGGTGGGCCGGCGCAGCGCACGCGCGCCGGGGCGGTCGTGGGCGAAGGCGAGCTGAGCGGCGTCGAAGCACAGGTTCTGCACGAGCACCTGGGCCGGGAGCATCGGCAGGAAGGGCAGCAGCAGTCCGGCGGCGAGCATGGCGAGGACGTTGCCGAGATTGGAGGAGAGCGTCACACGCAGGTAGGAGGCGATGTTGGCGCTGCTGTACCGGCCGGCGACGACGGCGTGCCCGATGGCGGTGAGGTCCTTCTCGCCGAGCACGAAGTCGGCACTCTCGCGGGCGACGGCCACGGCACCACGGGGCGCGACGCCGACGTCGGCGGCGAGCAGGGCGGGTACGTCGTTGACGCCGTCGCCCAGGAAGCCGACGGTGTGCCCGGCGGCGCGCAGCCCGGCGACGACACGGGCCTTGTCGCCGGGGGTGCAGCGGGCGACCACGGCGGTGGACCCGGCCGGGGCCGGGCCGCCGCCGTCGGCGGCGAGCCGCACCTCGGCCGGTTCCAGGCCCAGGTCGCGGCAGACGCGGGCGGCGGTGCCGGGGTGGTCGCCGGTGAGGACGTGCACGGTGACGCCGAGGCCCGCGAGGGTGCGCAGGGACTCGGCGGCGCCCGGGGCGAGTTCGTCGCGGAAGGTGACCAGCCCGAGGCAGGTGAGGCCGTGCTCGTCGGCCGGGGTGCGGGGGCGGGTGCGGGCGGCCCGGGTGGCGGTGGCAACGGCGAGCACGCGTCGGCCGGCCGCCGCCTCGCGCGCGGCGAGCGCGAGCAGCCGTTCGCGTTCGTCGGCCGGCAGCGCGCAGCGGTCCAGGACGTCCTCTGCGGCGCCCTTGGTGATCAGCCGGTGGCGGCCGAGGCCGTCGGCGACGACGGCGGTGGCGTGACGCCGGCCGGCCTCCACGGGCAGGGCGGCGAGACCGTCGTACTCCTCGCCGGCCGGGCCCGCGGCCTCGAGCAGGGCCTCGTCCAGGGCGTCGGGGGCGGGGAGTTCGGCGAGCTGGAGCGTCCACCAGGCGGCGACGGCGGCCCAATGCAGCACCTCCGGGTCGTCCCGGCCGTCCGGTCCCAGTGAGCGGGCGACGACGGGCCGGTCCTGGGTGAGGGTGCCGGTCTTGTCCACGCACAGCACGTCGATCGCGCCGAGGTCGTGCAGCGCGGGCAGCCGCCGGACGACGACCCGGTGGGTGCGGGCCAGCAGGGCGGCGCCCCGGGCCAGGCAGGTGGTGACGATCACCGGGAGCATCTCGGGTGTGAGCCCGACCGCCACCGCCACCGCGAACGGCAGCGTCTCCAGGCCCCAGCCCCGCAGTGCGGCACCCGCCATGAGGACCAGCGGCGGGGTGAGCAGCATGAAGCGGACCAGCACCCACGCGATGCCGTGCACGGACCGGTCGAAGGCGCTGGGCTCGCGGCGGTCCGGGGTCCGCTGGGCGGCGGCGAACCGGGTGCCGGGGCCCGTCGCCACGACCACGGCGGTGGCGCTGCCCGCAGCGACCGCGCTGCCCTGGAAGCACAGGTGGGCCTCCGCGTCCGGACCGGCCCTGTCGGCGGCGGTCTTGGGCACGGGCGCGGACTCGCCGGTGAACGCGGCCTGGTGCACGCTCAGTCCGCGGGCGCGCAGCACCCGTACGTCGGCGGGCACGAGGTCGCCGGGGCCGAGCCGTACGACGTCGCCGGGCACCAGGTCGGCGACCGGGACCTCGCGGGCGCGGGGCACGGCGGTGTCGTCGGCCCTGCGCAGCACGGTGGCCGTGCCGGCGATCAGGTCTCGCAGCGCGGCCAGGGAGCGGTCGGCGCGCCGTTCGCCGGACGCGCGCAGCACGCAGCTGACGGCGACGAGCGAGAGGATCACCCCGGCCGTGCCCCAGGAGGCGACGAAGGCCGAGACGAGACCGAGGGTGAGCAGGACGGCGGTGAAGGGCTCGCGCAGGCCGCGCAGACAGCGCAGGGGCCAGGACGGGGTGTGCGGGCGGGGCGGGGTGTTCTCGCCGACGGCCGCGAGCCGGGCACCGGCCTCGGCGTCGGTGAGCCCGCGCGGGCCGCTGTCCAGGCGGCGCAGCACCTGCAGGGCGGTGCCGGTCGACGGGTCAGACGCCATGGAGGCGGCGGGCCCGGGCCGGGTCGGGCGCGTCCCGTTCGGCGAGCCGGCCGACGAGGAGCCGTACGACGTCGACGACGGCGGCCTGTCCGGCGGCGTCGACGAAGTACACCTGGCGCCGGCCCTCGCGGCGGGAGCGGACGAGTCCGGCCAGCTTGAGCTTGGTCAGGTGCTGGCTGACGGCGGGCAGCGCGCCGCCGACCCGCTCGGCGAGCCCGGTGACGTCGCTCTCGCCCTGGGCCAGCGCCCACACGATGTGCAGCCGGGCGGGCGAGGCGAGGAGCCCGAACGCGGCGGCCGCCTCGGCGAGCACCTCGGCGGAGGGGTCCTGAGGGCCGGTGCCGGGCGCTGTCGCCACTGTCGTCTTCCTCCCGCTGCGTCGTCGCCGTGTTCCGTCGGTGCGGGGACTCAGTCTAGGTGCGCGGGAACTTCCCGGGCGCCCGGTCAGTTTCTACGGTGCTGTAGAAGTTGCCGGCGGTGTGCTGTGGCAGCACCCGGCCGCGGATTCGAGGAGTGCGCATGGCCCTGTGGGACCGCTTCAAGGAGTCGGCGTCGCAGATGCAGACCCAGTTGGTGGCGAAGAAGAACGACCTGAAGAGCGGCGCGTTCCGCGACGCGAGCATGGCGATGTGCGCGCTGGTGGCGGCGGCCGACGGGACCGTCGACCCCTCGGAGCGGCAGCGGGTGGCCCAGCTGATCGCCACGAACGAGGTGTTGCAGAACTTCCCGGCGGACGACCTGAGGCGCCGCTTCGAGGAGAACCTGAACAAGCTGACGACCGACTTCGCCTTCGGCAAGGTGAGCGTGCTGCAGGAGGTCGCCAAGGCGAAGAAGAAGCCGGCCGAGGCGCGGGCGGTCGTCCAGATCGGCATCGTCATCGGCGGCGCGGACGGCGACTTCGACAAGACCGAGCAGGCGGTCGTGCGCGAGGCGTGCTTCACGCTGGAGCTGCCGCCGCACGAGTTCGACCTCTGAGCCACCGGCGACCGGCGAGGATGAGGGCATGCTCGACGACCTCGACCGTGCCCTCATCCACGCGCTGCACGTGGACGGCCGGGCGCCGTTCAGCCGGATCGCCGAGGTGCTCGGGGTCTCGGCGCAGACCGTGGCCCGCCGCTACCGCCGGCTGCGCGCGGAGGCCGGGCTGCGGGTGGTGGGGCTGGCCGATCCGCACCGGGCCGGCCGTACGCAGTGGCTGGTCCGGCTGACGGCCACCGCACGCTCCGCGCAGGACGTCGCCGAAGCGCTGGTACGGCGGCCGGACACGTCGTGGGTGAAGCTGACGTCGGGGGGCACGGAGATCACGGCGGTGATCCACGCGCCGGCCGAGGACACCTCCCCCGGCCCCCTCCTGCTGCGCGACGTCCCGCGTACCGGAGGCATCACCGCCGTCTCCGCGCACTGCCTGCTCCACACCTATCTGGGCGGCCCCACCAACTGGCGGCGCAGCGCCCAGGCCCTCGACGAGCAGCAGCAGACGGCTCTGGCGTACCCGGAGCCGGTGGAGGGGGTACGTCAACCGGGCCCGCAGGACGCGGAGTTGCTGGCCGCGCTGGAGCGGGACGGACGGGCCGGGCAGGGGGAGCTGGCGCGGGCGACGGGCTGGTCGGCGACCACCGTGGCCCGGCGGCTGGCCGAACTGCGCGCGGCGGGTGCGCTGTTCTTCGACGTGGAGGTGGACGCCGGGCTGTTCGGCGTGCGCACCCGGGCGCTGCTGTGGCTGTCGGTGCGCCCTGCGGACCAGGAGAAGGTCGCGCAGGCGCTGGCCGGCCATGACGAACTGGCCTTCGTGGCGGCGACGACCGGCCGCACCAACCTGGTCGCCCAGGCCCTGTGCCGCGACCCGGCCGACCTGCACCGCTACCTCACCCGGCGGCTCGGCTCGCTCCGGGAGATCGACGCGCTGGAGACCAGCCCGGTGCTGCGCACGCTGAAGGCGGCCAGTCCCGCGATGGCTCCGCCGAGGGGGCGGGGCGGGCGTCGTGCCGGGTGAGGTCGTGTGCGGGTGCGGCCGGCTGCAGTTCAACGCTCCGCCGAAGCCCCCTCCCCCTTCCCGACCCGTCCGCTCGCCACCCATGCCACGGCCAGCAGTCCCACCGCCACCCAGCACGCGCCACGGGCCGCGGTGAGACCCCGCCCCGCCAGGTAGACGCTGCCGAGCACCGCCACCCCCAGCGTGGCGCCCAGTTGCTGCACGGCGTTGAGCAGTCCGGCCGCCGAGCCGACCTCGTGCGGGCGCAGGGGGTGCAGGGCGAGGGTGAAGAAGGCGGGCGTGAACAGGCCGGCGCCGAGACCGATGAGGGCGAGGGCGGGCAGCAGCGTGGCCGGGTAGTGCCCCGGTGCGGTCGTGCCGTAGGCGGCGACGGCGGCCAGCACGCCCGCGAGCAGCACGCCGAGCCCGTAGGGCATGACACGGCGCCCGTGGCGTCGTACCAGCCGGGAGCCGGCCGGCCAGGAGGCGACGGCGAGCCCGGCGGACCACGGCAGCAGACTCAGACCGGCCGCCAGCACCCCGGCTCCGGCGTCGAGTTGCAGCTGGAGGACGACCACCGTCGTCAGGCCGTTGGTCACCGCGAAGAAGGCCGTGGAGGCGACCAGGGCGGCCGGGAAGCCGCGGTGGGTGAACAGGCTCGGCTCCACCAGCGGGCGGGCCGACCGCCGCTGGTGCACGCCGAAGCCGGCCAGCACGAGCAGTCCGGCGGCCGGCAGCGCCCACGTGCGGAGGGGAAGCCGACCGAGGTCGCCGCCGATCAGCGGGTACACGACGAGGCCGGTGCCGAGCGCGGCCAGGGCGGTGCCCGGCCAGTCGAGGGCGGGGCGGTGCGGGGCGCGGTTCTCCGGCAGGTACGCCGAGAGGGCCAGTACCACGGCCGCCACCGGCACGTTCACCAGGAACACGGCCCGCCAGGACGAGCCGAACAGGTCGGCGTGGGTCAGCACACCGCCGACGACGGGCCCGCAGACGGCGGCGAGGCCCATCACGGGACCGATGCCGCCCAGCGCCTTCGCCGTCTCCGCACCCGAGAACATCGCCTTGATGAGCCCGATGGTCTGCGGGATGATCAGGGCCGCCGCGGCGCCCTGCACCACGCGGAAGGCGATCAGCAGGGCCGCGGAGGGCGCGAGCGCACAGGCCAGGGACGCCGCCGTGAACACCGCGACGCCGAGGACGAACACCCGGCGCCGGCCGGCGATGTCACCGAGCCGGCCGCCGGTGATCAGCAGCACGGCGAACGGCAGGGTGTAGGCGGTGCCGAACCACTGGACGTCGGAGACCGGCCCTTCGAGGTCGGCGTGGACGGCGGGCGCGGCCACCTGGACGACGGTCGCGTCCAGCAGGTTCATCGCCTCACCGAGCAGCAGGGCCACGAGGGCGGCCCACCGCCGCGGGTGCGGGGGCGCGGCGGCCGTCTGTTGGGTGATCATGGGGTTTCCTCTCACGCTCCGGGACCGGAACCGGTCTCGGGTCAGCGTGGGAGGAGGCGCGAGGCACACTCCACCTGGCGGGGGAAGGCTGCGGATATCTTCCATCGTCGGCGCGGCCTGTGCGGAAACCCAACGCCCGTGCGGGGGGGGCCGACACGCGGCGACGCGGGCGCCCCCGGTGTCCGGGGCCGCCCGCGTCCGTGCGTACCGTCGTGCCGGTGACTCAGCCGAGACCGGCGGACTTCAGCCAGGCCTTGGCGACGTCCAGCGGGTCCTTGTGCTGCGACTGCACCTGGGTGGCCAGCTCCAGCAGGGTCGCGGTGTCGAGCTTCGCCGAGACCGCGTCGAGCGCGGCGACGCCCTTCTTGGACAGCGCGTTCTTCTGGACGAGCGGCTGGACGTTCTCGAAGCCGAAGAGGTTCTTCGGGTCCTGCAGGACGACGAACTTCTCCTTGGAGATGGTCGGGTTCGTGCTGAACAGGTCGGCGACCTGCACGGCGTTCTTCTTCAGCGCCGCCTCGGTGAGCGGGCCGCCCGCGTCCAGCGCCCTGAAGGACTTGAACTGCAGCCCGTAGACGGACTTGAGGCCCACCAGACCCTGCTGACGGGCCTGGAACTCCGGCGAGGCGCCGATGACCAGGTCCTTGGCGACGTCCTTCAGGTCGGCGATGGAGGACTTCCCGGTGAGGTGGTACTTGTCCGCGGTGGCCGCGTTGACCGTCACCGAGTCCTTGTCCTGCGCGGGAGACGGCTGCAGCAGGGTCAGCTTGGAGTCCAGCTTGGCCTCGATGGCCGAGGTGGTCTCTTCCACGGTCTTCGGCGCCGCCTTGGAGTCCAGGTAGGCGAGCAGCGCGCCGTTGTACTCGGGCAGCACCGATATGGAGCCGTTCTTCAGCAGACCGTAGGTGGTCTCGCGGCTGCCGATGTTCGGCTTGTAGGTGACCTTGATTCCCTTGGCCTTGAGCGCCTCGCCGTAGATGTCGGCGAGCAGCGTGCTCTCGGCGAAGTTGTTGGAGCCGACGACGACGCTGTCGCCGCTCGCCTTGCCGCCCGACAGGGGGTCGTCGGACGTGCCGGTGGAGGAACAGCCCGCCAGCAGAGCCGTCGCCGCCGCGAGGGCGACCACCGCCGCGCCTCGGTTCCTCCGGATGGACCTGCTGATGTGGGTCGTGTAAGTCACTCGCTGATCCAATCCAGGGCCTTCTCGTTCAGTCAAGGCCATCGGATCACCGATCGGCCTCGATCTGCGGTCAGTTGGGTCGATGACCTCGTCGTCACGTCAGCCACTCCTGCGCACGCCGGGTGAGACCGCGACCCGCGACACCGACCAGAACACCGCGAGGGTGACCAGGGCGAGCCCCGCGACCAGGCCGGCCCCGCCGACGACCTTCGCGTAGTCGCGCTGGTAGAGGCCGTCGATGATGTACCGGCCGAGGCCGCCGAGGCTGACGTAGGCCGCGATGGTGGCGGTGGACACGATCTGGACGGCCGCCGTGCGCAGCCCGCTGAGCAGCAGCGGGAGCGCGACCGGCACCTCGACCCGGAACAGGACGCTCGCCTCGGACATGCCGAGGCCTCGTGCGGCGTCCACGGGTGAGGGGTCGACGGATCGGATCGCCTCGTAGGTGGTGACCAGGATCGGCGGTACGGCGAGCACGACGAGCGGGATCATCACCGGCACGAGACCGAATCCGATCCAGATGAACATCAGCACCAGCAGACCGAAACTGGGCAGCGCCCGGCCGGCGGTGGCGATCAGCGCCAGCGCGTTGCCGCCCCGGCCGTAGTGGCCGGTGACCAGGCCGACGGGCAGTCCGATCACGGCGGCGATCAGGAGGGCTTCCAGCGAGTACTTCACGTGTTCGGCGAGCCGGGTGGGGATGCCGTCGTAGCCGTGCCAGTGGGCGCTGTCACCGAAGAAGGCGTGGGCGAAGTTCAGGACGTTCACCGGGCGGCACCCTTCCTCGGCATCCAGGGGGTGAGCAGGACGCGGACGAGGACCAGCACGGCGTCGGCGAGCATGCCGAGCACCCCGATGGTCAGGACCGCGTTCACGGCCAGGGCGGGCCGGTGGTAGGTGTTGGCGTCGTAGAGCATGTTGCCGAGGGCACCCTGGTTGCCGATCAGCATGCCGACGCTGACCAGGGAGATGCTCGACACGGTCGCCACCCGCAGGCCGGCGATGATCGCGGGTACGGCGATGGGCAGTTGGACCTGGAGGTAACGGCGCACCGGTCCCAGGCCCATGGCCTGGGCGGCGGCCAGGGTCTCCTGCGGCACCGAGCGGACACCGTCCACGATCGACGGGACCAGCACCACCAGGCTGTAGACGGCGAGCGGGATCATCACCGTGGTCTCGCTCTGCCCGAAGTAGTCGATGAGGACGACGAAGAAGGCCAGCGACGGGATGGCGTACAGCACCGTGGTGATGCCGAGGACGGGCGGGTAGATCCAGCGGAACCGCACGCACAGCTGGGCCACCGGCAGGGAGACGAGCAGTCCGGCCAGCACCGGCAGCAACGCCTCGCGCAGATGCAGCCCGACGAGACCGAGGTAGGTGTGCTGCAGGTCGCTCGGGAGGTCGAAGAAGCCGTTCATCGCGCGGCCTTCGCGTCCTGCAGGACCTCGGTGTGGGCGGCGCGGATCGCCTCGCCGATGACCTGCTGGGAGACGACACCGACGGCGTGTCCCTCACCGTCCACGGCCACGGCCCAGCCGGTCGGCGAGAGCACGGCCCCGTCGAGCGCCGTGCGCAGGGAGTCCTTGCCGGGCACGAACGGCCGTCCGCACGGCAGCAGTTGACCGGGGTCGATCGCGCCCGCGGTGAGCCGGTCCGGCTCGGCCCAGCCGAGCGGTCGGCCGTCGGCGTCGGTGACGAGGAGATAGGGCGCGTCGGCCCGGGAGGCGAACTGCTCGGCGTCCGCGTCGATCCCGACGACCGGCGCGGTCTGCAACTCCAGCCCCTCGGACGGGAAGAAGGACAGCCGGCGGATGCCCCGGTCGGCGCCGAGGAAGTCCTCCACGAAGGCGTCGGCGGGCGCGCTGAGCAGTTCGGCGGGCGGGGCGAACTGGGCGAGCCGGCCGCCGGTGCGCAGCACGGCGACCATCGTGCCGAGCTTGATCGCCTCGTCGATGTCGTGCGTGACGAAGACGATGGTCTTGCCCAGCTCGTCCTGGATGCGCAGCAGTTCGTCCTGGAGTCCCTTGCGGACCACCGGGTCGACGGCGGAGAACGGCTCGTCCATCAGCAGCACCGGCGGGTCGGCGGCGAGCGCGCGGGCCACGCCGACGCGCTGCTGCTGACCGCCGGAGAGCTGGTACGGGTACCGCTTGGCGAGCGTGGTGTCGAGCCCGACGCGCTCCATCAGCTCCGCGGCCCGGGCGCGCGCCTTCTGCTTGCTCCAGCCGAGCAGGCGGGGCACGGTGGCGATGTTGTCGAGGATGGTGCGGTGCTGGAAGAGTCCGGCGTTCTGGATGACGTAACCCATGGACCGCCGCAGGGTGTTCACCGGCTGCTGCCGGACGTCCGTGCCGTCGAGGAGGATGCTGCCCTCGGTGGGCTCCACCATCCGGTTGATCATCCGCAGGGTCGTCGTCTTGCCGCAGCCGGAGGGCCCGACGAGGACGGTGATCGCGCGGTCCGGTATCTCCAGGGACAGCCGGTCGACCGCGACCGTGCCGTCCGGATACCGCTTCGTGACTGAATCTATCCGTATCAAAACGCCGAATGCCCTTCGGATTTGGCAGCTCGCTGCCCGCTTTCGGCCACGGTCTTCGATGCGCAGGCCGTTGCGGGCAGAGTCTAGACCGCGAGTGTTTCAGCACTTCGGCGGCCGGGCACCGCGGTTCCCGGCTCCGTCCGTCTCCCGGCCCGGGTCAGTGGGCCGCCGTGGTGTCGCCGACGGCCGGGGCGGCCTGCCGGGCGTACGGCCGGGCCGCGAGGACGGCGACGTCGTCCTCCGCGTGGCGTGCGTCGAGGCGGGTGAGGATGGTGTCCAGGACGTGGTCGACGCCGTCGCCGGTGGGGAAGCGGAGGTCGGACAGCCGGGCCAGGGAGCTGTCGATGTCCTCGCCGCGGCGTTCCACCAGGCCGTCGGTGAAGAGCACCAGGGTCTGCTCGGGGGCCAGCCGGTGGGTGGCGGACTCGTAGCCGCCGAAGCCGGTGCCGAGCGGCGGTCCGACGGGGACGGGCAGCGGGGTGGTCCAGCCTTCCTGGTCGATGAGCACGGGCGGCAGATGCCCGGCGCTGGACAGCGTGACCTGCCCCCGGCCGGGGTCGACCCGCGCGAGCAGACAGGTGGCCGGCCTGCGCTCGCCCTCCGTCGAGGCGATGTCGTCCATCTGCCGAAGGACGCGGTGCGGAGGCAGGTCGGAGGAGGCGATGTAGCGCAGCGAGGAGCGGTAGGCGCTCATGTCGACGGCGGCCTCCAGGCCGTGGCCCATCACGTCGCCGACGACCAGCAGGGTGCGGCCGAAGTGGAGGCGTACGGTCTCGCACCAGTCGCCGCCGACCAGCACGCGGCTGCTGCCGGCCGGGAGGTAGCGGATGGCGACGGTCAGGTTCGGGTGCGGCCGGCCGGGCTCCGCGAGCAGGGCTCGTTGCAGGTCACCGGCGGTGCGGCTGACCTGGTCGTAGGAGCGTGCGTGCCGGATGTGGGAGGCCGCGCGTTCGGCGAGGAGGGCGAGCTGCTCGGCCTCCGCCCGGGTGAACGCCGTTCCGTGCCGTGCCGCGACCAGGACGCCGTACTGGTCGGTGCCGCTGGTCAGGGGGACGCAGAGGGCGGGCCGGCCGCGGCGGCCGGGCGGGTGCTCGGTCCACGGCGCGGGGGGACGGTCGACCGCGGGGAAGCCCGCCTCGCGGGCCACGGCCGTGGCCCAGCGGTCGTCGGGCAGCACGGCCGCGGTGCCGGTGACCGCCTCGTACCCCGAGATGGCCTTGCCGGTCCGGCGCATGACGGCGGCCGCGCCGCCGGCCAGCCGGACGGCGGCCCGGGTCAGCTCGGCGTAGGTCGTGTCCTCGTCGAGCGTGGTGCCGACACCGCCCGCCAGGGTTCGGAGCACCCCCAGCCGCGTCGCGTCGCTCTCCGGCTCGCCGGCCCCCTCCTCCCGGCGTTCGCCGTCGGGCGGCAGCGACCTGCGACGGGCCTGGATCCAGCGCGCCACACCGCTCACCCTCACAGAATCTCAAACGGGAGTGAGCCCGGCACCGGTCACCACCGCTCCGGGCGCCCCGCCGGCCCCGGAGGTGTCAGGCCTCGTCGGGGGCCAGCCGCAGCGAGATGCTGTTGATGCAGTACCGCTGGTCGGTCGGGGTCGGATAGCCCTCGCCCGCGAAGACGTGCCCGAGGTGGGAGCCGCACCGGGCGCACTTCACCTCGGTGCGGACCATGCCGTGGGACCGGTCCTCGACCAGCTCGACGGCGTCGGTGTCCTTCGGGTCGTAGAAGGACGGCCAGCCGCAGTGCGACTCGAACTTGGTGGCGGACGTGAACAGTTCGGCGCCGCAGGCCCGGCAGGAGTAGACGCCCTTGGTCCTGGTGTCCGTGTACTCACCGGTGAAGGCCGGCTCGGTGGCGGCCTGGCGCAGCACGGCGTACTCGGCCGGGTTCAGCTCCGCCCTCCACTGCTCGTCCGGCTTCTCGACGTCGTACGACATGAGCCTCAGCCCTTTCACTGCGACAGGCGGTCCAGGATCAGCGGGCCCAGGTCGGTCACGTCGCCCGCGCCCATGGTGAGAACGAGATCACCGGGCTTCGCCATTCCCGCGACCACGGCCGGGATCTCCGCCTTGTCGGGGACGGCGGTCACGTCGGCGCCCGCCGCGCGCGCTGCCTCGATGATCAGCTCGCTGGTGACGCCCGGGAGCGGGTCCTCACGGGCCGGGTAGATGTCGAGGACGGCGGAGGCGTCGGCGAGGGCGAGGGCCTGGCCCATCTCCTTGCCCAGCTCCTGGGTGCGGGAGAACAGGTGCGGCTGGAAGACGACGAGGATGCGGGAGTCGCCGGCGGCGGCGCGCATGGCCTCCAGGTCGGCGGTCATCTCGGTCGGGTGGTGGGCGTAGGAGTCGATGACCTGGACCCCGGCGGCCTCGCCCTTGAGCTGCAGGCGCCGCTTGACACCGGTGTAGGCGGCGAGCGCGGGCGCCAGCTCGGCGGCCGGGACGCCGAGGGCGGCACCGGCGGTGAGCGCGGCGACGGCGTTGAGGGCGTAGTGCCGGCCGGGCACGGAGACCGTGAAGGTCAGCTCCTGCCCGTCGAACAGCACGGTGACCCGGCTCTTCAGCCCCTGCGGGACGACGGCGGTCACCCGTACGTCGGCGTCCTCGGCCTCGCCGTACGTCACGGTCTTCACCGAGCCCGCGAGCCGGCGGGTCAGCTCCCGCGCGCCCTCGTGGTCGGCGGAGATCACCAGGGTGCCGCCGGGGACGATCTTCCCGGCGAAGGTCTCGAAGGACTCGTAGATCTCGTCCATCGAGGCGTAGTTGGCGTGGTGGTCCAGCTCGACGTTGAGGACGATGGCGACCTCGGGCGCGTACGTGTGGAAGCTGCGGTCCGACTCGTCGGCCTCGGCGACGAAGATCTCGCCCTCGCCGTGCAGCGCGTTGGAGCCGGGCGCGTCGAGGTCGCCGCCGATGGCGTACGACGGCTTCAGGCCCAGCGCGCCGAGGGAGACCGCCAGCATGGAGGTGGTGGTGGTCTTGCCGTGGGTGCCGGCGACGGCGATGGGGCGCAGCCCCCGCATCAGCGCGGCCAGCGCGTCCGACCGGTGCACGACCGGGACGCCCCGCTCGGCGGCGCGGACCAGCTCGGGGTTGTCCTTGCGGATCGCCGACGAGACGACGACACAGCTCGCGTCGTCGGCAAGGTGCTCCGCGGCGTGCCCGAGGTGCACGGTGACACCGAGCGCCCGCAGCGCCTCGGCGGTCGCCGAGTCCTTGGCGTCGCTGCCGGCGACCTTCGCCCCGCGCTGGGCGAGGATCTTGGCGATGCCCGACATCCCGGCGCCGCCGATGCCGATGAAGTGCGGTCGGTCCATGGCGGCAGGAAGGCCGGGTGCCATGTGGTTCTCCCAAAGTCATGGTGCGAGCTGAAGCAGGCCTAGCCTAAGCGCTGAGCCACCGGGCGCCGTGCAGCGAGGGGAACCGGTCCCGCCCGAGGGGCACGGGGCGGTACCGACGTGCGGCTCCGCCGCGCGGGCCCGAGTGCCCGCGACGCGCCCGCCCCCTGGAACGCACCGCACCCCGGACCGCGCCGGGCGGCGGCGCGCCTACGCCTTGCTGTGCGAGAACAGCTTCAGCACCGGCACCCCGACCTTGTGCCGGGCCCGTGAGGCCCAGTCCCGGTGGAAGAACTCCTCCACGTAGTGCGGATCGGTCAGCACGATCACCTCGTCGGCGTCCACCTCGGCGACGAGCCCCTTCAGCGCGTCCAGCGGGTGATCCTCGACCAGCCGGCCCTCCGCCTGGCTCCCGGCCGCGTGCAGGGCCTGCACGGAGACGTCCAGCGCCTGCTGTCCGACGCTCCGCGCCTCCTCCCCCTCGGGGGTCTCGTGCTCGCGCACCGCCTCGTCGAGTTCGCCGAGCGCGATGTCGTCGATCGCCCGCAGCAGGCGGTCCGCCTGGTCGCCGCGGGGCTGGAGCAGCACGTGGAAGGTGATCGGCTCGTCCCCGTGCAAGGTGGTGACGAACTCCACGTCGGCGGAGGTCAGGGCCTTCTCGATCATCAGAACGCTTGTGAACACCAGGCGCCTCTTCTACTCGGTGGGCCCCGAGAAGGCCCCTGAGGAAACCATCCTTCCCCGCGATCGCACGGGTACTACCGATCTAAGTCTGCCCTCCGCAAGCCACCCGGAACGGGATATTCCGCCGATTCAGGACCGACGGTAACGACCGAACAGGAATCCGTCCTCCTCCAGCAGGGAGGCCAGGGCGAACCGGCGCGGGACGACGACCGACGGGCCGCCCGCGATGCGCTGGGCGTCGCCCGCGGTGAGCATCGGCGAGATCGTCAGGCACAGTTCGTCCAGCACCTCCGCGGCGACGAGCTGCCCGAGCAGCCGGGGGCCGCCCTCGGTGAGCAGCCGGGTGTGGCCGAGCTCGGCGAGGGCGCGGACCGCGCGCGCGGGGTCGACGCCCATGCCGTCACCGGCGACCACCACCCGGGCGCCGGCCTTCTCGGCGGCGGCCACCCGGTCGGGGGCGGCCGCGGCTCCGGTCAGCACCAGGGTGGGCACCACGGGCGAGGTGAACAGCGGAAGCGAGAAGTCCAGCTCCAGGCTCGCGGTGACGACGGCGATGGCCGGGGCCGGGCCCTGGCCGGCGGCCTTGCGGGCCCCGGCGAAGTCCGCGCGCACGCGGGCCGGCCGGTACCCCTCCTGACGTACCGTTTCGGCGCCCACCAGGACGACGTCCGAGAGCGCCCGCAGCGTGCCGAAGATCCGCATGTCGGCGGCGCTGGAGATGGGCTGGGAGCGCCCCTCGTGCTGGGCGGCGCCGTCGAGCGAGGAGACCATGTTGGCGCGCAGCCAGGGCCGGGGGGCGCCCGGCTCGGGGTGCGGGTAGGCGTAGACGGCGGCCAGCTCGGCGAGGCTCCACTCACGACCGCCTCCGTCCGGGGCACCGGCCTCCGGAACCCCCTCCTGGGCGGGGACTGCTGTTTCGTCGGTCACAGGGAACAGGCGTCGCATGTCGTGCAGTGTGACACGGCGCTTAGCATGGATAACCGTGTCGTCCTCCACCACCGCCCCCGGATCCGGCCCCCTGACCGGCGCGGGCCCCCTCTCGCTGTGCGGCCGTGAGCCGCACGTCCCCGCCGACCGGCTGGTCGCCGAGATGGTGCCGCCGCCGCGGTTCGACTCGGTCCGCTTCTCGACGTACATCCCGGACCCGAACCAGCCCAGCCAGACCGAGGCCGTGCGGGTGCTCGAGGGCTTCGCGGCCGGGCTCGGCGGGGCGCACGCCTCCGGCACCGGCCGGCGCGGCTTCTTCGGCTTCGGGAAGGCCAGGGCGCCCAAGGTCCCGGCGGGCCCGCGCGGCGTGTATCTGGACGGCGGCTACGGCGTCGGCAAGACCCACCTGCTCGCCTCCCTGTGGCACGCCACCCCGGCCGAGCCCGCGCTCAAGGCCTTCGGCACCTTCGTGGAGCTGACCAACCTGGTCGGCGCCCTCGGCTTCCAGCAGACGGTGCAGACGCTCAGCGGGCACCGGCTGCTGTGCATCGACGAGTTCGAACTGGACGACCCCGGCGACACGGTGCTGGTGTCGACGCTGCTCGGGAAGCTGGTCGAGGCGGGCGTGGCGCTCGCCGCCACCTCGAACACGCTGCCCGGCAAGCTGGGCGAGGGCCGGTTCGCCGCCGCCGACTTCCTGCGCGAGATACAGGGGCTGTCGGCCCACTTCCGTGCCCTGCGCATCGACGGCGAGGACTACCGTCACCGCGGTCTGCCCGAGGCGCCGGCGCCGTTCACCGACGAACAGGTGACGAAGGCGGCGTACGCCACCGAGGGCGCCTCGCTGGACGACTTCCCGCATCTGCTGGCGCACCTGGCCAAGGTGCACCCGAGTCGGTACGGCGCGCTGACCGACGGCCTGCGGGCCGTGTGCCTGACCGGCGTGGAACCGGTGCCGGACCAGTCGACGGCGCTGCGGCTGGTGGTGCTCGCGGACCGGCTCTACGACCGTGAGGTGCCGGTGCTGGCCTCGGGACTGCCCTTCGACCGGCTGTTCAGCGAGGAGATGCTGAACGGCGGCTACCGGAAGAAATACTTCCGGGCGATATCCCGGCTCACCGCGCTGGCCCGCGACGCCAAGGGGCTCGTCGGCTCGTAGTCAAGAGCCGGATCCCGCCGACCGACCGGCACTTTTCACGCTTCCTCGCGCTCGTGGCGCACAGTTAACCCTGCAAAGGACTTTGCAGGGTTAATGTGTTTCTTGACCGTCCGTTGACCCGGACTTGGTCCGCTCAAGAGGCACGCAGCGGTGGGAGGGGGGCGCATGTTCCGTGGCACGACGGCCCGGGCCCGCCTCGCCCTGCTCGCCGGGCTCCTGCTCGCGTTCCAGCTGTTCGCTTCCGCCGGATCCTTCGCATCCGCGCACACACCCAGTCAGGCTCAGGCCAAAGCCGAGCCCGGAATCACCTCCCCCGCCGAGCCGGTGCGCGACGGGGTGGGCTCACTGCGCGCCCCGGGGTGCACGGGTGACCCGACGGACGTCCCCCGCCTGCGCGACCGACAGCGCCGCTCGTCCGCCTGCTGCGCACGGGAACACCCCCTCATAGCCGGCCGGGTCGCCGGTGCCGGCGCACCGGACACCCCCGGCGCCGTGACCCAGCGCGCCGCCAGATCTTCCCGGGCCCCCGCCCCGGCAGCGCTCCAGGTCTTCCGCTGCTGACGGGCGCCCGCCCTCCCCCCACCACCGTCGTTCGAGCCCGACGCGCCGGTCAGGCGCGCCAGGAGGACCCCACCCATGCAGCCCCTCATCGACAACGCCCGTTCGTTCGGACAGCGCCCTGAGGAGTTCGCCGAACTCGCCGAAGGCCAGTCCCCTCAGGTGCTCTTCATCACCTGCTCCGATTCCCGGGTCGTCCCGGCCCTGATCACGGGCGCCCGCCCCGGCGAGCTGTTCGAGCTGCGCACCGCCGGCAACATCGTGCCGCCCCACGCCTGCGCGCACCCCACCAGCGAGGCGGCCACCATCGAGTACGCCGTGGAGGTGCTCGGCGTCCGTGACATCGTCGTCTGCGGCCATTCGCACTGCGGTGCCGTCGGCGCGCTGGTGCGCGGCGACGACCTGACCGCCGTACCCGCCGTGCGCGACTGGCTGGCGCACGCCACCCCGCGTCCGGCCGGCGCGGCCGAGGACCCGGAGGTCGCCGAGGGCGTGCAGAGCCATGTCCTGACCCAGCTGCTGCGGCTGCGCTCGTACCCGTGCGTCGCGCGGAGGCTGGCGGAGGGTCGGCTGGCCCTGCACGCCTGGTACTACGAGGTGCACACCGGCGCCGTACGGGCGCACCGCCCGCAGTCCGACACCTTCGAGTCCCTGTGAGCGCGCCGATGCCGAGGACCCCCGCCCTCATATCCCGTTTCCCGCACCTGAGGCGGGACTTCGCCGCCTCGCTCGTCGTCTTCCTGGTCGCGCTGCCGCTGTGCGTGGGCGTGGCCGTCGCCTCCGGAGTACCGGCCGAACTGGGCCTGGTCACCGGGATCGTCGGCGGCCTCGTCACCGGGCTGATGCGTGGCAGCAGCCTTCAGGTGTCGGGCCCGGCGGCCGGCATGACCGTGCTCGTCCTCGAGGCGGTCAAGGAGTTTGGGCTGCCGACGCTCGGCGCGATCGTGCTCGCCACCGGGCTGCTCCAGGTCGGCATGGGCCTGCTGCGGCTGGGTCGGTACTTCCGTGCCATCTCGGTCTCCGTCGTGGAGGGCATGCTGGCCGGAATCGGTCTGGTGCTCGTCGCCGGGCAGCTCTACCCGGCACTGGCGGCGAAGGCGCCCGGCTCCGGTCCGGGGAAGATCGCCGGGCTGCCCGGGGCGTTCCTGGACGTCTTCGGCGACGGTGCGGCACTGGCCTCGCTCGCCGTGTGCGCCGGCACGATCGCCGTGCTGTTCCTGTGGAAGCACGCCCCGGCCTGGCTGCGCACCGTGCCCGGCCCGCTGGCCGCGGTCGGGCTCGCCACCCTGGCCGCGTTCGCGCTGAGCCTGCCCGTGGCCACGGTCGAGGTGCACGGCCTGCTGGACTCCGTCCAGCCGCCGCCGGCGAGCGCCTTCGGCGAGCTGGCCGGCCTCGGGGTTCTCGGCACGGTCGTCGCGTTCACGCTGATCGCCTCCGCCGAGTCGCTGTTCAGCGCGGCGGCCGTGGACCGGTTGCACTCCGGGCCGCGCACCGCGTACGACCGTGAGCTGGTCGCCCAGGGCGCCGGCAACGCGGTGTGCGGGGTGCTGGGCGCACTGCCCATGACCGCGGTGATCGTGCGCAGCGCGGCCAATGTCCAGGCGGGCGCCCGCACGAAGGCCTCCCGGGTGCTGCACGGCGTGTGGCTGCTGCTGTTCGCCGCGCTGCTGCCGGGCGTGCTCGCCCACATCCCGATCCCGGCGCTCGCGGGCATCCTGATCCACTCGGGTGCCAAGCTGGTGCCGGTCCGGGCGCTGGCCGGGCTGTGGCGCGAGCAGCGGGGCGAGGCGCTGATCCTGTCCGTCACGGCTCTCTCGATCGTGGCGGTCAGCATGTTCGAGGGCGTGCTGATCGGCCTGGCGCTGGCGGTCGTGAAGACGGCCTGGGAGGCGTCGCACATCCGGCTGGAGATCGTCGACAGGGGCGCGGGCCCGGTCGACGCGTATCTGTCGGGCAACGCCACCTTCCTGCGGCTGCCGAGGATCCTGGACGGCCTGGAGGCGCTGCCCCAGGACCGCCCGGTCCGGCTGGACCTGTCCGGCCTGCACCACCTGGACCACGCCTGCCGCACGGCCCTGGAGAACTGGGCCGAGCGGCACAGCGCGGCGGGCACGGAGCCGGTGAGGGTCACCGCCCCGGCGACGCCGGCCCCGGCGGCGAGGGCGACGGCGGTGTAGCGGCCGCGCCGTCCCCGGGCCGGGGTGCCGACACCTCTCGGTGCCCCGGCCCGGACCGGGCAGGACCCGGCCGGGCAGACCCTCCCCCCGGCCCATGGATTCCACCCCCACCCCGGCATATCGTTACAGAAGCAGACGAAACCGGACCTCTGTACGAGGAGGTCATCATGGTCCAGGAGCTGCTGGGGGCTTTTGCCGCGGCGGGATGCGTCGGGCTGGTGTACCTGGCGATGGCGGCCCGTGTGGTCAAGCAGTACGAACGCGGCGTACTCTTCCGGCTCGGCCGCGTGGCGGGTGACGTGCGCCCGCCGGGCCTGACGCTGATCATCCCGGTCGTGGACCGGCTGCAGAAGATCAACATGCAGATCGTGACGCTGCCCATCCCCGCCCAGGAGGGCATCACCCGGGACAACGTCACCGTCCGGGTGGACGCCGTCGTCTACTTCCGGGTGGTCGACGCGGAGAGCGCCCTGGTGAAGGTCGAGGACTACAAGTTCGCCGTCTCCCAGATGGCGCAGACGTCGCTGCGGTCGATCATCGGCAAGAGCGAGCTGGACGATCTGCTCTCCAACCGGGAGAAGCTCAACGAGGGCCTGGAGCTGATGATCGACAGCCCGGCCGTCGGCTGGGGCATCCAGGTCGACCGGGTGGAGATCAAGGACGTGTCGCTGCCGGACACGATGAAGCGCTCCATGGCCCGTCAGGCGGAGGCCGACCGGGAGCGCCGGGCCCGGATCATCAACGCCGACGCCGAACTGCAGGCCTCCAAGAAGCTCGCCGAGGCCGCGCAGCAGATGTCCGACCAGCCGACGGCGCTCCAGCTGCGGCTGCTGCAGACGGTGATGGCGGTGGCAGCCGAGAAGAACTCGACGCTGGTCCTGCCCATCCCCGTGGAGCTGCTGCACTTCCTGGAGAAGGGTCACCAGCAACTGCCCGCGTCGAACAGTGACGGAGGGCAGCGGGCGGGCTAGCGTGCCAGGCATGCGCAAGAGCTGGATGGTCGCCGTGGCCGCGACGGCCGTCGTGTCGGGCTGCGGGAACGGCGACGGAGCGGCCTCCGCCCCCGCCCCGACGTCGTCCGCCCCCGCCTCGACGTCGTCCGTGGTGCACCGGCTGACCGTCGCGAGTCCCGCCTACCCGGACGGCGGCACGATCCCGCGCCGCTACACCTGCGACGGCGAGGACGTCTCACCGCCGCTCGGTGTCACCGCCGTACCCGCGGGCACGGTCTCCCTCGCCCTGCTGCTGCAGGACCCCGACGCCCCGCGGGGGACGTTCACGCACTGGCTGGCCTGGGACATCGCCCCGCACCTCACCCCCCTGGCCGCCGGCGAGCACCCGGCCGGGGCCGCCGAGGGCCGCAACGGCTTCGGCCGCACCGGCTACGGCGGCCCCTGCCCGCCCCGCGGCGACCACCCGCACCGCTACGTCCTCACCGTGTACGCCGCCGACCGCCGCCCGTCCCTCGCCCCGGACGCCACCCCCGCCGATCTGCTCCGCGCCCTGTCCGGCCACACCCTCGCGTCGGGGACGCTGACCGGGCGGTACGGCCGCTGACCGGCCCGCCGCCGAGGAATCCGAGGGGAAGGCGCACGAGGTGACCAGGAAGAGTACCGACAGCCTGCGGGACGCCCTGCGTCTCCCGCTCGGCGAGCCCGTCGGCCTCGCCGGGTACGACGCCAGGGCCACGCCCGGGGCCCCGGGCGGCAAACAGGCCTCTCTCGCGGACACCGCGCACATGGGCAAGCGCCTGGCCGGGCTGCAGGAGCGGCTGTGGGCGGCGGGCACCGCGGGTGACCGGCGCCGGCTGCTGCTGGTGCTGCAGGGCATGGACACCAGCGGCAAGGGCGGCACGGTCAAGCACGTCATCGGTCAGTTCAACCCGTCGGGCTGCCGGATCAAGGCGTTCAAGGCGCCCACCGAGGAGGAGCGGGAACACGACTTCCTGTGGCGGGTGCGGCGCGCGCTGCCCGAGCCGGGCGAGATCGGCATCTTCGACCGCTCGCACTACGAGGACGTGCTCATCGCCCGGGTCCGCCATCTCGCCCCGCCCGCCGCGATCGGCAGCCGCTACGGCCTGATCAACGACTTCGAGCGGTCCCTCGCCGAGGACGGCGTGACCGTCGTCAAGTGCTTCCTGCACCTGTCCTACGAGGAGCAGAAGCGCCGGCTGCTGCGCCGCCTGGACCGCCCCGACAAGCACTGGAAATTCACCCCCGACGACATCGAGGAGCGGGCGCTGTGGCCCGCCTACCAGGAGGCGTACGAGCTGGCGCTGGAGCACTGTGCCGGCCCGCACGCGCCCTGGTACCTGGTCCCGGCGGACCGCAAGTGGTACCGGAACTGGGCCGTCAGCCGACTGCTGCTGGAGCACCTGGAGGCGCTCGACCCCCGCTACCCGAAGGGCGACTTCGACGTGGCCGAGTGCCGCAGGCGACTGCTGAAACAGCCGTAGCCGGGGTACCCGGCGGCCATGCGCGAGCACCGGAACGTCACCGATGTCACCGATTCCTACTGGCTCGAGACCGCTCCCGGCCCCCGGCACCCCGCCCTGAGCGACGACCTGGACGTCGACGTGGCCGTCGTCGGCGGCGGCATCGCCGGGCTCAGCACCGCCCACGAACTGACCCGGGCCGGGCTGCGGGTGGCGGTGCTGGAGGCCGCGCGAGTGGCATCCGGGGTCACCGGCCGCACCACCGCCAAGCTGACCGCCCAGCACACCCTCGTCTACGACCGGCTGCGGCGCACCCGGGGGCCGGAGGGGGCGCGGCTGTACGCCCGCTCCCAGTCGGAGGCGATCGAGCACGCGGCGGCGCTCGTGGCCGAGCTGGGCATCGACTGCGAGTGGGAGGAACGGGACGCGTACACCTACGTGCGGGACGGCTCGCGCGTGGACGAGGTGCGGGCGGAGGCGGAGGCCGCGCGGGAGGCGGGGCTGTCCGCCTCCTTCACCACCGACACCGGGCTGCCGTTCCCGGTGGCGGGCGCGGTCCGGGTGGCCGGGCAGGCGCAGTTCCATCCGGTGAAGTACCTGCGGGCGCTCACCGAGGACCTGGTCGCGCGCGGCGGCCAGGTGTACGAGGAAACGCGGGTCGTCGGCCTGCAGGAGGGTGGCCGGCCCTGTCGCCTGACTACCGAGGGCGGCGCCACGGTGACCGCCGGGGACGTCGTGATCGCCACGCACTACCCGGTGTTCGACCGCGCCCTGCTGTTCGCCCGCCTGTCCCCGCGCCGCGAACTCGTGGTCGCCGGGCCGCTCGGCGACGGGCCGGACCCGGAAGGCATGTACATCACGCCCGAGGAGAACACCCGCTCGGTGCGCACCGCGCCGTACGGGCCGGACGGGCAGCGGCTGCTCGTCGTCACCGGAGAGCACTTCACCCCCGGCACCGGCGATGTGCAGGCCGGCTTCGACCGGCTCGCCGCCTGGGCCGAGGAGCACTTCCCCGGAGTGCACCTGGACCACGCCTGGGCCACCCAGGACAACGACTCCACCGACACCGTCCCGCTGGTCGGCCCCTTCCACCCGGCCGCCCGGCACACCTACGTCGCCACCGGCTTCGGCGGCTGGGGACTGAGCGGCGGCATCATGGCCGGGCTGCTGCTGACCGCGCTGATCACCGGCCGGGACTGCGCCTGGCGCGAGCTGTACGACCCGCGCCGGCTGAAATCGGTGGTGCGCGAGGCGCCGTCGCTGCTGAAGACGCAGGCGGAGGTGGCCCGGCACTTCGTCGGCGACCGGCTGAAGCCCGCCGCCGACGTGGCCGACCTGGCACCCGGTGACGGAGCGGTGGTCCGGGCGGGCGGCGACCGGCTCGCCGTGCACCGCGACACGGACGGCGCGCTGCACGCCGTCTCGGCCCGCTGCACCCACCTCGGCTGCCTGGTCGCCTTCAACCGGGCCGAGCGGGCCTGGGAGTGCCCCTGCCACGGCTCGCGCTTCGCCGTCGACGGCACGGTGCTCCAGGGCCCGGCGGTCCGGCCGCTGGAGCAGCGGGACATCTGAGAGCCGCCGACGCCCCTTCCCCCTGCCGACGTCTTCCTCCCCGCCGCGCGGGTGACCGTGCCGCCGCGCCGCAGGGCATATCACCATACAACCGGACATCCAGTCCTACGTTCATACGGTGATCCCACGAGTACGCCGTATCACCGCCGCCTGCGCCGCGCTCTGTGCCCTGAGCGCGGCCCTCTCCGCCTGCGGCAGCGCGGGCACCGGCCGCCCGGCCCCGGCCACGTCCCCCGCCCCCGCCTCCCCGTCCGCCTCCCGGCCACCCGTCCTCGCGCCGGGCCCGGGCGGACTCACCCCCGTCTTCGAGCACGGCCCGCGCACCCTCGGCAAGACCGTCGCGCTCACCTTCGACGCCGACATGACCGCCGACCAGGGCCCCCGCGCGGCCTCCGGCGAGCACTTCGACAACCCGGAGCTGATCGGCACCCTGCGCGCGCTGAAGGTCCCGGCGACGATCTTCATGACGGGCCGGTGGGCCGACCAGTACCCGACCGAGGCCCGCAGCCTCGGCCACGACCCGCAGTTCGAGGTCGCCAACCACTCCTACAGCCACTACTCCTTCACCGCCGACTGCTACGGCCTGCCGACGGTCGACGCCGACATGATGCAGTCGGAGGTGACACGGGCGTACGCCTCCCTGCGCAAGGCAGGCGTGCCCAGGCCCATGCCGTACTTCCGCTTCCCCGGCGGCTGTTACGACCAGCGGGCGCTGCGCGCGCTGAGCGGGCTCGGGGTGACCGCGGTGCAGTGGGACGTGGTCAGCGGCGACGCGTTCGCCACGGACGCCGACGCGGTGGTGCGCCAGGTGCTGGACGGGGTGAAGCCCGGCTCGGTGGTCGTCATGCACTGCACCCGCAGCGCCGCCCCGACGACCGAGCGGGTCGTCCGCGCGGTCGTACCGGAGCTGCGCAAGCGCGGCTACCGGTTCCTGAAGGTCTCCCAGCTGATCGGCGAGACGGCCGGCCACCGGTGACCGGCGGTGGACCGCCGGGCTCACGGTGACCGGCGGTGCGCCTCTGTGCTCACGGTGACCGGCGGGAGGTGAGCCAGCCGGCGGCGGCGAAGGCCACGGCCGTGAACAGGGCCGCCCCGGCCAGCGGCAGCGGCGCCACCGGCACCCGGCCGGTCTGCGAGCCGAGGACCAGGCCGCTCACCGCCGCCTGCGCCGGAGAACCCGTGAGCACCACCGCCAGCAGGGCACCCAGCAGCATCGCGGGCACCGCGCGACCGGTGGAGCGCAGCAGCGGCCGGTTGGTGAGCGCGCCGACGGCCGCGCCGAGCAGCGCGCAGACCAGGGCGGCCGGCAGCCCGGCGGCGCCCGCCTCGAGCCGGGGCACGGGGATCCGGTGGCCGTTGCTCGCCGGATCGCTGATCAGCGTCACCACGACGGTCGCCGCCACCCCGAGCAGCGCGGACGCGAGCAACGCCGTCAGCAGACAGGCGAGATGCGCCCGGCCGGGACCGCGGGCTGCGGCGACGCAGGCACGGGCCGCGTCCGGCTCACCGGTGACACAGATCCGCACCAGCCAGGCGGCCACCGGGAGCAGACCGGCCGCGGTGTAGCCGAGCGAGTCGAGGACGGGCTGGCCGCTCTGCACCCCGATCGCCAGGAACGCGGCGTACAGGATCACCGGCGGCAGCCAGCGCTGGGAGCGCAGGAGCAGGTCGGCCTGGTAGCGCAACAGGGCGGTCATGGGCGTTCCCCCGGGTCGTTCGGTGGTACGACGCTCACCACGTGCCACGGCGGGCGGGCCGTCAGCAGGGCGCGCAGCAGGACGTCGGAGCGGGAGGCGGGCACGGCGAGGCGGTGGACGCCGGGGCCGGTCTCCTCGGCCGAGGCGACGGCCCGTACCGCGTCGGGCGGCAGCGCCCCGCCGGCCGGTCCCCGCACGGTGACCTGGGTGAGCGGACCGGTGGGCGGACTCCCGCCGTCCCCACGGCGCTCCAGGCCCCCCTCGACGACGGCGTACGTCGCGTCCGGCACCCCGGCCAGCCGCCGCGGGTCGTGGTCGACGAACACCACGGCGCCGCCGGCGGCGGTCCGCTCGGCCACCGCCCGCTCCAGTTCGGCCCGCGCCGCCGCGTCCAGACCCGTCCACGCCTCGTCCAGCACCAGCAGTTCCGGCTCACCGAGCAGGGCCTGCGCCACGGCGACCTTCTGGCTGCTGCCCTTGGACAGCCGCGCCATCGGCGTACCGGCGTACGCGCCCGCGCCGAACCGCTCCAGCCAGACGCCCGCGGCGCGTGCGGCGCTCCCCCGGGAGAGGCCACCGATGGTGCCGAGGTGGGTCAGATAGCCGACGGGGGTGAAGGGCAGGGCCGACGGGAACCTCTCCGGCACGTACGCCGTGCGCGGCCGTCCCGAGACCCGGCCCTCGGTCGGCCTGTCCAGGCGGGCGAGGAGGCGCAGGAGGGTGGACTTCCCGGTGCCGTTCGCGCCTTCTATGCGGGTCAGGGTGCCGGGGGCGACGGTGAGGTCGACACCCCGTAACACCCAGGGGCCACGGAGGCCGTAGCGACGGCCCACGCCGTCCAGCCGGAGATCACACTGCATGAGGTCATTCTGGCGCCCTTTAGGGTGGGCCGTTGTGAGCCAGGTTTCAGAGGCACCTCAGTTCGTGCTCCCCCTCGTCGTCCGCATCGAGCGCAGCGCTCCCCCCGCCCGCACCGACGCGCTGCAGACGGCCGCCCGCGCCGTGCTGCTCCTGCTCGGCGACGAGCGGGCGACGGGCGACGGGGAGTGGGCCGAGGCCGTACGGAACTGGGAGGACGCGCGGATCCGCAAGGTGGTCCGGCGGGCCCGGGGCGCCGAGTGGCGGCGGGCCGAGGCGCTGCCCGGGATCACGGTGAACGGCAAGTCCGCGGAGGTACGGGTCTACCCACCGGTCCCGCTGGACGGCTGGCCCAAGGACCTGGCCAAGCTCCAGGTGTCCGGCACCGAGCTGGACGACCCGGAGCCGCCCGTCCCGGCCGACCCGGGCCTGCCCGTGCTGTGGCTGAACCCGGAGCTGGAGATGTCGGCCGGCAAGACGATGGCCCAGGCGGGCCACGGCGCCCAGCTGGCCTGGTGGGCCCTGTCCGGCGCGGAGCGCACCGCCTGGCGGGAGGAGGGCTTCCCGCTCGCCGTCCGCACCGCGGCTCCCGCCGACTGGGCCCGGCTCACCACCTCGGGGCTGCCGGTGGTGCGGGACGCGGGGTTCACGGAGATCGCCCCGGGCTCCTGCACGGTCGTCGCCGAGCATCCGGCGCTGCGCTAGCGGAGACGACCGGTCCGCCGCCGGGACGGAGACCGCCCCGGGCATGCCCGTGGCCCCGCTGCCCGGCCGCAACCTCAAATGTTGCTCTGAACGCGGCGCGCGGGAGGTTCGGGCCGGGCCGCCGGGGCCATACCCCCCTCACTCGGCGGTCGAGGAGGGGAGGAGCCGTGCGGCGACTGGGCACGGGGATCGGCTGGCGGCCGGAGATCGCGGACGCCGTGGAGCGCATGCCGGGCATCGACTGGGTGGAGGTCGTGGCGGAGAACGTCTGCCCCGGCCATCTCCCTCAGGCGCTGCTGCGGCTGCGCGAGCGCGGGGTCACCGTCGTCCCGCACGGTGTCTCCCTCGGCCTCGGCGGCGCGGACCGCCCCGACGAGGGCCGGCTGAGGGCGCTCGCGGAACGGGCGGAGGCGCTGGGCGCCCCCCTGGTCACCGAGCACATCGCGTTCGTCCGGGCGGGCGGCGCGCTCACCGCGTCCCCTCGGCTGGAGGCCGGTCATCTGCTGCCGGTGCCGCGCACCAGGGACGCGCTGGACGTGCTCTGCGAGAACGTCCGCATCGCGCAGCGGGCGCTGCCGGTGCCGCTGGCCCTGGAGAACATCGCCGCGCTGTTCTCCTGGCCGGGCGAGGAACTGACGGAGGGGCAGTTCCTGTCCGAGCTGGTCGAGCGGACCGGTGTCCACCTGCTGATCGACGTGGCCAACCTGCACACCAACCACGTCAACCGGGGGGAGGAGCCGGCCCAGGCGCTGGCCGCGCTGCCCGTGGAGGCGCTGGCCTACGTGCATGTCGCGGGCGGCTTCGAGCGCGACGGCGTCTGGCACGACAGCCATGCGCATCCCGTGCCGCGCCCGGTCCTGGACATCCTGACCGACCTCGCCGCCCGGGCCGTGCCGCCCGGGGTCCTCCTGGAGCGGGACGAGAACTTCCCGGAGCCGGGCGAGCTGGAGCGGGAGCTGGAGGCGATCGGGGAGGCGGTGCGGGCGGGCCGGCGGCGCGCGGGCGGGGACGCCTCGGGGGACGGCGCGGTGGCGGGGGGTGCCGTGGCCGGGGGCGGGGGCGTCGCCGTGCTCGCCCGGCCGGTGACCGGGGTCCGGGGCCGGGAGGACACCCGGCAGCGGCTCGGCGTCGCCCAGGCGGCCGTGCTGTCGTCGCTGGTCGCGGGAACACCGGTGCCGGAGGGGTTCGACCGGGTGCGGATGGCCGTACAGGCGCGGGCGCTGGCGGCGAAGCGGGCGGGGGTGGTGGCGAAGGTGGCGCCGGAGCTGCCGGAGATCCTCGGGGCCGGGTACCGGCCGGCGTTCCTCGGGTACGCCCGGGAGCGGCCGATGGGCGGGGGGTACCGGCGGGACGCGTTGGACTTCGCCGGGTATCTGCTGGCGGCGGGGCTGCCGCAGGAGGCGGGGGTGAGGAAGGCGCTGCGGGAGTGGTGGCTGGACCGGGCGGGTCCGGCACCGAGGGCGCGCGGGCGGGCGGGGCGGGTGAGGCGGAGGGTGCTGCTGCTGCGGGGCTGAGCGGGCTCCCGGTGCTGTGGCGGGGCGCGCCGGTTCGGTCGCCCAGCCGCGGCGGCCGGGCGCCGCTGCGCCCACCCGTGCCGCCCCGGCGGCACGACTGCCCGCAGCCACCGGGCGCCCTGTCGGGGCGCGGGGCGTGTTCTGCACGCGGCTGTGTGGCGTGGGCGCGACCCGTCCGCCACGCGCCTCGCCCGCCGGCGTCCCGCAGTCCCGGCGGCGCCCATGCGCACCCGGCCCGGGGCCCGCAGGGTTCCGCAGTAATATGCCAACCTCCGTCCCACCCCCGAGCACGAGGCACCATGCGACCGCGACCCCCCGTCAAGGGCCGAGGCATGTTCAGCGGTACCGGGCTGATCATCACCGCCCTCGCTGTGACAGCGGCCGCACTGCTGTACCCGTTGTGCTCCTACGCCGACCGGCAGGACCCGGCCGCCGCGCATGTCCTGAGCGCGCGGACCGTCACCACCCCCTACGGCCCCATGTCCGCGCAGGACCGGGACTTCATCACCAAGGTGCGCCTGGCGGGTCTGTGGGAGCTGCCCGCCGGTGAGCTGGCGGAGCAGAAGGGGACCACCGCGGCCGTACGCACCGCGGGCCGGCACCTCGTCGACGGCCACACCTCCCTCGACGCCCACGTGCGGACCGTGGCCACGCAGCTCGGCGTACCGCTGCCCGACGAACCCAACGCGCAGCAGAAGGAGTGGCTGGCCGCCCTGAGGTCCGCGCAGGGGCAGGACTTCGACCGCCGGTTCGCCGACGTCCTGCGGCTCGCGCACGGCCGGGTCTTCGCCCTGGTCGCCCAGGTCCGGGCCGGCACGCAGAACTCCCTCGTCCGCGACCTCGCCGACGACGCCAACACGACCGTCCTGGACCACATCAGGATCCTGGAGGCCACGGGGTACGTCGACTTCGGCGCGCTGGCCCGGGACCTCGCGGCCTCCCCCACCCCCGTACCGTCCCCGCCCGTGGTGGACCCGGCCGCCGCCGTGCCGGTCACCCCCGCGCCGGACGAGTCGTACGCGCTGCCGCCGGCGACGACCAGCCCGCCCCCGGCGACGAGCACGCCCTGACCTGCACAGGAAACGGAACGTCACAGACCGGCAACACTCGGTCCGGATGCTGAACAGGGCATGGCGTTCTCCCAGGCCTCTGACATAGAAACTTGTCATGTTCTGGGTCCTTCTCCTGCTCCTGGCCTGGGCTTTCGCCGGCACCGCGTGTACCCGGCTGTGCCTGGCGGGCGTCCACTCCGCAGCCGCGGACGCGGATGCCGCCACGGTGGACCGGGAGCACGATCTGACGCTGTACGAGGCGGCCTTCCTGTCCGGCGGACCGGCCCGGGTCGCCGACGTGACCATGGTGTCCATGGCCCGGCAGCGGCGGTTGCTGCTCGCGCACACCGGCTGGGCCACGGTGGTGGACCCGCGGGGCCGGGACGAGATCGAGCAGTCCGTCATAGGGGCCATAGGGCCGGAGGGGCAGTCGCGGATCGCGCCCGTGCGGGCGCGGGCGGCCGGTGCGGAGGCGGTGCGGCGGCTCGCCGACCGGCTGGTGGGTGCCGGGCTCGCCGTGCCCGACGGTGCCGGTGCGACCGTGGGGGCCGCCGTCCGCCAGGTGCGGGCCGCCGCCGCGGCCGTGGCGGTGCTGGGGGCGACCGCACTGCTGCTGCCCGTCCGGACCGGGACGCCACAGCTGCTGGTGGGCCTGTGGTTCGCCCTGCCCCTGACGCTGGCGCTGAGCTGTCTGGCCATCGCCCGGTTCGAGGTGCATCCCTGCTCTCGCTGGGCGTCCCCGGCCGGGCAGCGGCTGCTGGGGGCGCTCACCCGCGAGCCGGCCGGTGACGAGCGGTCGTTCCTCACCTCCGTCGCCGTGCGCGGCATCCGTGCGATCGGCGAGCCGGAGCTGCGGGCGGCCTTCACCCATCGCGACCAGCCCTGGCGGGAGTGAGGGCTCCTTCCGGGGGCGCACAGGGGGCATTGGCGCCGACACCGGCCGGTCGGTGCTTGCCTTCACGGGCGGCCGAACGAAATATCCCTTCTGTTGTCGCCGGTCGTGGCAGCCGAGCCATCGCCGCGGTGCACGAAGGGATTCGCGATGCGAGCTGCCGCCCTGTACTCGGCCGCCGGTTCCTTGCTCCTGAGCACGCTGGCCATCGGCCCGGCGGGCGGCGCTCCCGCCGGGGCCGGGGCGCCCGCCGCCCCCGGTACGGCGGAGCTGCGCGGCACCGCGGTGGCCGCCGCCCGCGCCCGGGCGGCCGGCATCGACTTCGGCACGTGCTCCACCGCCGACGTCCCGCAGGCCCCGGCGGGGGTTCAGTGCGGCACGGTGCGCGTCCCGCTGGACTACGCGCGCCCCGGCGGCCGGCAGATCAGGCTGACCGTCAGCCGGATCCGGGCCACCGGGAAGGACCCGCACAACAGCAAGCGGAAGGTCCCCCGGCAGGGCGTCCTCGTCTACAACCCGGGTGGCCCGGGCGCCTCCGGCATGTACTTCCCGTTGATCGGCATGGTCCCGCAGTGGAAGCGGATCGCCGCCGCCTACGACCTCGTCGGCTACGCCCCGCGCGGGGTGGGCCGCTCGGCGCCGCTGTCCTGCGAGGACCCGAAACGCTTCTTCGAGGGGCCCTCGCTGTCGCCGACGCACCCGACGGAGAGGTACAAGCGGCAGCGCATCACCCGGGCGAAGGCCTACGCGAAGGGCTGCGCCCAGCGGTCCGGGACCAAGCTGCGCTTCTACACCTCGCTGAACAACGCCCGCGACCTGGACGTCCTGCGGGCGGCGCTGCGCGAGGACCGGCTGACGTACATGGGGGCGTCGTACGGCACCTACTTCGGCGCGCTCTACGCGTCGATGTTCCCCTCGCATCTGCGGCGCATGGTGCTGGACTCGGCGGTGAACCCCGACCCGGCGAAGATCTGGTACCGCAGCAACCTGGACCAGTCGGCCGCGTTCGAGGAGCGCTGGGCGGACTTCCGTGACTGGGTCGCCCGGCACGACGACGTGTACGGGCTGGGCGGCACCCCCGAGAAGGTGCAGCGCAGCTACGACACGGCGCGGGAGTGGCTGGCCGGGAAGGCGGCGGGCGGCACGGTCGGTCCGGGTCAGCTGCAGAACGCGTTCCTGACCGCCGGGTACTACGACGACTTCTGGCCGAGCCGGGCCGCCGCCCTCTCCGCGTACCTCAAGGGCGACCCGAAGCCGCTGGTCCGGCTGGCCGCGCCGAGCCGGGACACGGCGGCCGAGGCGGAGAACGCCGGCGCGGTCTACACGGCCGTCGAGTGCAACGACGCGCCCTGGCCGACCGACTGGGCGCGGTGGGACCGGGACAACACGCGGCTCGCCCGGCTGGCGCCGTTCGAGACCTGGGACAACGCGTGGACGAATCTGCCGTGCGCCTACTGGCCGGCGCCCCGGCAGCGGCCGCTGGACGTGCGGACCGGGCCGGGTGAGCTGCCGCCGGTGCTGATCCTGGCGGCCGAGCGCGACGCGGCGGCGCCCTACACGGGGGCGCTGGAGATGAACCGGCGGCTGGCCGGCTCGGTGCTGGTGACCGAGCGGGACGCGGGCACGCACGGGGTCGCGGGCGGCGCCAACGCGTGCGTCAACACGTACTTCGAGGCGTATCTGCTGCAGGGCAGCCTCCCGGTGCGGCGCGCGTCCTGCGCACCGCACCCGGAGCCGAAGCCGGACGCCCCGGCCGGCCGCGCCACGGGCCCGTCCCCCCGGGACTCGCTGAAGGGCAAGGCCGTCCGGCGCTGAGTGCTCCGCCTCCCGTCAGGCCAGGCCGGCGACGAGGTCGGCGATGTCCTTGCGGCGGCCCGTGAAGAACGGGACCTCCTCGCGGACGTGCCTGCGGGCCTCGGAGGCACGCAGGTGGCGCATGAGGTCGACGATGCGGTACAGCTCGTCGGCCTCGAAGGCCAGGACCCACTCGTAGTCGCCGAGGGAGAACGAGGCGACCGTGTTGGCGCGCACGTCCGGGTAGCCGCGGGCCATCTTGCCGTGGTCGGCGAGCATGCGGCGGCGGTCCTCGTCGGGCAGCAGGTACCAGTCGTAGGAGCGCACGAACGGGTAGACGCTCACGTAGTTGCGGGGCGTCTCGTCGGCGAGGAACGCCGGGATGTGCGAGCGGTTGAACTCGGCCGGGCGGTGCAGCGCCATGTTCGACCACACGGGTTCGAGGGCACGGCCCAGCCTGGTGCGGCGGAAGAGGTTGTACGCCTCCTGGAGCTGGTCGCTGGTCTCGGCGTGCCACCAGATCATGAGGTCGGCGTCGGCGCGCAGGCCGGAGACGTCGTAGGTGCCGCGGATCGCCACGTCCTTGGCGGCGAGCTGGTCGAACAGCTCCTGGACCTCGTCTGCGTAACCGGCGCGGTCCTCCGGCAGCACGTCCTTCAGCTTGAAGACCGACCACATGGTGTAGCGGATGACCTCGTTGAGGTCCTTGGCCAGCTTGCCCTTGTTCGGGATCCTGCCGGACTCGGTGGTGGGGGCGTCGTCACTCATGGTCCCTATTCTCCCGCTCCGCCGTGCAGGCTCTGCACCGGGTGGGCCGTGAGTTCCCTGACTCCGTGCAGGTCGCCGTCCAGCTGGTCCACCGCGGCGTAGGCGCTCGCGATGCACGCCGGGACGCCCACGCCGTCGTACGGGGCCCCGCACACCGCGAGGCCCGGCAACTCGGCCACGTGCGCGCGGATGCGGGCCACGCGCGCGTGATGTCCGACCGGGTACTGCGGCAGGCCGTCCGTCCAGCGGGTGACCCGTGTGGCGAGGGGGGTGGCGTCCAGGCCGGTGGCCTCCCGCAGGTCGTGCCGGGACACCTCGACCAGGCCGGCGTCGTCCCGCTGGAGGATCTCCGTCTCGCCGTGACGTCCCACGGAGGTGCGCAGCACGAGCACGTCCGGGTCCTCCTCGGCGATCCAGCCCCACTTGCGGGAGGCGAAGGTGGAGGCCTTGATGGTGCGGCCGTCGACGGGCGGCACCAGGAAGCCGCTGCCTTCGGGCAGGTTCAGGTCGGCGCTGCGGTAGGCGAGCGTGACGAGCGCCATCGACGCGTACTCGACGGCGGCCAGCTCGGCGGCGGCCTGCGGGGACTCGGCGCGCAGCAGCCCGGCGGCGGCCGGGGCGGGTACGGCCACGATCACCGCGTCGGCGTGCAGCGCGCGCTCCCCGGCCGTGACCCGCCAGCCGCCGGCGGCCTCTCTGCGCAGCTCGGTGACGGGCGTCCTGGTCAGGATCTCGCCGCCGCGCGCGCGGACGGATTCGGCGACCGCGAGCGGCAGCGTGCCCACACCGCCCTCGATGCCCATGAAGACCGGGCCGGTCCGCGCCTTCGCCGCCGCTTCGGCCTGGATGTGGCGGACGGCCTCGGTCAGGGAGGTGTGGGTGCGGGCGGCCTGGAAGAGCTGGGGGACGGCCGAGCGCATCGAGATGCGGTACGCGTCGCCCGCGTACACCCCGCCGAGCAGGGGCTCGACCAGGCGGTCGACGACCTCGCGGCCGAGCCGGGCCGCCACGAACTCCCCCACGGCCACGTCGTCGCCGACTTCGGTGCGGGGCAGGCCGGCCTCGCGCTCGATGCGGGCCAGTCCCTCGTCGGACAGCACCCCGGAGAGGGCGGCGGCGGTGCCGGGCACCCCCATCACATGGCCCTTGGGCATGGGCCGCAGGGCACCCCGGGTCCAGATCGAGGCGGTCGCGGTGGCCGGCGGCTGGAGCCGGTCGGCGAGGCCCACCTCGCGCGCGAGGGCCACCGCCTCGGGGCGGCGGGCGAGCATCGACTCGGCGCCCAGGTCGACGCGGACGCCCGCGATCTCGCCGGGCAGCAGCTTGCCGCCGACCCGGTCCGCGGCCTCCAGGACGGTCACCCGCGCGCCGCGGCCCAGCAGCCGGTGGGCGGCGGCCAGCCCGGCGACACCGGCCCCGATGACGACGACATGCCCCGTACGCGTACCCCTTGCGCTCATACCTCCCACTCTCTCAGACCCCACTGACACCCCCGCCCGCGCCCGGTGGCCGGGCCGAGTCCGGACCGTGACCTCATCGGGACCGGGCCCGCCCAACCTTCCCGGCCGCCCCGCCGTCGAAGAACCGTCACAGGCCGACAGCCCTCGGGGGGTACCGCCCATGCGCACGCCACGCTCCGCACACCCTGCACGTTCCGCACGCCCCGCACGCTGCGGACGGGTCCTGGCCGGGGCCCTGCTCGCCGCCTCCGTCGCACTCGCCGGCTGCAGCGCCGCGGACGACTCGGGCGGCGGCTCCTCGGCGAAGGCCGCGGCGGACGACGGCAAGGCCGCCGGACCGCGCGCGGCCGAAGGCGCCGGGCCGGCGCCGAAGACGCCCCGGCTCACCCAGAACGCGATCATCCGGACCGCGTCCCTCACCGTCCGCGTCGAGGACGTGCCCAAGGCCCTGGAGCAGGCCCGGACGACCGCCGAGGAGGCGGGCGGCTACGTCGGCAGGGAGAGCACGGGGCGCGACGCTGACGGCCATGAGCACACCCAGGTCGTGCTGCGGGTGCCCACCGAGAAGTACGACTCGGTCCTCACCCGCCTCCAGGGGACGGGCAAGCTGATCGACCGCACGGCCAAGGCGGTCGACGTCACCGACCAGGTGGTGGACGTCGGCAGCCGGATCAGGTCGCAGCGGGCCAGCGTGGACCGGATCCGCACGCTGATGGACCGCGCGACCAAGCTGAGCGACGTCGTCTCCCTGGAGGGCGAGTTGAGCAGCCGTCAGGCGGATCTGGAGGCGCTGCTGGCCCGGCAGGCGTCCCTGAAGGACCGTACGAACCTGGCCACCATCACCCTGTCCCTGTCCGAGAAGCCCGCGCGGAAGACGGCCCACACGGACGCGCCCGGCTTCCTGGACGCGCTGACGGGCGGCTGGCACGTGTTCGTCACGCTGCTGCGCTGGATCGCCCTCGCCCTCGGTGCCGCCCTGCCGTTCGCGGCCTTCGCGGCCCTGCTCGCGCTGCTGTGGCTGCGGGTCGTACGCCCCCGGCTGCCGCGCCGCGCGCAGCCTGCGCCCGCGCCGGCCGCGCTCGGCCCGCTGCCGTCGGCCCGCCCGGCACCGCAGCCCTCCGCCGAGCGCCCCGACGAGGACTGAACGGCCCGTGCCCCGTAGCGTGTTTCCCATGACCATGAACGGTGGGCGGGACGGCAGCGGCGGCACGGAACGGCTGGTCGTGATCGGCGGTGACGCCGCGGGTATGTCCGCGGCGTCCCAGGCACGCCGGCTGAAGGGGCCCGGGGAGCTGGAGATCGTGGCCTTCGAACGCGGCCACTTCACCTCCTTCTCGGCGTGCGGCATCCCGTACTGGGTGGGCGGCGACGTCGCCGAGCGGGACCGGCTCATCGCCCGCACCCCCGAGGAGCACCGCGCGCGGGGGATCGACCTGCGGCTGCGCACCGAGGTCACCGGGATCGACGTGGCCGGGCAGCGGGTACGCGCGCGGAACGTCGATTCCGGCGCCGAGTCCTGGACGTCGTACGACAAGCTCGTCATCGCCACCGGCGCCCGTCCGCTCCGCCCGGACCTGCCCGGAGCGGACGCGCCCGGGGTGCACGGCGTGCAGACCCTGGACGACGGCCAGGCCCTGCTGGACACCCTCACGCGCACGCGTGGCCGCCGTGCGGTCGTGGTGGGGGCGGGCTACATCGGCGTCGAGATGGCCGAGGCCCTCATCAACCGCGGCTTCGAGGTGACGGTCGTCAACCGCGGCAAGGAACCGATGTCCACCCTGGACCCGGACATGGGCCGGCTGGTGCACCGGGCGATGGAGGGCCTCGGCATCACCATGGTGAACGACGCCGAGGTCACCAAGATCCTCACCGGCGACGACGGCCGGGCCCGCGCGGTGGCCACCGAGGACACCGAGTACCCGGCGGACCTGGTGGTCCTCGGCATCGGCGTGCGTCCGCAGACCGGTCTCGCCAGGGCCGCCGGCCTCCCCCTCGGCGCTCACGGCGGCCTGCTCACCGACCTCGCGATGCGGGTGCGCGGCCACGAGAACATCTGGGCGGGCGGTGACTGCGTGGAGGTGCTGAACCTGGTCTCGGGCCAGGAGCAGTACATCCCGCTCGGCACCCACGCCAACAAGCACGGCCAGGTCATCGGCACCAACGTCGGCGGTGGCTATGCCACTTTCCCGGGCGTCGTCGGCACGGCGGTCAGCAAGGTCTGCGACCTGGAGATCGCCCGCACCGGCCTGCGCGAGAAGGACGCCGACCGGGTGGGCCTGCAGTACGAGACGGTCACCATCGAGTCGACGAGCCGCGCCGGCTACTACCCGGGCGCCTCCCCCATGACGGTCAAGATGCTCGCCGAGCGCCGCACGGGCCGGCTGCTCGGCGTCCAGATCGTCGGAAGGGAGGGCGCGGGCAAGAGGGTCGACATCGCGGCGGTGGCCCTGACCGCGCAGCTGACGGTGGAACAGATGACGGCCCTGGACCTGGGCTACGCCCCGCCGTTCTCCCCGGTGTGGGACCCGGTCCTGGTGGCGGCGAGGAAGGCCACGGCGAAGGTACGCGCCTCCTAGGGGGCGACGATGCGCCTCTGTCCCGCGTAGCGTCCCACAGCCCTAGGCCGACCCGCTGATCCGCGGCAGGGTGGACACGGCCGCCGGCTGCTCTCCGGCGGGCTTCGCGTGCGTGGCGGAGGGGCGGGTGGACCGCAGCCGGTAGCTGACGGCCTCGTCCAGCGTCACGGGCCGCTGCATCTGCCCGGCGAGCCGCCCGGCCTCCTGGCCGAGCCGGGCCACGTCCTCCCAGGGCAGCCGTACCACCAGGGACAGCTCGGCCTCGCCATCGGGCAGAGCATGCATCGGAGGGGTCACTCGTTCGCTCATCGCCTGTCCTCACGTCGGTTGAGAAGAGATACGCACACCCGCGCGGCGGCGTTCACCGATTCGCGCGCCCCGTCGCGGGCACTACTCCTGTGTGGTCATCCCCGTCCATGACGTGAATCCGGTGCGCCGCACCCCCTGGGTGACGTACGCGCTCATCGCCGCCAACGTCCTCGTCTTCCTCACCACGCCCGGCATAGCCGGGTCCGTGGCCGGCGGCAGCGAGCTTGCGCAGTTGTGCCATCTGCATGCCTTCATGGACCACTACGCGGCGGTCCCCCGGGAGCTGATACACCATCAGCTGCCGCGCGTGGTCCCCACGGGCGAGACGGGGTTCGGCCCGCACGGCCCGGGCTGCGTGGTCGGCCCGCCCGGCTATGACAAGTCACCGGCACTGTCGGTCTTCACGGCGATGTTCCTGCACGGCAGCTGGCTGCACCTGCTGGGAAACATGCTCTTCCTGCTGATCTTCGGCAACAACGTCGAGGACCGGATGGGCCACATCCGCTACTTCCTCTTCTACGTCGTCTGCGGCTACGCGGCCGGCTACGGCTTCGCGCTCCTCAACGACTCCTCCGGCGAGCCGCTGATCGGGGCGTCCGGTGCCATCGCCGGCGTGCTCGGGGCCTATCTGGTGCTGTACCCCAGGGCACGGGTGTGGGTCCTCGTGCCGTTCCTGATCTTCCTGCCGCTGCGGCTGCCCGCCTGGCTGGTGCTGGGCTTCTGGTTCGTGCTGCAGGCGGTGTACTCCTCCGGGCACGCCGTCTCCGGCGCCGGAACCGTGGCCTACGCGGCCCATGTGGTCGGCTTCTTGGTGGGCATGCTGCTGGCCTGGCCGCTCAAGCCCGGCACGCCGGCCCCGCCGGAGCCGCCCGGCCTGCTGTTCGGCAGGCGGGCGCGGCCCCACTACAGCTGGTGACTCAGCGCGCGGTGCGGGTGTGGACGTACTCCACGAGCCGGGTCAGCGCGTCCGGGTCGGTGTTCGGCATGACACCGTGGCCGAGGTTGAAGACGTGGCCCTCCAGACCGGCGGCCGCCCGAAGCACCTCGCCGGCCTTGGCCTCGACGGTGTCCTTGTCGGTGAACAGGACGGTCGGGTCGAGGTTGCCCTGGAGCGCCTTGCCGGGGCCGACGCGGCGCACGGCCTCGTCCAGCGGGACACGCCAGTCGACGCCGACGACGTCCGCGCCGGCCTCGCCCATGAGCTTCAGCAGCTCACCGGTGCCGACGCCGAAGTGGATGCGCGGGACGCCGTACCCGGCGACGGCCTCGAAGACCTTCGCCGAGGCGGGCATGACCGAGCGCCGGTAGTCGGCGGGGGCCAGCGCGCCGACCCAGGAGTCGAAGAGCTGGACGGCGCTCGCGCCCGCCTCGATCTGGACCTTCAGGAAGGCGGCCGTGATGTCGGCGAGGCGGTCCAGCAGGTCGGCCCACAGCTCGGGGTCGCCGTACATCATCGCCTTGGCGTTCTCGTACGTGCGGGACGGGCCGCCCTCGACCAGGTAGCTCGCGAGGGTGAATGGCGCTCCCGCGAATCCGATCAGCGGGGTGCCGCCCAGCTCGCGGGTGAGCAGGCCGATGGCCTCCGTGACGTACGGGACGTCCTCGGGGGTGAGGTCGCGCAGCCGGGCCAGGTCGGCGCGGGTGCGGATCGGCTGCTCGACGACCGGGCCGACGCCGGGCTTGATGTCGAGGTCGAGGCCGATGGCCTTGAGCGGGACGACGATGTCGCTGAAGTAGATCGCCGCGTCGACGTCGTGCCGGCGCACCGGCTGCAGCGTGATCTCGGTGACCAGCTCGGGACGCATGCAGGACTCGAGCATCGGAACGCCCTCGCGGACCTTGCGGTACTCGGGCAGGGAGCGGCCGGCCTGGCGCATGAACCACACGGGGGTGTGCGGCACGGCCTCACGCCGGCACGCCTTGAGGAAAGCGCTGTCGTACGTCGCTGTCGGCTGCTTGCCCGAGGGGCTTCCGTTGGCACTCACGACGGCAAGTCTCGCACGGCCCGTAGCGGAGAAGTGCCGCAGCCCTCAGGGGGTGTCTTGCCCTGCGCGAGCGCCCCGTTCCCCTTACTCTTCCCCGCATGGCTGCGGCTCAGGGACGACTGTCGGACGGCGCTGACGGAATGGACGACGCGAAGGACACCGCGCGGGGGCGGGGGGGCAGTGCGCTGCCGCCGGCGTTCCGGTCCGCGGTCGACGCGCTGCGGACCGCGCGGTTGCGGCCGCAGGTGGAGGTGGAGCCGACGCCGGCCCCGCAGCGGCTCGCCCCGCACGCGTACGCCCTGGAGGCCGTGGTGGTCGACGGCGATCAGGAGCTGGCCGACGGGCGGCTGGTGCTGCTGCACGACCCGGCCGGGCACGAGGCCTGGCACGGCACGTTCCGGCTGGTGACGCTGGTGCGCGCGGAGCTGGAGCCGGAGATGGCGGCCGATCCGCTGCTGCCCGAGGTGTGCTGGTCGTGGCTGACCGGGGCGCTGCAGGCGCGCGGGCTCGGCTACGGCGAGCCGAGCGGGACGATCACACGCGCGGGCTCGCACTACTTCGGCGGCCTGGCCGACCGGCCGCCCGCCTCGCAGATCGAGATCAGGGCCTCCTGGACGCCCCGCGAGGGGCTCGGCGGAGTGCCGGACACGGCCGCCCACCTGCTCTCCTGGTGCGATCTGCTGGCCCAGGTCGCGGGGCTGCCGCCGGCCGGCCCGGGGGACCCCTCGGTGGTGACGCTGCCGCAGCGCAGGGATCCGCAGTCCCGGTGACGTGACCACCGGTTCCGCCGGCTTAATCCTTCCGCACGCCTTGTTGACCATCTCTTTGTCGATACGGCCACTTTCCGCACTCGAATCGCATCCGCTCGAACCGGCTCGATCTTCGGATGATCGATCGCGTGTCCGAATTGCACAGATTGTTACTCACTAGATCGTGATCATTCTCTAAAGGCGGACGAGTTTGCTGCCGAAGACGACTGTGACCTTGAAAGCACGGTTCGTCCCGGCTTCATCCCCACAAGCCGGCCCCGTCCCCCCACCCAGGAGGCCTGGTGTCCGTTCTCCTCGAGCAACCCGCAAGCCTGGTCGCCTACCGCCCGAACAAGCCGACCGCCATGGTGGTCGTGGCCGACCCGCGCGTCCGCTCCACCGTCACCCGTCATCTGTGGGCGCTCGGCGTGCGCGATGTCATCGAGGCCTCGTCCATCGCGGAGGCTCGTCCCCGCATCGGCAACCCCCGCGACATCTGCGTCGCCGACGTCCACCTGCCCGACGGCTCCGGCCTGACCCTGCTGTCCGAGACCCGCGCCGCGGGCTGGCCCAACGGCCTCGCCCTCTCCGCCGCCGACGACATCGGCGCGGTCCGCAACGCCCTGGCCGGAGGGGTCAAGGGCTACGTCGTCACCGGCACCCGGACCAACATCGGGCTCCCCACCCGACCCGGCGCCACTCCCCTCGGCGCCGCCGCCCGGATGCACCGCCGCCCCCCGGGTGCCCCGAGCCACCCGGGCGGCTACCGGGAGCTGTCCGGACGCGAGGTCGAGGTGCTGCGACTGGTCGCGGAGGGCCAGTCGAACAAGGCGATCGGCGTCTCGATGGGCCTGTCCGCCCTCACCGTCAAGAGCCACCTCGCCCGCATCGCCCGCAAGCTCGGCACGGGCGACCGGGCCGGCATGGTGGCCGTGGCGCTGCGCACGGGCATCATCCACTGAGCCGACCCGGAGAGACGCAGGTTCACTCATGTGAACCGCACGTTTCACCGGGCTGACTGGTTTACGACCCTCCGGCGCCCGTGGGCGGAACGTTCCGTCGACGGGCGCCGTCCACACACCGATACCCTTGACAGGTGACCGACGCCCAAGACACCGCAGCAGACAGCGCCCTGCGCACCACCGGAGGCACCCCTCCGGACGACGCCGGATCTTCTGTGACGGGGACGCCGGTTCCGCTCCTGGAGCCCCGCGAGGGCATTCCACCCGTGATCGCGGACGAGGCCGCCCTCGCCGAGATGGTCGCCGCCTTCGCCGCGGGCTCCGGCCCGGTCGCCGTGGACGCCGAGCGCGCCTCCGGCTACCGCTACGGCCAGCGCGCCTACCTGGTCCAGCTGCGCCGCGAGGGCGCCGGCACGGCGCTGATCGACCCCGTCGCCTGCCCCGACCTGTCCGGGCTCGGCGAGGCGCTGTCCGGCGTCGAGTGGGTGCTGCACGCGGCCACCCAGGACCTGCCCTGCCTGCGCGAGATAGGCATGATCCCGACGCGCCTGTTCGACACCGAGCTGGCCGGCCGGCTCGCCGGGTTCCCCCGGGTGGGCCTCGGCGCCATGGTCGAGAACGTCCTCGGCTTCGTCCTGGAGAAGGGCCACTCCGCGGTCGACTGGTCCACCCGCCCGCTGCCCGAGCCGTGGCTGCGCTACGCCGCCCTGGACGTCGAGCTCCTCGTCGACCTGCGGGACGCCCTGGAGAAGGAGCTGGACCGGCAGGGCAAGCTGGAGTGGGCCCTGCAGGAGTTCGACGCGATCGCGGCCGCACCGCCCGCCGAACCGCGGAAGGACCCCTGGCGCCGGACGTCCGGGATGCACAAGGTGCGGCGGCGCCGGCAGCTGGCCGTCGTGCGGGAGCTGTGGCAGACGCGGGACCGGATCGCCCAGCGCCGGGACGTGTCACCGGGCAAGGTGCTGAGCGACGCGGCCATCGTCGAGGCCGCGCTCGCGCTTCCGGGCAACGTGCACGCGCTGGCCGCGCTGAACGGCTTCGGCCATCGGGCGGGGCGGCGGCAGCTGGAGCAGTGGCAGGCCGCGGTCGACCGGGCGAAGGCGCTGTCCGAGAGTGCGCTGCCGCAGCCGGGGCAGCCGGTGACCGGGCCTCCGCCGCCGCGCGCCTGGGCCGACAAGGACCCCGCCGCGGCGGCTCGGCTGTCCGCGGCCCGGGCGGGAGTGACGGCTCTCGCCGAGGAGCTCGCCATGCCGCAGGAGAACGTGGTGTCCCCGGACACGGTCCGGCGCATCTGCTGGGAGCCGCCGAAGGTGGTCGACGCCGGGTCCGTGGGGGTCGCGCTCGCGGGGTACGGGGCCCGGCCGTGGCAGGTCGAGCTGGTGACGCCGGTCCTGGTCTCGGCGCTGTCGGCGAAGGGTGCCTAGCCGCCGCAGGGCTTGATCCCGTACGGCGGCGGCGGGTCGTCCCGGGCTGCTCGCGCCCACCCGGGCACGCCGCAGGCCGGTCGCGGCCCCGCTCCCCCGAGGGGCGCTGCCCGCATGTCCGGCCCTCCGGATCAAGCCATACCCCGGGCGGGACGCGGCTCCGCCGGTGTGATGTTCGCCGCTCCCCCGGGCAGGACTGTGCAGCTACGTTACTCATAAGTAGCATGGGCCTGAGCGCGCGCTCAGCGCTTGCGCGTCGCAGCTGTGCCATCCCGCACCCTGGAGGAGAGCCATCGTGCCTCGTACCGTCAGGGACGTCGTCTTCGTCGACGGCGTCCGCACCCCGTTCGGCAAGGCGGGCCCGAAGGGCATCTACCACGAGACCCGCGCCGACGACCTCGTCGTGAAGGCGATCCGGGAGCTGCTGCGCCGCAACCCCGGTCTGGACCCGAAGAAGATCGACGAGGTCGCCATCGCGGCCACCACGCAGATCGGTGACCAGGGTCTGACCCTGGGCCGCACGGCGGGCATCCTCGCGGGCCTGCCGCAGTCCGTCCCCGGCTACTCCATCGACCGCATGTGCGCCGGCGCCCTGACCGCCGTGACGACCACCGCCGGTTCGATCGCCTTCGGTGCCTACGACGCCGTCATCGCCGGTGGCGTCGAGCACATGGGCCGGCACCCGATGGGCGAGGGCGTGGACCCGAACCCGCGTTTCGTCTCCGAGAAGCTGGTCGACGAGTCCGCCCTGTTCATGGGCATGACCGCGGAGAACCTGCACGACCGCTACCCGCAGATCACCAAGCTGCGCGCGGACGAGTACGCGGTGCGCTCGCAGGAGAAGGCCGCCAAGGCGTACGCCGACGGCAAGATCCAGCAGGACCTGGTGCCGATCTCGGTGCGCCGCACCAACCCCGAGGCCGGCGAGACCGGCTGGGGCCTGGTCACGGCCGACGAGCCGATGCGCCCGGGGACCACCCTGGAGAACCTCTCCGGCCTGAAGACGCCGTTCCGTGTGCACGGCCGGGTCACCGCAGGCAACGCGGCCGGTCTGAACGACGGCGCCACCGCGTCGATCATCGCGAGCGAGGACTTCGCCCGCGAGAACGGCCTGCCGGTCAAGATGCGCCTGGTCTCCTACGCCTTCGCGGGCGTCGAGCCGGAGGTCATGGGCTACGGCCCGATCCCGGCGACGGAGAAGGCCCTCGCCAAGGCGGGCCTGTCCATCTCCGACATCGGCCTGTTCGAGATCAACGAGGCCTTCGCCGTCCAGGTCCTCGCCCTCCTCGACCACTACGGCATCGCGGACGACGACGAGCGCGTCAACCAGTACGGCGGCGCCATCGCCTTCGGTCACCCGCTGGCCTCCTCCGGCGTCCGTCTGATGACGCAGCTGGCCCGCCAGTTCGAGGAGCAGCCGCACGTCCGCTACGGCCTGACCACCATGTGCGTCGGCTTCGGCATGGGCGCGACGGTCATCTGGGAGAACCCGCACTTCGAGGGGGACAAGTGAGCACCACCGCAGAGCTTCTGAAGGGCGCGGCCGAGCTGTTCCCGGACGAGGTCGTGACGTCCGCGCACGTACGCCACCTCGACCTGCCGTTCGGCGCCGGGCGCTTCGCGCTCATCACGCTGGACAACGGCTTCGACCACACCAAGCCGACCACCTTCGGTCCGGCCTCGCTGGCGAACCTCAACACCGCGATCGACCAGGTCGAGGCGGAGGCCGCGGCCGGTGACATCGTCGGCGTCGGCATCACCGGCAAGCCGTTCATCTTCGCGGTCGGGGCCGACCTCAAGGGCGTCGAGCTGCTGAAGAAGCACGAGGACGCGCTCGCCATCGGCAAGGGCGGCCACGAGGTCTTCAAGCGCCTCGCGGGCCTCGCGGTCCCGACCTTCGCGTACTACAACGGCGCGGCCATGGGCGGCGGCGTCGAGGTCGGCCTGCACTGCTCCTACCGGACCGTCTCCGAGGCGATCCCGGCGTTCTCCCTCCCCGAGGTCTTCCTGGGCCTGGTCCCGGGCTGGGGTGGCTGCGTGCTGCTGCCGAACCTGATCGGCGCCGACAAGGCCGTCTCGGTCATCATCGAGAACAGCCTCAACCAGAACAAGCAGCTCAAGGGCCGGCAGGTCTTCGACCTCGGCATCGCCGACGCCATCTTCGAGGGCGCCGACTTCCTGGAGCAGTCGCTCGTCTGGACGGCGAACGTCCTCAAGGGCGACATCGAGGTCGAGCGCCCGGTGATCGACCGCGGCGAGGGCTGGGACCAGGCCGTCGCCAAGGGCCGCTTCATCGCGGACTCCAAGGTGCACGGCGCGGCCCCGGCCGCCTACCGCGCCCTCGACATCATCGCCGCCGCCAAGAACGGCGACCTGCAGCAGGGGTACGACGCCGAGGACCAGGCCCTCGCCGACCTGATCATGGGCGGCGAACTGCGCGCCGGCATCTACGCGTTCAACCTGGTGCAGAAGCGCGGCAAGCGCCCGGCCGGCGCCCCGGACAAGAACCTGGCGCGCCCGGTCACCAAGGTCGGCGTCGTCGGCGCCGGTCTGATGGCCAGCCAGCTCGCCCTGCTCTTCCTGCGCCGCCTCGAGGTGCCGGTCGTGCTGACCGACATCGACCAGGAGCGGGTCGACAAGGGTGTGGGTTACGTCCACGCCGAGATCGACAAGCTGCTCGGCAAGGGCCGCATCAACCAGGACAAGGCCAACCGCCTCAAGGCGCTGGTGAGCGGTGTCCTGGACAAGGCCGAGGGCTTCGCGGACGCGGACTTCGTCATCGAGGCCGTCTTCGAGGAGATCGGTGTCAAGCAGCAGGTGTTCGCGGAGGTCGAGGCCGTCGCCCCGGCGCACGCGATCCTCGCGACCAACACCTCCTCGCTGTCGGTGTCGGAGATGGCGTCGAAGCTGAAGCACCCCGAGCGGGTCGTCGGCTTCCACTTCTTCAACCCGGTCGCGATCCTGCCGCTGCTGGAGATCGTCCGCGGTGAGAAGACGGACGACGCCTCGCTGGCCACCGCGTTCGCCGTGGCCAAGAAGCTGAAGAAGACCGCGGTCCTCACCAAGGACGCCCCGGCGTTCGTCGTGAACCGCATCCTGACCCGCTTCATGGGCGAGATCCAGAACGTCATCGACGAGGGCACCCCGGTCGAGGTCGCCGAGAAGGCGATCGAGCCGCTCGGTCTGCCGATGTCCCCGCTGGTGCTGCTGGAGCTGGTCGGCCCGGCGATCGGCCTGCACGTCTCGGAGACCCTCAACCGGGCCTTCCCGGACCGCTTCACGGTCTCCCCGAACCTCGCGGCCGTCGTCAAGGCGGGCAAGCGCGGTTTCTACGTCTACGACAGCGGCAAGCCGGAGCTGGACCCCGAGGTCGCGGCGCTGCTCGAGCAGGGCGACGTCGTCCTGACCGAGGAGCAGGTCCGGACACGTGTCCTCGACGCGGTGGCCCAGGAGATCGGTCTGATGCTCGACGAGGGTGTCGTCGCCGAGGCCCAGGACATCGACCTGTGCCTGATCACGGGCGCCGGCTGGCCCTTCCACCTGGGCGGCATCACGCCGTACCTGGACCGCGAGGGTGTCTCGGAGCGCGTGAACGGCAAGAAGTTCCTGGCTCCTGGCGTGGCGTCGGTTCCGGCGTAACGGTCGTACGGATGTGAGAGAGGGCCTCCGCCTGCGGGCGGAGGCCCTCTGCCGTCTCAGCGCCAGGGCCCCAGCGGGCTGCCCACCGCCGGCGCGAGCTGGCGGCGGACGTGCAGTTGCCCGTCCGTACCGATGACCGCGACGGCCACGGCGCCTGCCGCGTCGTACGCCATCGCCGGGGCGTGGGCGAACATCCCGCCCGACTCGTGCCAGTGGGTGCCGGAGACGTTCTTGTCCCGATCGGGCAGGGAGACGACGAGTCGCCCGCGGCTGCCGCGGTGGGCCAGGAAGGCCTCGCGGGCGCCGCGTTCGGGCGCCCACAGCGCGGCGACCGCGCCCGTGCCGCCGTGGCCGCCGAGCCCGGCGCCGGATCCCGGCCAGCGGCCGTCGGCGTGCTGGCGGTACGCCATGACCTGCTGGGTGCCGGCCTCCCGGAAGTACAGGCAGGTACGGCCGTCACCCGAGTCGACGGCGGTGATCCCGCCGGTCGCCGGTCGGCCCGTCTGCAGCGTCTCGTCCAGGAGGAAGGGCCCGCCGGGTTCGGCCTGGTGCCAGCGCCAGACCGAGTTCTTGCCGGGCACGTACAGCTCCACGGTGCCGTGGGCGGTGGTCAGGGCGGTGCCCGCGTCCTGGACGTAGCGGCCGCCGAGGTTCTCCCAGGGCCCCCAGCTGCCGTCGGTGTCGCGCCGGCGCAGGCTGATGCCCTGGTCGAAGTTGCGGACGAAGACGTACAGCCGGCCGGCCGCGTCGACCGCGGCGGACGGCACACCCGCCTCCCGCTGCCGGCGTCCGTCACCGTGCGCCCAGTCGGGGTTCTCCAGGGACTGCCATCCGCTGAAGCCGTTGCCCCCGAGGTCCTGGACCGTGTGTACGACGTCCACGGTCACCCCGCTGCCGACGATGTTCTGGCGGCGCAGGCCCACGAGTTCGGCCGGACCTCCGGGCAGCCCGGTGACGGCGAGGGTCGGGGCGATCCAGCCGTCGCCGAGGACGAAGGGGCCCTTCCACTCGCCGCCGGCCGGGGCGGTCTCCGTCCAGAACGCGAGCCGGCCGGCCAGTACCCCGAAGGCGTTGAGCCGCCCGCCCGGCCCCAGGCGCAGCCAGTCGGTGGTGGGCGAGTAGCGGTAGGCGACGCTGTTCATGTGGGTGCTGCGGAACGGGTTCGGCCCCAGTTGCCGGTCGCCGCAGGTCTGGCAGGTGCCGTGCGGGCAGACGGCCGGGGCGTCCAGACCGCTGTACGTCGCGAGGTACTCGGCCTTCTCCGTGATCGCCGTCGAGTCGAGGTTGTGGCCCCAGAAGCGGTTGGCGTAGGCGCGGTAGTGCTCGACGACCGGGTTGTGACCGGCCTTCCGGTGCCGGGTGAGGGCGGCCAGCGCGAACTGTGCCGTGGTGGTGTGGTCGACGTGGTCGGAGCAGACGAACTCGCTCTGGCCGCCGTCGTGTTCCGGGTCGGGGTCCAGGGTGCGCACCGCGGTGGGCCGGACATGGCCCAGGAGGGCGGTCAGTGCGGCGATCACCTGTTCGCGGGTGATGTGCTGGACCTCGCCGACGGTGCAGCCGTGCACCGGGAGCGTGGCCTGGGTGCGCAGGGCGCCCTCCCACAGGTCGTGGAGCCGGGTGCGGGTGCCGCGCTCGGTGGGGGCGCCCATGTGCAGCTGCAGGAAGTACAGGCACACGGAGTCCCGCCCGGCCAGGGTGAACCGCTCCGCGGCGAACCCCGGGACCAGGTCCACGGGTTCGCGCTGCCAGGGGTGGTCACGGTTCCCGGTGGCCATCCGGGCGTACGCGGAGCGCAGCCCGCAGCCGCGCTCGGTGCTGTAGCGGGCGAAGTCGGGAGGAGCGGCACGGCGTTGGGGTTCGCCGGTGTCGACGTTGACGCCGTCGCCCTCCCCCGCGGTGAGGATCACGGTCGTGATCCGGTCGCCGTCCTGCAGGGAACGCGCCAGGTCGGGGTTCATGAAGTACAGGTCGTCGTCCTGGTGGGCGACGATGTGCAGGATCGAACGGGTGGACGTGGTCATCGGGCCTCCTCGGGCGTCGCGTCCGCACAGGTCGCCGGGGTGGTGCGCCTCATCGGTCCACCACGTTCATCGCCATGGCGCCCGACGCCGAGCAGTAGGGCCGCACCCACACCGGACGGGCCGGGTGGACCACGGCGTACGGGGAGGCCTCGTCGCCCACCAGCGGGACCGAGGGGTAGACGTAGGCCCCCTTGACGTCGGGGAAGTCCTCCAGCAGATGGCAGACGCGCACCTTGCGGCGGTCGAACGGGTCGGGCTGCAGCCACCAGTCCCAGTCCTCCCAGCGTTCGAGGCGGTGGTCGACGACCTGGCGCAGCGGTGCCTCGGCACGGAACGACTGGCGGCCGAGGATCTGGACGGGCACGGAGAAGTTCCGCCCGTGCCGGCCGCGGCGGCTGACGACGAACAGGGCGCCCGGCTCGATCCGGCGCCCCCCGGACAGCACCCCGCGCAGCGTGATCATGCCGTCGCCCGCCTCGACGCCGGTGCACTCCACGTGTTCCTCGCGCAGCACCGTGCGCAGCATCAGCCGGCCGTTCGGCTGTGCGTAGGGCAGGTTCCAGGCGATCGAGGCGGCCGGGGGGCGGGCGACGAGGCGGGCGCGGGCGTCGATGAGGGCTCGGGTGTCGCGGACGCCGGCCTTCATGTGCACGGGCGAGGACTTGGGGGCGCTCATGGTCACCTGCCAGCGTCCGTCGCCGAGGTCGTCGAGGGCCGTCGGGGTGAGGACGGCGGTGTAGCGGGTTCCGCCGTTGTCCAGGCCGGAACGGGAGGTGCGCAGCGGGACGTCGGGGCGGCGGTCGCCGTCGGCGGGCTGGTGGCGCAGCACGAACTGCCAGCGGCGGCGGCCCTCGGCGGGCCCGTCGGCACAGAAGTGCAGGCAGCCGGCGTCGGCGGCGGTGACGTCCACGGTGGCCGCGCCGAGCGCGGCCGGGGGCACGGTGAGCCGGTCGGCTCCCGCCTTGCGCGGGCCGGCGGGGGCTCGGTAGCCGCGCTCGGCGGCGGCGCGGCGGCGGGCGGCGTCCTCGAACAGCTCGAGGTAGCGGTCGGCCACGGCGGCCGGATCGTAGCGGGCCGCGTTGCGCAGGGCCGCGGCGCCCATGGTGCGACGCAGCGGTTCGTCGGCCATGAGGCGGCGCAGGCCCCAGGCGATCCCCTCGACCTCGCCGTTGGGCACGAGGAAGCCGTCCTCGCCGTCGGTCAGGATCTCCCGGGGGCCGACGGGACAGTCGGTGGAGACCACCGGCAGGCCGCAGCGCATCGCTTCGACCAGCGTCATGCCGAACGACTCGGCGCTGGAGGTGACGGCCGCGACGGAGCCCTTGGCCCACTCGGACTCGATCGGCGAGAAGCCGCCCATGAGCAGGGCCCGCCCGGTCAGGCCGAGTTCGGTGACCAGGCCCCGCAGCTTGCCGGCCTCGCCGCCGTCGCCGTAGATGCGCAGCTGCCAGTCGGGGAACTCCTCGGCCAGCTGGGCGAAGGCGCGGATCAGCAGGTCGTACCGCTTGATGTGGTGCATGCGGCCCGCGCTGACGACGACCTTGCGCGAGCAGTCGGAGGGCTCGACGGACGGCTCGGGCACGCTGTTGGGGATGCCGACCACGGGGATGCCGGGGATCGGGGTGTGCTCCGTGAACGAGCGGGCGTCCGCCCCGGTGACCGTCGTGATCGCGTCGAGCCGCGGGTAGACCCGGGCCATCTCCGCGCGCACCGCCGGTGGGATGGCCAGGTGCGTCATGTGCTCCTGGGCGACGCGCAGGGCGCCGTCGCGGGTGTGGGCGGCGACGAAGAGGTTGAGGCTGGGCCGGGTGCCGACCACCACGTCGGCGGAGGTCCTCTGCAGTTCGCGGATGATGCGCCCGTCGGTGAACCTGCTGTACTGCGCGAAGAACTCCTCCTGGCGCGGCACCACTTCGCTGGGTTCGTCACTGCCCGCGGCGCCGCGGTCGGCGGAGCCGGGGCGCAGGTCGACGAGGGCGCGGACGGTGACGCGCGGGGAGATCTCGAACTTGGTGGCGGTGGTCCGCCGGAAGACCGAGACGATCTCCACGTCGTGCCGGACGCAGAGCGCCTCGGCGAGGTTGATGACGGTGCGGTTGGTGCCGCCGATGCCGTAGATGTTGTTGATCAGGAAGGAGATCTTCACCGGACCTCGCCCTCCTTGCACTCGAAGGGACTCGGCACCGGGTAGTAGCTGCGCAGGAACGTGTTCAGCATCTGTGTCTGCCGCTCGACGTCATGGCCGTCGGACAGGGTGTCGTTGATGCAGAACGCCTGCCGGTCGCGGCGGGCCAGCAGGATGCCGAGCCGGCGCTGGATCTCCGGCTTGGCGAGGTCGAGGTAGGCGAAGGTGATGTTCGAGGGCACGGCGCGGCCGGTGAAGTAGGCGTAGTAGTGGTAGAGCGAGGACGGGATGGAGATGTCGCCGGCGCTGCGGAACCTGCTGCGCGAGGTGTTGCGGTGCTCCTCGGCGAACTCGCGCTCGATCTCGTGCAGCACGCTGCGCCGCAGCGCGTAGGGTGCGTGCCGCAGCTTCTGCACGATGGCGCTGCCGAAGTGCTCCTGGAGCAGGCGCCGGTTGTTCTTGCCGGCCGCGTCGACCGGGCGGTCCACGGGGCTGAGGTCCCACCGGGGCACCTGTGACGGGGAGAAGAAGGTGCGCGTCATGCCGTTGGACAGGAAGAAGTCCTGCGGGGTGACGGGGCTGCCCAGGAACATGTCGTCGTTGAAGTACAGGAAGTGCTCGGACAGGCCTTTGATGTGGTGCAGGCGACTCTCGATGGCGTGCGAGTTGAAGGTGGGCAGCGCGGACGGGTCGTCGAAGATCTCCGAGTGGTCGACCACGGTGAGGCGCGGGTGGCCGTCGTTGAGCCAGGACGGACGCTGATGGTCGGTCACCAGATAGACGTGGCGCACCCAGGGGGCGTTCTGCTCCAGCGCGCGCAGGGAATAGCGCAGCTCGTCACGGCTGATGTAGCGGGCGGGGTTGGCGGACTCGGTGTGGTAACCGCCCTCGCCGTAGCCGCCGCGCCGCCGCTGCCACGCGGGATCGCTGCCGTCGACCCAGGTGTAGACGACGTCCACCGGGAAGCGCACGTCCTCGGGCAGGGCGTCCGCGCAGGGCCGGATGGTGCGCACCGAGCGGGTGCGCCGGGTGTGCAGGGCGGCGAAGCCGGTGAGCCGGCTGACCGGGACGGTCACCCGGGGTTCGTCGAGGGCGACGTCGTCGGTGACGCGGTTGGGGCGGGGCGCGACCAGGCGTCCGTCCTCGTGCTGCCAGAACTCCACGTCGCAGCCGTGCTCCAGGCCCAGGACCAGGGAGCCCGCCGGGTCGCTCCACACCATGCCGACCCGCACGACGCTCGCCTGGCCGGCCAGGCGCCGGCCGCCGCGCGAGCCGGCCAGCACGGTGCCGCCCTGCGCGCTCTCGCCGTGGCAGGCTCGCAGGTAGACGGGGCTGCGCTCGGCGCAGCGGGCCAGCACCCGGCCGACCCGGTCGCGGTCGGCCTCGGCGACGGCCAGACAGGAGCGGAAGTCGGAGGCACCGCGCACCGCGAAGTAGTCGACACCGGCCTCCTCCAGGGCGGTGACGACGAGTTCCAGGTTGGCCTCGCGCAGGCCGAGCGGTGACACGGTCGGCCGGACGAGGGCGATCCGGGCGCCGTGCCCGGCGAGCGCGGCGAGCCCTTCGCCTGCCCGGAACAGGTGCGGCCAGCGGCGGCGGGCCCGGGCGCCGCGGAACAGGCGGGCGCCCAGGGTGACGGTGTGCAGCCGGCGCAGCAGCTGCTTCAGCGCCATGCGCAGCCGCGCCGGGACCCGGCGTGCGATGCGGCGTCTGAGGCCCGCGGGGACCAGGGTGCGGTACGCCCCGACCGCGGCGGATGCCTCGGGGTTGCCCATGCTCACGGCCGGATGCCCGCCTCGTCGTCGTGGTGGTCCCGCTCCAGGGGGCTCGGGACGGGGAAGTATCGGTGCAGGAACCGCACGGCGGCCTTGGTGCCGCCGCGCTCCCGCGCCTCCTCGGTACCGAGACCGAAGAGCTGGATCTGCTGGGTGTCGCGGCGGACCAGAAGGCGTTCCAGGTGGTTGCCGATGCCGGGCAGTGCCGCGTGCAGCGCCACCGAGGCCTCGCCGGAGGGGTCGGCGAGGCCGGCGGTGTGCCCGACGTGGTGGACCACACCGTCCAGCGGATGCGTGCCGGGTACACCGGTCAGCCGCTGGACGTCGTCGAGGGGCAGCGGTGCGCCACCGGACTCCATGAGCCGGGCCAGGGTCTCGGCGCGGTGCGGCTGCGGGCCGTGCGCGTACCCGTGGGCTGCGACGCGACCGGTGGCCGCGTACGCGGTGCGGGTCCACGGCGCGAAGGACTCCTGGGCGTTCCAGGGGCCGCGCCGGGGGCGGGTCGCGCCGTTCGGGGTGAAGTAGTCGAAGGCACGGACCGGCCGGCCGAACAGGGCTCCGGGCCGCAGCAGCAGGAACTGCTCGGCGAGGTCGGGCAGTTGGTGCAGGTACCACTCGGATCCCGGCCGGGCCCGCACCACGGTGAGCCGGTCGTCGGCCGCCAGCCAGGCCGGCGGCTCCGCCTCCGCGACCACATGGACGGCGTCCACCCAGGGGGCGTACTGGTGCAGGGAGCGCAGCCCGGCCCGCAGCAGCTCCTCCCCCCACGCGGTGGGGTGCTGCCACAGCAGGACCGCGTCCACCGGGAAGGTGATCTCCTCGAGCCGGGGTACGTCGAAGCTCTCCAGGGTGATCGTCGGCTCCATGTCGCCGTCGATGTCGCAGTAGCCGGACAGCCGATCGAGTCCGATCTCGACGCCGGGCGCGTCGCTGGGCACCGCGCGCTGGACCCGGTTGGGGCGCGGGCCGATCAGCCGCTCGGCGGGCAGGTCGGTGTTGGCGGTCCAGAACTCGATCTCGATGCCCTGCTCCTCGCCGACCCAGAGGTTCTCGGTGGGCTCGGTGCGCAGCCAGACCAGACGGATGACCCGGGACTTGCCGTAGTGCTTCCACGCCTTCACATGGCTGCCGGGCAGGTCCCCGGTGTCGTTCTTGGCGGGTGAGACGGAGACGACGTAGCCGGTGTGCTCCTCCAGCAGCGCGCGCAGGACCCGGCGGACCGCGCCCTTGTCCTGCTGGTCCACGGCCAGGCAGATCCGGCGGTCGTCGAGACCCGGGACGGCGAACCAGGGGATGTCGGCGGTGTCCAGGGCCTGGGTGACCAGGTCGTGGTCGAGCCGGCGGGCCAGGTCGACGGTGAGGCCGGTGTGCACATGTCCGACCCTGCCGTCGGGCGCGTGGGTGCGGCGCTCGGAGTGACCGAGCTGCGCCCTGCGCACCCGGCGCAGTGCCCTGCGGTGCAGCCGTGCCTCACGGCGGCTCAGGGTCCGGGCGAGCTGCCGCTTGACCTTGCGCCGCACGCCGGCGGGCACCGTGGTCGAGGCGGCGGAGCGCACCGGCTGCGGGACGAGGCGTTTGTAGACGTTGGCCGCGGAGCTCATGGACGTCGGGTCCGGCACGTCATGAACTCCTTTTCATCGCTCGTACGGACTGGGGGTGGGGAAGTAGGACGTGAGGAAGCCGTCCAGCAGCTCCTGTTGCGCCTCGATGTCCTCCGGTGTCGAGAAGGCGTCGTTGAGGCAGAAGGAGTCCTGGTCCCGGCCGTCGAGCAGCCGCTGCAGCCGGTCCGCCAGGTCCGGCACCGCCAGTTGGAGGTAGGTGAAGGGCATCGAGCCCGGTTGGGCCCGGCCGGTCAGCGCCGCGTAGTAGAGCGCGAAGGACGAGGTCGGCGACAGGTCGGTCATCGCCCGGAACCGGCTGGCCGCCGTACGCGCCCAGGCCTGCGGGAAGTCCCGCTCGGCCTCGTCCATCGCCGAGCGGCGCAGCGCGTACGGAATGTGCTCCATCGGCTGGGTGATCACCTTGCCGAAACGTTCCAGCAGCAGGGCGCGGTTGTTCTTGCACGCCGCGTCGACCGGGGTGTCCGTCTCCATGACCGGGCCCTGCGGGATGCGGTTGCGCGAGGGGAAGTAGCGGGCCGTGCCGCTCGGCGTGAAGAAGGCGTGCGGAGCCACCGGCCGGCCGATGAACATGTCGTCGTTGAAGTACAGGAAGTGCTCGGCCAGACCCTCGATGTGGTGCAGCTGCGACTCGATCGCGTGCGAGTTGAACACGGGCAGCACCGACCGGTCGCGGAAGATCTCGCGGTGGGTGGCGATCCGGATGCCGGGCACGTCCTCGCGCAGCCAGGCCGGGACCTGGTCGTCGGTGACGATGTGGATCGTGCGGATCCACGGCGCGAACAGGTGCAGCGAGCGCACCGAGTAGCGCAGTTCGTCACGGCTGATGAAACGGGCGTCGCTCGCGGACTCCGCGTGGTAGACCTCGCCCTTCGCCTGCGCCTTGCGCTGCTGCCAGGCGGGGTCGTTGCCGTCGACCCAGGTGTAGACGGCGTCGACGGGGAAGGCGATGTCGTCCGCGCAGTTCACCAGGAACTCGGGACGCGTGGGCAGCGCGGGCGCGAGGTGCCGCGGGGTCCAGTCCGAGACGAACCGGCTGAACAGCCTGGCGGAGCCGAGGACGTTCCCGCCGTCGGCGGCGACGGCCCAGGTGGCACGGTTGGCGCGGGGCGCGAGCAGGTACGTGCCCTGCCGCTGCCAGAACTCGATGGCGCAGCCGTACTCGTGCCCGAGGAGCAGGTGCCGGTCCGGGTCGGTCCGGTACCAGCTGATCTGCAGGACACGCGCGTCGGCGACGTCACGCCAGGCCCTGGGATCACGGGAGGAGACGGGCTTGGCCGGCCGGGGCGCGTCCGGGTCGATCACGCTGAGGTGGCCGGGGAACTGGCCCATCCCGCGGAACACCACGGCGAGCACACGGTCCCGGTCCTCCTCTGCCACGGCGACGACCGTGCCGTGGTCGGAGGTGCCGCGGACGGCGAAGTGGCCGACGCCCGCCGTGGCGAGCAGCGCGGTGAGCGCGGACCGGTTGGCCTCGCGGGCGGCAAGCGGTGTCAGTGCCGGCTCGACGTAGACGTCGCCGTGCTCGGGGGTCAGCGTCGTGGTGCCGGCCTCGGCGGCTGACTGCCGCACGGCATGTCCCCCTGGAGCGGGGCCCGCTGCACCCGCCGTCCGCCCGAGAGCATGATCGGAGAGAGCCGTCACGTCGCTCGCCCCCCACGGGCCGACGCACGCACCGGCACAGTCACCCCTCCCTCTCCTCACCCGGCCAGGCCAGGGGTGAGCACTCGTGGTCGCCCGCCCTCTCGCCCCCCGGCTCGAATGCGCGACCACGTCAGCGCGACGGCACGAAGCCGCCGCACGTTCACACCGAATATTTAACCTTCACAGGACACGCACATCATCAGCAAGCGATTGCACAGCTGTCAACATCCGTCGAAATGACAGAAACACATACAACCCTTACGCCACCCTGAACGTCTGATGACCGGTGGATGACTGTCCACCGCCGCAGACGGGCCCGGTCTCTCCCCCCACTCGTGCCCTGAGCTCCTGAGGAACCACGGCATCGAGCCGGGACGAGAGAGGAACCGAGGCCATGACGCACGCCCAGACGGAGACGGGCGCCCGGGGATCGCGGCGGGCGCCGGCGAGCCGCCGGGCCAAGCCGCCCCGCAGACGCCGTCGCGTGGGGCGCTGGATCGCGCTGAGTCTCGTCCTGCTCGTCCTGGCAGCGGGCGGGGCCGGCTACTGGCTCTACAGCGATCTCAACGGCAACATCAAGGGCGTCGACCTCGACCGGGCGATCGGCGACGACCGGCCGGAGAAGCTGCCCACCTCGGGGCAGAACCTCCTGGTCCTCGGTTCCGACTCGCGGTCCGGCGCCAACGCCTCGCTCGGCACCGGCAACGTCTCCGGTGCCCGCTCCGACACCGCGCTGGTGATCCACATACCGGAGGGCCGCAGCAAGGCCGTCGCCGTGAGCATCCCGCGCGACACCCTGGTGACCCGGCCCGAGTGCACCACCAAGGACGGCTCTGCCCTTCCCTCCGCGAAGCGTGTGATGTTCAACTCCGTCTACTCGCTCGCCGGTCCGGCCTGTGTGGTCAAGACCGTCGAGCAGATGTCCGGGGTGCGGATGGACCACTTCCTGGAGATCGACTTCGCGGGCTTCAAGGGACTGGTGGACGCCATCGGCGGCGTCACCGTCACCGTCGACCAGGACATCCACGACAGGTCCAGCGGCCTGGACCTGACCGCCGGCACCCACGAGCTCGACGGCACGCAGGCCCTGCAGTTCGTCCGCACCCGGCACGGCATCGGCGACGGCAGCGACCTCGGACGCATCGGGCTGCAGCAGCAGTTCCTGATCGCCCTGCTGAGCGAGATCAAGAAGCAGGACCTGCTCGGCAGCCCCACCAAGGCCTACCGGATCGCCGACAAGCTCACCGCGTCGCTCACCACCGACTCGGGCCTCGCCTCGCTGACCCGACTCGCCGACTTCGGGCGCAGCCTGAACGGCATCGATCCGTCCACCATGGAGACGATCATGCTGCCCGTGCGGTACGACACCCAGGACCCGAACCGTGTCGTCGCCGCCCAGCCCCAGGCCGGCCGGTTGTGGCAGGCGCTGCGCAAGGACCAGCGGATCCCCGCGTCGGCGAAGAAGTCGCCCGCCACGGGGGGTTCGGCGTCCTGACCGCGGGCGCGGATCAGACGCGGACCGACGGGGACAGGGCCAGACCGGGCCCGCCGGCCTGACGGGCGATGTGCAGCGCCCCGTCCGGCGCGATCACGGCGAGGACGATCCGGCCGTACGCGTCCAGGGCGAGCGCCGGGGCGCCGATGCCGTGCTCGCCGGTCGGCGACCACCACAGGCCCGCCTGCTCGTTCTCGGCGCCGCACGCGGCGAGCACGACCTGCCCGTCCATGTCCCGGTGCGCCAGCACCGTGCAGTCGTACCCGTCGAGCCCCGCGCGCAGCAGGGCGACGGGGTCCCCGGCCGGCGCTCCGCCGAGGGGGATCACCCAGCCGCCGGGACGGTGGGCGAGAAGCTGCCCGCTGTCCGGGTCGGCCCAGTAGTAGGTGGCCCGGTCCGGCGCCGTCTCCAGCGCCGCCACCGTGCCCGCGGCCACCCGGACCGGGATGTCGGGCTCCTGCCGGAAGTCGCCGTCGGGTTCGGACTGCCGCCACCACATGACATTCCGCTCGCCGCTCGCCAGCACCTCGATGCGCCCGGAGGCGTGGCCGACGGCCACCAGGCCGTCCTGCACCCGGCTGCCCTTGAGGTCCTGCCAGGGCTCCCACTTTCCGGTGGCCCCCTCCCGGCGCAGCATCACCCCGCGGCCCGCGTTGCGAGCGAAGACGTGCACGCGTCCCGAGGAGCTGACCGCGGCGACCGGGACGCCGAAGCGGGCGGCCTTCTCCCGGTCCTGGTGGGGATTGCCCAGCGAGCGCCACTCGGTCACCGGGCGGCCGGTCTGGTACTGGATGGCGTGCACGACGTCGACGGCGGGCGGGCCGTCGCCCTTGCGGACCTCGCGCCGGCCGAGGAAGTGGACGTAGGAGTCGGCGCCCTGGGTCACCGAGACGTGGGTCAGGTCCGGCACGGGGAAGAAGTCGGGGGCCGTCCAGTGCGGGCCGCCCGGCCGGGTCTCGGTCCAGCGCAGCAGGCCGGCGCGGGTGCGGGCGTAGGCGGTCAGCCTGCCGTCCTTGCCGAGCGTGAGCCAGCGGCCCGCCACGGTCGCCTCGGCCGCCTGCCGCTGCGTCGTCCCCGCGTGTGCGACGACATGGTCGGCCGTTCTGCGCCGGGCGGCGCCGCGCCCGGATCCGGTCCGCATGACGTGACCCGCCCCTTCCCTGCGCCCGGCGCGAGTGAATCCCGAACACCTGTTGCACGGGGAGGCCGAGCGCGCCCCATCATAGGTCGAACGTTCGACGAACACGGTGTGACGACCGTGTGCCCGTCCGGTGCACGGGCCGGGCGGGGGGCGACCCTCAGAGCTGCCGCCACGCCTCCATCGCCAGCCCCGGCTCGTCCTTCCGCCGGGTGAGGAGGAGTTGGCCCGTGGACGGCGACGACGTCGCCGCGACCACCCGGTCGTCCTCGTCCATCGCGAGCGACACCAGCGCGTCCACCGGCAGCCGCGGACCCGACTCCGTCCACCAGGCCCCCGCCGACTCCAGCTCGGTGGGGTACGCGGCGAAGGCCACCCGGCCGCTCGCCGAGCGCTGGGCCAGCAGCGTGCAGTCGTGGCCGTCGAGGTAGCAGCGGACGGCGGAGACCGGGCCGGGGCCCGCAGACGGCAGGAGGGCGGCCGGCTTGCTGCCGGGACGCCAGGCACGCAGCTCGCCCGAGTCGTCGGTGTAGAAGACGGTCGTGCTGTCCGGGGAGGTGGCCAGGGCGCGCAGGGTGCCGGGGCGGACCGCGGTCTCCAGGGTCTCCCGCAGGACCGGCTGGGCGCCGGGCTCCTCCTGGCACCAGTACAGGAGGGCGCCGGGGGCCGCCGCGTACAGCTCGACCGTGCCGGACTCCCCCGTCACCGCCGCGAGTCCGTCCTGGACCTGACTGCCCTTCAGGTCCCGCCAGGGGTCCCAGCCGCCCTTCTCCTTCTGTGCGAGCAGGCTCACTCCGCCGCCGTTGTTGCGGACGAAGACATGGGCGCGGCCGTGCGCGTCCACGGCCACGGCGGGCGTGCCGGTCCGGTCGCCCTTCTTGTTCGGATGGCCGACCGGGTTCCAGTCCAGCGCCGCGAGCCGCGGACGGAAGTGGGTGGAGTGCACCAGGCCCGACTCGCCCTTCGTCGTGGGCCGCCAGGAGACCAGGTGCGCGTAGCTGTCGGCACCCTGGCCGACGGCGAGGACGGGGTGGAGCCTCTGGTCGCCGCCCACGGTGCGCGGGTCGGTCCAGGGGCCGTCCGGCGCGCGCTCCGCCCGGCACAGGACGGCGTCGCCCGACAGCTGGTAGACACTGAGCCGGCCGTCGCGGCCGCGCAGGAGCCAGTCGCCGTTCACCGGTTCACTCTAAGCCGGTGCGCAGGGGCGCCGGAAGCCGCCCCTCATCGTCCCCGTGGGACCCTTGCCCCATGGACGAGCCCCTCGGCACCCCGGACGCGGACGGCCCCCTGCTGGTGATCGTCGACGGCGCGAACGTCGTCGGGTCACGGCCCGACGGCTGGTGGCGGGACCGCAGGGGTGCCGCGGTGCGGCTGCGGGACCGGCTGGCCGCCGAGGGACTGCCGGGGCACGACGGTGAGGTGGAGGTCGTGCTCGTCGTCGAGGGGGCGGCCCGCGGGGTGGGGTCCGTGCCCGGGGTACGGGTGGAGTCGGCACCCGGGAGCGGGGACGACCGGATCGTGGAGCTGACCGCCGAGCACCCCGGCCGGGCCCGCCTGGTGGTCACGGCCGATCGTGAACTGCGGCGCCGGGTGACCGCTCTGGGTGCGGAGGCGGCCGGCCCCCGGACCGTCCTCGGCTAGGGGCCTCGCCTCCCCCTCCCCCTGCTCACGGGCCGGCCTGGTTCCGGCCGTGCGACGCACGGGCATAGAGCACGGCCCCGTCCACCCTCCCCACCTCCTCGTACCGCGCCTGAAGCAGCCGGCGCAGGGCGGGGAGGCGGTCGGGGGCGTACGGCTTGCCGCGGGAGTCGTCGACGACCAGGACCGGGGCATGGGCGTCCAGTTCCCGCCGGAAGACCGGCCAGGCACCGGCGACGGCGTACTTCTCCCCGACCTGCGGGCCGTCCCGGCCGCCGCTGTAGTTGGTGAGCAGGCCCGCCGTGAGGTAGCGGGTGGCGGGGGTGCGGTCGGCCAGCCAGTACGTCTCGGGGTGTATGCCCCAGACGAGGACACGGTCGGCGGGGCCGGTGCGGTCGGCGAGGGCGGCGGCGAGGCGTTGGGCGTGGGCGAGTTCGGGGCGCGGGGCCAACAGGCCCCAGGCGAGGAAGAGGGCGCAGCAGCAGGCCGAGGTGAGCACGGCCGTCAGCGGCCGTTCCCCGGGCAGGACCTGCAGCGCGGCCGTGGCCAGCAGGGCCAGTGACGGGGTGAGTTGCAGGTAGTAGTGGCCGAAGAAGTGGAAGCCGGCGGTCACGGCGGCGGCCGAGGAGACCAGCCACAGCCACAGGTCCGGCGCGCCGGCGCGGGTGAGCCGCAGGGCCCGTACGACCGGTGGCAGCAGCCCCGCCGAGGCGCCGGCGAGGATCGCGGTGTTGGTCAGCGCCCGCACCAGGACGTGGAGTTCGGAGCCGGCGAAGGAGGCGTACGCGCTGGAGCCGGTCACCGTCCAGAAGAGGAATCCGGCCGGGTCCGTCAGCGAAGCCGCCGCGAGCACCGGCAGGACGCATCCGGCGGCGAGCCGGAGCGCGCCCGCGCGGGGGGTGCCCTGCCGGTGCAGCAGCCAGACCACCGGCAGCAGCACGGCGCCGCCGGTCTGCTTGGTGAGGCAGGCGGCGGCGACCGCGGCCCCGGCCGTGCCCCACCGGCCGCGGTCCGCGCACCACACTGCGGCGGCCGTGCAGGGCAGTATGAAGACCTCGAAGGTGGCGGCCTGCGCGTCCTCGGGGTTGAGCCCGACCGAGACCAGCAGATACAGCACCCCGGCCGTGCGGCCCGCCGTGTCGCCCCAGCGGCGCCGGGCGAGCGAGGCCAGCAGGGCCGCGGTGAGCAGCTGGGCGAGGACCGCCAGCACCCGAAGGGGGGTGAGCGAACCGGAGCCGCAGAGCGCGAAGGCGGCCTCGTACAGCCAGGGCAGCAGTGGCGGCTTGCGGTCCACGACGGTCTCGTACAGCTGTCCGCCCTGGGCGAGCAGCCGCGCCTGTACGGCGAGATAGCCCTCGTCGGGGTTCCACAGCGGCCGGCCGAACGACGGGATCCTGGTGGTGCAGGCCAGCAGCGCCAGCAGGGGCAGCAGCCGCGCCCAGTACGCCGTCCGGGTGACGGTCCTGGTGACTACGGTCCGTGCGGGGACGAGGGGGGCGGCGAGCATGGGCAGCACGCTATCCGGCCCCGCCGTTCCGGTCGAAACGGGACATACGAGGCCGGGTGTCGGAGAGAGCGGTTACGGATTGTTGTCCGTGGTCTGCCGGGCGACCTGCCGGCCCGGGGCGAGCCGGCTGTGCGTACGGCCGTAGAGGAAGTAGACGACGAAGCCGATGACCATCCAGACGGCGAACCGGAGCCAGGTCTCGGCGGGCAGGTTGAGCATCAGCCAGAGCGTGGCGCACACGGACACGATCGGGACGAACGGGACCCAGGGGGTGCGGAAGGCACGGGGCAGGTCGGGGCGGGTCCGGCGCAGGATGATCACGCTGATCGCGACGACGACGAACGCGAACAGCGTGCCGATGTTCACCAGCTCGGCGAGTTCGCTCAGGCTGGTGAAACCGGCCACGATCGCGATGACCACGCCGAGCAGGATGGTCGGCCGGTGCGGGGTCTTGAAGCGCGGATGGACGCGGGAGAAGAACCGCGGCAGCAGTCCGTCGCGGCTCATCGCGAAGAACACACGGGTCTGGCCTAGCAGCAGGATCAGGCACACGGTGGTCAGGCCGACGGCGGCGCCGAAGCTGATGATGCCCGCGAACCAGGGGTGCCCCACGGCCTTGAAGGCGTCGGCGAGCGGGGCCTCGATGGACAGCCGGGTGTACTTCTGCATGCCGGTGACGACGACGGAGACGGCGACGTAGAGCACGGTGCAGATGAGGAGCGAGCCGAGGATGCCGCGGGGCATGTCCCGCTGCGGGTTGCGGGTCTCCTCGGCGGCGGTGGCCACGATGTCGAAGCCGATGAACGCGAAGAACACCACCGACGCGGCCGTGAAGATGCCCATCACACCGAAGTCGGCGGGGGCCCAGCCGAACATCAGCTGGATGAGCGGGGCCTTGAGGTTGCCGCCCGCATGGACCGGCTGGGCGTGCGGGATGAACGGCTTGTAGTTGTCGCCCGAGACGAAGAAGGCACCGGCGATGATCACGATGAGGACGACGGCCACCTTGATGGCGACCACGACCTGGGTGATCCGCGCGGACAGCTTCATGCCGAGGACGAGGATGCCGGTGAGGACCAGCACCAGGGCGGCGGCGAGGATGTCGAAGCCGAAGCCGTGGGCGCCGTCCCGGCCGGCCAGATAGCCCGGCAGGTGCCAGCCGGCGTTGTCCAGCAGCGAGCGGATGTAGCCGGACCAGCCGACCGCCACCACCGCCGTACCGAGCGCGAACTCCAGGACCAGGTCCCAGCCGATGATCCAGGCGGGCAGTTCGCCCAGCGAGGCGTAGCTGAAGGTGTACGCCGAACCGGCGACGGGGACCGTCGAGGCGAACTCGGCGTAGCAGAGGGCGGCGAGCGCGCAGACCACGCCGGCCACCACGAACGCCAGCGCCGTGGCCGGGCCCGCGTTGTTCTTCGCCACCTGTCCGGTGAGGACGAAGATGCCCGTGCCGATGATGACGCCCACGCCGAAGACGGTCAGGTCCAGGGCGGAGAGGGACTTCTTGAGCGAATGCTCCGGTTCCTCGGTGTCCTGGATCGACTGCTCGACGTTCTTCGTCCGGAAGAGCGCGCTGCTCACGTGCCTGCCTCCCACGCTTGTGAGACCTCGATATGGCTCAACATGATCGAGAGGGTCGGGATGCGTATGCCCCGGCACAGGCAGGTAAACGCAGACGGGCCGGTTCCGCCACCGCAGAACGTGGCGACACCGGCCCGTGGGGGCGCGTGGCGGGTCAGTCGCGCGCGGCCTCCACCGAGTCCACCTCGGCGGCCGTACGATCGAACCGGCCGTCCAGCCTGGAGACCAGTCCGGTGACCTGACGGGCGATGTCCGGGGCGGTCAGGCCGATCTCGGCCAGAACCTCGCCGCGCGAGGCGTGGTCGAGGAACCGCGGCGGGATGCCGAAGTCGCGCAGCGGCACGTCCACACCCGCGTCCCGCAGGGCCTGCGCGATCGCGGAGCCGACACCGCCGACCCGGCTGTTGTCCTCGACGGTGACGACGACCCGGTGACGCTCCGCCAGCGGTGCCATGGCCTCGTCGACGGGCTTGACCCAGCGCGGGTCGACGACGGTGGTGGAGATGCCCTGCTTCTCGAGCAGGCCGGCGACCTCCAGGCACATCGGGGCGAGGGCGCCCACGGAGACCAGCAGCACGTCCGGCCTGTCGGTGCCCGGCTCGCGCAGCACGTCCATGCCGCCGACGCGGCCCACCGCCGGTACGGCGGGGCCGACGGCGCCCTTGGAGAAGCGCACCACGGTCGGCGCGTCCTCGACGGCGACGGCCTCGCGCAGCTGCGCCCGCACCTGCTCGGCGTCGCGCGGGGCGGCCAGCCGGAGCCCCGGGACGACCTGCAGGATCGACATGTCCCACATGCCGTTGTGCGAGGCGCCGTCCGTTCCGGTGACGCCGGCCCGGTCCAGGACGAAGGTGACGCCGCACTTGTGCAGGGCCACGTCCATCAGGACCTGGTCGAAGGCGCGGTTGAGGAAGGTGGCGTAGACGGCGAAGACCGGGTGCACCCCGGCGTGGGCCAGACCGGCCGCCGAGACGGCGCCGTGCTGCTCGGCGATCCCGACGTCGTAGATCCGGTCCGGGAAGGTCTCCGCGAACTTCTTCAGGCCGACGGGCTGCAGCATCGCCGCCGTGATGGCCACGATGTCCTCGCGCTCCTTGCCGAGCTCGACCATCTCGTCGCCGAAGACGGAGGTCCAGTCGGCACCCGAGGCCTTGACCGGCAGACCCGTGTCGGGGTGGATGGGCCCGATGCCGTGGAAGCGGTCGGCCTCGTCCTGCAGCGCGGGCTGGTAGCCGCGGCCCTTCTCGGTCAGGCAGTGCACGATCACCGGGCCGCCGAACCGCTTGGCCCGGGCCAGCGCCGACTCCAGCGCCTCGATGTCGTGGCCGTCGATCGGGCCGACGTACTTCAGGCCGAGGTCCTCGAACATGCCCTGCGGGGCGATGAAGTCCTTCAGCCCCTTCTTGGCGCCGTGCAGGGTCTCGTACAGCGGCTTGCCGACGACCGGGGTGCGGTCGAGGATGTCCTTGGTCCGGGCGAGGAAGCGCTCGTAGCCGTCGGTCGTGCGCAGGGTGGCCAGGTGGTTGGCGAGGCCGCCGATGGTCGGGGCGTAGGAGCGCTCGTTGTCGTTGACGACGATGACGAGCGGGCGGTCCTTGGCCTCGGCGATGTTGTTCAGCGCCTCCCAGGCCATACCGCCGGTCAGCGCGCCGTCGCCGATGACGGCGACGACGTGGCTGTCCCGCTTCTTCAGCTGGTTGGCCTTGGCGATGCCGTCGGCCCAGCCGAGCACCGTGGAGGCGTGGCTGTTCTCGATGACGTCGTGCTCGGACTCGGCCTGCGAGGGGTAGCCGGACAGGCCGCCCTTCATCTTCAGCCTGGAGAAGTCCTGCCGGCCGGTGAGCAGCTTGTGCACGTAGGACTGGTGGCCGGTGTCCCACAGCACCTTGTCCCTGGGGGACTCGAAGACCCGGTGCAGGGCGATGGTGAGCTCGACGACGCCCAGGTTGGGGCCGAGGTGGCCGCCGGTCTTGGAGACGGCGTCGACGAGGAAGGTCCGGATCTCCTCCGCCAGCTGGTCCAGCTCCTCCGGGGTGAGCCGGTCCAGATCGCGCGGTCCCCTGATGCGGGTCAGCAGCGGCACCCGTGCCTCCTTGCAATAGAGCTGATCGAGCTTTCGCCGGGCTCGCCCGAGTCTAATGTTCATGGTTTGCCGCACACGACAGCGCCCGGCACGTTTCGGGTGCCGGGCGCTGTCGTCCAGTCGTCGGCGCTAGGCGCGACCAGCGCTCTTCTGGGTCTTGCGGGTCACCGCGTCGATGACCACTGTGGCGAGCAGAACACCACCGGTGATCATGTACTGCACCGGCGAGGCGATGCCCTGCAGCGCGAGGCCGTACTGGATCGAGACGATCACCAGCACACCGAGGAGCGCGTTCCAGGTGCGGCCACGGCCGCCGAAGAGGGACGTGCCACCGATCACGGCCGCCGCGATCGCGTTCATCAGCAGGTCACCGCCACCGGCGCCCTGGTTGGCGGACGCGATCTTGGAGGCGATGAACAGACCGCCGATCGCCGCGAACGTGCCGGAGATGGCGAACACCGAGATCCGGACCATGTCCACGTTGATACCGGCACGGCGGGACGCCTCGACGCTGCCGCCGAGCGCGAAGACCTTGCGGCCGTAGGAGGTGCGGCGCAGCGCGAAGTCCGTGATGAACAGCACGGCGACGAAGACCACGACGGCCAGCGGCAGGCCCTTGTACTGGTTGAAGACGGCCGCGGCGGCGAAGGCCACGACGGCCAGCAGCACGGTGCGCAGGATCGTCTCGCTCAGCGGGCGGGACGGCACACCGGCGGCCTCGCGGCGCCTGTTGCCGAAGAAGGAGCTGAGGAAGAACAGCACCGTCACCGCGATGGCGAGGCCGTAGGCGGCGGCCACGTCGGAGAAGTAGTAGCTGGTCAGCTTGGCGACGAGACCGTTGTCGTTCAGGTTGATCGTGCCGTTGTCGCCCAGGATCTTGAGCATGAGGCCGTTCCAGAACAGCAGACCGGCCAGGGTCACCGCGAACGCCGGCACGCCGATCTTCGCGAAGAAGAAGCCCTGCACCGCGCCCGCCACCGTTCCGGTGAGGATCGACAGCACCAGGGCCAGGATCTCGTTCATGCCGTGGGTGACGTTCAGCACCGCGAAGGTGGCGCCCGCGACACCGGAGAGCGAACCGACCGACAGGTCGATCTCGCCGAGCAGCAGGACGAACACGATGCCGACGGCGATCATGCCCGTGCCGACCATGGCGACGGAGATGTCGGAGAGGTTGCCCGCGGTGAGGAAGTTGGAGTTCAGGCTCTGGAAGATGATCCAGATGATCGCCAGGCCGATGACGACCGGGATGGACCCGAGGTCGCCGGCCTTCATCTTGCGCTTGAACTCGGTGACGTAGCCCGCGAGGCCCTGCTCGCGCACCAGCAGACGGGGGTCGACGGCGACGTCGGAGCCGCGTGCCGCCTCGGGGTTCTCCACGGGGATGTCCTCGGGGGGCGTGGAGGTCTTGTCGATGCTCACTTCTTGATCTCCCCATTGCTGCGCGCCGCACGACGGGTCACGGCGTTGTCCGTGGCGCCGGTGATGGCGGAGATGATCTCTTCCTGCGAGGTCGACTTGACCTCGAAGACGCCGTTGTTCTTACCCAGACGCAGCACGGCCACCTTGTCGGCGACGGCCTTGACGTCGGCCATGTTGTGGCTGATGAGGATCACGGCGTGCCCGCGCTCCCGCAGCCGTTCCACCAGGTCGAGGACCTGGGCGGTCTGCTCGACGCCGAGCGCGGCGGTGGGCTCGTCGAGGATGACCAGCTTGGGCTCGCCGAGCATGGAGCGGGCGATGGCCACGACCTGGCGCTGACCGCCGGAGAGCGAGGCGATCGGGATGCGGACGCTGGGGATGCGGATGGAGAGCTGGTCCAGCAGCTCACGCGAGCGCCGCTCCATCTCGACCTCGTCGAGTACACCGCGGCGGCGGATCTCCCGGCCGAGGAAGAGGTTGCCGACGACGTCGATGTTGTCGCACAGCGCGAGGTCCTGGTACACCGTCGCGATGCCCAGGTTCTGGGCGTCGTGCGGCTTGTTGACCTGGACGGCCTTGCCGTCCCATTCGATGACGCCCTCATCGATGGGGTGCACGCCGGCGATCGTCTTGACCAGCGTGGACTTTCCGGCACCGTTGTCGCCCACCAGGGCGACCACCTCACCGGCGTGGACCTCAAGCTCTACGTCGGTGAGCGCCTGAACGGCACCGAACCGCTTGGAGACCCCGCGCAACGCCAGCACGGGCGTAGCGGACACGTGAACCATCTCCTTCGCCGCCTGACCCGGCGGGAGGTTGTGCAGAAGATTTGGGGGGTAGTTCCGTCCGGCACCCCGCGCCGAGCTTGCGGGGCTGTGTGTGCGCGGGGCACCGGAGGAGCTGGGGGGCGCCTTCCTCAGGAGGATCCGAGTACGGATCCCTCTAGTGGGGAAGGTGCGTGCGGGTGCTTACTTGAGGCCGATCTTGTCGCAGGCGGCCTTGTACTGCCCGGTGCAGATCTGGTCGATCGTGTAGACGCCGTCCTTGACGACGGTGTCCTTGATGTTGTCCTTGGTCAGCGCGGTGACGGGCACCAGGACCGAGGGCACCTGCTTGGTGGTGGGGCTGTCGACCTTGTCCTTGGCGACGGAGTCGAGCGACTTGCCCTGGGCGAGGTCCACGGCCATCTCGGCGGCGGCGGCGGCCTCCGGGGCGTACGGCTTGTAGACGCTCATGTACTGCTCACCGGCGACGATGCGCTGGACACCCGCGAGCTCCGCGTCCTGGCCGGTGACCGGGATGTCGGAGATGCCGGCGGCCTTGAGGGCGGTGATGATACCGCCGGCCATGCCGTCGTTGGCGGAGTAGACGCCGATGATCTTCTTCTTGCCCAGAGCGGAAATGGCGCCCTCCATGTTGGAGTTGGCGTTCTCCGGCTTCCACTCCTTGGTGTCGTACTCCTTGCCGACGTTCACCTTGCCGTCGAGCACCTCGTGGGCGCCCTTCTTGAACTGCGCGGCGTTCGGGTCGGTTGAGGAGCCGTTCATCATGACGATCTTGCCGGACTTGGCCTTGGAGCCGAGGGCCTTCAGCAGGGCCTCGCCCTGGGTCTTGCCGACGGTCTCGTTGTCGAACGAGGTGTAGGCGTCGATCGGGCCCTGCGCCAGGCGGTCGTAGGCGACGACCGGGATGCCGGAGTCCTTGGCCTTCTGCACCGAGTTCTTGATGGCCGCGGCGTCCACCGCGTCCACGATCAGCACGTCCACCTTGTTGGTGACCATGGTGTCGACCTGCTGGTTCTGCAGGGTGGCGTCCTGCTTGGCGTTGGCGTAGACAACCTTGCCCTTGCCGCCCGTGAGCTCCTGGACCTTCTTCTCGATCAAGGGCTTGTCGAACTTCTCGTAACGGGCGGTCTGGTTCTCCGGCAGGAGCAGACCGACCGTGATGTCGTCGCCCTTCTTGGGGGCGGACGACTTGCCGGAGCCGCCACCGGACTCCTTGGCGCTGCCACAGGCGGCGAGCGAGACGGCCATGGCACCAGCAGCAACGGCGAAGGCCGCACGACGCATACGCGTGTTCACTTCTAGAAACCTCCCTGACGAGGCCGCGTCGTTGCGGCCGAGGTGGCTGGAAGTCAACTCGGCCACACGTGCGACGTCAAGAAGTAAATCCTTAACGAGATGGCAACGGTGCCATCCGTTCTCTAAGTGAAGGCAGGGGTCGCGGCGGACAGTGCGCCGGCGACAGAACCGTCCAGAAGGGTCGAATCACCCATCTCGCTGAGAGCGAGGGCGAGCGCTCCGAGCACCTCCGCACGGCCCCCAAGTGCCCCCGGGAGAACGGACAGTTGACGCGCCGCGCTGGGGATGGCGTAGCGGCCGACGGACTCCCTGATCGGCCCGAGCACCAGCTCACCGGCCTCGGCGAGATCACCGCCGAGGACCACCCTGCTCGGGTTCAGAAGGTTGCAGAGGTTGGCCACTCCACTGCCGATGTGGCGGCCGACGTCGGCGATCACCCGACGGCAGCCCGGGTCACCGTCCCTGGCCAGCCGCACGACGCCTTCCATGGTCAGATCGGGCCCGTGGCTGGGCTGGAGCAGCGGGAGCACATAGCGTGCCGCCGCGAACGTCTCCAGGCAGCCCCGGTTCCCGCAGCGGCAGACCGGGCCGGATTCGTCGAGTGTAATATGTCCTATTTCTCCAGCCGTGCCGCCCGGGCCGCGGTAGATCTTCCCGTCGATCACCAGACCGGCGCCGACACCGCTCGCGACCTTGATGTAGGCAAGATCACGCACGCCCTTCCCGCTGCCCCAGACCAGCTCGCCGAGGGCGCCGAGGTTGGCGTCGTTGTCCACGTGCACGGGCACGCCGAGCCGTCCGCGCAGCTCCTCGGCGGGCTTGGTGCCGCCCCACCCGGGCAGGATCGCGGTGGACCCCAGCGTCCCCGACTCGACGTCGATCGGACCGGGCACGCCGAGCCCCACGCCGGCCACCTTGGACCGGTCCACCCCCGTTGCTCCGATCAGGCGGTCGACCAGCTCCTCGGCCCGGTCGAAGCCCTGGGCGGCGGAGGCGTCGACGTCCAGCGGCTCGGACTCCTCGGCCAGTACCTGATGGGCGAGGTTCCCGACCGCGACGCGCAGATGGGTGTGCCCGAAGTCGATGCCGACCACGATGCCGGCGTCCCCGCTCAGGCTGACGCTGCGGGCCCGCCGCCCGCCCGCCGACGTCGGCGTGACCTCGACCGTCCCGCCGTCCTTCAGCTCCCGCACGATGTTGGAGACGGTTGCTGCGGACAGCCCGGTCGTCCGCGCGATCTCCGCCTGCGTGAGGGACCCGGCCAGGCGTACGGCCCGGACGACACGCTCCAGGTTGGCTCGGTGCAGCGATGACTGCGACCCTGGAGTCTCCACGACGACCTCCTGAGCGCGGGGCCGCTTCGGCGAGGCCCCGTGTATGTCCAACTAGTGAACTCTAAGCTGAGCCGTTCGGGGTGACTCCCGTCAAGAGGTTGAACCGTATCCGGGTACCACGAAACGTGCACACACCACCCGAAAGTGGCGCGCACGGCACCCCGGAACCCCGGCGCACCGGTCCGGGCACACGGGTGCACGCCGCCCCCGGACCGGGAGCGGCGTGCGTACGGACGGACGCGGGGCGTCACCCCGCCGGGGGCCGCCGGCCTACTTCAGCGCCCCCGCGGTCAGCCCCTGGACGACCTGGCGCTGGAAGACGATGTACGCCCCGAGCACCGGCAGCATGGCCATCACCAGGCCCGCGAAGAGCCCGGACCAGTCGCCCTTGTAGCCCTGGCTCACCGCCAGCTGGACCAGGCCCTGGGTGAGGACGCGCTTGTCGGGGTCGGTGTTGAGCACCGTCGGCAGCATGTACTGGTTCCACTGCCCCAGGAAGTTGAAGATCCCCACGCTGATCAGACCCGGCTTGGCCATCGGGAGCATGATCTGGAAGAACGTACGCGTGTGCGAAGCGCCGTCCACGAAGGCCGCCTCCGCCACCGAGGTGGGCAGGGTGCGGAAGAAGGCCGTCAGGAAGAAGACGGTGAACGGCAGCGAGTACGCGATGTAGACCAGGATCAGGCCGTGGATCGTGTTCAGCAGGCCCATGTTGTTCACCACGTAGAACAGCGGGACCAGCGCGAGCATGATCGGGAAACTCATGCCGCCGATGAACAGGTAGTAGATGAAGCGGTTGCCCGGGAAGTCGAAGCGGGCGAGGACGTAGGCCGCCATGGAGCCGAGCACCAGGGTGCCGACGAGCGAGCCGCCGACCACCAGGACGGTGTTGAGGAAGTAGTCGCTCATGTTGGCGTCGGTCCAGGCCCGCGCCCAGTTGTCGAAGTGCAGCTTGTCCGGCAGGGACCAGGGCGAGCCGAAGATGGAGCTGTCGTCCTTGAAGGACGTCATCACCGCCCACAGCAGCGGCATCACCACCATGATCGCCCAGACGATCAGCACGCCGTGGGAGAAGACGTTGAGGATGCCGCCCTCTCTCCTGGGCCGGGCGGGCTTCGCGGCCGGTACGTCGACCTTGGAGACGGTCGCGCCGGACTCGGCCGGCAGCGGGGCGGGGGTCTCGGTCGTCTTCATCGCTCAGTACTCCAGCCGCTCGCGACGGCCCAGCCGCATCACGACCGCCGCGAAGGCGAGGGTGACGACGAGGAGGGCGACGCCGATGGTGGTGGCGTAGGCGGCCTGACCGTCCCGGAACGCCTTCTGGTACACGTACAGGACCATCACGGTGGTCGAGTAGTCGGGACCGCCCGGCCCGGTCGTCATGATCTGTACGACCGCGAACGACTCGGCGCCGAGCGCGAGGATGCCCATGTACACCCAGCCGGACTGCACGGTGTCCCACAGCAGCGGCAGGGTGATGCGGAAGAAGGTGGTGAAGCGGCTCGCGCCGTCGAGCAGCGCCGCCTCGTACAGCTCGGCCGGGATCGAGGCCATGCCCGCCGAGAACAGGACCACGAAGAAGCCGACCGTGGACCAGACGAGCACCGCCATCACGCACCACAGCGCGAGGCCCGGATCGCCCAGCCACAGCGGCTGGACATGATCGAGGCCGATCCCGCGCAGGACCGAGTTGATCGCGCCGCTGTCCGGGTTGTACGCGAACGCGAACAGCAGTGCGACGATCGCGATGGACAGCACCTGCGGGAAGAAATACACGATCTTGTAGAAAGAGGAGCCCCGGACACCCGAGATCACGGGGCCGCCCCTTCTCCGTCGCCCGCCCACATTGATCATGAAGGCGAAGAACAGCGCCAGACTGATCGTCACCAGCGGCAGGACCAGGGCGAACAGCAGACTGTGCTGCAACGACTTCCAGAAGATGTCGTCGTGGAACATCCTCTCGTAGTTGTCGAAGCCGACCATCTTGAATTCGGGGCTCAGGCCGGTCCAGTCCGTGAACGAGTAGTAGATGGACTGGATGAACGGCCACACCACGAAGAGCGCGTACAGTCCCAGGGGCACTGCCAGAAACCCCACGATGAACCGGTACTTGCCGTGCTGCATCGCCACTCCGGTGCGGTCAGGGGTGCTGTTTACTGGTGCTTGTAGTGCTTGATCGAGGTGTCCTTGGCCGCCTCGTCGGCGAAGCCCTGGATCTTCTTGATGGCCTCCGCCGGGGTCATCCGGCCCGCCATCATCTCGCCGAGGCCGGCCACCCCGATCTTCTCCTTCTGCAGCTGGACGTACCAGTCCTGGAGCCGCGGATTCACCACGTTGGATCCCGCCAGCTTCAGCGCCGCCACGCCCGACTTCAGGCCCGGGGTGAGGCTGATGCCGGAGGTACCGCCGTTGTACGCGGTCAGCGACTTCACCTTGGCGGTGAAGTTCTTCGAGGACGCCTCCGAAAGCATGATGCGCAGCTGCTCCATGCCACCCTCGGGGTTCGCGGCCTTGGCCGGCACGACGAACGGCTCACCGCCGGAGGCCCAGATGGTGCCGAAGGGCAGCTTGTCGGAGCCGTCGATGCCGGAGGGGGCCGACACGGCCAGGTCGAAGTCCTTCGGGATGACGTTGGCCGACTCGTTCTCCACCCAGGAGCCGTTCGGGATGAACAGCGCCTTGCCCTTCGCCCAGGCGGTCTGCGACTGGATGTGGTCCAGGCCCGGGGTGCCCTGGAGGACGTACCCCTTCTTGTACAGCTCGTAGTACGCCTCGAAGCAGGCCTTGACGGCCGGGTGCTTCCAGGCGTTCGGCTCCAGGTTGTCGATGGCGTCGAGCACCTCGCGCCCGCCGACCTTGCCGATCATCGGGTACAGCGAGAAGGGGATGTAGTACGGGTACTTGCCCGCGTACGTCCAGCCCGCGATGCCCTTCTTCTTGGCCTTGGCGCACACCTGGAGCATCTCGTCCCAGGTCTTCGGGTACTCCACGCCGAGCGAGTCGAGCGCCTTCTGGGAGTACCAGACGCCGTACACCGTGTAGGCGTAGTAGAGGATCCAGACCGGGTCGCCGTCGAACTGACCCATCTCCACGATGCCGGGGCGCAGCGTGTCGCGGACCTTCTTGCCCGGGTCGTCGTACGACGGCGCGTCCAGCAGCGGGGTGAGGTCGGCCAGCTGGCTCTTGCCCACGAGCACGCCCATGTCCATCTGCTCGGCGCCCGAGTTGTCGATGAGGTCCGGCGGGTTGCCCTGGTTGAAACGGGGCTGGAGGGTGGACTGGATCTTCTGGGTGGCGGCGAACTTCACCGTGGCCTTGGGGAAGTCCTTCTGGTAGATCTTCACCGCGTCCTCGGCGTACTCCTTGCCGAAACCGCCGTCGAAGAGGACGAACTCCATCTTGGCGGTGTCGTTGACGCCGAGCGGGTTCTTGGCGGACTTCTTCCCCGCCTTGGCCTTCTCCTGTCCGCCGCCCCCGCTGCTCGCGCAGGCGGACAGGAAGCTCATCGTCGGCACACCGACGATGCCGAGCGCGGCTGACCGCTTGATCACATCACGACGGCCGACACCTTCGGCGCTGTTGTTCGAGGTGGATCCCATGCTCAAGTCCTCGCCTTCTCCAGGACTCAGGCGGTGAACCGGATCCTCCCCGGCACCGCAGTCGGGTCGTGCTGGGTCGTGCAGGGTCATGCTGGAAACGCCGACAGGTATAGTCCACTTTCGGTCGGCGGAGCAAGATCGAATGCAGGGTTCGCGATGGGTCTTTTCCGAGTTGAGACCTCGCGGAAATATGAGACCCCCGTGTCCGGCCCGCCGGAAAAACCGTGGCATAAGTCCCTGAATGCCACGCTCAACACCCTTGACATCACGGGCCACTTGACCACCTACTGGTTCCTGCGCCGCGTAGTTGACAACGTTGTCCAGAGTCGGCGCAGGGAGGGAATCCGTAGATGCAGCGGAGAACTCGGCACAGATGGACTCCGGCGGTCGTCCTCACGGCCGCCTTTGTCATGGCCGCCGGCGCACAGGGCGCGGCGGTCGCCCTGCCGGCCAAGGCTCCGGCCGCCGACCGGGAGTTCGCATCCTCGTTCGAGGCGGGCGATCCGGCGCCGGACTGGCTGAACACCGTCGACACCGGTCCGGACGGCACCGAGCGCGCCTCGGGCGTCGACGGCGGCTACAGCACCGGCATCCCGGGCAACGTGACCGACCATGTCACCGAGGTCCGGGCGAGCGGCGAGAACACCGGGGCGGGCGAGGTGAAGGAGAACCTCGTCGACGGCGAGCCCGGTACCAAGTGGCTGACCTTCGAGCCCACCGGCTGGGCGGAGTTCGACCTGGACAAACCCATCAAACTGGTGACGTACGCCCTCACCTCGGCCAACGACTACGACGACCGCGACCCTAGGGACTGGACCCTGGAGGGCTCCGCCGACGGCAAGGACTGGAAGACCGTCGACACCCGGTCGGGCGAGAGTTTCTCCGAGCGGTTCCAGACGAAGTCGTACGACCTCGCCGAGCCGGCCGAGTACCAGCACTTCCGGCTGGAGGTGACGAAGAACAGCGGCGCCTCGATACTCCAGCTCGCCGACGTGCAGTTCTCCACCGGCGGCGGAGGCGGGCCGGTGCCGCAGGACATGCTGACGCTGGTCGACAAGGGCCCGACCGGCTCCCCCACGGCCAAGGCGCGCGCCGGATTCACCGGGAAGAGGGCGCTGCGCTACGCCGGACGGCACACGGCGGGCGGCCGGGCGTACTCGTACAACAAGGTCTTCGACGTGAACGTGAAGGTCGCCCGCGACACCCGGCTGGCCTACCGCATCTTCCCGTCGATGGCCGACGGCGACCGGGACTACGACGCCACGAACGTCTCGGTCGACCTGGCCTTCACCGACGGCACCTACCTCAGCGACCTGGGCGCGCAGGACCAGCACGGGTTCCCGCTCTCCCCGCGCGGGCAGGGCGCGTCGAAGTCGCTGTACGTCAACCAGTGGAACGACGTCGCCTCCCGCATCGGCACGGTGGCGGCCGGCAGGACGGTCGACCGGATCCTGGTGGCGTACGACTCCCCCGACGGCCCGGCGAAGTTCCGCGGCTGGATCGACGACGTCTCCCTGAAGCCGGCCGCGCCCGAGAGACCCAGGGCGCATCTGTCGGACTACGTGCTGACCACCCGGGGCACCAACTCCAGCGGCAGCTTCTCGCGCGGCAACAACTTCCCGGCGACGGCCCTCCCGCACGGCTTCAACTTCTGGACGCCGGTGACCAACGCGTCCTCGCTGAGCTGGCTGTACGAGTACGCGCGCGCGAACAACGACGACAACCTGCCGACCGTCCAGGCGTTCAGCGCGAGCCATGAACCGAGCCCGTGGATGGGCGACCGGCAGACCTTCCAGCTGATGCCGTCGGCCGCGGCCGGCACACCGGACCCCGGCCGGAAAGCGCGCGAGCTGCCCTTCCGGCACGAGAACGAGACCGCCAGGCCGTACTACTACGGGGTCCGCTTCGAGAACGGTCTCAAGGCGGAGATGGCCCCCACCGACCATGCGGCGGCGCTGCGCTTCACCTACCCCGGCGACGACGCGAGCGTGGTGTTCGACAACGTCACCGAGCAGGCGGGCCTGACCCTGGACAAGACCCACGGGACCGTCACCGGCTACTCGGACGTGAAGTCGGGGCTGTCCACGGGCGCCACCCGGCTGTTCGTGTACGGCGAGTTCGACAAGCCGGTCACCGACGGCGCCTCGAGCGGGGTGAAGGGCTACCTGCGCTTCGACGCGGGCGCGGACCGCACGGTCACCCTGCGCCTGGCGACCTCCCTGATCAGCGTGGACCAGGCGAAGGACAACCTGCGCCAGGAGATCCCGGACGGCACCTCCTTCGACGCGGTGAAGGCGCACGCCCGGCAGGTCTGGGACAAGCTGCTCGGCAAGGTCGAGGTGCAGGGCGCCACCGCGGACCAGCTGACCACCCTGTACTCCAGCATGTACCGGCTGTACCTCTACCCGAACTCCGGTTTCGAGAAGGTCGGCGGGAAGAACCGGTACGCCTCGCCGTTCTCGCCGATGCCGAGCCAGGACACCCCGACGCACACCGGCGCGAAGATCGTCGACGGCAAGGTGTACGTCAACAACGGATTCTGGGACACGTACCGCACCACCTGGCCGGCGTACTCCTTCCTGACACCCTCTCAGGCGGGCGAGATGGTCGACGGCTTCATACAGCAGTACAAGGACGGCGGCTGGACCTCCCGCTGGTCCTCCCCCGGCTACGCCGACCTGATGACCGGCACCTCCTCGGACGTGGCCTTCGCCGACGCCTACGTGAAGGGCGTGAAGATCGACGCGAAGGCGGCGTACGACGCGGCCGTGAAGAACGCGACCGTCGTCCCGCCGACGTCGGGCGTGGGCCGCAAGGGCATGAGCACCTCGCCGTTCCTCGGCTACACCAGCACCGGCACCTCCGAGGGCCTTTCCTGGGCGATGGAAGGGTACGTCAACGACTACGGCATCGCCCGGATGGGCCAGGAGCTGTACCGCAAGACCGGTGAGAAGCGGTACCAGGAGGAGTCGCAGTACTTCCTCAACCGGGCCCAGGACTACGTGAAGCTGTTCGACCCCGAGGCCGGCTTCTTCCAGGGCCGGGACGACCGGGGCGCCTGGCGGGTCGACTCCGCGAAGTACGACCCGCGTGTGTGGGGCTACGACTACACGGAGACGAACGGCTGGGGCTACGCCTTCACCGCCCCGCAGGACAGCCGGGGCCTGGCGAACCTGTACGGCGGCCGGCAGGGGCTCGCGGACAAGCTCGACACGTACTTCGCGACGCCGGAGACTGCCTCCCCGGACTTCGTCGGTTCCTACGGCGGTGTCATCCACGAGATGACCGAGGCCCGGGACGTGCGGATGGGCATGTACGGCCACTCCAACCAGGTCGCGCACCACGTCATCTACATGTACGACGCGGCCGGCCAGCCGTGGAAGACGCAGAGTCATGTGCGCGAGGTGCTGTCCCGCCTGTACACGGGCAGCGAGATAGGGCAGGGCTACCACGGCGACGAGGACAACGGCGAGCAGTCCGGCTGGTACCTCTTCTCCGCGCTCGGCTTCTACCCGCTGGTCATGGGCAGCGGCGAGTACTCCATCGGCTCCCCGCTGTTCAGGCAGGTCACCGTGCACCTGGAGAACGGACGTGACCTGGTCGTCAAGGCTCCCGGGAACAGCGCCAAGAACGTCTACGTCCAGGGCGTGACGTTCAACGGCCGCCCCTGGAAGTCGACTTCGCTGCCCCACTCGCTGCTGTCCAAGGGCGGGGTGCTGCAGTTCTTCATGGGTGCCAAGCCGTCGACGTGGGGCACCGGCAGGAACGCGGCCCCGGTCTCCGTCACCGAGGACGACAAGGTGCCGACGCCCCGCGCGGACGTGCTGAAGGGCGACGGCGCGCTGTTCGACGACACCTCGGCGACGGACGCGACGGTGACCTCGGTGGATCTGCCGGTCGACGGCGCCGTGAAGCCCGTCCAGTACACGCTGACCTCCTCGGCGGACCACACCCGGGCACCGACCGGCTGGACCCTGCAGGGCTCCACGGACGGCACGGCCTGGCGGACCCTGGACCACCGCACCGGTGAGACGTTCCGGTGGGACCGTCAGACCCGCGCCTTCACCGTCGCGGCACCGGGCCGGTACACGAAGTACCGGCTGGTCCTGGACGGCGCGTCGACGCTGGCGGAGGTGGAGCTGCTGGCCTGACGCCACAACGGCGGAGCGGAGACGGCGAAGGGAGAGACGGCGAAGGGGGCGGGCCCGTCCGGGTCCGCCCCCTCCGTGTGCCCGGTCTCAGCCGGTGGCCAGCGTGAACACGTGCAGGTCGGCGTCGTCCGGGAGCCGGACGCTGCCGATGGTCTTCCCGTCCGGCGCGGTGAACGGCTTGGTGGCGAAGACGTACGTCGTCACCGGGTCCTTGTCCGCGCCCGCGACGTTGCGGTACGCCGCCTCGGCGACGACCTCGTTGCCGTACTGGACGGTGCCGCCTCCGCCGCCCACCGTCCAGTCGGTGAAGGACAGGTCGACGGTGCCGGTCGTGCCGTCGGTGTAGGTGACGGTCGCCCGGGCTTGCTGGTTGCCGTTGACCGCGCTGCCGACGAACGACAACCTGGCGGCGGGCTCGGTCAGTTCGATGGTCTGGCCGGCGCCGGAGGCGTCGTCGGGGCGGCCGGCGGGCGAGTCGGGCCAGGTGAAGGTGAGTCCGTCGACCGTGCCCCGCCCGCCCGCGCTGAGACCGGCCGCCGCGAGGGCCTGGCGGGAGTAGCTCCAGCCGCCACCGTCGAAGTCGGCCTCGGAGTGGTCGCCCGCGTCGTCGGAGACGCCGGTGGTGTCGTAGGCCGCGAGCAGGGTTCCCGGGGCGGCGACGGTCAGCGCGACCGGCTGCCGGTAGGACGTGTCGCCCGAGGTCACCGTGACCGTGACGTCGGCGAAGCCCTGGGCGGCGTCCTTCGCGGCCATCAGGGTGATCTCCCGCGCGCCGTCGGTGACCGTGCCCTCGGCGGGCGTGGCCGTGACGCCGGCCGGGGTGTCCACCGCGAAGTGCACCGCGGGTCCGGAGCCGCCGGTCAGCGACACCGCGCGGACACCGATCTTCGTGCTGCCGCCGGGAGCGAGGGTGGCGGCGGTCGGGCCGACACCGATCTGGTACGGCTGCTCGCCCTCCCGGAACGAGGGCGGAGGGCTGTCCGCGCCCCAGGAGCGGTCCGGGGTGGCGGAGAGCCTGTAGTCCAGCCGGCCGCCGTCGCGCACGAAGGACGCGGGCAGCCACGGCCGGTCGCTGGCACGGCCGTCGACCTTCAGGGACCGGACGTAGGGGGCGTCGGCCGCCGCTCCGGGCGCGCGGACGGAGATGTCGTTCCCCTGCGGGCGGTGGATCTCCACGCGCTCGAAGAGCGGCGAGGCGAGCACGAGTTCGGCGCGGGACGGCACCTGTGGATACATGCCGAGGGCGGAGAAGACGTACCAGGACGACATGGCGCCGAGGTCGTCGTTGCCGGGGATGCCACCCGGCTCGGTGGTCCACAGCTGCCGCATCGCCGCGCGGACGGTCTCCTGCGTCCTGTAGGGCGCGCCGGCGTAGTCGTACAGGTAGGGGACGTTGATCGAAGGTTCGTTGTCCAGCTCCGACTTGGTGCCGCCGCTGCCGGTGAAGGCCCAGCCGCCGTCGGCGTCGTGGAAGAAGTCGTCCAGCCGGGCGAGGGCCTTGTCCCGGCCGCCCATCGCGGCGAACAGGCCCGCAGGGTCGTGCGGGACCATCCAGGTGTACTGCGCGGCCGTCCCCTCGACGAAACCGGTGCCGGTGCCGGGGGTGAAGCCGGTGACCCAGCTGCCGTCGGCCCTGCGGTCGGCGATGTATCCGCCAGAGGGATCGGCGGCGATGTCGAAGTTGTTCTGCCACCACTGGGCGCGGCGGGCGAAGGCGGTCGCCGTGTCCTTCTCCCCTGCCGCGCGGGCGAGTCGGGAGAGGGAGAAGTCGGCCGTGGACATCTCCAGGGTCTCGGCCGCGCCGCCCCAGGCGTTGGAGACGCTCGGCATGTAGTGCAGTTTCAGATACTTGTCGAGCGAGGGGCGCTGGCCCGCCGACAGCACCGGTTTCCCGGCCGGGGACAGGTCCTGCGCGGTGGGTACGGTCGCCGCCTTCACGAGGGAGCGGAGGGCACCCTCGAGGTCGAAGTCCGTGCCGCCGAAGGCCCGGATGCCGGCGAGTGCGGTCGCCGAGGGGTCGCCGTTCATGACGTGGGTGCCGCTCGCGCCGTGCAGCCAGCGGTCCCAGACCCCGCCGTTCTGCTGGGCGAGTGTGTACAGCGACTGGGCGATGTCGGAGCCGGTGCGGGGGTCGAGGAGGGTGAGGAGCTGGAGTTGGTCGCGGTAAACGTCCCAGCCGGAGAAGGTGCCGTACTGCGCATGCTGCCGACGGTCGGCGGTGTACGGCCCACTGTCTTCACCATGCCGTCGCGCGGCGGCCGTATGCGGTGGACCGTCCGCGGCACGCCGCGACGCGCCGACCGTGTGCACCCGGCCGTCCGCCCCCCGGTACCTGCCATCGGCATCGCTGATGACGTTCGGGTGCAGCAGCGCGTGGTACAGCGCGGTGTAGAAGGTGGTGCGCTCGGTGTCCGTGCCGCCGCCCACCCGGACCGCGCCGAGACGGTCGCGCCAGGCGCGCCGGGCCGCGGCCCTGACCGCGTCGAAGGAGCGGCCCGGCGGGTTCTCGGCGGTGAGGTTGGCCTCGGCCGCCGCCTCGCTGACGTAGGAGATCCCTACCTTGACGTGCACCGGTCCGGTGCCGGGCGCGAACTCGACGTAGCCGCCCGCGCCCTTGCCCGCGACGGGCCGGCCACCGTGCGTGAAGCCGCCCGTGCCACCGGAGGCCTGGCGGGAGCCGGGGTCGAGCCGGTCGTCCTGCCAGGTGCCGGTCGCCTTGAAGGCGCGGTCGATGTGTGCGGTGAAGTACAGGGTGTAGTAGGCGCGTTGGCCTTCGGGGTCGAGGTAGCCGCAGAAGTCGCCGGAGGTGACGGATCCGGAGATCGTACGGTGCTCAGGGTCGATGGTGACCGTCGAACTCTCCGAGCCCACCTCGGAGTTGGCGGTGCGCACCAGCAGGGAGGCGGGTCTGCCGTCCGGGAAGGTGAAGCGGGCCGAGCCGGTGCGGGTGGTGGCGGTGAGGTCGGCGGTGACTCCGGAGGCGAGGCCCACCCGGTAGTGGCCGGGTTCGGCGGTCTCGTCGGTGTGGCGGAAGTCCGAGGCGTAGACGGCGTCCTTGGTGTCGCTCGCCGGGGAGGAGGTGACCTCGCCGGCGTAGGGGAAGAACGGGATGTCGCCGCTGCCGCCCGCACAGCCGGTGCCGGACATGTGGGTGAGGCTGAAGCCCCGGATGCGGGCGGCGTCGTACTGGTAGCCGCCGGGGGCCGCGGTCCTGGTGGCGTCGCCCCGGGTGTTCTCCGGGCTCCAGGAGAGCATGCCGAAGGGCACGACGGCTCCGGGGAAGACGTCGCCGCCGTTCTTGGTGCCGATCAGCGGATCGACGTACGGGGTGGGATCCTTGACGAGGCCGGGGGGTGCGGCGGTCGCCGCGAGGGCGGGTGTGGCGGTGCCGCAGGTCGCGAGGAGCGCGGCGAGCAGCAGGGACGTGGGTCTGAAACGCATGACGCGGCCCTTCCTCCTTACGGACGGGTCGCGCACCACGGGTCGCACAAGCCGCAGGGACAGTAACGTGCGCCACCGGTACCACGGAAGACCGCGTACGCCTCCGCAAGCTCACGGCCGGGTTCACTCGGCCGGGCTACCCCAAGTGGGTTGACATCGTTGTCCGTTGAGGCGGTAGAGTCATGTACAGACCATAGGACAACGTTGTCGCGCACCTCTGGCGACGCCCAAGCCACCTTTTTCCGTCGCCGTACAGACCATGTCCCCCGGGCAGGTTCCCCACCCCCCTCACCTGCCCGGCTCGCGGACCCGGTGCGCATGGCCACCGGGTCCGCCCAGAGCGCGCCCCGACCCGCCCGACAGAGGGGCATCTCGCCCATGGGAGCGCTCCCATGCCATGTCCCGGTGAAGTCGGCGCCGAGAGCGAGGGGAGAACGTCCGCGCGGCGGTCGGGCGCCGGAAACCTATGCTGGTGAGAAGAGGGTCCTTCCTTGGAGGCGAGGAGGGTGAGCGCAGATGGCACGTCCGGTCGGTATCGATCTCGGTACGACGAACTCGGTGGTCTCGGTTCTCGAGGGCGGCGAGCCCACCGTCATCACGAACACGGAAGGGGCGCGGACCACACCGTCGGTCGTGGCCTTCGCCAAGAACGGGGAAGTGCTGGTCGGTGAGGTCGCCAAGCGGCAGGCCGTGACGAACGTGGAGCGCACGGCACGTTCGGTGAAGCGGCATGTGGGCGATCACGGCTGGCGGTTCCCGGAGCAGGGTGACATCGACGGCAAGCGGTACACGGCGCAGGAGATCTCCGCGCGGGTGCTGCAGAAGCTGAAGCGGGACGCGGAGGCGTATCTGGGCGAGGACGTCACCGATGCCGTGATCACCGTGCCGGCCTACTTCGACGACGCCCAGCGGCAGGCGACGAAGGAGGCCGGGGAGATCGCGGGTCTGCAGGTCCTGCGGATCATCAACGAGCCGACGGCGGCGGCGCTGGCGTACGGCCTGGACAAGGAGAACGACCAGACGGTCCTCGTCTTCGACCTGGGCGGCGGAACGTTCGACGTGTCGCTGCTGGAGATGGGCGAGGGCGTCATCGAGGTGAAGGCCACCAACGGTGACACGCTTCTCGGCGGTGACGACTGGGACCAGCGGATCGTGGACCATCTGGTGACGCAGTTCAGGAACGGCTACGGCGTCGACCTGTCCCGGGACAAGATGGCCGTGCAGCGGCTGCGGGAGGCGGCGGAGCGGGCCAAGATCGAGCTGTCGTCGTCGAGCGAGACCTCGTTGAACCTGCCGTACATCACGGCCTCCGCGGAGGGTCCGCTGCACCTGGACGAGAAGCTGACCCGTGCTCAGTTCGAGCAGCTGACGGCGGATCTTCTGGATCGCTGCAAGGGGCCGTTCCACCAGGCGGTGAAGGACGCCGGGATCAAGGTGTCCGACATCGACCATGTGGTGCTCGTGGGCGGCTCGACGCGGATGCCGGCGGTGACGGAGCTGGTGAAGGAGCTGACCGGCAAGGAGCCGCACAAGGGGGTGAACCCCGACGAGGTGGTGGCGGTCGGTGCCAGCCTGCAGGCGGGCGTGCTGAAGGGCGAGGTCAAGGACGTCCTGCTGCTCGACGTCACCCCGCTGTCCCTGGGCATCGAGACCAAGGGCGGCATCATGACCAAGCTGATCGAGCGGAACACGACCATTCCGACGAAGCGGTCGGAGATCTTCACCACGGCCGAGGACAACCAGCCGTCGGTGCAGATCCAGGTCTTCCAGGGCGAGCGGGAGATCGCCGCGTACAACAAGAAGCTCGGCATGTTCGAGCTGACCGGTCTGCCGCCGGCGCCGCGCGGTGTGCCGCAGATCGAGGTGGCCTTCGACATCGACGCCAACGGGATCATGCACGTCTCGGCGAAGGACCTCGGCACCGGCAGGGAGCAGAAGATGACGGTGACCGGTGGTTCGGCGCTGCCGCGCAACGACATCGACCGGATGGTCCGGGAGGCCGAGCAGCACGCGGAGGAGGACCGGCTGCGCCGGGAGGCCGCGGAGACCCGGAACCGGGCGGAGCAGCTCGTCTACTCCACCGAGAAGCTGATCAGGGACAACCCGGACCGGATCCCGGCGGACGCGAAGTCGGAGACGGAGACGGCGCTGGCGGAACTGAAGGAGCAGCTGAAGTCGGAGGACACGGCGGCGATCCAGCGGGCCACGGACGCTGCGGCGCAGGCCGCCCAGAAGATCGGCACGGCGTTGTACGACCGGGCGCGGGCGGAGCAGCCGGCCTCGGACGCCGCGGAGGGCTCCGGTGCCGGCGCGGGAGCCGGGTCCGGCTCGGGTGCCGCACCCGGCGGGGAGGAGGACGTGGTGGACGCCGAGATCGTCGACGACGACAAGCCGGAGGCGGGCTGATCATGGACGCGACCCGGAGGGACGGCGGGGGCGAGGCCGAGCGGCTGCTGGCGGAGCGCACGGCCGATCTGCAACGGGTGAAGGCGGAGTACGACAACTACCGCAAGCAGGTGCGGCGGGACCGGATGGCGGTGCGGGAGATCGCCGTCGCCAACGTGCTGACGGCGCTGGTGCCGGTGCTGGACGCCGTCGACCGGGCGTGCGCGCACGAGCCGCTGACCCCAGGTCTGAAGGACATCGTGGACACCTTGTGGGCCCAGCTGGGCGCGCTGGGGGTGCAGGGGTTCGGGGAGGAGGGAGACCTGTTCGATCCGGCGTGTCACGAGGCGGCCGTCCACCATGCGTCACAGGCCGCCGAGGGGCTGGTCTGCGCGGAGATTCTGCGTTCGGGGTACCGGGTCGGGGACCGGTTGCTGCGCCCCGCGTTCGTGGCGGTCACCGGACCGGTGTGACATGGAACATACGTCCAGCTCGTGGACCTACCGTAGCCACCCGGGAAACGCCGGTGCTACAAAGACCGCATGTCGGCAGTAATCGCCCGATTCAGGCGCCTGTCCTGGCGCTCTGTGATCGGCAGGAGCCCACGGAGCGTCGCCGGGCAGGTGTTCGTCCTGCAGGTGGCTCTGGTGGTGGTGCTCGTGCTGTGCGGCGTCCTGGCTCTGGTCCTGCAGTCGGAGCGGGACACCAGTGCGGAGGCCCGGCGCAGGTCCATCGCCGTCGCCCAGACCTTCGCGCACTCCCCCGGCGTCCAGCAGGCGATGAAGTCCCCCGATCCGTCGAAGATCCTCCAGCCGCTCACCGAGGCGGGCCGCAAGGCCGCGGGGGTCGACTTCATCGTGGTCATGGACACCAAGGGCATCCGCTACACCCACCCGATCCCGAGCAAGATCGGCAAGCGGTTCGTGGGTCAGATCGCTCCCTCGCTGGCCGGGAAGGTCTACACCGAGAGCGTGCACGGCCCGCTCGGCCACGAGGTGCAGGCGACCGTGCCGGTGGACGACCACGGCAAGGTGATCGGGCTGGTCTCCGCGGGGCTGAAGGTCAAGAACGTCACCAGCGAGGTGGACCGGCAGCTGCCGATCATCCTGACCGCCGGGGCCGCGGCGCTCGTGGTGTCGACCGGGGGCACGGCGCTGGTGGGCAGACGGCTGCGGCGGCAGACCCACAGCCTGGCCGCGGACGAGATGACCCGGATGTACGAGCACCACGACACGGTGCTGCACTCGGTGCGGGAAGGGGTGCTCATCGTCGGTGCCGACGGGCGGCTGCTGCTGGTCAACGACGAGGCCAGGCGGCTGCTGGAGCTGCCGGCCACGGCGGAGGGGCGGCATGTGTCGGAGCTGCCGGGCCTGGAGGCGGACGTGGTGGAGCTGCTGTCCTCCGGGCGTGAGGTCACCGACGAGGTGCTGTTCGCCGGGGAGCGGCTGCTGGCGGTCAACCAGCGGCCCACGGACCGGGCGGGATGTTCCGGGGGCACGGTGGTGACCCTCCGCGACTCCACCGAGCTGCAGGCGGTGTCCGGCCGGGCGGAGGTCGCCCGGGAACGGCTCAAGCTGTTGTACGACGCGGGGCTCGAGGTGGGCACCACCCTGGACGTGGCGCGCACGGCGGACGAGCTGGCGCGGGTCGCGGTGCCGCGTTTCGCCGACTTCGTCACCGTGGACCTGGCCGACGCGGTGCTGCAGGGGGAAGAGCCCGGGAACTCCTCGACGGACCTGCGGCGTATCGCCGTACACGGGGTACGGGACGATCATCCGCTGTACGAGAAGGACCGGCTGATCCACTTCCTGCCGTCCACGCCCCAGGCCCGCGGCTACGGCAGCGGTCACTCGGAGCTGGTGACCGACCTGTCCGGCGCGCCGGGCTGGCGGGCGCAGGATCCGCAGCGCACCCGCGACATCCTGCGGTACGGCATCCAGTCGCTCATCGTCGCGCCGATCCGGGCCCGGGGTGTCGTACTGGGGATGGCGAACTTCTACCGGGCCAAGCGGGACCCCTTCGACGAGGAGGACCTGTCGTTGGCGGAGGAGCTGGTGGCCCGCGCGGCGGTCAGCATCGACAACGCCCGCCGGTACACCCGTGAGCACGCCGTGGCGGTCACCCTGCAGCGCAGTCTGCTGCCGCGGGCCCTGCCCGAGCAGAGCGCCCTCGACGTCGGGTACCGCTACATTCCCGCGCAGTCGGGGGTGAGCGGGGACTGGTTCGACGTGATCCCGCTGCCGGGGAGCCGGGTGGCGCTGGTCGTCGGTGACGTGGTCGGTCACGGTCTGCACGCCGCCGCCACGATGGGACGGCTGCGCACCGCGGTGCACAACTTCTCCACGCTCGACCTGCCGCCCGACGAGCTGCTGAGTCACCTGGACGACCTGGTCGGCCGCATCGACCAGGACGAGACGTCCGCGGGGACGGCGGCGGAGATAGCCGGTGCCACCTGCCTGTACGCGATCTACGATCCGGTGACGCGGCGCTGCACCATGGCGCGGGCGGGGCACCTGGCGCCGGCACTGGTGGGTCCGGACGGAAGTGTCACGTTCGCCGATCTGCCGGCCGGGCCGCCCCTCGGCATCGGCGGCATGCCGTTCCAGACGGCGGAGCTGGAGCTCGCCGAGGGCACCCAGCTGGTGCTGTACACCGACGGCCTGATCGAGGACCGCAACCGCGACCTGGACGTCGGCATGGAGCTGCTGCGCCAGTCGCTGGCGGGCCACCCCGAACGGTCGCCGGACGAGAGCTGCCGGGCGGTGCTGGAGGAGCTGCTGCCGGGGCGGCCCAAGGACGATGTCGCGCTGCTCGTGGCGCGTACCCGGGCGCTGGCGTCCGACCGGGTCGCCGAGTGGGACGTGCCACGGGATCCGGCCGCCGTGTCGGGGATGCGGCTCGCCGTGTCCGAGAAGATGGACGAGTGGGGTCTGACGGAGCTGGGCTTCGGCACGGAGCTGGTCCTGAGCGAGCTGATCACCAATGCGATCCGCTACGGCTCCGATCCGATCCGGCTGCGCCTGATCCGTGACCGTGCGCTGATCTGCGAGGTCGCCGACGGCAGCAGCACCTCGCCGCATCTGCGGTACGCCGCGACGACCGACGAGGGCGGCCGGGGCTTGTTCCTGGTGTCGCAGGTCACGGAGCGCTGGGGGGTGCGGTACAACCCGCAGGGAAAGGTGATCTGGGCGGAGCAGCCGCTGCCGTAGGGCGCGGTCAGCAGGGGCTGTGCAGCGGCCGGGACGCGGGGTGCCGGGGCCAGGGGCCCGTCCGGGGGCGACGGTTCGGCGACGGGCGGTTCCGGGGGGAGGCCGGGGCGGCGGGGCCCAGGACGGCGAAGGGCCGCACCCCCGCTGCCGGGGATGCGGCCCTGTACGGCCGTGCCGCGGTGTTTACTTGCGGATCAGGCTGCGCAGCACGTACTGCATGATGCCGCCGTTGCGGTAGTAGTCGGCCTCACCGGGGGTGTCGATGCGGACGACCGCGTCGAACTCGACACCGGTGTCGGTGGTGACCTTGACCGTGCGCGGGGTGGTGCCGTTGTTGAGCTCCACGACGCCGGTGATGGAGAAGGTCTCCTCGCCGGTCAGGCCGAGGGACTCGGCGGTGGCACCCTCCGGGAACTGCAGCGGCAGGACGCCCATGCCGATGAGGTTCGAACGGTGGATGCGCTCGTAGGACTCGGCGATGACGGCCTTGACGCCGAGCAGCGCGGTGCCCTTGGCCGCCCAGTCGCGGGACGAGCCGGAGCCGTACTCCTTGCCGGCCAGGACGACCAGCGGGATGCCGGCGGCCTGGTAGTTCTGCGAGGCGTCGTAGATGAAGGAGACCGGGCCGCCGTCCTGCGTGAAGTCGCGGGTGTAGCCGCCCTCGGTGCCCGGCGCGATCTGGTTGCGCAGGCGGATGTTGGCGAACGTACCGCGGATCATGACCTCGTGGTTGCCGCGGCGCGAGCCGTAGCTGTTGAAGTCACGACGCTCCACACCGTGCTCGGTGAGGTACTGGCCGGCCGGGGTGTCGGCCTTGATGGCACCGGCCGGGGAGATGTGGTCGGTGGTGACCGAGTCGCCCAGCTTGGCGAGGACACGGGCGCCGGAGATGTCCGAGACCGGGGTGGTGTCCATCGTCATGCCCTCGAAGTACGGGGGCTTGCGGACGTAGGTGGACTGCGGGTCCCACTCGAAGGTGTTGCCGGTCGGGATCGGCAGCGCCTGCCACTGGGCGTCGCCCGCGAAGACGTCGCTGTAGGACTTGGCGAACATGTCCTCGCCGATGGCGCTCGCGACGACCTCGTTGACCTCGGCCTCGGAGGGCCAGATGTCCTTCAGGAAGACCGGGTTGCCGTCCTGGTCGGTGCCGAGGGCGTCCCGGGTGATGTCCACCTTCATGGAGCCCGCGAGGGCGTACGCGACGACCAGCGGCGGCGACGCCAGGTAGTTCATCTTGACGTCGGGGTTGATGCGGCCCTCGAAGTTCCGGTTGCCGGAGAGGACCGAGGTGACGGCGAGGTCGTGGTCGTTGACGGCCTTGGAGACCTCCTCCGGCAGCGGGCCGGAGTTGCCGATGCAGGTGGTGCAGCCGTAGCCGACGAGGTTGAAGCCGACCTTGTCGAGGTACGGGGTCAGGCCCGCCTTCTCGAAGTAGTCGGTGACGACCTTGGAACCCGGGGCGAGGGTGGTCTTGACCCACGGCTTGCGGGTCAGGCCCTTCTCGACCGCCTTCTTGGCCACCAGCGCGGCGGCGACCATGACGTACGGGTTGGAGGTGTTGGTGCAGGAGGTGATGGCCGCGACCGTCACCGCACCGTGGTCCAGCTCGTAGGTGGTGCCGTCGGGGGCGGTCACCCGGACCGGGTTGGACGGTACGGCACCGGTGCCCTCGCCGTGCTGCGGGGCGCCCGCACCGTTCTCCTGGTGGCCGTAGGCCGGGGCGTCGGAGGCCGGGAAGGACTCGTCGCTGGCCTCGTCGACCGGGGAGGCGGCCGTGCTCTGCGGCGTGGCGGGCACCTCGACGTAGTTGAGGACGTCCTTGGCGAACTGCCGGGCGGCCTCGGCGAGGACGATGCGGTCCTGCGGGCGCTTCGGGCCGGCGATGGACGGGACGACCGTGGACAGGTCCAGCTCGAGCTTCTCGGAGAAGTCCGGCTCGGCCTGCGGGTCCAGCCAGAGGCCCTGCTGCTTGGCGTAGGCCTCGACGAGCGCGACCTGCTGCTCGGAGCGGCCGGTCAGACGGAGGTACTTCAGGGTCTCGTCGTCGATCGGGAAGATCGCGGCGGTGGAGCCGAACTCCGGCGACATGTTGCCGATGGTGGCGCGGTTGGCGAGCGAGGTGGCGGCGACGCCCTCGCCGTAGAACTCGACGAACTTGCCGACCACACCGTGCTTGCGCAGCATCTCGGTGATGGTGAGCACGAGGTCGGTGGCGGTGGTGCCGGCGGGCAGCTCGCCGGTCAGCTTGAAGCCGACGACGCGCGGGATGAGCATGGAGACCGGCTGGCCGAGCATGGCGGCCTCGGCCTCGATGCCGCCGACGCCCCAGCCGAGGACGCCGAGGCCGTTGACCATGGTGGTGTGCGAGTCGGTGCCGACCAGGGTGTCCGGGTAGGCCTTGCCGTCGCGGACCATGACGACGCGGGCCAGGTGCTCGATGTTCACCTGGTGGACGATGCCGGTGCCGGGCGGGACGACCTTGAACTCGTCGAAGGCGGTCTGGCCCCAGCGCAGGAACTGGTAGCGCTCCTTGTTGCGGCCGTACTCCAGCTCGACGTTCTGCTTGAAGGCGTCGTTGGTGCCGAACTTGTCGGCGATGACGGAGTGGTCGATGACCAGCTCGGCCGGGGCCAGCGGGTTGATCTTGGCGGGGTCGCCGCCGAGCTCCTTCACGGCCTCACGCATGGTCGCGAGGTCCACGACACAGGGCACGCCGGTGAAGTCCTGCATGATCACGCGGGCCGGCGTGAACTGGATCTCCTGGCTGGGCTGGGCCTGGGAGTCCCAGCCGCCGAGGGCGCGGATGTGGTCGGCGGTGATGTTCGCGCCGTCCTCCGTGCGGAGCAGGTTCTCCAGCAGGACCTTGAGGCTGTACGGCAGGCGGGCCGAGCCCTCCACCTTGTCCAGCCGGAAGATCTCGTACGACTCGTCGCCCACCTGCAGCGTGCTGCGGGCGTCGAAGCTGTTCGCCGACACGACAGTCTCCTTCATTGATGTGCGCGTACCACCGTCAATCGTGCCGCCACGCCGGTCTGGCCGATCCGCTGAGGTAAGGCTAAGTTAGGCAACCCTTAGTGGGTGGCGGCTGCGGTGCACCTGGCAGATATCTCGATGTCGAGATAACACTAGTACATGGCCGCTGGATGGTCATGCCCGGACCGGCCGGGGCACGCCGGTCGTCGGTGGCATGCCTCACACGACCCCCTGCGAGGATCGGCGCATGCGTCGCGACACCGCACTGATCGGACACTGGGACAGCGCCCCCTTCGACCACGGCGTCATGGAGTCCTCGATGCTGGAGTTCCGCGGCGACGGACGGGGCGGCGGGACGGTGGCGAACGCGCTCGGCGAGGACGTCACGAGGTTCTCGTGGCACTGCCCCGAGCCCGGGGTGCTCGAGGTCCGCGACGACCACGGCACCGTCGAGCGGGTCCGCTACACCGTCACCCGCGCCACGCCGACGCACGCCGCGGACCCGGTCCCCGCGGTTCGCTTCGAGCCGCCCCTGTTCTTCGCCCGGGAGTACGCGAGGAGTTCGGTGGTTTCCCCGTGATTGCAGCGGAAACCCGGACAGGAGACAGGTATCGGACGAAACACCCTCACCATCGCACAGGTCCCGCGATTCCGCAGGTCACTGACGCCGCGTCACCCGGATGGACCCCCCAACGAGCACCATCTCATATCTGAGATAACCTCAACCTCATGGCAGACGACTACCTCGTACGCATCGGCAAGCTCATCCGTGACGCCCGGCAACACCGAGGCTGGACACAGACGCAGCTCGCGGAGGCGCTCGGCACCAGTCAGAGCGCGGTCAACCGCATCGAGCGCGGGAACCAGAACATCAGCCTTGAGATGATCGCCCGGATCGGTGAGGCCCTGGACAGCGAGATCGTCTCGCTCGGCTACGCGGGCCCGATGCATCTGCGCGTCGTCGGCGGTCGCCGTCTGTCCGGCGCCATCGACGTGAAGACCAGCAAGAACGCCTGCGTGGCCCTGCTGTGCGCCTCGCTGCTCAACAAGGGGCGCACGGTGCTGCGCCGGGTGGCGCGCATCGAGGAGGTGTACCGCCTGCTGGAGGTGCTCAACTCCATCGGCGTGCGCACCCGCTGGATCAACGACGGCGTCGACCTGGAGCTGGTGCCGCCGGCCGAGCTGGAGATGGCGGCCATCGACGCGGAGGCGGCCGTCCGCACCCGTTCGATCATCATGTTCCTCGGTCCGCTGCTGCACCGCATGGACCACTTCAAGCTGCCGTACGCCGGCGGCTGCGACCTCGGCACGCGGACCATCGAACCGCACATGATCGCGCTGCGCCGGTTCGGCCTGGACATCGCGGCCACCGAGGGCCAGTACCACGCACAGGTCGACCGCGCGGTCCGCCCCGACCGTCCGATCGTGCTGACCGAGCGCGGCGACACCGTGACCGAGAACGCGCTGCTGGCCGCCGCCCGCCACGACGGCGTGACGGTCATCCGCAACGCCTCCTCCAACTACATGGTCCAGGACCTGTGCTTCTTCCTGGAGGCGCTCGGCGTCAAGGTCGAGGGCATCGGAACCACCACGCTCACCGTGCACGGCGTGCCGAACATCGACGTCGACGTGGACTACTCCCCCTCCGAGGACCCGGTCGAGGCGATGAGCCTGCTGGCCGCCGCGGTCGTCACGGAGTCGGAGCTGACGGTCCGCCGCGTCCCCATCGAGTTCCTGGAGATCGAGCTGGCGGTCCTGGAGGAGATGGGCCTCGACCACGACCGCAGCCCCGAGTACTTCGCGGACAACGGCCGTACCCGTCTGGTCGACCTCACGGTCCGCCCCTCCAAGCTGGAGGCGCCGATCGACAAGATCCACCCCATGCCCTTCCCGGGCCTGAACATCGACAACGTCCCGTTCTTCGCGGCCATCGCGGCCACCGCGCAGGGCCAGACCCTCATCCACGACTGGGTCTACGACAACCGCGCCATCTACCTCACCGACCTCAACCGCCTCGGCGGCCGGCTCCAGCTCCTCGACCCGCACCGGGTTCTGGTCGAGGGCCCGACCCGCTGGCGCGCGGCCGAGATGATGTGCCCGCCGGCGCTGCGCCCCGCGGTGGTCGTGCTGCTGGCGATGATGGCGGCCGAGGGCACGTCGGTGCTGCGCAACGTGTACGTCATCAACCGGGGTTACGAGGACCTCGCCGAGCGCCTGAACTCGATCGGGGCGCAGATCGAGATCTTCCGGGACATCTGAGAGCCCGCCCTTCACGCTGCCGCCGCACCCCGTCGGACCTGTACGGATGGGTCTCGACGGGGCGCGGGGGCACCTGCGGACGCCACTCGTGGCAGCGGCTCGTACATGTCGCCTCGGTACCGGCAACTGGCCATATGTGCTACTCCTCGGTCATGTGTCGCGCCGTCAATCCCGCGCGGATCACGGCTACTTGACGCTCACCCCGCCGGCATCCGGCCCCGGAGCGGGGCCGGATGCCGGCGATGGCAGGCGCCGACCGCCCGCTGCGCATGCTCCGGGTGTACTCGTCAGGACACGTGACCCGGACCCGGAGCTGCCGGGGGCAGCAGGCCCGCCGCCCAGTGCTCGACCGCCTTGGCCGTCGTGGCCGCGTGGTCCTCCAGCATCGTGAAGTGATCGCCGGTGACCTCCACGGTCTCGTGCGCGAGCGGCCAGGCCGCGATGCGCTCCCCGGTGTCCCCGTAGGGCGCGGCGGCGAGGACCAGCAGGGTCGGTGCCGTGACCGGGGCGGGGGTCCAGGGCCGGAAGAGGGCCGAGTAGGCGCCCATCGCGGTCAGCCGGTGGTCGTCGAGGGTGACGAGCCGGCTGTCGCGTTCCAGCATGCCGCGGACCATCACCGCGTGACCGCGGGGATCGCCGCCGTTCGCCGGGGTGTCGAGGAGCGCGACGCCGACGGGTGCCGTGCCGGCGCGTTCCAGGGCGGCTGCCACCGCGTGTGCCACCCAGCCGCCCGCCGAGCGTCCGACGAGCAGGACGGGCGCGCCGTCCGCCGCCTCCAGGACGGCCCCGGCGTGGAGTTCGGCGAGTGCCTCGACGCTCGCCGGGAGCGGTTGTCCGGGGCGGAAGCCGGGGTGCGGCAGCGCGCCGACCCGCCAGGCGTCGGTGAGACCCGTGGCGAAACGGGCGTACTCGTGGACGCCGGAGACGGCGCTGAACGAGGGCAGGCACAGCGCCACGGGCCGTCCGTCGCCGGGCCCGAACCAGACCGGCGCCGGCGGGGTGCCCGCCTCGGCCGGCACGGCGAACGTGTCCTTCAGCCGCGCGGCGGACTCCAGCAGAGCGGCGCCCTCGTCGAGCCGTCCGGTGCCGGCGGCCTCCCGGTACAGCCGCGTCAGCAAGCCCTCGGCCGCGCCGTCGTCCGTCCCGGCCGGTCCGCCCTCCGGGGCGGCGCCCGTGGTGCCGGTGTCGGGCAGCCGCTCGTCGAGGTGCGCCGCGATCGCCTCCGGGTGCCCATGGTCGAACGCGAGCGTGCCCGGCAGACGGAGACCGAGCGCGCGTCCCAGCCGGGTGCTCAGCTCGATCGCGGTGAGCGAGTCGAAGCCCAGCTCCTGCAGCGAGCGGTCCGCCTCGATCGCGTCGCCGTCTTCGTGCCCGAGCGTCTGTGCGACCGCGTCCCGCACGAGGTCGAGCAACGCCGACCGCCGCTCGGCCCCGGCCGGCCCGAGGACGAGGGGACGGGCGGAGGCGGGGCCGACGGTGTCGGCGAGCGGGGATTCGCCGGCCGCGGGCGATGCGGCGAGAGCGGCGGGGTCGGTGGGCGTCTCCGTACCGCCCCGGGCCTGGCCGGCCGCGGTGCCCTGTCCCGCCGGCACGCTGCGTCCGGCCCGGTCCTGAAGCCAGTAGTGCCCGTACCGGAAGGGGTAGGCGGGCAGGTCGGCCAGGGTGGCGTGCGGGTGGGCGAGGCGGGTCCAGTCGACCGTGCCGCCGTCGACGTGCAACTGGGCCAGTGCCGTGAGGAAGGACTCGGCCTCGGGGCGGCCGGCGCGGAGCGCGGCGGCGAACACCCGCTCCTCGGCGTCGGGCACCACCTTGCGGGCCAGCGCGGTCAGCACCCCGCCGGGGCCCGCCTCCAGCCAGCGCACGACGCCCGCGGCCCGGGCCCGTTCGACGGCGTCCGCGAACCGCACCGGACGGCTGACGTGGCTCACCCAGTACTCGGGGTCGACGACGTCCTCGGGCAGCCCGGCCAGCGTCGGCGGCCGCAGCTCCAGACCCGCCACGACCTCGCGGAACCCGGCCAGCACGGGGTCCATCAGCGGGGAGTGGAAGGCGTGACTGACCTTCAGGCGCGAGGTCCGGACCCCTGCGGCGCGCCACCGCTCCACCAGCTCCGTCACCTCGTCCGTCGCGCCGGACAGCACCACCGAGGACGGCCCGTTGACGGCGGCCAGGGCGACCCGGTCCGTCCGGCCGGCCAGCGCCGCCACCGCCTCCGCCTCGGGGACCTCGACCGCGGCCATGGCGCCGCCCGGCGGCAGCGCGTCCATCAGCCGGCCCCGGGCCTCCACCAGCCGGCAGGCGTCGGCCAGGGACAGCACGCCCGCCACATGGGCGGCGGCCACCTCCCCCACCGAGTGGCCGACCACGGCCCGGACGTCCACACCGAGGCGGCGCACCAGCCGGAACAGCGACACCTCGACCGCGAACAGGGCGGGCTGCGCGTAGCGGGTCCGGTCGAGGCGGCCGTCCTGCGCTCCGGCCGCGAGGACCACCTCCTTCAGCGGTAGCCCGGTCAGCTCGGCGACCGCGTCGAAGGACTCGGCGAACTCGGGGAACGTCTCGTACAACTCCCGTCCCATACCCGATCGTTGACTGCCCTGCCCGGGGAACAGCACGGCGGTTCCGCCGGGTACGGCGACCCCGCTGACCGAGGTGCCGGTCGTGCCGCCCGCCAGCAGCACCGCCCGGTGCCGGAACAGGGCCCGGCGGGCCAGGGTGTGACTCACGTCGGCCGGGTCGGCCGGGGTGTCGCGCAGGTGCGCCCGCAGCCGGGTGATGCCCTGCCGCAGGGCGCGGTCGTCCCGGGCGGAGAGCGGCCAGGGGACGACCGGGAGGGCGGCGGCGGTGACGCCCGTGCCACCGTCGGGCGCCGCCGGGGAAGCAGGGTCGGGCGCGGGGCCGGACCGGGGGTCGGACACGGCGTCGGGCGCGGCCTCCAGGATCACATGGGCGTTCGTGCCGCTGATGCCGAACGACGACACCGCGGCGCGGCGCGGCCGGCCGGTGTCGGGCCACGGGAGCGCCCGGGTGAGCAGCTCGACGGCGCCCGCGGTCCAGTCGACGTGGGGGGTGGGGTCGTCGGCGTGCAGGGTGCGCGGCAGGAGACCGTGCCGCATCGCCTCGACCATCTTGATGATGCCGCCCACACCGGCGGCGGCCTGCGTGTGGCCCATGTTCGACTTCAGGGAGCCGAGGTGCAGCGGCCGTCCCGGGTCGCGTTCGCTGCCGTACGTGGCGAGCAGGGCCTGGGCCTCGATGGGGTCGCCGAGCCGGGTACCGGTGCCGTGGCCCTCCACGACGTCGACGTCCCGGGCGGACAGGCCGGCGTTGGCGAGGGCCTTGCGGATGACGCGCTGCTGCGAGGGCCCGTTGGGCGCCGACAGGCCGTTGGAGGCGCCGTCCTGGTTGACCGCCGAGCCGCGCAGCAGCGCGAGCACCCGGTGGCCGTGCCGGCGGGCGTCGGAGAGCCGCTCCACGAGCAGCATGCCGACGCCCTCGCCCCAGCCGGTGCCGTCGGCGCCCGCGCCGAACGCCCTGCACCGCCCGTCGGGCGACAGACCCCGCTGGCGGCTGAACGACAGGAAGGCGCGGGGTGTCGCCATCACCGTCACCCCGCCGGCCAGGGCCAGCGCGCACTCCCCGGACCGCAGCGCCTGCGCGGCCTGGTGCAGGGCGACCAGGGAGGAGGAGCAGGCGGTGTCCACGGTGACCGCCGGGCCCTCGAAGCCGAGCGTGTACGCGATCCTGCCGGACGCCACGCCACCGGACAGCCCGGTGACGAGGTACGGCTCGAGGGCGTCGGGCACCTGGAGGGTGGCGTAGTCGTGGTGGACCACGCCCGTGAACACGCCGGTGTCGCTGCCGCGCAGGGCGGTCGGGTCGATCCCGGCGTGCTCGAACGCCTCCCAGGCGGTCTCCAGCAGCAGCCGCTGCTGCGGGTCCATCGCCAGGGCCTCGCGGGGGGAGACGCCGAAGAACTCCGCGTCGAACAGCGCCGCGTCGTCGAGGAATCCGCCCTCGCGGGCGTAGCAGGTGCCGGGCCGGTCGGGGTCGGGATCGTAGATGCCCTCGACGTCCCAGCCGCGGTCGGCCGGGAAGGCGGTGATGACGTCGCGCTCCTCCACGACCAGGCGCCACAGGTCCCGCGGGGTGCGCACGCCGCCCGGGAAGCGGCACGCCATCCCGACGACGGCGATGGGTTCACGGCTCGCCGACTCGGCCCGGCGCAGCTGCCGGCGGGTGTCGTGCAGCTCGGCGGTGACCTTCTTCAGGTAGTCGACCAGCTTCTGCTCGGTGCCCGTCACGTCACGGTCCTGCCTTTCCAGCGCGGTCGGAGCGGGTCATGCGGCCCGGGACCCGGGCGTTCGGTGTGCTGCCGGTGCACGTCGGCCCGGCACGTCGCCGGTTCGGTTCGTCCCGCACGCCGCCGGTTCAGCTCGTTTCGGTGTGCTGCCGTTCAGCTCGTTTCGGTGTGCTGCCGGTTCAGCTCGTTTCGGTGTGCTGTCGGTTCAGCTCGTTGTCGATGAGGTCGAACAGTTCGTCGGTGGTCGCCGCGTCGAGCCGTTCGCCGAGGTCGGCGGAGTCGTCGTACCCGGCGGATCCGGGGGCCTCCTCGCCGAGGAGCCGGGCGGTCAGGGTGCGCAGCCGGTCGGCGAGGCGGGCGCGGGCGGCGGCGTCGGGCCGCTCCCGCTCGATGCCTGCCTCCAGGCGGGCCAGTGCGCCGAACACGGTCCGCGGGCCGGTGCCCGCCGACGCGGCCGTGGCACCGCCCATGCCGCCTTCGGCACCGCCGTCGTCGTGGCCGGCGTCGTGGCCGGCGACCTCGGCTTCGGACTCGGCGGAGGCGGGGAGTTCGGTGAGCAGGTGCCGGGCCATCGCGACGGCCGTGGGGTGGTCGAACGCCAGCGAGGTGGGCAGGGTGAGCCCGGTCCGCGCGACGAGGCGGTTGCGCAGCTCCACGGCGGAGACCGAGTCCAGCCCGAGGTCCTTGGCGCTGCGGTACGCCTCGACGTCCTCCGGCCCCTCGAACCCGGCGACCTCGGCGATCTCCGTACGGACCAGGTCGACCAGCGTCTGTTCCCGCTGCTCCTCCGACAGCCCGGCGAGTTCGGCCCGCAGCCGGTGGCCGGCGGGGTCGACGGCGTCCTGGGCGGGGGGCCGTACGGCCGTCTCCCGCGCGGACGCCGTGGTACCGGCGGAGTCCGCCGGAAGCGGTACCGAGCGCAGCCAGTAGCGCCGGTGCTCGAAGGGGTAGACGGGCAGGTCGACCCGACGGGTGGGAAGGCCCGCGAAGTACCGGGCCCAGTCGACCGTGGCGCCGTGGGCGTGTGCCCGCGCGACGGCGTCGAGCAGGGCGCGGACCTCGGACCGGCCGCGGCGCAGCCCGCCGCACAGGGCGAGTTCGCGGTCGGCCACGCAGTCGCGGGCCATGGTGGTGAGCATGGCGTCGGGGCCGAGTTCGAGGAAGCAGGCGATGCCCTGGCAGGGCAGGGCGCGCACGGCGTCCGCGAAGTGCACGGCGTCCCGCGCGTGGCGGGCCCAGTACTCGGGCTCGGCCAGCTCCGCGGGGCCGGCGAGCCGGCCGGTCACCCCGGAGACCAGGGGGATCACCGGCGCCTGGTAGGTCAACCGGGATGCCACCGCGCGCAGTTCGTCCAGTATGGGGTCCATGTGGCGGGAGTGGAAGGCATGGCTGACCCGCAGCCGGGTGACCCGGCGCCCCTGCGCCCGGAAGACCTCGGCGACGGCCTCGACGGCCTGCGCGTCGCCCGAGACGACGACGGAGCGCGGGCCGTTGATCGCGGCGAGGGCGGCGTGCCCGGGGGCGTCGGCGTCCGGCAGGACCGCCCGGACCTCCTCCGCGGTCGCCTCGACCGAGGTCATCGCACCACCGGGCGGCAGCGCCGCCATCAGCCGGCCGCGTGTGGCGACGAGCAGCGCCGCGTCCGGGAGCGGCAGCGCCCCGCAGACGTGGGTCGCCGTCAGGCCGCCGAGGGAGTGGCCGAGCACGGCGTCGGGCGCCACACCCCAGGACTCCAGGAGCCGGAACATCGCCGTCTCCAGCGCGAACAGCCCCGCCTGCGTGAAGTCGGTCCGGCTCAGCAGCGCGGACTCCGGTGTGCCCTCGGGCGCCCAGACGATCTCCTTCAACGGCCGTTCCAGGTACGGGTCGAGGGCGGCGCAGACCGCGTCGAAGGCGCGGGCGAACTCGGGGAAGACGGCGTGCAGTTCGCGCCCCATGCCGGGCAGCTGGGCGCCCTGGCCGGTGAACCCGATCGCCAGTCCGCCCTCGCGGCGGACGCCGTCCGGTCCGGTGCCCGGGTCGGCTCCGGAGGCCACGGCCGTCAGCCGGCGCTCCAGTTCCTCCCGTCCGCCCGCCGTGAAGGCGGCGCGCCACGGGAAGGCGGTCCGGGTGGTGGCGAGCGCGGCGGCCACGTCGGGCACGCGCAGGCCGGGGTCCGCGCGCACGAGGTCGAGCAGCCGCCGGGCCTGGGCGCGCAGGGCGCCCGGGGTGCGGGCCGAGAGGAGGACCGGGACGGGGGACGCGGGTACGGCCGTCGCGGGTGCGGGGGCGGGTGACGCGGGTGCGGCCGTCGCGGGATCCGGCACCGTGGTGTGCGTGTGGGTGCGGGACGCCGGGGAGCCGGCCGGCTCCGTCCGCTCGGTACGGGCGGCGGGTGCCTGTTCCAGGATCACGTGCGCGTTGGTGCCGCTGACGCCGAAGGAGGAGACGGCGGCCCGGCGTTCGCGGCCGGTCTCGGGCCAGGCGGTGTGCTCCAGGAGCAGGCGGACCGAGCCGGCCGTCCAGTCCACCGCCGGGGTCGGCCGGTCGATGTGCAGGGTGCGGGGCAGTTCGCCGCGGCGGATCGCCTCCACGGTCTTGATGACGCCGCCCACGCCCGCGGCGGCCTGGCTGTGGCCGATGTTGGACTTCAGGGAGCCGAGCAGCAGCGGCCGTCGGGGGTCCCGGTCCCGCCCGTACGTGGCGAGCAGGGCCTGCGCCTCGATCGGGTCGCCGAGGACGGTGCCGGTGCCGTGCGCCTCGACGGCGTCCACGTCGGCCGGCGTGAGACCGGCGTCGGCCAACGCCCGCCGCACGACCCGCTGCTGGGCGGGACCGCTCGGGGCGGTCAGGCCGTTGCTGGCGCCGTCCTGGTTGACCGCGCTGCCGCGCAGGACGGCGAGCACCGGGTGGCCGTTGCGGCGCGCGTCGCCGAGCCGTTCCAGGACGACGAGGCCGACGCCCTCGGACCAGCCGGTGCCGTCGGCGGCCTCGGCGAAGGCCTTGCAGCGGCCGTCGGGGGCGAGCCCGTGCTGGCGGCTGAACTCCACGAAGGTGGCGGGGGTGGCCATCACGGCGACGCCCCCGGCGAGCGCGAGCGAGCACTCGCCGCGGCGCAGCGCCTGCGCGGCCAGGTGGAGGGCGACCAGGGAGGAGGAGCAGGCGGTGTCGACCGTGAGGGCGGGGCCGTTCAGGCCGAGGGTGTAGGCGAGGCGGCCGGAGGCGACACTGCCGGCGGTGCCGGTGCCGAGGAGCCGTTCGAGGTCCTCGGGGAGGGCGCCGGGGTGCTTGGCGTAGTCGTGGAACATCAGCCCGACGTAGACGCCGGTGTCCGTGCCGCGCAGCGCGGCCGGGTCGATGCCCGCCCGCTCGAGGGCCTCCCAGCCCACCTCCAGCAGGAGGCGCTGCTGGGGGTCCATGGCGAGCGCCTCGCGCGGGCTGATGCCGAAGAACGGCGCGTCGAAGTCGCCCGGCGCCCGCAGGAAGCCGCCGGAGCCGGTGGCGGTGGTACCGGCCTCGTTGCCGTCGCCGCCCAGCAGGCGGTCCAGGTCCCAGCCGCGGTCGGTGGGGAACTCCCCGATGGCGTCGCGGCCTTCGGCGACCAGACGCCACAGGTCCTCCGGGGAGGCGATCCCGCCGGGGTAGCGGCAGCCCATGCCGACCACGGCCACCGGGTCGTCGTCGCGGCGGGCGGCGGGCTCGGCCGCGCGGGTGCCGGCGGGGCCGCGGTCGAACAGCTCACCGTCGAGCAGTTCCGCCACCGCGGCGGGCGTCGGTCGGTCGAAGGCGAGGGTCACCGGCAGCCGCAGTCCGGTACGGGCGGCCAGCCGGTCGCGCAGCACGACCGCGGTGAGCGAGGTGAGTCCGAGCCGGGTGAAGGCGAGCTCGGCGTCCAGCCGCTCCGGGCTGTCGAGGCCGAGCACCCGGGCGGCCTCGGTGCGCACCAGTGCGGTGAGGGTACGGCGGCGGGCCCGGACGGGCAGGGCGTGCAGCTCGGCGCGCAGTCCGCCGGGGTCGGCGGTGTCGTCGGCGGCGGGGGCGGGCCGGTTCAGCAGCGTCCTGAGCCGGTCGGCGGCGGCCGAGGGGGGCGCCCACAGGTCGGTGCGCAGGGCGAGCACCGGGTAGGGCAGGGTCCGGGCGGCGTCGAAGGCGTCGGCGGTCTGCCGGTCGGTGAGGGGGACCGCGCCGGGCAGCGGCGCAGGGGCGTACCCGAGGTAGTCGGCGTGGTCCGCCGCGTGCGCGAGGGCGGCCGCGTAGGCGCCCGCGGCTGCCGTCGCGGGCGGGCCGGGGTGGCGCAGCGGGCCGCCGTGGGTGCCGCAGAGGGTGAGGCGGGTGCCGGTGGCGCGGGTCAGGGCCAGCAGGTGGTGTGCGGCGGCCGCGTCGCCCGGGCGGGTGACCGGGTGGACAACGGTGTCGAAGGCGCGGTCCGGGCCGGGGGCCGCGAGCAGGGCGGCGGCACCCTCGGTGGTGTCCGCGCGTCCGGTGCGCACGGACACGGTGGCCCCCAGGGCCGTGAGGTCGGCGGCGAGGGGGGCGGCGGCGGTCGTGTCGGGGGCGGCCAGCACGACGGTACGGACGCCGTGCCCGGCCACGAGGTGGGTGGCGAGGACACGGGCGAGGTCCGTGCCGGCGCCGGTGACGAGCGCGCTGCCGCCGGGGGCGGGGGCGGCGAGTGGGGCCGGCGCGGGTACGCGGGCCAGGCGCGGCACGAGCACGTCACCGCCGCGCACGACGAAGTCGGTCTCCTCGTCGGGGGCGCCGAGCACCGCGCCCCACGCCTCGACGGAGCCGCCGGAGCCGTCCGCGCCGAGGTCCACCAGCCGGGTGGGCCCCGTGCGCCGCGCGCGGATCCACGCCGACGCGGCGGCGGCACCGGGCCGCACGGCGTCCCCGTCCCGAGCGGCCACGGCACCCCGGGTGCAGAACACCACCCGCCCCTCCAGCCCGGCCGCACCCAGCAGGTCACGGAGATCGGCAGGGGCGGGCACGTCCGACGGCCCGGCGGTCCGACCGGCACCGGCCGCTGCCTGGACTCCGAACGAGCCGCCCGCGTCCCGCCCCGACACCACTCCGGCCGCGGCAACGCCCGCCGCCCGGCTCGGCCCCGACGCCCCCGCGCCGCCGTCCGTCCGACCACCGGCCACCGGCCACGTGACGGCACCTCCGCCACCCGCCCGCGTCGCATCCACCGCCCCGCTCGGTCCCGAGGTCACCTCATCGCCCGCGCTCCCCGCACCGGCCATGGGCGCCGCGATGACGTAGGCGTCGTAGGGGCCCGTCCGCCGGGCCGTGTGGAGGTCGGGGGCGGGGTGGGTCGTGGCGCCGGTGCGGTGGATCGCCTCGGTGAGAGAGGCGGGGTGGGGGCCGATCAGGGCCCAGCGTCGCGGGGGCGCGGGGTCCGGGGCGGGGGGCTCCCAGGGCACCCACTCCGTGTGCCACAGGTGCTCGTGCCGCCCGGTGGCGACGGCGCGCAGGCGGGCCGGTGTGTCGTGCAGCCGGCGGCGGCTGACCTTGCCCGAGCCGGTCACCGGCAGGGCCGCCGTCTCGTACAGCTCGGCCGGCACCTTGAAGTAGCTGAGCCGTTCCCGGCAGGCCGCCAGTGCCTCGGCGGGCGACCAGCCGTCGGCCTCCGGGACCACGTAGGCGACCGGGACCTCCCCGGCGACCGGGTCGGGGCGGCCGGCCGCCGCCGCGTCCCGGACGCCGGGCACCTCGCGCAGGACCGCCTCGATCTCGCCGGGGTGGATGTTCTCACCGGCGCGGATGATCAGCTCCTTGACGCGTCCGGTGATGGCCAGCCGGCCCTCGGCGTCGCGGCGGGCCAGGTCGCCGGTGCGGTACCAGCCGTCACGCAGCACCTGCGCCGTGACGTCGGGCAGGTTGTGGTAACCCAGCATCAGCGCCGGGCTCTTGACCAGGACCTCGCCCTCCTCGCCCGCCGCCACGTCCCGCCCGGTGCGCGGATCGGCCAGCCGCAGCTCGATGCCGGGCACCGGGGTGCCGCAGGTGCCGGGCGGGCGCGGGGCGTCGGGGCGGCTGATGGTGATGGCCCCGCAGGTCTCGGTGCTGCCGTAGCTGTCCACCAGGGGCGTGCCGAGCATCTCCTCGACGGCGGTGGCCAGTTCGGGCCCGGTCGCCGCTCCGGTGACCAGGCAGACCCGTGGCCGGGGGGCCGTGCCACCGCTGTCGCGCAGGACGTCGAGCAGCTGGGCGTACATGGTGGGCACCCCGAGGAGCATGGTGTACGGCTCCGCGCGCAGCGCCTCCAGCACGTCCCGGGCGCCGAAGCCGGGCAGGATGCGCGCCCCGGCGCCGCTGACGGTCACGCCCAGCACGCACAGGATGTGCGCCAGGCTGTGGAACAGCGGCAGCGGCCACAGCAGCCGGTCGTCCGGGCCGAGCCCCAGCACGCCCTGGTACGCGGTGTGCACGGACCACAGACAGCCGGCCTGGTGGGAGACGACGCCCTTGGCGGCGCCGGTGGTGCCGGAGGTGTAGAGGATCCATGCGGGTTCGTGCAGGCCGAGGTCGTCGCGGGGCCCCTGGTCCGGTTCGGTGCCGGCGAGGTCCTCGAAGGCGAGGGTGCCGGGGCCGGTGCCGTCCGCGAGGACGACGAGGAGGCCGGGGCGCCGCTCTCGCGCCCGCTCGACCTGGGCGAGGTGGGTGCCGTCGGTGACGACGGCGCGGGCCAGGCTGTCGTCGAGCTGGTGGGCGAGTTCGGCGTCGGAGCACTGCGGGTTGACGGGGACGCCGACGGCGGCGGCGCGGGTGACGGCGAGGTAGCTCTCGACGGTGGTGACGCTGTTGCCGAGCAGGATCGCGACCCGGTCGCCGCGTCCGACGCCGTGCGCGGCGAGATGACCGGCCAGCCGTCCGGTGCGTGCGGCGAGCCCGGCATAGGTCACCTGCCGCCGTTCGTCGGCGAACGCGACCTTGTCGGGACGTTCACGTGCGTGCCTGCGCAGCGTTTCGGGAAGTGGCCGGATGTCTTCGACGTGCGTCACTCGTACGCTCCTGCCTGCTGGGGGGTTCCACCGTCGGCGTGGCACCGGGATGATCGAGCGGCGCCGTGTCGCCCGCTCGCCCGGGCCGTTCTCGGCGAGCACACCTGGCGTAACGCTAGAAAGGGCCGGGCGGCGGCTACAACCCCTGTTCCTTCCCTTAATCCAGGCCGCGCCGGGATTTCCCAAGACGGTGTCCAGACGCCGTGCAGAAGGCGTTCAGCCCACGTCGCCGAACCTGACTGGGTCCAGCCAACGCAGTGCCGTACGGGGCCGCCTCAGCGGACGTCGGCACGTTTCGGATCGGGAAGGTCGCGCATGCCGTCCACTCTCACCGGCATACCCAATGAATTCGATGTCATCGTCATCGGTGGCGGGCCGGCGGGTGCCACCACCGCCGGACTCCTCGCCAAGCGTGGGCACAAAGTCGCCGTTCTGGACCGTGAGCGTTTTCCCCGCTATCACGTCGGCGAATCGCTCATCCCGGTCGTCATGGCGCCCATGGAGGAGATGGGCCTGACCGAGCGGATGGAACAGCGCGGTTTCGAGCGCAAGTACGGCGGCACGTTCGTCTGGGGCAACGAGCAGGCGGCGTGGGACTTCTCCTTCGTCGACGGCGGCGACTACCCGTTCGCGTACCACACGCGGCGGGCCGACCTGGACGCGTTGATCCTGGACCGGGCGCGGGAACTCGGGGCGTTCGTCGTGGAGGACGCCACCGTGAAGGAGCCCGTCGAGGAGGACGGCCGGGTCACCGGCGTCCGCTTCTCGGTGCGCGGCGGCAAGGAGACGTACGAGCTCAGGGCCACGATGGTGGTGGACGCCTCGGGTCAGGCCCGGGTGCTCACCCGCCGCTACTCGGAGATCACCTGGCACGACAAGCTGCGCAACGTCGCGGTGTGGACGTACTTCGACAACTGCGAGCGGCTGCCCGGCGACCAGTACACGAACATTCTGATCGAGGGAATCGAGAACGGCTGGTTCTGGGGAATTCCGCTCGACAAGGGGACGGTCAGCGTCGGTTTCGTCACTCCGGCGTCGGTGGCCGGCGAATCCGACCAGAATCTGGAGCAGTTGTTCCGGGACGAGGTGGAGAAGACCACCAAGCTGAAGCACATGCTGCGCGACGCCCGTCAGTCGGCGGGATTCCGCAGCGCCCGCGACTGGTCGTACACGAGCCACACCGTCCACGGAAAGGGCTGGGCGGCCGTCGGTGACGCGGCGGCATTCGTCGACCCGCTGATCTCCACGGGTGTGGCGCTGGCGACGACGGCGGGCAGCATTCTGTCCCGGGTGCTCGACAAGGTGCTGCAGCATCCGGAGATCGAGGAAGCGGCGCTGGACCGTTATGCGACCGCCTACCGGAACTTCTTCGACGAGGTCCGTTCTTTCGTGGAGCAGTTCTACGACCGGTCGTTGAAGAAGGAGGACTACCACAAGATGGCCCAGCGGATCATCGACCCGGAGGGCAAGAACACGCCGGCCAACGATTTCGTCACGCTGCTGGGCGGCCTGCGCGGAAAGCACCTCGCGCTGAACATCACCGTCGACGACCTCGTCGAGGACGCCCTCTCCGTCACCGCCCAGGGCTGAACCGCCCCCGGCCGAGCGTCAAGGGAAGGACAATCTGTGGCAGGCAAGGAAACCGCAACCGGCTCCTCGCGGACGGACCGGTACGACGTGGCGATCCTCGGCAGCGGTATGGCCGGGGGCATGCTGGGCGCGGTGCTGGCCCGCAACGGCGTCAAGGTGCTCATCCTCGACGCGGGCACCCACCCCCGGTTCGCGGTCGGCGAGTCGACCATCCCGTACACCTCGGGCATGGCGCGGCTGATCGCCAAGCGCTACGACGTGCCCGAGTTCAAGGCCCTGTCGAACTACCGGGGGACCATCGACGAGATCTCCCCCAACTGCGGCCAGAAGCAGAACTTCGGCTTCGTCTACCACCGCGAGGGCCGCCCGCAGGACCCGCGGGAGATCAACCAGCTGGTCGTGCCGATCGAACTGCGCACCGAGACGCATCTGTTCCGGCAGGACGTCGACGCCTACCTGTTCCATGTGGCGCTGCGGTACGGCGCCGAGGCGCGCCTGGCGACGCGGGTCACCGACATCGACGTCGACCCGGAGCAGGGCGCGCTGCTGCGCACGGACCAGGGCGAGGAGTTCCGGGCCGAGTACGTCGTGGACGGCAGCGGGTTCCGCTCGCCGCTGGCGGAGAAGTTCTCCCTGCGGGAGACGCCGACCCGGGCCCGGACGCACTCACGCTGTCTGTTCACGCACATGATCGGGGTGCGGCCCTTCGACGACTCGCCGACCGCGCAGCCGCACGACCAGCCCAGCCCCTGGCACCACGGCACGCTGCACCACGTCTTCGACGGCGGCTGGCTGTGGGTGATCCCGTTCGACAACCACGACGCGGCGCGCAACCCGCTGTGCAGCGTCGGGCTCACGCTGGACCCGCGCAAGTACCCCAAGGACGGGACGCCGCCGGAGCGGGAGTTCGCGGAGTTCCTCAAGCGGTTCCCGCAGATCGCCTGGCAGTTCACCGAGGCGAAGTCGGTGCGGCCGTGGGTGTCCACGGGCCGGCTGCAGTACTCGTCGCACACGGTCGTCGGCGACCGGTACTGCCTGACGTCGCACGCGGCCGGCTTCATCGACGCGCTGTACTCGCGCGGCCTCGCCAACACCCTGGAGCTGGTCAACGCGTTGGGGTGGCGGCTGATCGCGGCCTCCCGGGACGGGGACTGGTCCAAGGAGCGGTTCGCGTTCGTGGAGGCGCTGCAGCAGGGGCTGTTCGACTTCCACGACGACCTGGTCTACAGCTCGTTCGTCGGCTTCGGGCACTACGAGCTGTGGAACGCGGTCAACCGGACGTGGATGCTCGGCACGATGAGCGGCAACATGATGGTCGAGGACGCGTACTACCGGTACAGCGAGAGCGGTGACCCGGACGTCTTCCTGGAGGCCGAGCGGTCGGGGTACCCCGGGTCGCCGCTGCCGATCAGCGAGCCGTTCGTCCGGATGGGCACGCTGACCCGGGAGCTGTGCGTGGCCGTGGAGGAGGGCACGCTGGATCCGGGTGAGGCGGCGGCGCGCATCCACGAGTACATCCGCAAGGACGTGGACTTCATCGCCCACGCGGACCGGTTCGGGCTGCCGGAGAACCGGTGCTTCCAGATGACGAAGGAGCGGATGGAGGCGGCCGAGGAGTGGTCCCGCACCCAGGCGCCCCCGGAGATCGGCAAGCGCATGCTGAACGCCAGCCGCGGCATGGAACTGGCCAAGGAGTCGGAATCCGTCTCCGGCGCAGCGGCGAAGTACTGACCGCGCTCCCGGACGCGGGGGGCTGACGGGGCTGCCACCGCTGTCCGTCCCGGCCGGCAGGTGCCGGGCGGGTGGGCCGGAGCGGTACCCCTCGGCGGGGCGGGGGCGCGCTCCTCCGGCCGGCCGGAAGTGCCGGGATCTCCTCCTTCCGGTGCTGACCGGCCGGCTGCGGCGGGGCGCGTCACGCCGGAAGGGTTCGGCGTGGGTCGGCTCCCCGCCGGGTCGGCCGGCTCCCCGTGTCCCCCGCGGGTTCGTTCGTGTTGTCCGTGACCGACGTCAGTGAGGAACCATGTCGCACCAGCGGAACGAAGCCGATGTGCGTCGGCTGATGGCCGGATTTCCCACCGGTGTCTCCATCGTGACGGCCATGGCGCCGGACGGTGTGCCCTGGGGGATGACCTGTACGTCGCTGTGCAGCGTCGCCCTCGACCCGCCGACCCTGCTGGTCTGTCTGCGCCGGGGCAGCCCCACGCTGCGGGCGGTGCTGGACAGCGGGTCGCTCGCCGTCAATCTGCTGCACGAGCACGGCCGGCCCGCCGCCGAGATGTTCGGCTCCGGGGACCCGGACCGGTTCGAGCGGGTCGCGTGGACGCCCGCGCCCGGCGGCGGTCCGCACCTGGTGGAGGCGGCCCACACGATCGCCGACTGCACGGTCACCGACGAACAGCCCGTCGGCGACCACACGGTGGTGCTGACGGAGGTCACCCTCGTCACCGCGCTCCGCTCCCCCGTACCCCTGCTGTACGGCATGCGCCGCTACGGCGCCTGGGCCGAGGACGCGGACAACCGCCTGCTGTCCTACGACTTCATCTCCTGACCCGCCGTTCCGCGTTCCGCCCCGCACGGAAGGAAGAGGAAGCGGAAGGCATGGACATCTCCGCGATCGCCGCGTACCCGATGCCCGGCCCGTGCGCGCCCGTCGAGAACCGGGTCGGCTGGACCCCCGACGCGCAACGGGCCGTTCTGCTCGTCATGACCATGCAGCACTACTTCCTGCGGCCCTACCCGCGCGACGCCTCGCCCCGGGACGGCCTGCTGGCCAACTCGGCGGCGCTGATCCGGACCTGCCGGGAGCTGCGCGTCCCGGTCGTGCACACCGTGCAGCCGGGCACCCAGGCGCCGGGCGAGCGCGGCCTGCTCACGGACTTCTGGGGCAAGGGACTCGACGACGCCCTGGACGACGTGGCGATCGTCGACGAGGTCGCCCCGGACGCGAGCGGCGCGGTGCTGTCCACCTGGCGGTACAGCGCCTTCCACGGCACCGACCTGGAGCGGCGCCTGCGCTCGCTGGGCCGCGACCAGCTCGTCATCTGCGGCGTCTACGCGCACCTGGGCTGCACGACGACCGCGGTGGACGCCTTCAGCCGCAACGTCGAGGCGTTCCTCGCGGCCGACGCGGTCGCCGGTTTCAGCGCGCACCAGCACCGGGCGGCGCTCGACTGGGCGGCGGGCTGCTGCGCCGCCGTACGGCACACCCGGGAGCTGACCGAGGCGCTGCGGGCGTCCGCCGGCCGGCCGCCCACGGGGGACCCGGGAGCGTGACGGCGTCGGCTTCGCGCTCGACACGCGGAACCCGCCGGGGCTACTATTTTTACATGTACAAAAACGCTGCGGGAGAGGAGCGCACCGTCAGCCCTGCCGGTGTGCTCCTGACGGTCTCTGTCGCTCAACTCATGGTCTCGCTCGACGTTTCCGTGGTGAACGTCGCTCTGCCGTCCATCAAGTCGGCGCTCGGATTCGACGATGCGGGACTCTCCTGGGTGGTCAACGCGTACACCCTCACCTTCGGCGGCCTGCTGCTGCTCGGCGGCCGGGCGGCCGACCGGTTCGGCCGCAAGCCCCTGCTGACCATCGGACTGGTGCTGTTCGGTCTCACCTCCCTGCTCGGCGGCCTGGCCCAGACGCCGGGCGAGCTGATCGCCGCGCGCGCCGTCCAGGGCGTCGGCGCGGCCCTGATCGCGCCGGCCGCGCTCGCGGTGCTCACGACCAGCTTCCCCGCCGGCCCCCGACGCGGCCGGGCGCTCGGCGTGTACAGCGCGGTGACGGCGGGCGGCGCCGCCGTGGGCGTCGTGGTGGGCGGCCTGCTCACCGAGTACGTCAACTGGCGCTGGGTCATGCTGGTGAACGTGCCGATGGCGCTGATCGGCGTCTGGCTGGCGAGCCGTCATGTGGCGGCGGCCGGCGCGGGCGACACCGCGCGCAAGCTCGACGTGGTCGGCGCGGTGCTGGCCACCGCGGGCACCTCGCTGCTGGTGTTCGCCCTGGTCAGGACCGACACCGAACCGTGGGGCTCGGCGCAGACCATCGGCTCGCTCATCGCCGCGGCCGTGCTGCTGGTGGCCTTCTTCGGCTACGAGGGCACCGGGGCCAAGGAACCGCTGCTGCGGCTGGGCCTGCTCGCCAACCGGTTCGTGTCGGCGTCCAACATCTACATGATGATGGTCTCCGTCAACATCTTCACGTCGTTCTACTTCGCCTCCCTCTACCTCCAGCAGGTCCTCGGAATGAGCGCGCTCAAGGCCGGTCTGGCGTTCCTGCCGTTCTGCCTGGGCCTGGTGGCGGGGTCCCTGTACGCGGTGCGGCTGATCGCCCGCTTCGGCGCCCGGAACCTGCTGATCGTGGGCGGGATCGTCGGCGCGCTCGGCATGGTGTGGTTCAGCCGGATCAGCGCCGACGGGTCGTTCGCCGTGGACGTCCTCGGCCCCATGCTGGTGACCAGCATCGGCGTCGGCCCGCTGCTCGTGCCGCTCGCCGGTGCCGCGACCGGCGGAGTGGCCCCCAACGAGGCCGGCATGGCGTCGGGCCTGCTCAACTCCGCGCGTCAGCTGGGCGGCAGCATCGGTCTCGCGGCGATGAGCACCGTCGCCGCCACGGCCACGTCGCACGCGTCGTCCACCGACTCGCCGACCGAGCGGCTCGCCTCCGGCTACGGCATGGTGTTCGCGGTCAACAGCGCCCTGCTGCTGGTCGCCGTGCTCGTCGCGGTGTTCGTCCTGCCGCGCGCGGCGGCGGGTCCCGGCCCCGGCCCGGCCCCCGCGGGCGCCCCCGGCCGGCCCCAGGGCCGTACGGCCGCGGCCGCCGGACCCCGGTCCGATCTGCTGAACGAGGAGGGTCCGCGGGCGGAGACCGGAGGACGCGGTTGACCTGTCAGCCCCGCAACGGGCCGGCCGCCACCGGCCCGCAGGGGAACCGGCCCGGAACCCTCGTGCGCACCTGCGGCCCTCGACCCACCTACGACCACGACCGCACCCGCGCCTGCGTCCTGCGGCGCACCTGCCCGAGGAGGTGCCCCGGCCCGGCGGCCGGAGAGAACATATAGCCATTCTTCAGATGATCTCCCCCAGACTGAGGCAGTCACGGACGTCTGGGGGAGTTTCCATGTGCACCGGGCGGCCGAGAGCGCAGGGGCCCGAGGAGGTGCACTCGCATGATGCTGGTGGAACGGGACCGACACCTCGCGCAGTTGTCCGGCCTGCTGGAGGACTGTCTGCGCGGGGCCGGAAGTGTCGTGGTCGTCCGAGGTCCCGTGGCCGTCGGCAAGACGGAGCTGCTGCACACGTTCGCCGAACGGGTGGCCGGCCCCCGGGTGCGGTTCCTGTCCGCCGCCGCTGCGCCGGCCGAGCAGCACCTCCCGCTGGGGCTCGTCGGACAGCTGCTGCACGGCGCCGGCCCCGGGTACGCCGAGCGCGTCGAGACCGCCCTCGGGGCGGGGGCCCGGACGGACGGCCGGGCCGGGCCGCGCGTCCCGCAGGAGGTCGCCCGGGTCCTGCTCGACATGAGCGCCGGCCGGCCGCTGCTGATCGGCGTGGACGACGTGTACCACGCGGACCCCGACTCGCTGCAGTGCCTGCTGTTCCTGGCCCGGCGGCTGCGCCGGTCCCGGATCATGCTGGTCCTCACCGACCAGGACCGCTGCGGCTCGGCCCGCCCCGGCCCGCACACCGAACTGTCCCGCCACCCGTACGGCCACCAGATCCGGCTCGACCCGCTGACCTGCGACGGCGTCGCGGCGCTGCTGGCGCAGGAGTTGGACGCGCACGTGGCGCACAGCCTCGCCCCGGCCGCGGCGGCCGTCACCCGGGGCAACCCGCTGCTCGTACGGGCGCTGGCCGCGGACTGGGAGGCCGCGGCTCGCGCACCGGGCCGGGAACCGCCGCGCGAGCTCGTGGTGCACCACCGCTTCGCCGAGCGCGTGGTCACCTGCCTGCACCGCCTCGAGCCCGACGCGCTGACGGTGGCGCGGGCGGTGGCGGTGCTCGGCGAGCCGTCCGGCGCGGATCCGGTGGCCCGGCTCGGCGGCCTCGGCCGGGTGGAGACCGGCGCGCTGCTGGAACTGCTCGACGAGGCGGGCGTCCTGTCGCGCGGACGGTACCGGCATCCGGTCGCGCGGGCCGCGGTGCTGCGGGACCTGGCCGCCCACGAGCGCGCCGACTGGCACCGGCGCGCCGCCCGGCTGCTGCACGCCGACGGCGGTCGCCCCACCGCGATCGCGGACCACCTCCTGGCCGCCGGGTCGGCCGACGAGCCGTGGGCGTCGGCGGTGCTGCAGGAGTCCGCCGCCAGCGCCACCGCCGGGGGCGAGCTGGACTTCGCACTGGACTGCCTGGAACTGGCCCACACCCTCGCCGACGACGAGCAGGAGCGGGCGATGAGCCGGGCGGTGCTCGCCGAGGCCGAGTGGCGGATCGATCCCGCCCGGGCGGTGCGCCACCTGGGTCAGCTCACGGACGCGGGGCAGCGGGGCCTGCTGCCGGGCCGCCACGCGCTCGCCACGCTCGAGTACCTCCTCTGGCACGGCCGACCGGACGAGGCGGCCACCGCGCTGACCCGCATCAGCGCGGCACGTGACGCCGCCGAGGCACCGGACGGCCGGGAGACGCGGGCCGGTGCCGGTACCGGACTCGGTGCCGACCCGGTGGCGCAGGCGCTCCCCGCCTTCGTCGGCCCCGCCGAACTGGACGACGTGCGCGCCTGTCTGGAGCTGTGCTACCCGGGCCGGCGGAGGACGGCGGACACCGGTACGGGGGCCGGCGGACCCTCACTCGTGCGGGCGGCGCTGGACGCCGTACGCGGGGACGGCGGTGTCGTGGGGGAACACGTCTGGCAGGGCCTGCGCCCGCGGGTGCCGCTGTCCCGGCTGGCTCTGGGGCTGCTGGCCCTCGCCCGGCCCGAGCGGCTGCTGCGGGACGCTCCGTGGTGTCTGCCGCTGCTGGAGGACGCGGCCGGGTCCGACGAGCCGCACTGGCCGGGCCTGCTCACGGCGGCCCGCGCCGACGCGGCGCGCTTGCGCGGTGAGCTGCCGGCCGCCGCCGAACTCGCCTCCGCCGCGCTGCGCGAGCACTCCCGGTCGAGCTGGGGCGTCCTGATCGGGGCGCCGCTGGCCTGTCTGCTCACGGTCGCGGTGGAGACGGGCCGCTTCGAGGAGGCGGCGGCGCAGCTGGCGATGCCGGTGCCGGGCGCGCTGCTTCAGACCCCGTTCGGACTGCGGTATCTGCTCGCCCGAGGCCACTACCACCTGGCGGTCGACCGGCCGTACGCCGCGCTGAGTGACTTCCAGACCTGCGGTCAGCTGCTGCGGGAGTGGTCCGACGACGGCCCCTGGCAGCTGCCGTGGCGCATCGACGCGGCGCAGGCCCTGCTCCGTCTGGGCCGCCGTGCCGAGGCGCACACGCTCCTCGGCGAGCAGCTCGACGGGCCGGCCGCCGACGACCCGGTGACGCTGGGCCGGGCCCTGCGGCAGCTGGCCGCGGCCGTGGAGCCGCACGAGCGGCCGACGCTGCTCGGCGACGCGGTGGAGGCGCTGCAGGCGGGCGGTGACCGGCTCGAACTCGCCCACGCGCTCGCCGACCTGGCCCTCGCCCACCACGCGGTCGGTGACTCCCGGCGGGCCCGGCCCGCCCTGCGCCGGGCCTGGCGGGCGGCCCGGGAGTGCCATGCGGACCGGCTCGTGAAGAGCCTGCTGCCCGGGCTGCCGGACCGGAGCCCGGACGCGGCCGGCGGCGGCCCGGCCGCACTCGACGAGGAGCGCGCGGCGGACCTCAGCGCGGCCGAGTACCGGGTGGGCAGCCTCGCCGCACAGGGACACAGCAACCGGCAGATAGCCGGGCGGCTGTGCATCACGGTCAGCACCGTGGAACAGCATCTGACCCAGGTCTACCGGAAACTCGGGGTGCGCAGCCGCACGGATCTCCCGGTCTTCCTGCAAGTCGACGACACCCGCACAATAATGCTCCCTGATCCGGCGACAACCCCCTGATTTCCACCCCCTATTCCCCCTACCGATTGCGGTGAGCGCACTCACAGCGGTCGGGGATGCCGTCCGCCGCAATTGCTGAACTAGATTGCTGTCACGGCATTTTCCGCCGATCCGGCGGACCGTTTTCTCCCGAACTCCCGTGAACTCCTGTCCATCGGCGTGACATGTCGCCGGAGAGTACCAAGGGGCGGTCAGAGATGATCCTGGACGAAGAGATTGCACGGCCGGACACCGTCGGCCGGACGGCGGACGCGTGGGCCGCCGGCCGGCGCGGGCCGGCCATCCTGGGCGTGGGCACCGCGAACCCGGAGGACTGCTACTCGCAAGCCGACCTCCTCGACATGTACGCGATCGAGGACCGCCGGATCCGGTCGGTGTTCCTCAACAGCGCGATCGACCGCCGGTTCCTGACCGTGCCGCCGCCGGGCGCGGACGGCCGGCCCCGGCCGGAGACGCAGGGCGAGCTGCTCGCCAAGCACAAGGCGCGCGGCACCGAACTGGGCGCCCGTGCGCTGCAGTCGTGCCTGAAGCGGATCGACGCGGCGGTCAGCGACATCGACTACCTGGTGTGCGTGTCGTCGACCGGCCTGCTCACCCCCGGCTTCAGCGCGCTGCTCATCCGTGAGCTGGGCATTCCCACCAGCTGCAGTCGGCTGGACATCGTCGGCATGGGCTGCAACGCGGGCCTGAACGCGCTCAACGCGACCACCGGCTGGGCGACCGCGAACCCGGGCGGGCTGGCGCTGATGGTCTGCGTCGAGGTCTGCTCCGCGGCGTACGTCTTCGACGGGACGATGCGCACCTCCGTCGTGAACAGCCTGTTCGGTGACGGTGCCGCCGCCGTCGCCGTGGCGCACGGCACCGAGCGGCCCGGCCCGCAGGTGCTGAAGTACGCGAGCCGTATCGTGCCGGACGCGGTCGACGCGATGCGCTACGACTGGGACGACGAGCAGGGCAAGTTCAGCTTCTTCCTCGACCGTGACGTGCCCTACGTGGTGGGCGCGCACGCCGAGGACGTGATCGGCAACCTCCTGTCGGGAACGGGCGTGCGGCGCAGCGAGATCGCCCACTGGCTGATCCATTCCGGCGGGAAGAAGGTCATCGACTCGGTGGCGGTCAATCTCGGCCTCACCGGGTACGACGTGCGGCACACGACGAGTGTGCTGCGTGACTTCGGAAATCTCTCCAGCGGCTCCTTCCTCTTCTCCTACGAACGGCTGCTGCAGGAAGGCGTGGTGCGGCCGGGCGATTACGGAGTCCTCATGACGATGGGCCCGGGTTCGACCCTGGAAACAGCGCTCGTGCGCTACTGAGTCACCTCACGTACCGCTCATGGAATACGCACCGAATTCCCCATGTGCCCTCGACGAATCGACGAACAGGACCCGGACATGGCTTCCTCGGACCTCGCGCAGGCCCTCTCCCCCGACACCGCCCTCGACCTGGACTGCACACGCCCGCTCGACGCGGGTCTGGTCGCCGACGTGAACGCGCTCTGCGAACGGCTGGAGGACTCCACGGTCCGGCCGGTGGGCGTGATCCGGCTGCACGGCGCCCACGCGGCCCGCGACTGGCCCGGCCGCGTCGGCATCGACCTGGTGAGCCGCTGGGAGAAGGCCCTGCGCCGGCTGGAGCAGACCCGCGCCCCCCGGATCGTCACGGCCGAAGGTGTGTGCGGCGGCCTGGGTCTGGAGGTGCTCCTCACCGGGGACCACCGCATCGGCACCCCGGACCTGCGCATCGACGTGCCGGTGAACGACGGCGGGGTCTGGGCGGGCATGGCGGTGCACCGGCTCACCAACCAGCTCGGCGGCGTCCACACCCGCCGGCTCGTCCTGTTCGGTGCCGAGGTGACGGCCCGCCGGGCACTGGTGATCGGACTGATCGACCAGGTCGCCGCGGATCCCGGGGCCGCCGCCGCGAAGCTCGCCGAGCGGCTCGACGGGCTGGAGCCCGCGGAGCTCGCCATCCGCAGGCAGCTCGTGCACGACGCCGGGGTGACCGCCTTCGAGGACGCGCTCGGACGTCATCTGGCCGCGTGCGAACGGTCGTTGCGCCGTACTCGCGGCGAGTTCGCGGACGCCGTGTGAGGACGGGCACGACCACCGACTGCGAAGGAGGACCGACGATGACCGTCCGCACGGAGGACGCCGCCCAGCCGTGGCACACCCACACCCCGCTCTTCACCGGCTCGCTGCTCGCCGACGCGGGCGCCTTGATGGCGTACACCACGGGGGCGGAGAAACTGCTCGCGGACCTGCCGGTCAAGCCCGAGCGCGGCCCCGACCAGCAGCAGCTCGCCCAGGAGGTGATCGGTGAGCAGCGGCGGGTGCGCAGCGCGTTCCTGCGGCTGCACGCCGAGCGGGTCTACGAGGAGCTGACCGGCGGGCTGCGCGAGCAACGCGGCCTGTCGGAGCTGGTGTTCGCCGCCGCCGAGGCCTTCCCGGGCCTCACCCCGACCGAGGCGCAGATGGCGGCCGAGCGCGAGCTCGCCCAGGCCGACAAGGACGGCCGGGAGATCGACCAGGGCATCTTCTTCCACGAGCTGCTGCGCGCCCCGCAGGCCGGCCCGCACCTGCTGGAGGCGATGCTGCGGCCCACGTCCCGCGCCCGTTCCCTGGCCGGTGAGTTCGCCCGTACCGGCACCCTGGAGCTGGGCACGGTCCGGTTGGAGCGGACCGGGCAGGTGGCTCATCTGACGCTGTGCAACGGACGGTTCCTGAACGCCGAGGACAACCGGCTCGTCGACGACCTGGAGACGGCCGTCGACCTCGCGCTGCTCGACGGACAGGTGCGCGTCGGGGTGCTGCGCGGCGGCAAGATGACCCACCCGCGCTACCAGGGACGCCGGGTGTTCTGCGCCGGGATCAACCTGGTCGACCTGCACCAGGGCCGGATCTCGTACGTGGACTTCCTGCTGCGCCGCGAACTCGGCTACATCCGCAAGCTGATCCGTGGTGCGCGCGTCGACGACGGATGGCCCCGGCCGGTGGTGGAGAAGCCGTGGGTCGCCGCGGTGGACACGTTCGCCATCGGCGGCGGCATGCAGTTGCTGTTCGCCGTGGACCACGTCGTCGCCGCCGCCGACTCCTACCTCAGCCTGCCGGCCGCCCAGGAGGGCATCGTGCCCGGCATGGCGAACCTGCGGCTGACCAGCCTCGCGGGCGCGCGGCTGTCCCGGCAGGTCATCCTGTCCGGCCGCAAGCTGTGGGCGCACGAGCCCGAGACCCGGCTGATCTGCGACGAGATCGTCGACCCGAACATGATGGACGCCGCCGTCGACGCGGCGGCGACGCGGCTCGCCTCCCCGGCCGTGGTGGCCAACCGCCACATGATCAATCTGGCGGAGGAGCCCCCGGAGCACTTCCGCGCGTACGCCGCCGAGTTCGCGATGGAGCAGGCGCTGCGGCTGTACAGCCCGGACGTCATCGACAAGGTCAGCCGGTTCAGCGCGGGTGCGTCGGTGGCCCGGCGGACGGGGGAGCCGTCGTGAGGCCGGTCGAGGCGATGCTGGAGATCCTGCGCGACGAGGGCGTCACGAAGGTCTTCGGCAACCCCGGCACCACCGAACTGCCCTTCGTGGAGGCGGTCGCCCGGGACCCCGGCATCGAGTACGTGCTCGGGGTGCAGGAGGCGTCGGTGGTGGCGATGGCCGACGGCTACGCGCGCGCCACCGGGCGGCCCGCCTTCGTGAGCCTGCACGTGGCCGCGGGGCTGGCCAACGGTCTGGTCGGCCTGCTCAACGCGAGCCGGTCGCGGACACCGCTGGTGGTCACCGCGGGCCAGCAGGACCGCCGGCACCTGGCGCAGGACCCGATGCTCTCGGGCGACCTCGTCGGGCTGGCGCGGGCGGCGGTCAAGCACACCTTCGACGTCCAGCACGCGCACGATCTGCCGGGCATGCTGCGCCGGGCGTTCGCCCTGGCCGTGCAGCCGCCGGCGGGCCCGGTCTTCCTGTCGATCCCCATGGACCTGCTGGACGAGGAGGCTCCGCTCGGCCCGCCGTCGCCGAAGTCCGTGGTGTACGGCGCGGGCCCGGCGGCCGGCTGGCCGGAGGCCGCCGAGCGGCTGGCCGCGGCGCGCCGGCCGGCGATCGTGGCCGGGGACGGGGTGGGCCGGGAGGGGGCCGTCGCGGAACTGGTCGCGGTCGCGGAGGCGACCGGGGCGACGGTCTTCCACCAGCCGATGCACGACGGCGTCGACTTCCCCACGGTCCATCCGCTGTACGCGGGCATGCTCGACGCCCGCTACTCGGCGATCCGGGCCGCCCTCGACGGGCACGACGTGGTGCTCGTCGCGGGCACCCACGCGTTCATGGCCCACCACTACGAGCCGGGCTCGCCGATCCCCGAGGGCACCGAGGTGATCCAGCTGGACAGCGACCCGGGAGAACCGGGGCGCACGTTCCCCGTGGCCGTGGGGCTGGTCGGCGGGGTGCGGGCCACGCTCGCCGCGCTGGCGACCCAGCTCGCCGGGAAGGTGCCGGAGGCCGGGGACCGGATCGGGGAGGCGGGCCGCCGGCACGAGGCGGCGCGCGCCGCGGTCCGGCAGCGGGCGCTGGCCGCCCACGGCACCGCCCCGCTGGATCCGCTGGCCGCCGTGCACGCCGTGGTGGCCGGGCTGCCCGAGGACGCCGTCGTCGTGGAGGAGGCGATCACCAGCGGGCTGCTGCTGCGCCAGGTGCTGCCGCTGCGGCGGCCCCGCTCCTACGTGCACACCGTGGGCGGCGGGCTCGGCCACGGCATCGGCGCGGCCGTCGGCTCCCGGCTGGGCGACCCGAGCCGCCCGGTGGTCGCCGTACTCGGCGACGGCTGCACGCTGTTCGGGCTGCAGGGGCTGTGGAGCGCGGCGCACTACCGGGTGCCGGTCACGTTCGTCGTGATGAACAACGGTGAGTACCGGACGCTGAAGGAGACGGTCGTACGGCGGCACCGGGAGCGGACCGGCGGCGGGGGCGCGCTGCGCCTCACCCCGCCCCGGATCGACCTCACGCCGGCCGCGGCACTGCTGGGCGTTCCTACCGGGCCCGCCGCGGCGACCGCGGGCGCGCTGGATCTCACCCCGCCCGACCTGGACTTCACCCGGGTCGCCGAGTTCTTCGGCATCACCGCGGTGCGCGCCGCGACGGCCGGCGGGCTGGCCGAGGAGGTCGCCCGGGCGGCGGCGGGCACCGGTCCGGTCCTCATCGACGTGCCCGTGACGGGCCATGCCGACGGCGGCTGACGGGGCACCGGCGGCGCGCACCGGCCCCACCAGGACACGGCAGGACTCGGCAGGGCGACGACAGGGAGGAAGAAGGCATGACCAGTCTGCTCGACCCGGGCACGCTCACCGGAGCACCGCCCGACGGTGAAGGCGACACCGGCGGCCGGACCGTCGACGTCCTCGAACCCGCCACGGGAAAGACGCTCGCCACGGTCGCGGTCGCCGACGCGGCGGCCGTCGCCCGGGCCGTGGCGGGAGCCGCGCGGGCCCAGCCGGGCTGGGCCTGCACGGCCGCCGCCGAACGGGCCGCCGTGCTGCGCCGGGCGGCGGCGGCCCTGCGGGAGCACCGGGCCGAGGTGGCCGAGTGGTTGGTGCGCGAGGGCGGTGCCGTACCGGCGAAGGCCGAGGCTGAGATCGCGGACGCGGTGGAGGAGCTGTTCCAGGCGTCAGCGCTGCCCACCCAGCCGCACGGGCAGGTGCTGCCGGCGGAGCCCGGGCGCTCGAGCGTGGCCCGCCGGCTGCCGCTGGGCGTGGTGGGGGTGATCAGCCCGTGGAACGTGCCGCTGCTGCTGGCGCTGCGGTCGGTGGCGCCCGCGCTGGCGCTCGGCAACGCGGTGGTCCTCAAGCCGGACGTACGGACGCCCGTGTCGGGGGGCCTGGTCGTCGCGCGGGTCTTCGCGGCGGCCGGGCTGCCGCCGGGCGTGCTGCGGGTGGTGCCGGGCGACGCCGAGGCGGGGCGGGCGCTGACCGCCGATCCGGCCGTGGCGATGGTGTCGTTCACCGGATCCACCGCGGTCGGCCGGGAGGTCGGCGAGGTCGCCGGGCGCGGCCTGAAACGGGTGTCGCTGGAGCTGGGCGGCAACAACCCGCTGATCGTGCTCGACGACGCGGACCTGGACTCGGCGGTGGCGGCCGGGGCGTTCGCGTCGTTCCTGCACCAGGGGCAGATCTGCATGGCGGCCGGGCGGCACATCGTGCACGCGTCGGTCGCGCGGGAGTACACGCGTCTCCTGACCGAACGGGCCCGGCGGCTCACCACCGGCAACCCGTGGACGGACCCGGTGGACCTCGGTCCGGTGATCGACGCGGGACAACTGGAGCGGGTCCACCGGATCGTGGCCGACAGCGTCGCCGCGGGTGCCGGGCTGGCGTGCGGCGGTGAGCCGGACGGGCCGTTCTATCCGGCGACCGTGCTGTCCGGGGTGACGCGCACGATGCCCGCGTTCACCGAGGAGATCTTCGGCCCGGTCGCGCCGGTCGTCGTGGTCCGGGACGACGAGGAGGCGGTGGCCGTCGCGAACGACACCTCCTACGGCCTGTCGGCGGCGGTGCGCACCGGGTCGCTGGAGCGGGGGCTGAGGCTGGCCGACCGGCTGGCGGCGGGGATGATCCACGTCAACGACCAGACGGTCAACCACCAGGCGGTCGTGCCGTTCGGCGGCTTCGGCGGCTCGGGCAACGGCAGCCGGCACGGCGCACAGTTCGGGTGGGACTCCTACACCCGGTGGCAGTGGATCACGGCCCGCGGCACCGCGTCGGCAGGACGTCGGGAGTGACGGCGGCACACGGACGGAACCGAGCCCCGCTTCCCGGTGCACGGGGCGGGGCTCGGGTCGTGACGGGCTGGGACGTGCTGTGGGCGAGGAATGCGGGTCCTGGGGGTCAGGACGTGACGAGACGGCCGGGCCGGGCCGGTTCCGCTTCGGTCCGGGGACTGCGGCCCAGGATCTCCAGGAGGCCGTCCGGGCTCCAGCGGCCGCCGTACCCGGAGTGCAGGAAGGGTCCGCCGTGACCGGCCGGCCAGGTGTCGCCGAGGACGTCGAACGGCAGGTTCCGTCCCCGTGCGCACACCTCCCCCACCTCGCGGGGCTGCCGGGCCTCCCCCAGCACGCCCCGCACGCTCAGCCGCACGCCCGGTGCCGGGGCGAGGAGCGTGCCCGGGTCCACGGGCTCGTCCCGGTCGGCCGGGACCGTGCTCACCGCCCACGGCAGCACGCTCCCGGCGGGCGCGAACTCCGCGCGCAGTCCGGTGGCCGGCAGCAGCTCGGTGTGCCGGGTGAGGAGACCGGGCGGGCACGGGGCGCCGACCAGCAGCACCGTGCGGGGCCGGGGTCCCGGGGGTGCCGTCGCGAGGGCGTCGAGGACGTCGGCGTACGCGCCCGTCTCGCACACCAGCACGCCGGGGCCCGGGACGGCGGCCGGGTCCGGCTGGACGTGCAGGGTGCCCGCGGAGCCGAGGACCCACCAGAGCGCGGACAGCGCGGCCGGGCCGGTGGGGCGTTCGACGACCGTGACGAGGGGACCGCAGGGGCCGGTCCGGGTGGAGCGGGCGGCCATCGCGAGGTACCAGGCCCGGTGGTCGACGAGGTGGGCCGCCGGGCGGGTGCCGCCCTCGGGGGCCGGCAGCAGGTAGGCGGGCTCGGTGGGCGCGGAGCGGGGCAGCGAGCGGTCCACGGGCCAGGAGCCGATCTGCCTCCACACCTGCGGGTCGTCCAGCACCAGCCGGCGGGGCCCGCCGTCGCCCGCCCACGCCCGCTGCGTGGCGAGGCCGCACAGCACCACATCGGCGCCGCTGACCGAGGCGACCTCCCGGAGCCGGCCTGCCGGCGCGTCGACGGCCACCGGAACGCAGACGCCTCCGGCCTTCAGGACGCCCAACTGGGCCACCAGTGCCTGCCGGTGGTCGGCGCAGTGCACGAGGACGGGGTCGCCGAGCTGGACACCGCTGCGCAGCAGGGCCGTGCCGAGCTGGGTGGACAGGTCGTCGGCGGTGCCGTACGCGAGGGTGTGCGGGCCTTCCCGGACCACCGTGGCCCGCGGCCGGCGCCGTGCCGCACGGCTGAACAGCCCGTCGAGCGTCCGGGCCGCCTCACTCTCCCGGTCCGGCCGACATCGGAGCGGGGCGGGGCGGCCGGGGTTGCGCAGTTCGACCGGGGACATCGCGGTGCTCCTTGTGAGACGGGGCAGGTGAGGCGCCGGGACCGGAAGGGAGGGGGCGTGTGAGGGGTGCGGGAGGTGTACGGGCCGGAATTCGGGCTGCCGGCGCGTTCCCACGCGGTCGCGGGCCGCGGGCTGCTGCCGCGGCAACTGCCTTCCCTGCACGGGCGGGGCAGGCCGTCTTCGGCGGGGGCACCGGGCCCCGCCCCGGCTACTTCTGCCGGGTGACGGCAGCGACCGGTTCGCGTGGGGCCGGTTCCGGGACGACGACCGGCTTCGCGTACGTGCGGATCAGGAGGGGGCCGGTCATCGCCGTGGTGACCAGGGCCATGACCACCAGCAGGGAGTACAGGTCGCCGTCGAGGAGCCCAGCCTGCAGGCCGACGCCGAGGATGACCAGTTCGGTCAGGCCGCGCGTGTTCATCAGGGCGGCCAGTGCCGCGGACGGGCGGCCCGGCAGTCCGGTGAGCCGCGCGGCGAGGTACGTACCGCCGAACTTGCCCGCCACCGCGACCACCATGACGGCGCCCAGCTCGGCGGTCTGCGCCCAGCCGAACCCGCGCAGGTCCACCTTCAGGCCCGCCACCACGAAGTACACGGGCAGCAGCACCGACGTCACGGTCCGCGTGTGCTGCACCAGATCACCGCGCAGCCGCTCCGCCCTGTCGTTGGGCACGACCACCCCGAACAGGAAGGCGCCGAAGATGTAGTGCATGCCCATGGCCTCGGTCGCCGCGCCGCACAGCAGCGCCCCGATCAGCATCTGCGCCGACCACCACGGCGTGCGCGCGGAACGCCCGTCGTCGCGTCGCAGCCGCCTCTTCAGCCACGGCCGTACGACGAACACGAGCGCCAGAGCGAACGGCACCATCAGCGCCACCCGCCAGGCCCCGCCCCCGGCGCCGAGTGACGCCTGCACGCCGGCCAGCGCCGTCCAGGCGACGATGTCGACGATCGCGGCGGTGGCCAGGGCGAGGCCGCCGAGCGGGGTCTTCGCCAGCTTCCGGTCGGTGAGGATCCGGGCCAGGACGGGAAAGGCCGTGACCGAGACGGCGAGCCCGATGAAGACCACGAACGCGGCCTTCTTGTCGGGGTCGTGCCGGGTCAGCAGGAAGTAGCCGAGCCCGATGCCCAGCAGGAACGGCACCGCCGTGGAGCCCAGTCCGGCCGCCGCCGCGATCCGGCCCCGGCCGCGCAGCACCTGCCGTTCGATCTCCAGCCCGACGCCGAACATGAACAGCGCCACGCCGACGTTCGCCAGCGCGCCCAGCAGGGGCTGGATGTCGGCCGGGAACAGCGTCCTGGAGACCTTGCCGTCCAGCAGGGTCGGCCCGAGGACCACGCCGGCGAGGATCTCGCCCACCACGGGCGGCTGACCGATCTTCGATGCGAGGTGGCCGAGGCCTTGGGCGAGGACGAGGATCAAGGCCAGGTCGAAGAGGAATAGGGCTACCTGATGGCTGGTCATACCTGATCTGCTCCGCTTCCTGTGCGCGGGAGGGGCGGGCGGCACCGCGACGCGGGCGGGCCCGTGCCCGACCACTCTCCAGAACCGGCCTACAGACCGTCTGAACGGTCTCTGGCCGGGTGGCCGAAAGCCCGTGGCAGGCCTCCGCCTGCCGGGGCGGCGCGTGCGCGGGCGTGCCGAAGAGGTCTGTCGCGCGGTGCGTGGCGCACCGCGCGGCAGACCTCGACGGGTGTGCCGCTACGCGATCGAGGCGACGCCGCGCAGGACGCGCGCGACGGCCGCGCTGCGGTCGGTCAGCGGTTCGCGTTCGGCGCACTCGGCCGCGTACAGCCGCATCAGTTCGTGCAGCCGGTAGGCGCCCGCGCCGACCCGGACCAGGAAGTGGTGGTCGGCGAGCAGTTCCAGCCGGCCGACCACGTCCGGCTCGTCCAGACCGGTCAGGTCGGCCGCCGCGGAGACGGTGACCGGCCCGTCGCCGAACAGCCCGAGCAGCCGGAAGGTGCGGGCCGCCTCCTCGGGCAGTGCCTGGTAGGCCGTCTCGAACAGCGTGTGCAGGCTGATCGATCCGTCACCGCCCAGCCCGAGCCGGTCCATCCGGCCGTGTTCGGTGGCGAAGTGCTCGACCAGGGACGACAGCGGTACGTCCCGGTTGGCGGCCAGGGTCTCGGCCATGATGCGCAATTGCAGCGGCAGTCCCCGGGACAGTCCGACGAGCCGCCGGGCGACCGCCTCCTGGTGGCGCAGCCGGTCGCCGCTCAGGCAGCGCAGCAGCCACAGGGCGTCCTGGGTGCCGAGCGGGGGGAGCCGGAGCAGATGGGCGCCGTCGCGGACCGCCAGCCCGCCCAGCCGCTGCCGGCCGGTGCTGAGCAGACAGCAGGTCGGGCCCGGGATCAACGGACGTAACTGGTCGGCGCTGAGCACGTCGTCGAGCATCACGAGCATCCGCTTGCCGTGCAGCAGGCTGCGGTAGAGCGCGGCGCGGCCGGCCAGGTCGGCGGGCACCCGCGAGCTCTCCACGCCCAGGCTGCGCAGCACCTGCAGCAGGGCGTCGGAGGCGCTCAGGGAGCGGCCCTGCATGCTGGTGCCCTGGAGGTCGACGTAGAGCTGGCCGTCCGGGAAGTGCTCGGAGAGCTGGTGGGCCAGCTCCAGGGTGAAGGCGGTCTTGCCGACGCCGGCCGGGCCGTCGACCACCGCGACGGGGGTGGAGGCGCCCTGCCGGCCGTCGCTCAGCAGCCTGCGCAGCTGGGCAAGTTCCCGGGAGCGGCCGACGAAACCGCGTGGTACGGGCGGGAGTTGGGCCGGGCGCGGGGTCTCGGGCAGCACCAGGCCGGCGGCCGGGGCGGGCGGCGCGGGGTCGGCCGGTCGGGCGGGCTCCCGGGCCGGGCCGATGGGGCGCCCGGCGAGGATCTGCTGGTGCAGGGTGCGCAGTTCGGCGCCCGGGTCGATGCCGAGTTCCTGGCGCAGCAGCCGCCGGGTCTGGGCGTACACGTCCAGGGCGTGGGCCTGCCGGCCGCAGCGGTAGAGGGCGGTCATCAGCAGCCACCGCAGCTTCTCCCGCAGCGGCTCCTCGGCCACCGCGCCGAGCAGCACGGTGACCGCCTCCACGGGTCGGTCCGCCGCCAGCATGTCGGCGGCCCACTCCTCGACGGCGGTCAGCCGCAGGTCCTGCAGCCGGGTGCGTTCCATGGCGGCGAAGGGGCCGGGCACGCCGGCGTGCGCCTCGCCGTGCCACAGGGACAGGGCGGACTCCGCGGTGCGCAGCGCCTCGGGCAGGTTCCCCGCTGCCCGCGCCTGCCGTGCCCTGGTGTGCCGGAGTTCGAAGAGAGTGGCGTCCACGGCGCCGGGGTCGGTCTGCAGCACGTAGCCGCCGGCCGCGGAGACCAGCAGGTCGCCGCTCTCGCGCCTGCTGCGCTCCGGCTCCAGGACCCGGCGCAGTCCGGCGACGTAGGTGTGGACGCCGTTGGCCGCGGTCTGCGGGATGTTCCCGCCCCACACGGCGTCGATGATGTGCTCGACGCTCACCACGTCGCCTGCCCGGCTGGCGAGCAGGGCGAAGACGGCGCGCTGCTTGGGCGGTCCGAGTGCGACCTCGCGATCGTGTCGCCAGGCCCTCACCGGTCCGAGCAGCTGTACGTGCAAAGACTCCCCCGTGGTCGGCATCGCCTTGTTCCCTCCCTGGTGTCGTGGTCGTCGTAGGTGTCGGCACGCGCGCCGGCGGTTCACCGGGGCGGCAGGGGTCAGGCGCCGAGGACGGCGTGGTCCGCCGCGGCCCGGGTCCGGGCGACCAGGCAGGCGGCGACGCAGCGGAGCTTCTCCCTGGTCTCCTCCAGCTCCCGTTCGGGGCGGGACTGCTCCACGACGCCGGCGCCGGCCTGCAGCCAGGTCTCGCCGTCGCGGCGGAAGGCGCTGCGCAGGGCCAGCGCGGCGTCCATGGTGCCGTCGTGGGCGACGGTCATCACGGTGCCCGCGTACAGGCCGCGGGCGCGGGGTTCGCAGGCGGCGATGGCGTCGTAGGCGGCGGGCTTGGGCACACCGGAGGCGGTGACGGCGGGGAAGACGGCGGCGAAGGCGTCCCAGGGTCCGGCGTCCGCCGCCAGGCGGCCCTCGACCTTGGAGGCGAGGTGCTGCACCGAGCCGCGTTCCTTGACGACCATGTACTCGGTGACGACGACGGAGTCCGGCGCGCAGGGTCCGGCGAGTTCGTCGACGGCGACCTTGACCGAGATGGCGTGTTCGTGGAGTTCCTTGGGGTCGGAGAGGAGGTGGTCCTTCAGCCGCCGGTTCCGCTCGGCGTCGCCGGTCAGGGCGCGGGTGCCGGCCAGTGGCTGGCTGGCGACGCGGCGGTCGGGTCCGACCTCGACGACGGTCTCGGGGCTGAACCCGAGGGCCTCCAGGCCGCCCATGTCGAGCAGGTAGGACCGTGCGGGGGTGTTGGCGCGGCGCCCGGCGAGGTAGCTGGCGGGGAAGTCGACGTCGTCGGTGACCGGCACGACCCGGGAGACGACGGCCTTCTGCAGGGCGCCGGCGCGGATCCGGTCGACGACGGAGGCGACACAGGCGCGGTAGCGGTCGGCGCCGCTCTCGAGGTCGACACCCGCCGGACCGGCCCCCGTGCCGGGTCCTGGATCCGGTCCGGCCAGGACCTTGCCGACGGCGGTGAGGTCCTCGGCGTCCAGGGCGCGCACCTCGGCGCGCCGCCCGGTTATTCGTACCTCGGTCCGGGGGACGACGAGGTGGAGCAGGACGTCCTGGGCGACCGGGCGGCCGGTGAGGGCGTAGGCGAGCTCGAAGGCGCTCCAGCCGTAGGCGCGCCAGCCCTCGATGTCGAGACCGTCCAGGAAGTCCCGGACCTGGTCGAGCGAGCCGCCGCGCCAGGGCTGCTCGCTGGTGACGCCGCGGCTGGTACATCGCACGACGTCGGGGGTGAGCACGACTTCGGCGGCGACTCCGCCGGCCACCGACAGGGCGTCGGGGCCCTCGTAGACGACATAGGTGGAGAAGAGTCCGGAGGCGGCGAGACCCGCCGCCGCGGCCACGGGTTCCGTCGCGATATTCACGTTCGACGACTGGTACGCGAGCATGCCTATTTCCTCCTGCGCCATGGGACCGGGCTGGGGTACGAGCATGTGGTGTTGCGGCTTGGTCGCGGTGAAACCTGCTCGACAGGCAGGCGAACGCACCACGACGAGCGGACAGGAATACGAAGCTCCCGAATAATTCGATGTACAGAGAATCGAATTGTTGGAGATCGGGACGAGGGACCCTGCGCCAGGTGGGGTTTCGCCGGACATGGCGGCGTCACCTGCTGCGATGACACATAGGTGACCCAGGCACAGGCGTAGGTGAATTACATGTTCCACACGTCGGCGACGCGGCGTGGAATTAGTGGCTCCACATGCCGGCGAAGCGACATGGAGCAGTGCTCAATTCCGCGTTTCAACTAGAAACGGTGAGCCACGGACAAGGCAAGAGATACCCAACAAAAAACCACCCCCGGTTGTCAGCTCACCCGACAGTGATCCCGTTTTCTCAGGGAGTCGGTCGAACCAAGGGTCACATTACCTATCGCATGCAGGTCAAATCAATGAATCACCTTTACGTTCGAGGATTTGACTGTTTCTATACGCGTAGCGTTATGGAGGCCGGCGGCCTTCTCGCAGGCCGGAGCGCCGCTCACCCTGCGGCCATCGCACCCCCGGTACGCCCGGACGACACGCCGGGACGGCGGAGGCACCACTCGTTTTCAGCCACGAGCATCCGGGCCGTCACGCGGGGTGACCGTTCGGACACGACTCCTCCCTACTTTTTATACTCGTAAGTCTTACGCGTACAATAAATGTACTCCAGGCTCCGGCCGTTGTCACCCCCGGGCTCCGAGCAGGAGACGACGCCACGCCCTACGAGGGGAGAAGCACACGATGAAGCCCCGCAACGGCCGCCGCGCAGGACGGCCGGCACCGCTCTCGCAGGAGGCCATCGTCAGCGCCGCTCTGCGCATCCTCGACACCGAGGGCCCCGAGCAGCTGTCGATGCGGCGCCTGGCGAAGGAGTTGTCCATCACGCCGATGGCCCTCTACCACCACGTGCGCGACAAGCACGACCTGCTGCTCCTGCTGCTGGCCTCGCAGTCCCGCGACCGGCCCCGGGCCGCCCTGCCCGAGGAGCCGCGCGAACGCCTCCTGGCCGCGGCCCAGTTGCTGCACGACGTGCTCGCCCAGTACGCGTACCTGGACGAGATCCTGGCCTCCCCCGACCTGCTGGCCGTCTCCTCGGTGTGGATCATGGAGGCGCTCCTCGACGCGGCCGTGCAGTGCGGGCTCACCCTGGAACAGGCCGCCCAGGCGCACCAGGTCATCTGGCACTACACCGTCGGCCTGCTGAAGATCCGCAACACCCGCCGCCGGCACCACGCCGAACTGAACCGCCCCACCCAGCGCGAGCAGGTCTTCGCCACCCTCCCGGCCGCCGAGTTCCCCCGTGTCACCTCGCTCGCCGACCGCTGGTCCGAGCTGACCGTCCGGGACACGCACCGCAAGGGCCTGGAGGACGTCGTGGACGGCCTGCTCGGACAGTACCTGGCCCCTCCGGGAGACCTCACATGACCGACAGCACCGCACCGGTGATCGGCATCCTCGGCGGCTACGGGCGCGTCGGCGCCGCCGCCGCCCGCACACTCGCCGCCGAGGGCGGCCACCGACTGCGTATCGGCGGACGCGACGCGACCGCCGCCTGGTCCCTCGCACGGCGTCTCGGCGGCGACACCGAGGCCGCCGTGGTCGACACCGCCGACAGCCAGAGCGTGACCCACTTCAGCCGTGGCTGCGCCACCGTCCTCGACTGCACCGGCACGGCGTTCGCGCTGCGCGGCCGGGTGCGCCGGGAGGTTGCGGCGACGGGCGGGCACTACGTCGCCATGGCCGACGACGGCGCCCCACGCACCCCGTCCGGCCCCTGCACGGCCGTCCTGTTCACCGGCCCGTCCGCCACGTTCGCCGGCTGGCTGCCGCGCCGGCTCGGCGCCGGCCTCGCCGCCGCCCACCGGTTCACCGGCTGGTACGACGGACCGGGCACCGGCCCGCTGGACGCGGCGGTCACCTGCCTGCTGGGCCTGCGCCGGGCCGGACACGGCCCGCGCGCCGTCGACTGCCCTCCGCCGCCCGCGCCCTGGGGCCCCTCCTGGCCGCTGCCGGCGCGTCCCGGAACCGTCCGCCGCGGCCTGCCCGAGGAGTTACAGGAGCAGACGTACCTGCTGCGACTGGACACCGGCGCCTGGTACGAGGCGTTCCACGGGACCGCGGTCCCCGCCGTGCTGGACGCGTTCGCCGCCCGGAGCGAGTGGGACGACGACGGGACCCTGCTCGCCGCGGCCCAGCAGCTCGTCCGGGCCGGCCGCGGAACGCCCAGGGGCTCCCGGGGGCTGACGGTGTGTGGCACGCTGGACGGGCTCACCGCCGAGGGCACCGCCGTGCGCCGCGGCATGCTGCTGGGCTGCACGGAGCCGACCGCACTGCTCGGGGCACTCGCGGCCGTCGCCGTACGGGAGGTCACCGCGGGCCGGGTGCCGCCCGGGGTCCACTCCCTGGCCGCTACGCTGCCGACCGAGGACACCGACTGGATCAGCCGTCATCTGCCCCGTGCGACGGTACGCATGACGGAGGTCCTGACCGGTGCATCCGAGATGATGCCGTCGGCGCCGACGGCCGCCCCGCAGCCCGGGTGAGGGCCGCCGTCCCCGGCGGCCCGCGCCAGGGGCCCGCCGGGGGACGGTCGCCCGGTCCGTCCGCCTCGTCCTCGGCCGAGACGAGCCCAGCAGGAAGACACAGGAAGACACACGAATGACGCCTCCCACCCGACGCACCGGCAGGACCGGCCGCCCACCCCGTCTGTCCCAGGAGGCGATCCTCATCGCGGCCCAGCGCATCCTGGACGAGGAGGGCCCCGAGCACCTGTCGATGCGCCGGCTCGCACAGGAGCTGTCGAGCACGGCGATGGCCCTGTACCACCATGTGCGGGACAAGGACGAACTGCTGCTGCTGTTGCTGGAGCGGCACGCCCAGCGGTTCCCCCGGCCCGAACTGCCCACCGAGCCGCGGGAACGGCTGATCGCCGCGAGCCAGGTGCTGCACGACATCCTCGCCGAGTGCCCGTGGATCGTGCAGATCCTCGCCTCCGACGACCTGATGGCGGTCTCCGCGCTGTGGATCGTGGAGAACATGATCGACGCGGCGATCGAGTGCGGGCTCAGCCCCGAGGACGCCGTCTACGCCTATCGCGTGATCTGGTACTACACCGCCGGTGAGCTCACCATCCGGCTCAACCGCGAACGGCACCGCGCCGGGCTGGAACGGCCGCCGCACCGCGACAAGGCGTTCGCCGCACTGTCCTCGGAGGAGTTCCCGCAACTGGCGGCCCTGGCCGCCCGATGGGACGAGATCACCACCCGCGACACCCACAGCCAGGGCCTGACGGCCATCGTGGACGGCCTCCTGTCCCGCACCGGGGCAGCACGGGCCACGGACTGAACGGCGCGCGCCGCGAGCGCGGGAGCAGGGCGGGACGGGGCGTGAACGAGCGACGCCCACGGTCACCGGCCGGACGTGAGCATGGGTGAGCTGCGCGCGTGGTCACAGCGCGGCACGGGAGGCGAGCGCGCGCCCCGGCACGCGAGCGTGACGCAGCGACACACGCCGCCGCGCCGGGAACCGGAGCACGGCCGAGCCACGCACGGCACCGACCGGACGCGAACGTGGCCGAGCGGCGCGCACGGTCGTACGCGGCACCGGACGCGGCCGAGCCGCGCCCACGCTCCCCAGCCGCACACGAGCGTGACGCAGCGACACACGCCGCCGCGCCCGACACCGACCGGACGCGAGGGTGGGCTCAGGGCGGTGTGGGCAGGGGGTGGGGCCGGATGAGGCGCGGGTGTGCGGAATCGCCCCTGCCCGTGAGCCGCCTGGGTGTGCGGGTTCAGGCCTCCAGGTCTGCCTTCAGGGTTCGCTTGTCGATCTTGCCGACTCCGGTCAGCGGCATCCGGTCGAGCACCACCAGTTGGTCCGGCAGCTTGTAGCCGGCGAGGCCACGCGCCCGCAGGGCCGCCTGGACGTCGGACAGGGCCGGTGGATGCGCCGGGTCGCGGGGCACCACACAGGCGCAGGTCCGCTCGCCCATCAGCGGATCCGGCAGCCCGATCACCGCTGCGGCCGTCACCGGCAGCGCGGCCAGCAGATGCTCCTCGACCTCCTGCGCCGGCACCTTCTCACCGCCCCGGTTGACGACGTCGTTGATCCGGCCGACCACCTCGAAGTCGCCCCCGGGAGTACGGCGCACCAGGTCGCCGCTGCGGTAGTAGCCGTCCTCCGTGAAACGCGTGGCGTTGCGCTCCTCCGCCCGGTAGTAGCCGCGCAGGGTGTACGGGCCCCGGGTGAACAGCTCACCGGTCTCGCCCGGCCCCGCCTCCGTGCCGTCCTCCCGGATCACCCGGACCTCGTCCGCGGGCGACAGCGGCCGGCCCTGGGTGTGCACGACGACCTCCTCCGGGTCGTCGAGGCGGGTGAAGTTCAGCAGCCCCTCGGCCATGCCGTAGACCTGCTGGAGCGTGCAGCCGAGCGCCTTCGGCACCTCGCGGGCCGTCTGCGGGTCCAGCCGGGCGCCACCGACCTGCAGCACCCGCAGCGACGACAGGTCGTCGTCCGCCCACTCCGCGGCGTCCAGCCACAGCGGCACCAGCGGCGGCACCAGCGAGGTCAGCGTCACCCCTGTCCGCGCGACCAGCGGGAAGCACACGTCCGCGGTCGGCGCCGGGGCGAGCACCACCGTGCCCCCGGCCCGCAGGACGCCCAGCACACCGGGGCAGCCGAGCGCGAAGTTGTGCGCCGTGGGCAGGGCGGCGAGATAGACGTCGTCGGGTCCGACGGCGCACAGCCGCGCGGTCTCGCGCAGTTGGTACGTGTAGTCGGCGTGGGTGCGCGGAATCAGCTTGGGCGGCCCGGACGTACCCCCGGAGAGCAGGAAGAACGCCACGTCCTCGGGGTCCGGGGCGGGCAGTTCCAAGGGCTCGGCGTCGAGGGCGGCGAGCGGGGTGTACGGCCCCGGGTCACCGGCCACGAACACGTGCCGCAGGCTGCCGGTCCGCTCCCGCACCTCCCGGGCGATGTCCCGGTGGTCGCAGTCGAGCACCCGGTCCGGGCAGACGTACGCCACCGCGTCCGAGGCCGACACCAGGTGGGTGATCTCCGCCGAGCGGTGCGCGGGAAGGGCGTACACCGGCAGGACGCCGGTGCGGAAGCAGGCCAGGCTCAGCACCACGAGGTCGGCGTCGTTGGGCAGTTGGACGACGATCCGGTCGCCGGTCGTGAGCCCGGCGCGCAGCAGGCCCGCGGCCGTGCGGGCGGCGGCCCGGTCGAGTGCTTCGTACGTCAGGGTGCCGGACGGCGCCACCAGGGCGGTCCGGGAGCCGCCGTCCGGGCCGGCCGGCGGCCAGGAGCCCAGGACGTCGCCGTTCCACAGCCCCTGCTCCCGGTAGGCGCGGGCCACCGGTTCGGGCCAGGGCACACAGCCCTCGTGCATGGAGGATCCCCCTCGTCGTTCGGTCGCCATCGCTCGGTCGTGGTGGTGGGGCGGTCATGGTTGGTGGGGCGGTCGCGGGTCGTGGGGCGGTCGCGGGTGGTCACGGGGTGGACGGCCAGGCCGCGGCCGTCGCCGGCAGGGCGGCCCGTACGGCCTCGAGCACCCGGGCCAGCACACGGTCGCGCTGCGCCTCCAGGTAGAAGTGACCGCCCGTGAAGACCGCGGCCTCGTACCTCGCCGTGGTGGCCTCGGCCCAGGCCGCGGCCTCCTCGGCGGTCACCTCCGGATCGTCGTCGGCGTACAGCACGGTCACCGGTACCGACGGCGGGCCGCCGGGCAGCGGCCGGTACGTCTCGATCAGCCGGTAGTCGGCGCGGACGGCGGGCAGCAGGGCCTCCAGCAGCGCCGGGTTGGCGAGGACGTCCGCCGCGGTGCCGCCCAGCCGGCCGAGGTCCGCGAGGAGTTCGGCATCGGTCGCCCGGTGCAGGGCGCCGCCCCGGGTCCGGTGCGGGGCCGGCTGCCCGGAGACCACCAGCGCGGCCGGCGGACGGCCCGTCACGGCGAGTCGGCGGACCGTCTCGTACGCCACCGCCGCGCCCATGCTGTGCCCGAACAGCACACAGGTCGTGAGGCCGGCCGGGCCGGTGTCGGCCGTCAGGCCGGCGACGACGTCGTCGACGAGGTCCGCCATCCGTACGGCGGGCCGCTCGCCGAACCGGTCGCCACGGCCCGGGTACTGCACCGCGCACACCTCGACGTCCCAGGGCGCGTCCAGGGCCCAGGAGCGGTAGGCGCCGGCCGCGCCGCCGGCGTGCGGGAAGCAGACCAGGCGGGCGCGGGCGTGGGTGCGCGGGGAATACCTGCGCGGTGCGGCGGGGGTGCGCCGGTCCACCGGGATCACAGCTCGCCCTCCTCGAACTCCCCGTCGGTGTCCGGGACCTGGCCCGTGCCGGCCGCCCTGGCCGCCTCGACCAGTGCGCTCATCCCGGCCACGGTCGGGGCGCGCAGGACGTCCCGCATGGGCAGCTCCACGCCCAGCCGGCCGCGCAGCGCCGCGACCAGGCGAGTGGCGGCCAGGCTGTCACCGCCGAGCGCGAAGAAGTCCGCGCCGCGTGCCGTCACGGGGACGCCCAGCACCCGGGCCCACAGCTGGGCCACCGTCTCCTCCGACGGGCCCCGCGGCGGCTCCGCCTCGCTCTCGGCGGGGGCGACGCCCTGGTCGAGGACCTGTTCGACCGGCCGCCGGTCCACCTTGCCGTTGGCGCTCAGCGGCAGCCGGGTGAGGCCGACGAGGATGCCGGGGACCATGTGGGCGGGCAGCCGCTCGGCGAGCCGGGCCCGGATCGACGCGGGGTCGACGCCGGGTGCGCCGTCCGGGCGGCGCGCGGTGATCAGCACGACGCCGTCCGGCTCGCGGTGCGCGACCCCGGCGGAGGCGAACCCGGCCTGCCGCAGCGCCCGCAGCCACCGTGCCGCGTCCGGCGGGGAGGCGGGCTTCGGCACGGTGGCGGTCGGCAGGGCCAGCGGGGACACCGGCGTCCGGGCGAGCAGCAGGAGCCGGCCGCCGGGCCGCCCCAGCAGGGCGAGGGCGCGTGCGGCGGCGTCCGGTTCGGGTTCGAGGCCGAGTACGTCGTTCACCACGAGCACGTCGAACGCGGCGAGCCGCGCCTCGGGCACCGCGAAGGCGTCCTGTACGGCCGTGCGGATCTCGTGCCCGGACCCGGCGAGCCGGGCCTCGGCGGCGGCGAGCCGGGAGGCGCGGGGGTCGAGCAGGGTGCAGCGGACGGTGCCGGGCTTGAGCCGCTCCAGCAGGGCGGCGGCGCTCCGGCCGCCGTGCGCCGCCCACACGGCGAGGTCCACGGTGGCGTCGCCGGTGGCGGTGCGGGCCTCGACGGCGTGGGCGGCGGCCTCCAGGCAGGGGCCGACACCGGGCAGTCGGCCGGCGAGGCCGTCGGGGGACAGGACGGGGTCGTCGGCGAGGGCCTCCGGGTCGGCCGTACCGGCGAGAACGGCCGAGAGCAGGGGAACGGCGCCCGCCCAGCTGTCGACGACCGGCTGGAGATGCGTACCGGCGACACGCCGGCGCAGCCGCGCGGCCCGCTCCGGTTCCCGAACGCTCCCCCACCGGGGCCCCGGTGATCCCCCGTCGAGGACGCCCCGCGTCTGCAGGAAACCGGCCCAGTCCCCGAGCCGGCCCCGCTGCGCCTCGCCCGAGGAAGGTCCGGTCTCACCCGGTACCGGCGGACCGGACACGGGGAGCGAGGCGGCCCCTGCGGACGATTGCCCGCCGGGCGCGCGGTGTGGGTCGGCCCCGTCGGACGGCCGCGCGCCGGGAGCGACGTTCCCGGCGGTCTCGCCCGGTGGCCGGGTGGTGGGGTCCAGGAGGGGGGCGAGCAGGGCCGCGAGCAGCGTCTCGGTGAGTTCCGCCTCCAGCTCGACGGCCGCCGTCGCGGTGGCGTCGGACGGCTCGGCCGGGGAGTGCGGGTCGAGGCCGCCCACGAGGTCCGGCGGCAGCCCGTCGGCCGGTGCGGCCTCGCTCGGCGAGGCCCCCGCCGCCCCGTCGGCCCGGGGCCGCGCCCCGGCAGGGGACGACGGCGGGGTGAAGGTGGGTACGAAGGCCGCCGCCAGGTCCCGGGTGTGGTCGCCCACGACCGTGGCCAGGGCGTGGGTGACGGCCGGGTGGGACTCCAGCGCCGCCTCGATCTCGCCGAGTTCGATGCGGAAGCCGTTGACCTTGACCTGGTGGTCCATGCGGCCCAGGAACTCGAGCGTGCCGTCGGGCCAGTACCGGCCGAGGTCGCCGGTGCGGTACCAGCGGCCGTCGGCCAGGTACGGGAAGCGTTCCGCCGTCAGGTCCGGGGCGCCCCGGTAGCCCTGGGCCACCCCGGTGCCGCCGATCCACAGCTCGCCCGGCACCCAGTCGGGGCAGTCGCGGCCCTGCGGGTCGACGACCCGGAACCGCTGGTTGGCCAGCGGGCGGCCGTAGGGCACGGACCGCCAGTGCGCGGGCACGGAGCGGACCTCCTGGGCGTTGGACCAGATGGCGGCCTCGGTGGCGCCGCCGAGCGCGACGAGCCGGCACCGGCCCCCGCTCGCCTCGGCCAGCCGCGCGGGCAGGCCGAGCCCGATCCAGTCGCCCGAGAGCAGCGCCAGCCGCAGGGAGACCGGCAGCGGGGTGCCGTCGGCGGCGGTGAGGAGCATGTCCATCAGCGCGGGCACCGAGTTCCACACGGTCACCGCGTGGTCCCGGCACAAGGTGAGCCACCGCCGCGCGTCCCGCCGGTCGGCCTCGTCGACGAGGACCAGGGCGCCGCCGGCGGCGAGCAGACCGAAGACGTCCCACACCGACAGGTCGAAGTCCAGCGCGGAGACGGCGAGGACCCGGTCCTCGGGGCCGATCCCGTACCGCTCGTCGACGTCCTCCACGGTGTTGACCGCGGCCCCGTGACTGACCTCGACGCCCTTGGGGGTTCCGGTGGAGCCGGAGGTGAAGATGACGTACGCGGTGTCCTCGACGGAGCCGTACCGCGGTGCGTCGAGCGGGTCCGCGCGCAGGGCCTCGGCGAGGGGGAGGACGGGGAGCCCGTGGCCCTCGGGGGGCGTGCCGGTGCCGTCGAGGGCGAGGACGGCGCCGCTCAGTCCGTGGATGCGGGCGCGGCGTTCGCGGGGCTGGTCGACGCCTACGGGGACGTAGGTGCCGCCCGCTGCGAGGACGCCGAGGACGGCGGCGATCTGGTCGGGGCCCTTGGGCGCGGTGACGACGACCGGGCTGCCCGGCCGGACGCCGTGGGTGACGAGCGCCCCGGCGACGCGCAGCGCCCGCTCGGCGAGTTCGCCGTGGCCGAGGCGGCCGTCGCTCCCCCACAACAGGGCGGGTGCGTCGGCCCGTTCGGCGGCCCGGGTGAAGAATTCCTGGTGCAGCAGGCGGCCGCTCTCCCGGCGGGTGACGGAGTTCGCCTCCGTACGACATCGGAGTTGGGAGTGCGGCAGGGGTATGTGCGGCGGGCCGCTCCAGTCGTCGGCGGCCAGGGAGCGCAGCAGGGTGGTGTACGCCTGGAACATGGTGTCGAGGACGCCGGCCGGGAAGAGGGCCTCCACCGCGTCCCACGCCAGCAGCAGGCCGCCGTCCCGGGTGCCGTACACCTGGTGGTCCAGCCAGACCTGCGGGGTCTGCGAGATCATCCAGGACAGCTCGCCGAAGCGGGCCGCGCAGTCGTCGGGGACCAGCGGGGCCTCGAGGTTGCAGGCGAAGACGACCGGGGCGGTGCGCGGCGCGGAGGCGTCCGCGCGGACGAAGTCGCGCAGCACGTCCACCCCGGTGTAGGCGGCGTGGCCGACGTCCTCGTGCAGCCGGGCCTGGACGGCGCGGGCCCGGTCGGCGAAGCCGGCGTCGGCGGCCAGGTCGACCTCCAGCAGGAGCAGGCTGGTGAAGTCGGCGATGATGCGCTCGATGTCGGGGTGGACGGACGGATCGCGGTCGAAGAGCGGGATGTTGAGCAGGAACCGCTGCCGGCCGCTCCACCGGGCGAGGATCTCGGAGAAGGCGGTGACCAGCAGCACCGCGGGCGTGATGCCGTGCTCGGCGGCTCGGGCGCGCAGCGACCGCCACTCGTCGGGGGTGAGGGTGTGCCCGCGCCGGACGAAGCGGGGCGGCCCGATCTCGCCGGGGTCGGCGGCCGACGGCAGCGGCGGGCCCCCGGGGAGGTCGGGGAGCCGCCGCTGCCAGTACGCACGGGCCCGCTCGCGTTCGGCCGTGCGGCGGGCGGCGGTGTCGGACAGGTACCGCGGGAAGGTGTACCGCGGTGCGTCGGTCCGCTCGGGGTCGTCGTAGAGGGCGGCCAGCTCCGACAGCAGGAGCCGGATGCTGTGCACGTCCGCGACGAGCAGGTCGGCGTTGACGTGCAGGCGCTGGGCCCCGCCGGGCAGGAGGCTGAGCCGGACGTCGAGGACCTCGCCGGCGGCGACGTCGAGCACGCGGTGGGAGAGCTGTTCGCGCAGCTGCTCCAGGACGTCCGGGACGGCGTCGGCCCGGAGGGCGGTGTGGTCGTGGACGGTGAGTCCCGGCCAGGCGGCGTCGGTGATGCGCTGGGTTCCGTCGTCCTCGAAGGAGGCGCGCAGCATCGGGTGCCGGTCCCGCAGCGCCCGTACGGCCCGCTCCAGCCGCTCGGGTTCGACGTCCCGGGTGTCGATCTCGAGATAGGCGTGGCACCCGACTCCCCCGAGCGGCTGCTCGGGGGCCCGGCCGATCCAGTACGCCTGCTGTACGGCGGTGAGGGGGAAGGGGGCGGACTCGTCGAAGGGGGCGGAGTCGTCCTCGAAGGAGGCGGGCGCGGCCGCCGCGCCCCCCTCGGTCCCCGCCGCGGAGTCCGCCTGCTCGGCCCCTGTGCCCTCCCCCACGCCCTCCCGTACGCCCGCCTCCGAGCCCAGCAGCGCGTACCACGCCACGAGGCGGGGGTCCTGCGCCATCGTGGTGAAGTCGACGGCGGCACCCGCCCGGTTCATCTCGTTGACCAGCTTCATCAACTGCAGTGACTGGAGCCCGCATCGGAAGAGATGGGCGTCGTCGTCGACGGCCTCCGGCGCGGTGCCCAGCAGCGCGGCGACCCGGTCGCGGAGCTGCGCCGGCCGCCATCGCGTGCGCGGCGCGCCGGAGCGGTCCCCCGAGCCTGCCGCCGAGTGCGTGCGTGACATCCCTGACCCCCGTGTTCGGATGGATGTTCGGTTGGAGTGGGCGAGCGTGTGAGGGGCGACGGCCGCGTCACGCCGGTGCGGGCGCGGCGACCTTGCGGAAGGCGGCGTACCGGCCGCCACGACGCATGAGTTCCTCGTGCGTCCCCTGCTCGGCGATCCGGCCGTCCTCGAGGAAGACGATCAGGTCGGCGTCCTCGACCGTGCGCAGGCGGTGGGCGACCATGATGACCGTACGGCCCGTCATGAGCCGTTCGAGCCCTTGCTGGACGACCGCCTCGCTGTGCGGGTCGAGCGCCGAGGTGGCCTCGTCCAGCAGCAGCACGGGGGCGTCCTTGAGCAGCGCCCGGGCGATGGACACCCGTTGGCGCTCACCGCCGGACAGGGCGGTGCCGCCCTCGCCGACCTGGGTCTCCCAGCCGTCGGGCAGGCGGGCCACGACCTCGTCGAGGCAGGCCGCGGCGGCGGCCGCCCGCACCTCCTCGCCGGTGGCGTCGGGGCGGCCGAGGCGGACGTTGTCCTCGATGGTGCCCTCGAAGAGGTAGACGTCCTGGAAGACCATGGACAGCCGGGCCATGAGCACCTCGGGGTCGATGTGCCGCACGTCCACCCCGCCGAGCCGTACGGCACCCTCGTCGACGTCATGGAAGCGGGCGACGAGCTGGAGCAGGGTGGTCTTGCCGGCGCCCGAGGAGCCGATCACGGCGACCCGGCGGCCTTCGCGGACCTCCAGGCTGAGCCCGTCGAGGACGGTGCGGTCGCCGCGCCGGAAGCCGACCGCGTCGAACTGGACGCCGTCGTGGGCGGGGAGCTTGGGGTGCGGGGCGGTGGGCAGCGGGGGCTCGGTCAGCACGGCGTCGATGCGCTCCAGTTCGCCGCGCGAGACGCGCATGATGCCGCCCAGGTCGGCGAGGGAGAGCAGCGGGTCGACGCAGCGGGCCGCCAGCACCATGATCGCCAGCAGTTCGGCGGCGCCGAGGTCGCCGTCGAGGCAGAAGTAGACGCCGAGGGCGAGTACGGCGGTGAAGACGGCCTGCACGGAGAAGGTGAGTCCGAGCATCCCGGGCACCCCGCTGAGCGCGGCGCGCCGGCTGCTCTCCCACTGCGCGCGCAGGGCGTCGTCGAGCAGTCCGAAGCGCTCGCCGGTACGGCCGCCGGCCCGCAGCACGGGCTGGGCGCGGACGTACTCGACGACCCGGCCGGACGCCTCGTCGCTGCGCCGGGCGCGCTCCTCGTCCTGGTGTGCGGTGGCCCGGGACGTCCAGCGCTGCACGCCGGCGATCACCGGGGCCGCGACCAGGCCGGCGAGGGCGAGCCGCCAGTCGAGGAAGAACAGCACGACGACCGTGGAGAGGGGGATGAGGGTGGCGTTGATCAGGGGCCGCAGCCGGTGCGCCGGGACCGTCATGACTTCGAGGACGCTGCGGCTGGTGAGCCCGGAGACGTCGCCCACCCGGCCGGGGGTGAACCAGCCCAGCGGCAGCCCGGCGAGGTGGTCGCCGAGCCGGTGGTGCAGGCCGCGGGAGAGTTCGCCGCCGGTGCGGAACCCGGACTTGTCGCTGAGGTAGCCGAGCACGGAGGTGACGAGCACGGCCACGGCGAAGCCGGTCAGCCACGGCCAGGCGGAACGCGGACGGTCCTCGAGGAGGGCATGCAGCAGAGGGATGAGCAGGGCGTAGGACAGGCCCTCGCAGACCGCGCAGACGGACATCAGCGCGACGGTACGGCGCAGGGGGCCCGAGTGCCGTTCCCCCAGGACGCGCAGCAGCAGCCGGATCATCGGCGGATCTCCCCCTCCAGGCCGGCGCGGGCGTGCCGGGCGTTCCACAGGGCGGCGAACGCCCCTCCCCTGGCCATCAGTTCGGCGTAGGTGCCGCTCTCCTGGATCCGGCCGTCGCCCATGACGACGATCCGGTCGGCCCGGGCGACGGTCTCCAGCCGGTGCGCGATGACCAGTTGGGTGCGGCCGTGCACGAGGGTCTCCAGGGCGGCGCGGATCTCGGCCTCGGTCTTGGCGTCGGCGAAGGACATCGCCTCGTCCAGGACGAGCACGGGTGCGTCGACGAGGAGGGCGCGGGCGACGGACAGCCGTTGGGCCTCGCCGCCGGAGAGTCCGGCGTCCTCACCGATCACGGAGTCGTAACCGCGGGGCATGGCCTGGATGCGGTCGTGGATGCCGGCGGCGCGCGCGGCCCGCTCGACCGCGGCACGGTCGGCGTCCGGGACGGCCAGGGCGATGTTGTCGGCGATGCTGGTGCGCAGGAGGCGTACGTCCTGGAAGACGAAGGACACGCTGCGGTACAGCCGTGCGGCGGGGATGTCGCGCAGGTCGACGCCACCGAGCAGGACGCTGCCCTCGACGGGGTCGAAGAACCGGGGCAGCAGCTGGGCGAGGGTGGACTTGCCGGCGCCGGAGGAGCCGACCAGGGCGGTGGTGGTGCCGGGTTCGAGGGTGAGGTCCACGCCGTGCAGCACGGGGCGGCCGGGGTCGTAGGCGAAGGTGACGCCGCGGAACTCGACGCGGTCGCCGTTCGGTTCGGCCGGCCGGGCCGGCGCGGGCAGCGGCGGTACGGCGAGCAGGTCGCGGATGCGCTCGGCGGAGCGCTCGGCGGCGTGCACGTTGTCCATGCCGTGGCCGAGAGCGGCGATCGGGGCGGTCAGCGCGACGGCGAGCAGCGGGAAGGGCAGCAGGTCGGCGGGTGGCATGGTGCCGGCCGCGATCAGCGCGGTGCCGCCGGCCAGGACGAGCAGGAGCACGAACGGCGGGGACAGCACGAGCGCCGCGAGGGAGGCGAGGCCGGCGGCGCTCGCGACGTAGGTCAGGAAGAAGTCGGCGAAGTCGTCGGCGGCCTTGCGGTAGCGCCGGTGGGCGCGGCCGCCGGCGCCGAAGGTCTTGACGACGGAGATGCCCTCGACGAACTCCACGGACGCGGCGCCGATGCGCCCCATGGCCTCGCCCATCCGGCGGCCCTCGCGCTGGCGGTCCTCGGACATCAACAGCCGGTGCAGGACCAGACCGAGCAGTACCGGGATCAGCGCGACGAGCGTCAGACGCCAGTCCACCCAGGTGAGGTACGCGAACGAGGCGAGCGGGACGACGACGGCGGAGGTCGCCTCCACCGGGGCGTGGGCGATGAGGTGGTGCAGCTGGTCGACGTCGCCCTGCACCACGCCGTTGATCTCGCCGGAGCTGTGCCGGGCGTACCAGCCGAGCGGGACCCGGCCGAGGCGCTGGGCGAGCAGGCGCCGCAGTGAGAACTGCAGCCTGCCGTCGACGAGGTGGGCGATTCCGCCGGAGGCGGCGGCGAGGACGACCCGGACGAAGAGACCGGCGACACCGATCCACACCGCCCGCCAGGCGGCATGGTGGTCGGGCGGTCCGGAGGCGAGCAGTACCCGGCCGAGCTCCACCACCGCGATCAGCGGGGCCAGCCCGGCGAGCGAGCTGACGATCTGGAGGACGAAGACGGCGACGATGCCGGTGCGGTAGGGGCGCAGTAACCGCAGGAGCACCTGCCGGGGCGTCCCGGGCGCACCGTCCGGATCGCGCTCCGGACCGCCGTCACCTGCTGCCTCCGGGCGCTCGGCACGGCTGTGCAGATCTTCTGCCGTGGCCATGGGATTCCTCACCTCTCAGGCGCGGAGCTGGATCATGAATGCAGCACATAACTTTACACGTATAAGAACCCGGCTGGCAACCGCGGCCCGCGGCCCCTGCCCGGGTTTTACGACACCACTCGTGAGGCCCGCGCCGTCGAGAATCCGTCCAGAGGATGCCCAGCGGCGGCCTGAAACGATCCCAGCGCCCCGCTCTGGGGCGGCCATGGCATTCACCACAGGAGAGTGGGACGCGTGCGCTTTCTCCTTCTCAGCGGGCTCGGGCCCGCGAATCTGAATTCTCCCTATCTGGAGGGTTCGCTGTTCACGGCCGAACCCTCCGCGCATGCCCGGGAGATGGTCCGGCGGTCCGGTTTCGCCTCTCTCGCGCTCGAACGGTTCTCGTTCGACCGGTCGGGCCGCTCGTACGCGCTGCTGCGCCCGCGCGCGGACACGACCCCGCACCTGACGACCGTGACCCTGCTGTCCATCCTGGAGAACAGCGGCCACGCGTTCGAGCGGGTCGCCCTGGAGGACGTCTGGGAGGGCAGGGCCAAGGCCCCGGCCGGCGACGTGGACTTCGTGCTGCTGTCGACGACGTACATCTGGAACGGCCCGATCCTGGCGTCGGCCGTGCGCTGGGTCAGGGAGAACCTGCCCGGCACCGGCATCGTGGCCGGCGGGCAGTTCACCAACCTCAAGTTCATGATGGCGCTGCGTGACCACCCGGAGATCGCCGCGGTGGTGCGCGGCGACGGCGAGCGGGCGCTGCCGATGGCGCTGGACGCGCTGGCCGGCCGGGGTGAACTCGGTGCCGTGCCGAACCTCGTCTGGCGCGACGGCGACAACATCCGTATCAATCCCACCGAGTACGTCGATCTGGAGGAATTCCCGTCGCCGACGGTGCTGGGCAGCACGCCGATCGTGCCGTACGAGTCGATGCGCGGGTGCCCCTTCGACTGCAAATTCTGTTCCTTCCCGGCCGCTTCGCCGAAATGGCGTTACAAATCTGCGGAGAAGATCCGGGACGACTGGACGGCCTATGCCGAGCGGAACGGTGCGGACGTCATTTCGGCGATGGACTCGACGTTCACCATTCCGCCGACGCGGCTGCGCCGGCTGCTGGAGATCCTGCCGGACGCGGACATCCCGAGGTGGGAGGGGTTCAGCCGGGCCAACACGCTGAACTCCGCGCAGGTGGTGGAGGGGTTGCGGGCGGCGCACTGCTACCAGTTGCACATCGGTTTCGAGTCGATGAACGACGAGACGTTGAAGCGGATGAGCAAGCGGGTGTCGGTGAAGCAGAACCGGCGCGCGGTCGAACTGCTCAGCGGGAGCGGGCTGTCGTACTACGGCCTGTTCATCGTCGGGTATCCGGGTGAGAACCCGGAGATGTTCCAGGACACCCAGGACTATCTGCTGCACGAGTACTCCGGGCACTTCGCGCTCTCCAAGTTCTCGATCACCGACGAGACGATGCCGCTGTGGCAGGACAAGGAGGAGCTGCAGATCGAGGCCGACGACCCGACCAACCCCGCCTCGCCCTGGTCGCACATCGGGATGAACAGCGAACAGGCCGCCGCCCTGCAGAAGGAGACGCTCGACAAGGTGCGCCTCACCAACGACAAGGCGGTGCTCAGCCTCTGGCAGCACGACTACGAGCACTGGCTGATGCCCCGTCACGACCACGCGACGAACATCGCCGTCGAGAAGTGCCTGGAGCGCATGGCCATGGCGCCGATCGACCACCAGGACCTCGACGAGGGGGCGGCGGTGATCCGCGACAACATCCACCGTCTGAAGGACCACGGCGTCGAACTGGCCCCCGCCGGTCACGCCCTGTCCGTGGGCCCGCTCTGACCCGCCCCCACCGAAACGCCCCCCACCGAAACGCCGCCGCCGCGAGAAGCGGCGGCGGCGTGCGTGGGGGCGGGGGTGGAGGTCGTCACCCCCTCGGGTCCGAGGAGCACGCCCCGGCCGAGGTCGGGCTCGGAGGGGGGCGTGGCGTCGTGCGCGGGTGTCACAGGACGCCGTCCTCCAGCAGGGTCGCCGTCTCGTCGGTGAGCGTGTCCGTGGGGGTCTCGGTCGATGCGCAGACGGTGTCGGGCAGGTGGTGTCGCAGGGCGGCCAGGGCCTGTTGGGGCGCGAGGACGGTCGCGGCCTGGTGGGCGCCCGGGGGGATGCGGTGCCGGGCCACCTCCGCCGCGGCGAGCGCGCCGATCACGCCGGTCATCGCCGAGCCGTCGGTGCCGCGGACGAGCACGGTGCGCCGGACCCCGCCGGCGCCCGGCGACAGCGGTTCCAGGACGCCCCACAGCAGGTGGTAGGGGGTCCGTCCGAACGCGTCCAGCCCGCTCGCCCGCACCACGTCGGCCACCCGGGCCTCCAGTCCGGCCGGCCCGGCGTCGCCCGACCGGTGCCGGTTCAGTGTGTCGAGCAGGTGGTGGCCGTCGAAGGCGTTGTACCAGCGGGCCTCGGCGAGCCCCGACGCGGAGGCGACGTCGGCCAGTTCGCGGGGCAGGTAGGGGTACGCGGTGACGGGGTGCGGGACGCCGGGCACGGTGTGCCGGGCGGCTCCGGGCAGCGCGCTCGGCACCACCCGGCCCCGGCGCCACTCGGCCCGTGGCGTGCCGTACTCCCTCTCCAGGCTGAGCAGGTAGTCCAGGGCGCCCGTGCGGGTGAAGGCGCCGAGCATGACGTGGTGACCGGTGAAGCGGGCGCCCGCGGACAGCGGCCGGCCGTCCGTCAGGAGGCGGGGCAGCAGGCCGGACAGGCCCGGGGACAGCCCGGCCGACAGCACCGCCGTGCACTCGCCCGGTGGGGCGGGGGCGGGGCCCGCGCCGTCCATGACGTCGACGTAGGCGGTCCCCGCGGCGGCGGCCGCCCGGCGGGGCCCGGCGCCCAGTTCGTAGGCGGGTCCGGCGCAGTGCAGCAGGACGTCACAGCCCCGCGCGAACCCTTCGAGCTCCGCTTCGTCGCGGGCGTCGACCCGCCGCGCCTCGGCCGGGCCGCCGAGGCAGGTGGCGCACCGCTCGGCCGCCGCCCGGTCCCGGCCGCCGATGCGCAGCCGGAACCCCTCCGCGGCGAGACAGCGCGCGGCGGCGGCGCCGACCGCCCCGTACCCGCCGAGGACGCCGATCAGCGGTGGGTGGCCGGTCACCGGCCGTCCTCCGGCAGCAGTGCCCGGGCGACGGCGCGGGCGTGCGGAGGCTGGACGCAGTCGAAGTGGTCGCCCGGCACGTCCACGATGCGCAGCCCCTCCCCGCACACCCGACGCCAGTAGTCCGTCATGTCGCGGTGCATGCCGGGGAAGATCTCCGCCTCGCCGGTCTGCCGTACGAAGGTGGCGGGCAGATCACAGGGCGTCGGCTCGTGCGCGGCGACGGACACCAGGCTGTGCTTGACGATGCGGAACAGCCTCGACAGCCGTTCGTCGGAGCGCAGTTCGGCGTCGTCCACCGGCATGGACGCCCCGATGGCGCGCAGCCGCTCCTCCTGGGGCCGCCCGGCGAGGTCCTGGAAGGCGCGCAGTGCCTCCCGGGCGCGCTCGGGCAGCTGCGCCGCGTCCCATGCGACGAGGCCGCCCTGCGGCACCGTCGCGCCGTACCGCTCGGTGGTGGCGGTCACCAGGTCCCGGGTGGCGCCCTCGTCCCGGGGATAGCCGAGGCCCACCAGGTCGGCCCGCATCAGCCGGGCGAAGATGTACTCGGCGAGCAGGTCGTCCTCGACCAGGTAGGGCACCCGGTAGCTGCTGACCACGGTCAGTCCGGTCACCTCGGCGCCGGCCGCGGTCAGCCGCCGGGCCAGCTCGGGGACCAGCAGGCCGCCCATGCAGTAGCCGACCAGGTGCACCCGGCCGAGCCCCTCCGCGAGCAGCGCCTCCGCGTGCCGGTCGGCGAGCTCGGCGACCTGGGTGCGCGGGTCGGCCTTCAGGAACGCCTCGACGTCGTCGACGACCAGGCCGGCCAGCGGCAGCCGCTCGGACAGCTCCTGGATCACCGCCCGGTACGGGATGAGGCTGCCGGTGCCGTCGTGCACCAGGACACGGGTCGGGGTGTCCTCGGCGCCCGCCGGGGCGCTGCTGATCCGTACCAGCGGGGAGGCGGGGCCGCCGCCCGGTCCGGGGCCGCCGTCCCCGGACGCGGTCAGCCGCTGCGCGAGTGCGGCGACGGTGGGCCGGTTCATGACCAGCCGCAGCAGGTCGTCCCACTCAAGGTCGGCCGCCTCGGGCAGTTCTCCGCGCATCCGGGTGACGAGCCGGGCGACGAGGAGCGAGTCGCCGCCCAGATCGAAGAAGTTGGCGTCCCGGCCGACGAAGTCGACCGGCAGGACGTCCGTCCACAGCGCGGCCAGGGTCTGTTCCATGCCCTCGCGCGGCGCGTCGCCGCCCTCGTCGGCGCGACCGGACGCCGAGGAGGCGGTCCACGCGTCGAGGGCGGCCCGGTCGACCTTGCCGTTGCCGGTCAGCGGGATGCGGTCGACGATCTGGAGCTCGGCCGGGACCATGTAGCCGGGCAGCCGGTCGGCGGCGTGCGCGAGCAGCGTCTCCGGACGCAGCGGGGCGCGGTCGGCCTTGAACCGGGACGCGAACACGTGCTGGCCGATCTCGGAGAGCGCGCTGTCCTGCGCGGGCAGGCAGAAGGCGGTCTCGGCGCCCGCCTCGCGCAGCATCCGCAGCCACTGGTCGCGGCCCAGGAAGGTCTGTCCGGTCGCGGCGCGCTCGTCCTCGAAGCCGTGGAGTCCGGCGTTGAACTCCATGGAGGTCATGACGTGGTACGCGTCCCGGGTGGCCTCGATGAAGACCAGCCAGCCGCCGGGCGCGAGCAGTTCGCGCAGCCGGGCCAGGACCTTCTCGGCGTGGACGGAGTTGTGCAGGACGTTGGCGAGCAGGATCACGTCGAAGGAGTTCGGGGCGAGGCCCTGGGCGCGGTAGTCGCGGTTGAGGTCGAACAGCCCGTAGCGGACCCAGGGATGGTCGCGGAAGGTCTCGGCGGCGGCCGTGAGGAAGAAGTGGGACAGGTCCGTGAACAGGTAGTCGACGTTCAGGCCGTCCAGCGCGGGTACCAGGACCGTGCTGGTGCCGCCCACGCCGGCCCCGATCTCCAGCAGCCGCAGCGGCTCGCCGCCGGGGTGCGCGCGGGCGATGTCGCGCAGCGCGGAGACCACGACGGCGTTGTTGTGGCGGCTGATGAGGTTGTCGCGGTAGGCGGCCTCGGCGGTGTCCAGGCGGCCCTCCGGGAAGAGGAGCGTCTTCAGGTCGATCTCGTTGCGCAGCAGCGGGGCGAGGTGCTCCTCGGAGACCCGGTGGTAGCGCACGAGTTCGGCGCCCCAGCGGATCCGGGGTTCGAGCGCGTCGATGCGGCGCAGCACGTCCGCACGCTCCTCGTCCGGCTCGGCGAGCAGGTCGCGGTAGCGGCCGGTGTCCGGGTCCCGGGTCACCCGGCCCTCCTGCTCCAGGGCGGCCAGCCAGCGTCGTACGAGGTAGTGGTTCTCGGGGGCGGCGGCGACGGCCTCGATGACCTGCTCCGCGGTGTGCGCGGCGGCCGGGCCGGCGAACAGGCCGCAGGAGCGGAACAGGGCGGCCATCGCCTGCAGGGCGGACAGGTCGAGCAGGGCGACCATGTCGGCGATCTCCGTGTCGGCGACGTCCCGGGTGGTCGCGAGGCCCGCGGCGGCGGCGCGCTCGCTCAGCGCGGCGGGCACCGGGGGTGCCTCGGCGGGGGCGGGCTCGGCGAACGCGACGAGGGTGCGGGCGCCGCCCTCGCCCTGGACGGTGGCGGCGGCCGCCGCGGCGGCGGGGTGGGAGAGCAGCGTGGCCTCCACCTCGGCGAGTTCGACCCGGTGGCCGTTCAGCTTGACCTGGCGGTCCGCCCGGCCCAGGAACTCGATCTCGCCGTCGGGACGCCGGCGGCCCAGGTCGCCGGTGCGGTAGAGCCGTTCGCCGCTCGCCGGGTGGGTGACGAACCTCTCCGCCGTGCGCTCGGGGTCGCCGAGGTAGCCGAGGGCGAGGCCGTCGCCCGCGATGTACAGCTCGCCGGTGACATGGGTGGGGCACTCGCGCATCAGCGTGTCGAGGACGTGGAACCGCTGGTTGGCGAGCGGCCTGCCGTACGGGATGCTGCCGAGGCCGGGGTCGACGGTGCCGATGCGGTGGTGGATCGACCAGATGGCCGCCTCGGTGGCCCCGCCGAGGCTCACCACGTCGAGCCCGGGGATGCGGCGCCGGATCGCGTCGGGCAGGGTGACCGGGATCCAGTCGCCGGACAGCAGGGCCAGCCGGAGCCGGGAGACGTCCGCCACGGGGTCGGTGCGCAGGTACTCCTCCAGCATCTGCATCTGTGCGGGGACGGAGTTCCACAGGGTGACGTCGTGCCGGACGAGCAGGTCCGCCCAGTGGGCGGGGTCGCCGCGCCGGGCGGGGTCGGGCAGGACCAGGGCGCCGCCGGCCGCGAGGGGGCCGAAGAGGTCGTAGACGGAGAGGTCGAAGCCGAGCTGGGCCAGTCCGAGGACCCGGTCGTCGGCGGTGACGCGGAACCGGGCGTTGATGTCGTCGACGGTGTTGCGGGCGGCGGCGTGGGTGATCATGACGCCCTTGGGGACGCCGGTGGAGCCGGAGGTGTAGATCACGTAGGCGAGGTCGCCGGGCGTGGCCCGGTTCTCGGGACACCGGTCGGTGGGCTCCAGGGTGTCGACGGCGACGGCACGGACGCCGGACGGCAGGTCCATGCCGGGCAGGAGCCGGGACTGGGTGAGGACGAGGCGTGCGCCGGCGTCGGTGAGGACGGTGCCGCGGCGCAGCGCGGGCTGCGTGGTGTCGACGGGCAGGTAGGCGCCGTCGGCGAGGAGCACGCCGAGGGCGGCGACGGCCTGCTCCCAGCCCTTGTCCATGACGATGCCGACGCGGTCGCCCGGCCGGACCCCGGCGGACGCCAGGGCGCCGGCCACCGCCCGGGCACGGCCGAGGAGTTCGCCGTAGCCGAGGGTGCGGGAGGGGGTGATGACGGCGGGACGGTCGGGGGTGCGTTCCGCCCGGGCGACGACGGCGGTGTGCAGAAGCCCGTCGGGCCGTGGTCCGGCCGTGTCGTTGACGGCGGCGAGGACGGCGGCCTGCCCGGTGGGCAGCCCCACGGGGGCGGTCTGCGACCAGGTGGCGGGCTCCTCGACCAGGCGCCGCACCAGGTCGGCGAAGGCGGCGAACATGTCCGCGGCGACGCCGTCGGGCAGGACGCCGTCGCGCACGTCCCAGTGGGCGAGGAGGCCGCCGCCGTCCTCCATCACCTGGCAGTCGATCCACACCTGCGGGGTCTGGGTGATGCCGTGGACGAGTTCGCCGTCCGGCATCAGCGACGGCACGGGATCGGTGCCGGTGCCGGTGCCGGTGCCGGCTCCGCCGAGGGTGCTGGTGAAGGTCACCGGGAGCAGGGCCTCGGTACGGCCCCGGCGGCGGGCCAGCTCGCGCAGGACCTCCACGCCGGAGCACAGCCGGTGGTCCATGTCCTCCCAGAGCCGGGCCTGGACGGTGCGCATGCGCTCGCTCAGGGTCGCGCCCTCGGTGAGGTCGACGGCGAGCAGGCTGGTGGAGCTGAAGTCGCCGATGACGCGGTCGACGTCGGGGTGCAGCGGCAGCCGGTTCTGCACGGTGAGACTGAGGGTGAACCGGGGTGCGCGACTCCACCGGCCGACGGTCTCGGCGAAGGCCTGCAGCAGCACGCCGGAGGCGGTGACGCCGGTCTCGGTCGCGCGCCGGCCGAGGGTGCCGGTCTGCTCGGGGGTGAGCCGCATCCCGTGCCGGGTGAAGCGCGGTGGCGCGGCCAGGGAGTCGGTGCGCAGCGGCAGGTCGGGCGCGGGCGGCAGGCTGTCGATCCGGTCCCACCAGTAGGCGCGGTCACGCTGGTGACGGGTGCCCTCGCGGGTGCGGACGGCCGCGAGGACGTAGTCGCGGAAGGTCGCTCCCGGCGGCTCGGTCCGCCGGGAGTCGGTACACGTCGAGTCGGTACACGTCGAATCGGCGCACGGCGAGTCGGCGCACGTCGAATCGGTGCGCGGCGATTCGGCGCACAGCGCGCCGAGTTCGCCGAGCAGCAGTCGGATGCTGCTGTAGTCGCAGATGAGCAGGTCCACGGCGACGTGCAGCAGCAGCGCCTGGTCGGTGTCGGTGACGCGCACGTCGAACAGCGGCCACTGGTCGGTCTGCCGGACCTGGTGGGACATCTCGCCGCGGGTCGCCGCCACGGCCCGGGTGCGGGTCTCCTCGTCGGCGCCGCACAGGTCCTCGTGGCGGACCCGGTACCGCGGCACCTCGGGCAGGACGCGCTGATGGCCCTCGGCGGAGACGACGGCCCGCAGCATGGGGTGGCGCCGGATCAGCTCGTTCCAGGCCTGCTCGATCCGGTCGGCTCCCCAGTGCGGCAGCGCGATCTCCAGATAGCCGTGACAGGCGACCCCGCCGTAGTCGAAGGCCTCGCTGCGGCCGAGCAGATACGCCGACTGGACGTCCGTGAGCGGGAACGGCTCGTACGCCGACGCCGGGTCGGCGACGACGGCCGGCCCGAACTCCCGCTCCCGCAGCAGGGCGAGGACGGCGTCCCGGTGGGTGCGAAGGGTCTCCAGCCGCTCCGGCGTCAGCGCGCCCTTGGGGGCGCGGTAGCGCAGCCGCCCGTCCTCCTCGTACATCGTCACACCGGCCGCGCTCAGCTCGGCCACGAACTCCCCGACATTCACGATGCGTTGCCCCTTCTCGCCGTGTCGTCCACCCCGAGGCGGCCATGAGACATCCGACAGCCTCACGGATGGGGCCTAGCGAAGTTCTGGATGACGGCAGGGGTGGGGAGCGGGGCGCTCCGAGCAGGCGTACACGGCGTACACATGGGTGGTCGACGGCCTCACGGCCCCCACCCCGTTCGTGTCCGCGTGGTCCCTACGGTCGGCACATGAGTGCGTGGACGAAGAGCCCGGACGCGGCCGGGGTACGGGAGCCGGGGGTGCGCCGGGACTACGACGCCCAGCGGCGGCTGGTACGACGCCACCGGCGGACCGCCTGCCTCGCGGCGAGGCTGCTGCTCCCCCGGCACCTGCTGCCCCACGTGGTGGCGGCGACGGCCCTGATGCACCACGGCGACAACCTGCTGGACACCGGGCCGCGGCGCGAGGCGGCCTGGGCGGCCTGGGAGCGGCAGGTGCGCGAGGCGCTGCGGGCGGGGACGAGCGAGGACCCACTGCTCCGCGCCTGCCTGCACACCCCGTCCGCCCGCCCCCGGCTCCACGGCACGGCGGAGAGGTACCCGTCGACCGCCGCGGCCGAACTGGACTTCGCCGGCTTCGCCACCGAGGCCGACTACCAGGCCTGTCCGGACGCCTCCTGCCTCCCGCCTTCCTGCTGGTCGCCGATCTGCTCGGGCCCGGGCAGGAAGCGGAGGCCCGGGCCCACCGGGCCGCGGCCGGGCCTTCACACACCGGGTCGCCGGAGGTGAGGGAGGCGGGGACGCGCACCGGGTGCCGGCCGTCGCCGTAGGCGTCGTCGCTGTCGCAGGTGGGGCCGGCGACGACCGCCAGGACGTGCTCCTCGTCCCCGGCGTGCCCCGGGAAGACCATGCGGTGCGTCAACTGGTCCATCTCGTGGAGGCCGTTGAACTTGCCGCAGCTGAGGTACAGCCAGTGGGCGTCCGTTCCGTCCGGCTGCCGACGGCGGGTCAGCCGCGAGACGTGGGCGCGGACGGCACCGTGGTCGGCGACCAGATGGCGGCCGGGCTCCATGACGAAGCCGAGCGGGGCGGGGCTGAGGGCGCGCAGGCGGTCCATGCCCTCGCGGAGCACGGTGAAGATCTTGTCCAGGGGCGGGTCGAGGGGGTTGCCGTGCCGGTCAGGCCGCCCGCGGGTGCGGGCGGCCTGAGGGCCCGTCGGTCAGCCGGCGACGACGGCTTCCGCCGCCGCCACGCCGCAGACGCGGGCGGCGCCGTAGGTGGCGATGTGCAGGGCGCCGCGCGGGGCGGCCTGCGGCAGGCCCATCTCCACGACGACGGTGTCGGGGCGGGCGGCGAGCAGGGTGTCGAGGGCGGAGCCCATCCAGGCGTGCCGGTGCTCGTCACGGACCACGGCGACGATCCGGCGGCCGTCGGCGGCGGCGAGCACCTCCGGGGCGGCGCCCTCGCCGGTGAAGGAGCCGGAGGTGGTGCCGGGCAGCAGCCGTTCGAGCTCGGCGGCCGCGCCCCACGGGGTCTGGTCGCCGACGGCGATGTTGCGGGCCGGCTCGAACTGGGCGACGTACACCGGTGCGGTGACCGGTACGGCGGTGCCGGCGCGGGTCACGGTGAGCGCGCGGCGGGCCGCGACCAGGCCGATCTCGGGCTCCGGCGCGGTTCCGGCGGCGGCACCGCGTGCCCCGGCGGTCCAGGCGGCCAGCTCGCGCACCCGGGCGGCGGCGTCGGCCAGCCGCTCCTCGGGCAGTTCCCCGGCGCGTACGGCGGCCACGAGCGCGTCCCGCAGCTTCAGCACGGTGCCCTCGTCGCAGAGCCCGCCGCCGACACAGATGGCGTCGGCGCCGGCCGCGATGGCGAGGACCACGCCGTGCTCCAGGCCGTAGGTGCCGGAGATGGCGCGCATCTCCATGCCGTCGGTGACGATCAGGCCCTGGTAGCCGAGTTCGCCGCGCAGCAGCTCGGTGAGGATGCGGTGGGAGAGGGTGCCGGGGCGGTCGGGGTCGAGGGCGGGCACGAGGATGTGCGCGCTCATGATCGCCCGGGTGCCGGCGGCGATGGCCGCGCGGAACGGCGGCAGTTCGCGGGCGTAGAGGGTGTCGGCGTCGACGTCGATGCGGGGCACGGCGTGGTGGGAGTCGACGTTGGTGTCGCCGTGGCCGGGGAAGTGCTTGGTGCAGGCGGCGACGCCGGTGGACTGCAGGCCCTCGACCCAGGCCGCGGTGTGCCGGGCGACCAGGTCGGTGCCCGCACCGAAGGAGCGGACGCCGATGACCGGGTTGTCGGGGTTGGCGTTGACGTCGGCGGAGGGCGCCCAGTCGAAGGTGACGCCGCAGGCGGCCAGGCGCCGGCCGAGCTCGCGGGAGACGGCCCGGGTGAGGCCGGGGTCGTCGACGGCGCCGAGGGCGTGGTTGCCGGGGAAGGAGGAGCCGGTGCGCACGTCCAGGCGGGTGACGTCGCCGCTCTCCTCGTCGATGGCGACCAGCAGATCGTCCCGCTCGGCGCGCAACTGGGCCGTGAGGGCGGTGACCTGCTCCTCGCTGACGACGTTGCGGCCGAACAGGGCGACGGAGGCGAGGCCCTCGCCGAGGCGGCGGCGCACCCAGTCGGGCGCGGTGGTGCCGTCGAACCCCGGCTGGAGGACGGCGAGGGCGTCACGGGCGAGGGTGTCACCCGCGGCGGAGCCGCTGTCAGACCCAGTGGTGGCGAGTGTGGTCATCGGCGGGGTCATCCCTTCACGGCGCCGTCGGTCAGACCGCTGACAGCCTTGCGTTGCAGGAAGATGAAGAGGATCAGGATGGGCAGCGCGAACAGGGACGAGGCGGCCATCGTGGCGCCCCAGTCGTCGCCGAAGGCGGTCTGGAACTGCGACAGCCACAGCGGCAGGGTCTGCTTCTCGTTGTCCTTGTTGAGGATCAGGACGAGCGGGAACTCGTTCCAGGCGGTGATGAACCCGAACAGCGAGGTGGCCATGAGGCCGGGCGCGAGCAGCGGGAAGATCACCCTGCGGAAGGCCTGGACGCGGGTGCAGCCGTCGACCATCGCGGACTCCTCGAGCTCCTTGGGCACGGCGGCTACGTAGCCGCGCAGCGTCAGGACGGTCAGAGGCAGCACCATCATCGTGTAGAAGACGGTGAGCGGGACCAGGCTGTCGAGCATGTCGTTGTCCCGGACGATCATGTACATGGCGATGATCATGACCTCCCAGGGCGCCATCTGCGCCAGCATGAAGGTCACGATGAGCCCGCGCCGGCCACGGAACCGCATCCGGGCGAGCGCGAAGGCGGCGAACAGGGCGATGACGAGGGACAGCAGCACCGAACAGATCGTCACCGTCACGGAGTTGCCGACCAGCGTCCAGAAGTTGTCCGCGTCGACGGCCTTCTTGAAATGGCTGAAGGTGACGTTCGTCGGGAACCACACCGGGTTCTCGGAGATGATGTCGCCGGTCGGCTTGAAGGCCGTCGCGAACATCCAGTAGACGGGGAACACGAAGCCGGCGAAGAGGACGACGGCGGTCGCGTTGGGCCACACTCGGCCGAAGAGCGAGCGCTTCACAGCTCGTCCTCCTCTTGCTTGAGCACCATGCGCAGGTAGTACGAGGTCATGACGAGCAGCACCAGGATGGTCAGGAACGAGATGGCCGCACCGACGCCGAAGTGCTGGTTGCCGACGCCCTGGACGAAGGCGTAGATCGGCAGCGTCTCGGTGAGGTGGTCGGGGCCGCCCCCGTTGATGGCGAAGATCTGCGGGAACGCCTTGAAGATCCAGATGACCTCGAGGAAGGTCGTGGAGTACAGGAAGGGCCGCAGGATGGGGAAGGTCACCGAGGTGAAGCTCTTCCAGGCGCCGGCGCCGTCCAGGGACGCGGCCTCGTACAGCTCCCTGGGGATCGTGGTGGTGGCGGCGTAGAGGTTGATCGCCACGAAGGGGACCGACCCCCAGACGAGCAGCAGGATGATCACGGTGAACGTGGAGGTCTGGCTGCCGGTCCAGTTGTAGTCGGCCATGGAGTGCCAGCCGAGCTTGTCCAGGACCCAGTTGACGACGCCGAACCGCTGGGCGAACAGCCACTGGTAGACGGTGGTGGCCGCGAGGATCGGCATGGCCCAGGCGAGCACGAGACCGACCATGAGCAGCAGCCGCATCCTCTTGCCGAGGCGGGCCAGGAGCAGCCCGACCAGGGTGCCGATCACCATGATCAGGACGACGTTGATCGCGGTGAAGACCACCGAGCGCTCGACGACGTTCCAGAAGTCCGAACCGGTGAGGACCTCTTTGTAGTTGTCCACCCCGTTCCACTCGGTGAGGTGCTGGATGAGCTGGCGCGGGTTGAGGTTCTGGAACGACAGCATGCCGTTCTTCACCAGGGGCCAGCCGAGCAGGACCAGGGTGGCCAGCAGCGCCGGCAGCAGCAGGAGATAGGGGGCGGCGGCACCGCGCCGGGAGGGGGCCCGGGAGCCGCGGTCCTCACCCGTCGGCGGCCCGGGTGTCCTGGCCTTGCGGACAGCGGGCTGCCCGGCCGTGTCCGTGCCTTCGGTCTGCACTGACATGAGTTGTCATCTCTTCCGTGGCCGTACGAATGCGTGTGCCCTGCGCACGGCGAGGGACGCGCACGGCACATGAGGCCGGGGACGCCTGGACGGGCGCCCCCGGTGCGGGACTAGTTCTGCTGGGCCAGGCGCTTGTTGATCTCGGACTCGACGTCCTTGGCGGCGGCCTCGGGCGCCTTGCCGTTCAGGACCGCGGTCATGTAGGACTTGATCGGGTTCGGCGTGTTCTCCACCGCGGCCCACTCAGGGATCAGCGGGGTGGTACCGCCGCCGGCGGCGGCCGGTGCGGCGGCCTCGGCGGCGCCGTTGCCCCCCAGGTTGGTCTGCAGGGCCGTCTTGTTCGGGATGACGCCGTTGAGCTTGGACAGCTCGCCCTCGTACGTGTCGGACAGGGCGATCTTCAGGAACTCCTTGGCCAGGGACTGCTTCTTGCTGCCCTGGGCGACGGCGAGGTTGGAGCCGCCGAGGAAGACGCCCTCCGGCTTGCCGGCGCTCTCACCGGGGATGGTGAAGTAGCCGAGGTCCTTCTCGATGGCCTTGTTGGCCTGGATGGCGGTGCCGGCCTCCCAGCCCATGCCGATGAACGCGCCCGTCTTGCCCTTGGCGAAGACGGTGGCCTGCTGCGGGGTGGCCTCGTCCTTGTCCTTGGGGGCCTTGGAGAGGGCGGCGTACTTCTTGTAGATCTCCATGGCCGCGGTGACCTTCGGGTCGGCGAGGTTGGAGACGTACTTGTCGCCCTGCTTCTTCACCAGGTCGCCGCCCTGACCGATGATCAGGCCGTCGAAGAAGTACCAGTTCTGGCCCGGCAGGTAGATCGGCTCGGCGTCCGTCTTCTTGCCGATGGTCTGCAGGTCCTCGAGGAACTCGTCGCGGGTCTTGGGGGTGGACTTGATGCCGGCCTTCGCCCAGATCGCCTTGTTGTAGATGACGACACGGTTGGCGAAGTACCAGGGGGCGGCGTACTGCTTGCCCTCGTAGACGGAGGACTGGGAGACCGACGGCGTCCAGTCGGAGCCGATCTCCTTCTTCAGGTCGGCGAGGTCGGCGAGGCCGCCGGTGGCCGCGTACGCGGGGGTCTGGGTGTTGCCGACCTCCAGGACGTCCGGCGGGTTGTCCTCGGAGAGGGCGGTGGTGATCTTCTGCTGGATCCCGTCCCACTTCTGGATCTCGAACTTCAGCTTCGCGCCGGTCTTCTTCTCGAACGCGGCCTGGACGTCCTTGGACCACTGCGGCGGGGCCGAGCCGTCCATGGTCCAGACCGTCAGGGTCTGGCCCTTCCAGCTCTCCGGTCCCGCGTCCTTGCCGCTGTCCTTGCCGTCGTTTCCGCCACACGCCGCAACGGAGACCATCATGCCCGCGATCACGATCGCGGCAGCGAGCTTGCGCTTCACGCCACCCTCCTCAGGGATGCCACTAACCCCCCACGCCCTCGGCGGTGACCTGCGTACGACGCTGTTGCACGTAGGGCTCGGGACCTGGCCACTAATGGTGTAGACCAGTACGGTGGAGCTTGGCCTAGACCTTTCGGGGTGTCAAGGGTGGTCCGGGAAGCCGGTGGAGGCCGTTACGAGAAAGTCACCGGAGCGCGTCCGTCCGCATACGACCCTTTTCGCCCACCGGAGTTCACCGGAAACGAGTTGGACTAGACCATAGGACAGTTGGTCGCTATAACGGGAGCCCACCGACACGGGTTGGGAAGGCAGGCATGACCATCGACGCCGACGGCGCGCGCGTGCCGAAGTACTACCGGATCAAACAGCAACTGCTCGCCATGGCCGACGCGCTGCAGCCCGGCTCGGCCATGCCTGCGGAGCGGCTGCTCGCCGTCCGGTTCGACACCTCACGGACCACCGTCCGGCAGGCGCTCCAGGAGTTGGTCGGGGAGGGCCGGCTCGACCGGATCCAGGGCAAGGGCACGTTCGTCGCCCAGCCCAAGCTGTACCGCACGCTCCAGCTGACCTCGCACACCGAGGACATGCGGGCACAGGGGCTCACGCCCTCCTCGCAGATGCTGGACGTCGGGGAGGTGCCGGCGGACGAGCGGCTGGCGCGGCTGCTCGGCGTCGCCATCGGGGAGCGGGTGCTGCGCGTCGAACGGCTGCGGCTGGCCGGAGGCGATCCCATGGCGATCGAGACGACCCACCTGTCGGTGCGGCGCTTCCCCGGGCTGCGTGAGTCCCTGACCCGGTACCCCTCGCTCTACACCGCGCTCGCCGAGGTGTACGGCGTCCATCTCGCGGAGGCCGACGAGACCATCGAGACCTCCCTGTCCACCCCGCGCGAGGCCCAGCTGCTCGCCACCGACGTGGGACTGCCGATGCTGCTGCTGTCCCGGCACTCCCGGGACGCGGCAGGCTCCCCGGTGGAGTGGGTGCGCTCGGTGTACCGGGGCTCCCGGTACAAGTTCGTGGCCGCCCTGCGCCGGCCGGGCACCCCGGTGGTCCGGCGCGGGAGCGCTCCGCCGGACCGGGAACTCACTGCTGGACGAGGGTGACGTCCTGGTCCATGACCGCGTGGACGGCGGGCAGCACCGCGACACCCGCCGGGCGCATCTCCAGCAGCGTGGCCTGGACATGGGCGGATCCCGCCTGGAGGTTCTCCGACGACACCTTCCCCGAGTTCTGCCAGCGGTGCTCGGCACCGTCGCACTGGGCCATGCTGCCGCCGACACCGTGCAGGACGTGCGGGTCGGACTGGCTGACCGAGGAGCCGACGAACACCGGTCCGGTGCCGGCCGTGCAGCGGTAGCTGCCCGAGAGGGTGACGGTGCCGTCCGACGCGAGCCGGCCGGTGGCGTCGACGCCGATGGTCTCGGAAGGGTCCGCGCCGACCGGACCGACGGCGGCGCACAGCAGGGCGCCGGCGCCGAGGGCCGTGGCGAGGACGGGGCGTACGGGCATGGGGTACCTCCGGGTTCCAGGGGATCGACGGCCTCCACTGGTACCGGCCACCCGCACCACCGGCCGTGACCGTCACCCCATCGGTGGCGCGTCCCGCCGCCGGACCGTCCGGCCGTGTTGCCGGATTCCCTGCTCCGTGAGCGCGGGGCCGGATCAGGACCGAAGGTAGGTGAGGACGGCCAGGCTGCTTAGCGAGACCAGGCCGGCCCTGCTGCGCCGCGAGCGCATCGGCTTCGTGCTCCAGGCGTTCAACCCGCTGCCCTCGCTGACCGCCGAGCAGAACGGGGCCCTGCCGCTGCGTCTGGCCGGTCTCTCCCCGCGTCGCCGGCCGGTGGAGCTGACGGGCGCACGCGAGTGACCCCTGACCGGCGCTCGGGACAGGGCCCCCGACCCGCGTCCCCCACCTGCCGCTTCCACGGCGTACGACGCGTCCGCCCTGCGGGGACGACCGGCAATTGTCCGGGTGTTGTCACGCTTCACGGCGGACGGTTCCGGGGCGTTCACGGCGGGGGCATGGTCTAGGGGTGACCGGGCGGCGAGTAGGCCGCCGGCACCCCTCGCATCCGATGTGGAGGTGCGCCATGTGTTCCCACTCCCCCTCCTGCGCCGGTCCCGGCACCCTCGTCCGGCACCCCGTGGCCGCCCGCCCCGAGCAGGGCTGGACCCTGCTGTGCGACGGCTCGATCGTCTTCGACGACAGCGGGGAGCTGCACCCGGACGGCCGGGTGGTGCCGCCCTGCCGGCTCCCGGCGGACCGGCTCGCCGTGGCGGCCTGACCGGCTACGGCAGCACCGCGAACCCGTCCAGCTCCACCAGGGCCTGCTCGTCCCACAGCCGTACGACCTCGACGACGGCCATCGCGGGATAGTCCCGGCCCGCCGAGTCCCGCCAGATGCGCCCGAGTTCACGGGCGTGATTGCGGTAGGCGGCGACGTCGGTGGCGTAGACGGTGACGCGGGCGAGGTCGGCGGGGGTGCCGCCGGCCGCCCGCAGGGCGGTGAGGAGGTTGCCGAGCGCCCTCTCGAACTGCTCGGGAAGCGTGGCCCCGGTGACCTTGCCGTCGGTGTCGAGTGCGGTCTGCCCGGCGAGGAACACCACGCGGGAGCCGGCCGCGACCACGGCGTGCGAGAAGCCGGTGGGCGGGGACAGCTCGGGCGGATTGACGCGCTCCGTGCTCACTGGTCCTCCTTGGCCGCCGTGGCGTACAACTCCTTGGCGATGATGCCCCGTTGGACCTCGCTCGCCCCTTCGTAGATGCGCGGTGCGCGCACCTCGCGGTAGAGGTGTTCCAGGAGGTGGCCGCGGCGCAGGGCGCGGGCGCCGTGCAGCTGGACGGCGGTGTCGACGACGTACTGCGCCGTCTCGGTGGCGAGCAGCTTGGCCATCGCGGCGCGCTGCGGGACGTCGGCGGCGCCCTCGTCGTACGCCGTCGCCGCCGCGTACACCATCAGCCGGGCCGCCTCCGTGCGCAGCGCCATCTCGGCGACCTGGTGGGACACGGTCTGCAGCTCCCTCAGCGGGCCGCCGAACGCCTCCCTGCGGCGGGTGTGCCGGACGGTGGCGTCCAGGGCGGCCTGGGCCATGCCGACGGCAAAGGCGCCGACGCTGGGCCGGAAGAGGTTGAGGGTGCCCATGGCGACGGCGAAGCCGCGGTCGGCCTCGCCGAGGACGTCGGCGGCGGTGACGGGCACGGCGTCGAAGTCGAGGGCGCCGAGGGGGTGCGGCGAGATCATCTCCAGGGCGGTGCCGGTGAGCCCGGGCCGGTCGGCGGGGACCAGGAAGGCGGTCACGCCCCGGGCTCCGACGCCGGGCGTGGTACGGGCGAAGACCGTGTAGAGGTCGGCCTCGGGCGCGTTGGAGATCCAGCACTTGGCGCCGGTGAGCCGCCAGCCGGTGCCGTCCCGCTCCGCCGCCAGGGCGAGTGCGGCCGCGTCCGAACCGGCCCCCGGCTCGCTCAGCGCGAAGGCGGCGACCGCGCTGCCGTCGGCGACCGGGGGCAGCCAGCGCTCGCGCTGTGCGGGGGTGCCGTGGGTGTGCACCGGGTGGGCGCCGAGGCCCTGGAGGGCGAGGGCGGTCTCGGCCTCGGTGCAGGCCTGGGCGAGGGACTCGCGCATCAGGCACAGCTCGAGCGCTCCCGAGGTGAACAGCTGTGCGAGCAGCCCGAGTCGGCCGAGTTCGGCGAGGAGCGGCCGGTTGACGCGGCCCGGTTCGCCCTTGTCGGCGAGCGGGCGCAGCCGTTCGGCCGCCAGCGCGCGCAGCTCGGCGCACCAGGCGAGCTGCTCCGGTTCGAGTGAGAATGCGGGCACTGCCGTCCTCCCTCCGGTTCGGGCCACCGCGGCCCTCACCGCCACCGTCCGACGTCATGGCGGCCGGCCTCCGACGTTATCGCGGACAGTTGACTGCCGTCACCAACACGATACGCTCGAACCGCGAGCCCGCCAGAAAGCCCGTACGAACGCTTGTCACGGCTAGGCACAGGGGGCGAACCACCGATGCATGTCTCGGCCCATGTCGACACCTTCGCGCGCGACCACCTGCCCCCGCCGGACGCGTGGCCCGAGCTGCGGTTCGACCTGCCGGAGCTGCGCTACCCCGGTCGGCTGAACTGCGCCGCGGAACTGCTGGACCACGCCGACGCGGACCGCCCGGTCTTCCACACCCTGGACGGCCCCGGCTGGACGTACGGCGAGCTGCGCGGCCACGTCGACCGGATCGCGCACCTGCTCACCGGTGAGCTGGGCGTGGTCCCCGGCAACCGGGTGCTGCTGCGCGGCCCCACCACCCCCCATCTCGCCGCCTGCTGGCTGGCCGTGCTGAAGGCGGGCGCGGTCGCGGTCACCGTGCTGGCCCAGCAGCGCCCGCACGAGCTCGCGACCCTGTGCGAGATCGCCCGGGTGCAGTACGCGCTGTGCGACGTCCGGGCGGTGGACGACCTGGCCAAGGCCGAGGTCCCGGGCCTGGGGATCACGACGTACGGCGGCGACGCCCCCGACGACCTGCTGCGCCGCCCGGCACCCGGCACCCCGTTCCCGGCGGTCGACACCGCGGCCGACGACGTGGCCCTGATCGCCTTCACCTCCGGCACCACGGGTCGCCCAAAAGGGTGCATGCACTTCCACCGGGACGTGCTCGCGATCGCCGACACCTTCTCCCGGCACGTCCTTCGCCCCCGGAGCGACGACGTCTTCACCGGCAGTCCCCCGCTCGGCTTCACCTTCGGCCTCGGCGGGCTGGTGGTCTTCCCGATGCGAGCGGGCGCCAGCACCCTGCTCCTCGAACAGGCGGGACCCCGCCATCTGCTCCCCGCGATCGCCGGACACCGCGTCTCGGTGCTGTTCACCGCCCCGACCGCGTACCGCGCCATGCTGGACGAGCTGGACCGGTACGACGTCTCGTCCCTGCGCCGCTGCGTGTCGGCGGGCGAGAACCTGCCCGCGGCCACCTGGCGGGCCTGGCACGAGCGCACCGGTGTCCGCATCATCAACGGCATCGGCGCCACCGAGCTGCTGCACATCTTCGTCTCCGCCGCCGACGAGCACATCAGACCCGGCACCACCGGCGTCCCGGTACCGGGCTGGCAGGCGCGGATCCAGGACGCGGACGGCACGCCGGTGCCCGACGGCGAGCCCGGGCTGCTGGCCGTGCGCGGGCCGGTCGGCTGCCGCTATCTCGCCGACCCGCGGCAGCGCGAGTACGTCAGGGGCGGCTGGAACATCACCGGCGACACCTACGTCCGCGAGACCGACGGCTACTTCCGCTACGTGGCCCGCGCCGACGACATGATCATCTCCGCCGGGTACAACATCGCCGGACCGGAGGTGGAGGACGCCCTGCTGCGCCACCCGGACGTGGTGGAGACGGCGGTCGTGGGCCGACCCGACGAGGCCCGTGGGCAGGTCGTGGTGGCGTACACGGTCCTGCGGGACGGCGCCCGGCGCGACCCCGAGACGCTGCGTGCCTTCCTCACCTCCGAGCTGGCTCCCTACAAGTGTCCCCGCGAGTTCGTCTTCCTCGACGCACTGCCCCGCACGGCCACCGGCAAGCTGCAGCGGTTCCGGCTGCGCACCGAAGGTGACCGGCGGTGACGCCGACGACCTAAAATGATCAACGTGTCCGAGCAGCACGCCCCCCGGTCCCTCATCGTCACGCTCTACGGCGCGTACGGTCGCTTCATGCCCGGCCCGGTGCCGGTCGCCGAGCTGATCCGGCTGCTGGCCGCGGTCGGTGTGGACGCGCCCTCCGTCCGCTCCTCGGTGTCCCGGCTCAAACGCCGCGGTCTGCTGCTGCCGGCCCGCACGGAGTCCGGCGCGGCCGGCTACGAACTCTCCGCCGAGGCACGCCAGTTGCTCCTGGACGGCGACCGCCGCATCTACGCCACGGCGCCGCCGCAGGACGAGGGCTGGGTGCTCGCGGTGTTCTCGGTGCCCGAGTCGGAGCGGCAGAAGCGGCACGTCCTGCGCTCCCGGCTGGCCGGCCTGGGGTTCGGCACCGCGGCGCCCGGCGTGTGGATCGCTCCTGCGCGCCTGTACGAGGAGGCGCGGCACACGCTCGTACGGCTGCACCTGGACCCGTACGTGGACTTCTTCCGCGGGGAGCACCTGGGCTTCGCGGCCACGGCCGAGGCGGTGGCCCGCTGGTGGGACCTCGCCGCCGTGGCCAAGGAGCACGAACGCTTCCTGGACGCGCACGGGCCGGTCCTGCGCGCCTGGCAGCGCCGCGCGGCCACCCCGCCCGAGGACGCCTACCGCGACTACCTCCTCGCCCTGGACTCCTGGCGCCACCTGCCGTACACCGACCCGGGACTGCCCACCGCGCTGCTGCCGGCCGGCTGGCCGGGCGTGCGCTCGGCGGAGGTGTTCCGTGCCCTGCACGAGCGGCTGCGGGACGCGGGCGCCCGGTTCGTGGGAGTGTGAGGCGCGTCAGGCGCAGAACCGGCAGTACACCTGCGCCCCGGCCGTCCTGGCGCGGTGTGCCAGGGCCGCGGCGAGCCCGTCCCGGCCCGGCCCGATCGCCCGCTCCACCGCCGCCTGCCGGTCGGCCGCCCAGAAGCACTCGGAGATCACGCTCACCGTCCGAGTGCAGCAGAGGGCTCCGACACTCAGCCGTCGAGGGTCAGCCTGGGCTTGGGGGCGTCCGTGCGGCCGGTCTGCGGGCGGCGGCTGCCCGCCCGGTACGGCGCGGGCCACCCGGCGCCCGGGCCCTCGTAGCCCTGCTCGGCCGCCGCGTGCAGGGTCCAGTGCGGGTCGTACAGGTGGGGACGGGCCAGCGCGCACAGGTCGGTGCGGCCGGCGAGCACGAGCGAGTTGACGTCGTCCCACGAGGAGATCGCGCCGACCGCGATCACCGGGACACCGGCCTCGTGCCGGATGCGGTCGGCGAACGGCGTCTGGTACGACCGGCCGAACTCCGGCTGCTCCTCGGCCACCACCTGCCCGGTGGAGACGTCGATCGCGTCGGCGCCGTGCGCGGCGAAGGCGCGGGCGATCCCGACGGCGTCCTCGGCGGTGGTGCCGCCCTCGGCCCAGTCGGTGGCGGAGATGCGGACCGTCATGGGCCGTTCGGCCGGCCACACGGTCCGGACGGCGTCGAACACCTCCAGCGGGAACCGCAGCCGCTTCTCCAGTGAGCCACCGTAGGCGTCGGTGCGGCGGTTGGTGAGCGGGGAGAGGAACCCGGAGAGCAGATAGCCGTGGGCGCAGTGCAGTTCCAGCAGGTCGAAGCCGGCCCGGGCGGCCCGCCACGCGGCGGCGGTGAACTGTTCGCGGATGTCGGTGAGCTGGGCCCGGGAGAGCTGGCGCGGGGTCTGGCCGCCGGGCCGGTACGGCAGCGGGGAGGCGGCGACGAGGGGCCAGTTGCCCTCGGGCAGCGGCTCGTCCATGCCCTCCCACATCAGCTTGGTGGAGCCCTTGCGGCCGGAGTGGCCGAGCTGTACGCCGATCGCGGTGCCGGGTGCCTGGGTGTGCACGAACTCGGTGACCCGCCGCCAGGCCTCGGCCTGCCGGCCGGTGTAGAGGCCGGCGCAGCCGGGGGTGATCCGGCCCTCCGCGCTGACGCAGACCATCTCGGTCATCACCAGGCCGGCCCCGCCGAGGGCGCGGGCGCCGAGGTGGACGAGGTGGAAGTCGCCCGGGATGCCGTCGACCGCCGAGTACATGTCCATCGGGGAGACGACGACCCGGTTGCGCAGGGTCAGCCCGCGCAGCCGGAACGGGGTGAACATGGGGGGCGTACCGGGCGGGCAGCCGAACTCGCGCTCCACCGCCTCGGTGAAGCGGGAGTCGCGCAGCCGAAGGTTGTCGTGGGTGACGCGGCGGCTGCGGGTGAGCAGGTTGAAGGCGAACTGGCGGGGCGGCTGGTCGAGGTACAGCGGCAGGTTCTCGAACCACTCCAGGCTCGCCCGGGCGGCCCGCTGGGTGGAGGCGACGACGGGCTTGCGCTCCTCCTCGTACGCGGCCAGCGCCTCCTGGAGGGTGGGCCGCTCGCGCAGACAGGCGGCGAGCGCGAGGGCGTCCTCCACGGCGAGCTTGGTGCCGGAGCCGATGGAGAAGTGGGCGGTGTGGGCGGCGTCCCCGAGGAGGACGACGTTGCCGTGCGACCAGCGCTCGTCGACCACCGTGCGGAAGGTCGTCCAGGTCGAGTTGTTGGAGTGCAGGGGGCGTCCGCCGAGCGCGTCCGCGAAGATCTTGGCGCAGCGCTCGATGGACTCGTGTTCCGCCAGTTCGTCGAAACCGGCCGCCCGCCAGACCTCCTCGCGCATCTCGATGATCACGGTGGAGGCGCCGGCCGAGTAGGGGTAGCCGTGCAGCTGCATCACGCCGTGCTCGGTCTCGGCGATCTCGAAGCGGAAGGCGTCGAAGGCGAAGTCGGCGGCGAGCCAGATGTAGCGGCAGCGGTGCGCGGTCACCCGGGGGCGGAACACGTCGGCGTGGCTCGCGCGGGTGGCGCTGTGCACACCGTCGGCGGCGACGACCAGGTCGTGGGTCGCGGAGAGCTGCTCCAGGGGCGGGGCCTCGGTGCCGAAGTGGATCTCCACCCCGAGGGCGTGGCAGCGCTCGTGCAGGATCTTCAGCAGGGTCCGCCTGCGCACCGCGGCGAAGCCGTGCCCGCCGGAGGTGTACCGGGTGCCCCGGTGGACGATGTCGATGTCGTCCCACCGTACGAAGTGCCGCTCGAGCGCCTCGTACACCACGGGGTCGGCGTGTTCGATGCCGCCCAGGGTCTCGTCGGAGAGGACGACGCCGAAGCCGAAGGTCTCGTCGGGGGCGTTGCGCTCCCAGACGGTGACGTCCCGCGCGGGGTCCAGCCGTTTCAGCAGGGCGGCGGCGTAGAGGCCGCCGGGGCCTCCGCCGATGATCGCCACACGCATGGGACCTCACCTCCCCCGCCACTTCGGCGGGCGCTTCTCCGTGAAGGCCGCGTGGAACTCCGCGTAGTCCTCGCCGTTCATCAGCAGGGCCTGGGTGGAGGCGTCCAGCTCCACCGAGGCCGCGAGCGGCATGTCGAGCTCGGCCGTCAGCAGGGCCTTCGTCTGGGCGTGGGCCAGCGCGGGGCCGTCGGCCAGGCGGCGGGCGAGCTGCCCGGACGCCTCGTCGGCGTGGCCCTCCTCGGTCAGCTCGCTGATCAGACCGATGCGCTCCGCCTCGGGAGCGCGGACCGGCTCGCCCAGCATCAGCAGGCGGGTGGCGTGACCGAGCCCCACCACCCGGGGCAGCAGATAGGCCGCGCCCATGTCGCCGCCGGAGAGGCCGACCCGGGTGAAGAGGAAGGCGAAGCGCGCCGAGGGGTCCGCCACCCGGAAGTCCGCCGCGAGGGCCAGAACGGCTCCCGCGCCCGCCGCGACCCCGTGCACGGCGGCGATCACCGGGAAGGGGCATTCGCGGATCGCCCGGACGACCTGGCCGGTCATCCGGTTGAAGTCGAGCAGCTGGGCGGTGTCCATGGACAGGGTGGCGCCGATGATCTCGTCGACGTCGCCGCCGGAGCAGAAGCCGCGCCCCTCACCGGCCAGCACGAGGGCCCGTACCGCGCGCTCCCGGGACAGCTCGGCGAGCAGGTCGCGCAGGTCGGCGTAGGCGCCGAAGGTGAGCGCGTTGAGTTTGTCGGGCCGGGCGAGGGTGACGGTGGCGACCCCGTCGGCGAGCTGGACCCGCAGGTGCTCCCAGTCGGCGGTGCGGGCGGCGGAGCCGGTGAAGGGACTCATGACGTGCGGCCTCCTAGGGCGGCGGTGCCGTACGTTGCACTACCCCCCGAAGCTATCACTCATTTGTGACTGTCGTCACGGGCACGCGACAGCCGTACGCCGATCGGCCGAAACAGGTCACGTGCGTCACCGGTCGTCGACAGCGCCGTAACAGTGGTCTCGCCGGGGCGAGGTGCGCCGTTCGCCTGGGTAAGCCGCCCGGTACCGGGGCCGACGGTCCCGGGCGAAGCCCGACGACGGTCTGTGGTGGCCGGGCCCGTACCATTCCTACAGTCGAAAGCAGGACAGCCTGCTCCATGAACGGACTCGCCTTGCACGAACGCCCCACCGAACCGGCTTCCTGGCGCATCGCACTGCCGCACACCGCCGCCGCGGTGCCCGTGGCCCGTGCCCTGGTGCGGACGGCCCTCGCCGAGGTGGAGCACACGGCCGACAGCGACACCGCGGAGCTGCTCACGGCCGAGCTGGTGGCCAACGCGGTGGAGCACACCGCGGGGCGCGGTCCGATAGAGCTGGTGGTGGAGCTGATGCCGACCGGCTGCCAGGTCGAGGTGCACGACGCGGACCCGGCGCCGCCGGGCCATCTGACCCGCCCGGTGATCGAGGAACCCGACCTCTGGCAGGAGGGCGGGCGCGGGCTGCTGCTGATCCGCGCCCTCAGCTCCTCCTGCGGTCACCGCCCCACCCCGTCGGGCAAGGCGGTGTGGTTCAGACTGCCTGCAATTCCTGGTCAGCGGCGTCCGGCGTGACCTCGGGGGCCGCCTCGGCCAGCGTGGAGTGCCGGCGGCCGTAGCCGACGTAGACCAGCAGGCCCACCACGAGGAACACGGCGAACTGGACCCAGGTCCGCCAGCCGGTCTCGTACATCAGGTACAGGCAGAAGCCGACACCGAGCACCGGGCCCACGGGGTACAGCGGGACGCGGAAACTGCGGGTGAGGCCCGGCTCGCGGCGGCGCAGCGCGATCACCACGATGTTGACGACGGCCATGATGGCGAGCGTGCCGATGGTGCACAGGTTCATCACGGCGTCGAGGGAGGCGAAGGCCGCCGGGAGCGCGAAGACCAGGGCGACGATCAGCGTGCCGGCCACCGGCGTGGAGGTTTTCGGGGAGACCTTCTCGAAGACGCGCGGGATCAGTCCGTCCCGGGACATCGACATCAGGATGCGGGTCTGGCCGTACATCACGGCGAGGACGACCGAGGCGATGGCGACGACCGCGCCGAAGGCGATGACCCCGCCGCCGATGCTGGAGCCGGTGACCGCGTTGACGACGTAGGAGAGCGCCGCGGGGCGGCCCGCCACCTGCTTGCCGCCGACGGCGCCGATCGCGGCGAGCGCGACCGCGCAGTACAGCAGGGTCACGATGCCCATGCAGACCATGATCGCGACCGGGATGTCCCGGCGCGGGTTCTTGGCCTCCTCGCCGGCCGTGGTGATCGCGTCGAAGCCGATGTAGGAGAAGAACGCGGCCGTGGTGCCCGCGCCGATGCCGCCGAGGCCGGCAGGGGAGAACGGGGTGAGGTTGCCGTGCTTGAAGGCGCTGTAGCCGATGGCGCAGAAGGCCAGCAGGATGACGAGCTTCACGGCGGCCATGGCGGCCGTGGCCCGGGCGCTCTCGCGCACCCCGCGCACCAGCAGCACGGAGGCCATGGCGATGACGATCACGGCGGGCAGGTTCACGATCCCGCCGTCACCGGGGCCCGCGGACAGGACGGCCGGGAGCTGGACGCCGGTGAGGCTGTGCAGCAGCTCGTTGACGTACTGGCTCCAGCCGACCGCGACGGCCGAGATGGAGATGCCGTACTCCAGCAGCAGGCACCAGCCGACCAGGAAGGCGGTGGTCTCGCCGAGACCGGCGTAGGCGAAGGAGTACGAGGAGCCGGAGACCGGGATCGCGCCGCCCAGCTCCGCGAAGGAGAAGGCGGTGAAGACGCAGGTGATCGCGGCGAGGACGAAGGAGACGACGACGGCCGGACCGGCCTGGGCGACGGAGTCGGAGAGACCGACGAAGATGCCGGTGCCGACGATGGCGCCGACGCCGAAGCAGATGAGCTGGAAGAGGCCCATCGTGCGCTGCAGGCCGTGGCCCTCGCGGTCGGCGCCGGATTCGGCGACGAGCAGGTGCGGGGACTTGATGCGGGGAGCGGGCATTGCGGGTGGTGCTCGTTTCTGGTGGTGCGGGCGACCGGGGTGGGGTCGCGGCGACGGCCGGAATGGGTGATTCCGGGCCGTCGGCCAGGATAAGGGCTGGTCGGGGGCGTGGACCAGGGGTTACCGGGCGAGTGTGGCGACCAGCACCGCCTTGATGGTGTGCAGGCGGTTCTCGGCCTCGTCGAAGACGACCGAGTGGGCGGACTCGAACACCTCGTCCGTGACCTCGAGCGAGGTCAGGCCGTAGGTCGCGTGGATCTCCTGCCCCACCTTGGTGCCGAGGTCGTGGAAGGCCGGCAGGCAGTGCAGGAACTTCACGTCCGGGTTGCCGGTGGCGCGCAGGACGTCCATGGTCACGGCGTACGGCGCCAGTGCCTCGATCCGCTCGGCCCAGACCTCCTTGGGCTCCCCCATGGAGACCCAGACGTCGGTGGCGACGAAGCCGGCGCCCGCCACCCCCTCCGCCACGTCCTCGGTGAGGGTGATCCGGGCACCGCTGGACGCGGCCAGTTCCTGGGCGCGGTCGACGATCTCCTGGGCGGGCCAGTAGGACTTCGGGGCGACGATCCGCACGTCCATGCCGAGCAGGGCGCCGGTGACCAGGTAGGAGTTGCCCATGTTGAAGCGGGCGTCGCCGAGGTAGGCGAAGGCGGTCTCCGTCAGCGGCCGGGCGCTGTGCTCGGTCATGGTGAGCACGTCGGCGAGCATCTGGGTGGGGTGCCAGTCGTCGGTGAGGCCGTTGTAGACCGGCACGCCTGCGTATGCGGCCAGCTCCTCGACCTTGGCCTGGCTGTCGCCGCGGTACTCGATGCCGTCGAACATCCGGCCGAGGACGCGGGCGGTGTCCCGCACGGACTCCTTGTGCCCGATCTGCGAGCCGGAAGGGTCGAGGTACGTGGTGGAGGCGCCCTGGTCGGCGGCGGCCACCTCGAACGCGCACCGGGTGCGCGTCGAGGTCTTCTCGAAGATCAGCGCGATGTTACGGCCGCGCAGGTACTGCGTCTCGGTCCCGGCCTTCTTGGCGGCCTTCAGCTCGGCCGCCAGCTCGACCAGGCCGCGCAGCTCCTCCGCGCTGAAGTCCAGCTCCTTGAGGAAGTGGCGGCCGGCGAGGGCGGCGGTCGGGACTGTCGCCATGGGGGGCGCTCCAGAGGTACGGCGGCAAAGGACTCCGTAAGTCTATACGACCCTTCACATTTATATACAGCATCACTGGACGGCGTCCCGCTCCACGGGACAGCTCATGCACCGGGGACCGCCCCTGCCCCGTCCCAGCTCGCTGCCCGGGATCTCGATCACCTCGATGCCCCGCTTGCGCAGATGGGTGTTGGTGGTGGAGTTCCGCTCGTAGGCGACCACCACTCCGGGCTCGACCGCGAGCACGTTGCAGCCGTCGTCCCACTGCTCCCGCTCGGCGGCGTGCACGTCCTGCGTGGCGGTCAGCACGCGGATCTCCCCCAGGCCGAGGGCGGCGGCGATCGCTCGGTGCATGTGCTCCGGCGGATGGTCGGTGACCTTCAGCTCCCGCTCGCCGACGCCGGGCTCAATGGTGTACGAGCGCAGCATGCCGAGCCCGGCGTACTGGGTGAAGGTGTCGCCGTCGACCATGGTCATCACGGTGTCGAGGTGCATGAAGGCGCGCCGTTTGGGCATGTCGAGCGCGACGATCGTGCGCGCCGAGCCGGCCGCGAAGAGCTCGTGCGCGAGCATCTCCACGGCCTGCGGGGTGGTGCGCTCGCTCATCCCGATGAGCACGGCGCCGTTGCCGATCACCAGGACGTCGCCGCCCTCGATGGTGGAGGGGTGGTCGGCCTGCCCCCGGGACCAGACGCGGAACGTTTCGTCACGGAACAGCGGGTGGTGCCGGTAGATCGCCTCGAAGTGGACGCTCTCGCGCTGCCGGGCGGGCAGCCGCATGGCGTTGATCGCGACCCCGTCGTAGACCCAGGCGGAGGTGTCTCGGGTGAAGAGGTGGTTCGGCAGGGGCCCGAGCAGGAAGTCGTCGAGGTCCATCACATGGAAGCGGACGGACGTCGGCTCCGCGTGCGCCTCCAGGAACTCCCGCTTGGTCATGCCGCCCACCAGCGCCTCCGCCAGCTCCCGCGCGGGCAGGGTCTCGAAGGCGGCGCGCAGATGGTCGGTGGCGAGGGGGCCGTACTCCTTCTCGTCGAAGACCCGGTCGAGGACGAGGGTGCGGGCCTCGGGCAGTTCCAGGGTCTCGGCGAGCAGATCGCCGAAGAGGTGCACGGCGACCCCGCGGTCGCGCAGGACGTCGGCGAAGCCGTCGTGCTCGGCGCGCGCCCGGCGCACCCACAGCACGTCGTCGAAGAGCAGGGCGTCCTTGTTGCTGGGGGTGAGCCTTTTGAGCTCCAGGTCGGGCCGGTGCAGGATCACACGGCGCAACCGCCCGGCCTCCGAGTCGACGTGGTAGGTCATGCCTCCATCCTGGCCGTCACCGCCTGCCTTCACGCCCTTCTCGACCGTTTCCGGTGCTTGTATTTTTCGTCCGGACCTCACCGAGTTCCAGGCATGAACCGGCCGAGGCGCCGATCACCGCAGAACAGCCCGCCGCTGTCCCCGCGCAGCCGCATGGATCTCGTGGTCGCCGCCGGGGGCACCGGGGCGGTGGGTCAGCGCTTCGGCGGCGGCTTGATCAGGTAGATCCGGCGGGCCGGCTCCAACGCGGTCAGCAGCACGTCGGCGCCGTTCCAGCGCTACCGGCGCTGCTGCCACACGGAGCCGACGGTGCCGCTCGAATCGACGGTGTGCGCGTTCACGACGAGCGCGGACCGATCGCTCCAGTCATGGATCTCGTACTCGCGGGGGCCTACCGCCCAGGCGTGCCCGCCCCGGAGTCGCTGGGCGATCAGCCCGGGAATCACCTGGAACCGGGCCCCTTCGGCCAGGGCCACGGCCAGCCTCTCGACACCGGCGGGGGACGCGGGTGGGTCGGGTGTCCGTCCTGGACGTGCGCGTGCCGGTTCGAGGCTGCTGGTTGCGCCGTCGTGGCCGACTGCCCTCGGAGGCGAGGGCAGCACCGTTCGCCCGGGCCGCCAGGTGACGGACGGCCGGGCGGCGTCTACAACCGCGGGTCCACCGGCTCCGACTCCAGGGCCAGCACCCCGAAGACGGCCTCGTGCACCCGCCACAGCGGCTCACCGTCCGCGAGCCGGTCCAGGGCCTCCAGGCCGAGGGCGTACTCGCGCAGGGCCAGGGACCGCTTGTGGTTCAGGAACCGCTGCCGCAGCCGGGCGAGGTTGTCCGGGCGGGTGTACTCGGGGCCGTAGATGATCCTCAGGTACTCCCGGCCCCGGCACTTGATGCCGGGCTGCACCAGCCGGCCCTCCTGGTTGCGGACCAGCGCGGCGACCGGCTTGACGACCATGCCCTCGCCGCCCCGGCCGGTCATCTCCAGCCACCAGTCGACGCCGGCGCGCACCGACTCGGGGTCACCCGTGTCGACGCACAGCCGCCGGGTGGTCTGCAGCAGTCCGGTGCCGTCGTGCTCCACCAGCCGGTCGATCAGGGCCAGCTGCTCGTCGTGCGGCAGCGCGGCGAGGCTGCGGCCCTGGGCGGCCAGGATCTGGAACGGGGCCAGCCGGACCCCTTCCAGCCCGTCGGTGGTCCAGCAGTAACGGCGGTAGGCGTCGGTGAACGCGGCGGCGTCGGCGGCGCGTTCCCGCTGCCGGTCGCGCAGGCCGGTGACGTCGACGCCCCGGGCCGAGGCGGCGTCCAGCGCGGCCAGCGCGCCCGGGAACACCGCGCCGGACGCGGCGCCGACGGCCGCGTACTGGCTGCGCAGCAGACCCGAGGCCTTCAGCGACCAGGGCATCAACTCGGCGTCCAGCAGCAGCCAGTCCGTGGCCAGTTCGTCCCAGAGCCCGGCGTCCGTGACCGCCGAGCGCAGCCGGCCGAGGATCTCCTCGGTCACCTGCTCGTCGTCGAAGAACGGCCGGCCGGTACGGGTGTACAGCGACCCGGTGGGGCCTGCCGCACCGAACCGCCCGCGAGCCGCCTCCGCGTCCCGGCACACCAGGGCCACGGCTCGCGACCCCATGTGCTTCTCCTCGCACACGACCCGCGCGACCCCGTCCGCGGCGTACTGCGCGAAGGCCTCCACCGGATGCTCCAGGTAGCCCTCGACCTGCGAGGTCGCCGTGGGCGCCATGGTCGGCGGCAGGTACGGCAGCAGGCGCGGGTCGGTGGCGAAACGGCTCATGACCTCCAGGGCCGCCGCCGCGTTCTCCTCACGGATCGCCACCCGGCCGGCGTGCCGGGTCTCCACGGCCCTGCGGCCGTGCACGTCCGCCAGGTCCAGCGGGCGTCCGTCCTGCCCGCCGGGCGCCTCGGAGCGCAGCGGCTTCGCCGGCTCGTACCAGACCCGCTCGGCCGGTACGTCCACCAGCTCGCGCTCCGGCCAGCGCAGCGCGGTCAGCTTGCCGCCGAAGACGGCCCCGGTGTCCAGGCAGATGGTGTTGTTGAGCCAGCTCGCCTCCGGGACCGGGGTGTGCCCGTAGACCACCGCCGCCCGGCCCCGGTAGTCCTCCGCCCACGGGTAGCGCACCGGCAGCCCGAACTCGTCGGTCTCACCGGTGGTGTCGCCGTACAGGGCGTGGCTGCGGACGCGGCCCGAGGTGCGGCCGTGGTACTTCTCGGGCAGGCCGGCGTGGCAGACGACCAGCCTGCCGCCGTCGAGGACGTAGTGGCTGACGAGCCCGTCGAGGAACTGCCGGACCTCGGCCTTGAACTCCTCGCTCTCCCCCTCCATCTGAGCGATGGTCTCGGCGAGCCCGTGGGTGTGCCGGACGTTGCGGCCCTTGAGGTGGCGCCCGTACTTGTTCTCGTGGTTGCCGGGCACGCACAGGGCGTTGCCCGACTTCACCATCGACATCACGCGGCGCAGCACGCCCGGGCTGTCGGGGCCGCGGTCGACGAGGTCACCGACGAAGACGGCGGTACGGCCCGCCGGGTGCACGCCGTCGGTGTAGCCCAGCTCGCCGAGCAGCGCCTCCAGTTCGGCGGAGCAGCCGTGGACGTCGCCGATGATGTCGAAGGGGCCGGTCAGATGGGTCAGGTCGTTGTACCGTTTCTCGGTGACGACGGTGGCGTGCTCGGCCTCCGCCACCCCACGCAGGACGTGCACCTTGCGGAAGCCCTCGCGCTCCAGGTGCCGCAGCGAGCGGCGCAGTTCACGGATGTGCCGCTGGATGACCCGGCGGGGCATGTCGGCTCGGTCGGTGCGGGCCGCGTTCCGCTCGGCGCACACCTCCTCCGGTACGTCCAGCACGATGGCGATGGGCAGCACGTCGTACTTCTTCGCCAGTTCGACCAGCTGCCGCCGGGCGTCCTGCTGCACGCTGGTGGCGTCGACGACGGTACGCCGGCCGGCGGCCAGCCGCTTGCCGGCGATGTAGTGCAGGACGTCGAACGCGTCCCGGGTGGCGCTCTGGTCGTTCTCGTCGTCGCTGACCAGTCCCCGGCAGAAGTCGGAGGAGATCACCTCGGTGGGCTTGAAGTGCCGGCGGGCGAACGTGGACTTGCCGGAGCCGGAGGCGCCGACGAGGACGACGAGGGAGAGGTCGGTGACGGGGAGGACCCGTCCCGTGCGCGTCTCGGTCATGCTGCCTTCGCCTCCTTCTCGGTCGTGAGCGTGAACACTGCCATCTGGGTGGGCGGACCCACCTCGGGGTCCTCGGGGCCGACGGGCCGGAACTCCACGTCGTACCCGTGCCGTGCGGCGACCGTCGCCGCCCAGGCACGGAACTCCTCGCGGGTCCACTCGAAGCGGTGGTCGCCGTGCCGGACATGGCCGGCCGGGAGGGTCTCCCAGCGGACGTTGTACTCGACGTTCGGCGTGGTCACGAGGACCGCGCGCGGCCGGGCGTGCCCGAACACGGAGTACTCCAGGGCGGGCAGCCGGGGCAGGTCGAGGTGCTCGATCACCTCGCTGAGCACGGCAGCGTCGTAGCCCCCCAGCCGCTTGTCGGTGTAGGCGAGCGAACCCTGGACCAGCTGCACCCGGGCCGCCTGCCGCTCTCCCATGCGGTCGAGCTTCAGCCGCCGGGAGGCGATGGTGAGGGCCCGCACCGACACGTCGACACCGACGATCTCGGTGAACCGCACGTCCTTGAGCAGCGCCTGCACCAACTGCCCCTGGCCGCAGCCCAGGTCGAGGACGCGCGCGGCACCGCAGTCGTGCAGCGCGGCGACGATCGCGTCCCTGCGCAGCACGGCGAGCGGGGTCGGTTTCTCCTCCGCCTCCGTCTCCTCCTCGACCGCGTTGTCGATCTCCTCGACCTCGCTGTCGTCGGCCTCGGCGAGCCGCACCAGCTCCAGCCGCTCCGTCGCCTGCCGGGTCAGCGACCAGCGCCGGGACAGATAGCGGCTGGTGATCAGCTTCTGCTCGGGGTGCCCGGGCAGCCAGCCCTCGCCCGCGCGCAGCAGTTTGTCCACCTCGTCGGGGGCGACCCAGTAGTGCTTGGCGTCGTCGAGCACCGGCAGCAGCACGTACAGGTGGCGCAGCGCCTCGGCGAGGGTCAGCGTCCGCGACTCCAGGACGAGCCGGACGTACCGCGAGTCGCCCCATTCCGGGAACTCGGTGTCGAGGGGGACGGGGTCGGCGGTCACGGACCAGCCGAGCGGCTCGAACAGCCGGCCGACGAGACCGGCGCCGCCGCGGGCGGGCAGCGCGGGCACCTCGATGCGCAGCGGCAGCGGCGCGGCGGCCCGCTCGGGGCGGGCGGTGCACACGCCGCGCATGGCGCTGGAGAACACGGCGCTCAGCGCGACCGCGAGCAGCGAGGAGGCCGCGTAGGGGCGGTCGTTGACGTACTGGGCGAGCGCCGCGTCGGGCGCGCCGCCGCGGCCCTTGCCCTTGCCGCGGCGGACCAGCGCGACCGTATCGATCTCCATGAGCAGCGCGGCCGTGCAGCGCTCGTCCCCCGCCTCGGGGTAGAAGACGTGCGCGGTGCCGTAGGACGTGGAGAACTTCTGCGCCTTGTCGGGGTGCTTGTGCAGCAGGTACCCGAGGTCGGTGGCCGGGTGGGCGGCGTCGCCGCTCGTGGAGATCGTCAGGAACACGCGTCCGAGTCTTCCGGTCCCACGCCCCCGTGACCACCGGTTTTCTCTGTTTTTCTCACCGCTCCCCGGCCGGCCGCCGACGGCCGGTGTCCTTCTTCGACGGTCCGGCGCTCGCGCTCACGACGCCGTGCCGATGATCGTCCGGGCGTTCTCGACGGCTCGCGCGTTCGCGGCGAGCACCTGGTCCAGCTCCGTCCTGTGCTTGCTGATGGCGGCCTTCTGCAGTCGGGTCTCGAGGTCGTGCGCGGTGCGGATGTAGTCGGTGTCGAGCTTGCACTGCGCGTCGGCGGCCGCGGTCCTCTTCTCCCTGTCCGACGGCTTGTCGTCGCGGTACCAGGCGTAGTCCGTGGCCGCCTTGTCCGGGTCGGCGTAGCGGAAGCCCTTCTTCTTCATGCAGGCGGACCAGGCGTGCTCGGTCTTCTTCCAGGCCGGGTCGTTCCGCGCCTGTTTCTGGGACTGGTACCCCAGTTCAAGGGCGAGCGAGTAGTAGCTGGTGACCTTCAGGCCGCCGGCCTTCACCGTCTCGGGCGGCGCGCCGTAGATCTTCCGGGTCGCCTGTCCCAGGCAGCCGCCGTCGGGGATGCGGTTCCCGTGGGCGAGGTGGCTGTCGCCGGACCGGAAGCTGCCGGTGAGGGCGGTGTACTGGTCGGCGGGCCACTCCTGCGGCTGCGCGGAGTCCTCGGGAGCGCGGTTGTGGTACCCGTGTTCCGACGCGGGCTCGGGATCGTCGACGCCGTAGGGGCTGTCGTCGGAACCGACCGTGCTCCTGTCCGCGAGCGTGCCCTGCCGGACGGGGTAGGTCGAGTCGACGGCACCGGGGTCGAGCGCCGCGAAGCCGGCGAAGCCCAGGCGGACCATGCAGCGCTTGGCGAGGATCCACTGGGCCTTGCCGATGGTCCTCCCCTCGTCCGAGGACGGGTCCGGCAGGTAGGCGTGCAGCGGGAACGCCTTCATGGTGTTGAGGCGGTGGGCCTCGTCGGCCTTGTCGTCGCCGTGGCCGGTGAACTGGCAGGCCGAGAGGGCCAGCAGGCCGGTGAGGGCGAGCGGGAGGACTTCGCGGAGGAGTCTGCGGGGGACTGTGCGCACCCGGTCATCCGATCAGGAGCGGATCATGCACGCTGTGGCGGAGCCCACAGTTCCGGCACGGAAAGCTCACGATCCGGACACAGGGAAGGCACATCTTGTGATCTCCGCCATGGCCGACAGGGGTCGGGGCCTGATGGAGTGACTCCTCGTCAACTGACCACTGACAGAAGGGGGAACCATGATGTTCCGCGGAGGAGCCCGAGTGGGCGGACGAGTCGTTGCCACGGCGGTGACCGGCGCGGTCCTGGGCGCGGGAGTGCTCGCGGCCGCCCCGGCCCAGGCGGCGGCCCCGGCCCGGGCCACGGCGGCGAAGGCCGCCGCACCGACGGTGTCGGCCGAGGGCGCGTACGCGATGAACGCGGCCACCGGCAAGCAGCTGTTCGGCAAGGCGCCGGACGGGCGGCTGCGCACCGGTTCCACGACGAAGATCATGACCGCGCTCGTCGTGCTCTCGCAGCGAGGCGTGAAGCTCGACCACAAGGTGAAGATCAAGAAGGAGTACACGGACTACGTCATCGACCCGGTCTCGAAGACCCAGCGCTACTCCAGCGCGAACCTCATCCTGGGCGACTCGATGACGGTGCACGACCTGCTGTACGGGCTGCTGCTGCCCTCGGGCTGCGACGCGGCCTACGCGCTGGCGGACACCTACGGCACCGGGTCGACGACGGCACAGCGCACCAAGTCGTTCATCGCGAAGATGAACGCCGAGGCGCACGCTCTGGGCCTGAAGAACACCCACTTCGATTCCTTCGACGGGGTGTCGAACGGCAACAACTACGCCTCCGCGCGTGACCTGGCCAAGCTGGCCGGGGTCGCGCTGAAGAACAAGACGTTCCGGCAGGTCGCCGGCACCCCGGTGTACGACGACATGAAGTCGTACCGGCCCGCCGGCGGCACGCACGCGATGCCGCCGTGGAAGAACAGCAACAAGCTGCTCGGCTCCTACCGGGGCGCGATCGGTGTGAAGACCGGTTCGGGCCCGGAGGCGAAGTTCTGCCTGGTGTTCGCCGCGACCCGGGGTTCGAGGACGGTCGTGGGCGCCATTCTCGCGGACACCACGGCCGACGAGCGGTTCAAGGACGCCGCGAAGATCCTCGACCACGGCTTCGCCCAGCGAGGCTGACGGTCTCACCGCCCGGCGGGCCGGCGGCCCCTCATGCCCGCCGGCACGCCCGCCGTCCACGCCGACCGGCGCAGCAGATCGCGCTTCCGGCCGGGGCGCCGGGCCGGGCAGGGCCACGGACAGCAGCTCGACGACGACCACGATCCACCCGGACCGGGGCCGCGAACCGGGCTCAGCAGGGCTCGCGGTCGGTCGCCGCTCCCTCCCCCGCCCTGAGGGCGAGCGGGGAGGGACACCCGCCGTACGGGGTTACGACAGCTGCGACTGCACCTGCGAGGAGATCAGCTCCAGGTGGTCCAGGTCGTCGAGGTCCAGCATCTGGAGATAGATCCGCTGCGAGCCGATCCCGGCGTACCGGCCGATCTTGTCGACGACCTCGGCCGGGGACCCGGCCAGGCCGTTCTCCTTCAGCTCCTCGACCTCGCGGCCGATCGCCGCGGCGCGCCGGGCGACCTCCTGGTCGTCCCTGCCGACGCAGGCCACGAGCGCGTTGGAGTACGTCAGGTCACCGGCGGCGCGGCCCGCCTGCTCGGCGGCGGCACGCACCCGGCCGAACTGCCGCTCGCTGTCCTCGATCGAGGCGAACGGGATGTTGAACTCGTCGGCGTACTGGGCGGCCAGCCGCGGCGTACGGGTGGCGCCGTGGCCGCCGATGAGTACCGGGACCTTCCGCTGGGCGGGCTTGGGCAGTGCGGGCGACTCGGTGAGGTCGTAGTACGTGCCGTGGAAGTCGAAGGTCTTGCCGGCCTCGGTCGCCCACAGCCCGGTGACGATCGCGAGCTGTTCCTCCAGCCGCGCGAACTTCTCCTTCGGGAACGGGATGCCGTAGGCCTTGTGCTCCTCCTCGAACCAGCCCGCGCCGAGGCCCAGCTCGACCCGGCCGCCGGACATCTGGTCGACCTGGGCGACCTGGATGGCCAGCACGCCGGGCAGGCGGAAGGTGCCGGCCGTCATCAGGGTGCCGAGGCGGATGCGCTCGGTCTCACGGGCCAGGCCGGCCAGCGTGATCCAGGCGTCCGTCGGGCCGGGCAGGCCGTCCGCGCCGCCCATGTGGAGATAGTGGTCGGAGCGGAAGAACGCGTCGAAGCCGAGGTCCTCGGTGGCCTTCGCCACGGTGAGCAACGTGTCGTAGGTGGCCCCCTGCTGGGGCTCGGTGAAGATTCGAAGGTCCATACACCTATCCTGCACGCCGCGCCGCGCGTCAACCTCGCCGGTACCACCCGGCACGGCCGTCTCCGGTCGGGTGAACCTCATGCACCGCGGGCCCGGGCACCGGTGACACACTCGGGTGATGATCGCTGGGCCGTCGGAGCCGGACCGTCCGGCACCCGCGCCGGGCGGTGGCCGCCGTCGCGCGTCAGCGTGCCGGCCCTGCCGGGCCCGGGGCCGAGGAGGCCGTCATGTCCGAGGAGAGTGGCTCCGCCGGTCAGCCGGAGGGGCTGCTGGAGGAGCTGATGGCCGCGCTGAACGCGGATCTGCCGGCGTGGACGGATCAGCAGGGCGGCCGGGGCCCGGCCGAGGGAGCCGACCTCGGCCGAGGCCACGGCCGTTCAGGCCGGAGCCGGGGTTCCGGTGCGGCAGTCCCCGGGGCTCAGACGCCGGACGGGCTGTTTCTGTTGCCGTTCTCCTGTAATGCCTCCTCGCGTGCGGCGAGCTTGCGCAGCATCTCCAGAACGCGGTCGCGGGACTCGTCGGCCGCGTCGATGCCCTCCATGCACTGCCAGTACGTCGTCTCGTCGGCCGCCGCGCTGGCCATGCCGACCAGGGCCATGCCCACCTCGCCGAGCAGTCCGTCGAGGCAGAGCAGGGTCTCGCGGGCGTCGGCCAGCTCGGTGAGCTGGGCGGCGCGCAGGTCCTTGGGGTCGAGTTCGGGAGGGTCCAGGACTCCGCAGCCCCGGCCCGCCAGCTCCGTCAGCCCCAGCGCCTCGCCGCGCAGCTCCGGCGGACCGGAGACCGCGAGCCGGCTGCCGATCGCCTGGGCCAGGGACTGTGCCTGCCAGACCTCCGCCATCATCTCGGCCATGTCGGCGCCACCCGCCAGGGCGCGCCTGCTGATGAGGATGAGCCGTACCGCGTCCATGCGGTGCCCCCGTCCGTCCGCCGTGCTCGGTGGCACGTGCGCCTGTGAACTCTCTTGTTCACTACCCAGAGTGAGGGCCTGTGGAGCGAAAAGCCAGAGGTAAACGGAAATCTCTGGACAACAATTCGGATTCGACAGGCGTTTTGACTCCGCAGTGTGATAACGGAGTTCAGCAGTCCGGTTGTTGCCCGCCCTCGGGTCGGACCTCCCCTCCCGGGAGGGGAAAGCGCCGCTCGTTGCGGTCGATCTTGGCGGAGAGAGCGGTCAGCGGGTCGATGCCGAGGACCTCACAGAACTGCAGGAGGTAGGCGAGGACATCGGCGACCTCGTCCGTCACCCGGTGCGCGGTGTCCGGGTCGTCCATGACGCGGGCCGACTCCTCCGGCGTCAGCCACTGGAAGATCTCGACGAGTTCGGAGGCCTCCACCGAGAGGGCGGTGACCAGGTTCTTGGGCGTGTGGTAGGGCTGCCAGTTCCGTGCAGCCGCGAATTCGGCGAGCCTGCGCTGGAGTCGGGCCAGGTCGAGAGGTTCCGTCACGCGTCCAGGTGTACCACTGTGACGCCCGCGGCCCCCGCGGCCCATGAGGCGTCGCTCACCGCGCCCACGCAGCGGATGTGACCGCGCTCGCCCATCCGGGCCGCCGTCCGCAGCAGTTCCCGGCGCTGGTCCGGATCGAGAGCGCGGTCGAAGCCGTCGGCGAGGACGGTGAGGGTGCGCAGGGCGTCCGGCACCTCACCCGGGGTGTCCACGTCCAGCACGCCCGGCCCGGTCAGCAGGACCAGGGTCAGCGCGAGGTAGCGCAGTTCGCCGTCGCCGAGCCGGGCCAGTTCGGTGCGGAAGCCGTCGCCGCGGTCGAGCACCGCCCGCAGCGTGCCGTCGGACAGCGGCTCGGCGGCCAGGTCGGTCACCGGGCCGGCGCAGCCCGCGGCCAGTGCCTCGACCAGCAGACCGTGCCGGCGGCCGCACTCCGCGCGGGTGCGCCACAGCACGTCGGCGAGGTTGTCGCAGCCGGGCAGCAACCGGCCGGAGGCCATGGGGACGGGCGTGCGCATGCGGTCCGGGCGGGGGTCGCAGGGGAACACGGACCGCAGCGCGACGACCATCTGCTCGGCCGCGGCAAGCACCTGGCGCTGCCCGTCCGTCTTGCCGGCCACGTGCAGCGGCAACAGGGCGGTGCCCAGGCGGTCGTCGGGCAGCGGGGCGCGGGTCACCGGGGCCGAACCGGCGGTGTGCCAGGCGGCCTGGACGGTGCGCCGCCCCGGGTCGCGCAGCGCGCTCTCCAGCAGCACGAGCCCGCCCGCGGTGAGTCGTTCGCCGACGATCCTGAGCTGCGGCTCGGCCTGTACGGCGACATCGAGCCGGACCGGCCCCTCGGCGCCGTCGGCCGTGCACCCGATGCGGAAACCCCGCCGGCCCTCGGCGTCGGGGCGCGCCCGCTGCGGCACACAGGCGGCCGGGTCCGGGAACACCCGGGCGAGCGGGGCGCCGCTCCCGAGCCGGGCGAGCGCCTCGAAGGCCGTGAGCGCGGTCGTCTTGCCCGCCCCGCTGGCCCCGGCGAACAGGGTCACCGGCCCCAGCGGGAACCCGGCCCGCCGGTGCCCGGCGAAGGCCGAGAGCCGCAACTCGGTGATCCGGGCCCGCACGTCGAGGGGCGCGCGGGACTGCGGGGGGACGGTCGGGGCGGACGCGTCGACCCCCGGGGGCTCAGCGGACACGGAAGGCACGGCCATGACCGGACGGTAGAACTCCGCCGGCCCGCCGAACCGTTTTCCCCGCCGGACCTTCCTACGATCGGGGGACGGCACGGAAACACGGGTTGAAGGACACGTACGGGAGCGGGCGGGAACACCGGTCGGACAACACCGAAGGGCCGGAACGGAAGGCCGGCTGAAGAACCGCGACGGGCGCGCGGGCGGGAACACCCGCAGGAACACCGGTGTACGGAGACCTGGCCGGCCGGGCACGGGACGTGCTCGGCAGCCGCACCGGACGCGAGATCGGCCGCGGTGGCGAACACCCGCTCAGCCACACCGGGGCTCGCAGCTCGGCCACGCCCGGGACCCCCGCCCGGCCGCACACCGGACAGCCGCCCGGCCGCCCGGCCGCCGCACCGGACACCGCCCAGCCGCACACCGGACACCCGGCCGTCGCGCCGGGGGCTCGCCTCGGCCACGCCCCGAGCATCCGTCCAGCCGTGCGCCGGGCATCCCGTCCGCCGCCGTGCCCGATGCCCGCTCAGCCCCCCGAAACCCCCGCCCCCTCCATCAGCCCGCTGACCTCCGTGCCGGGTGGGGTGAGGAGGAAGACGTTGCGGTCGACGCGGTGCATCCCGCTCGCCAGGCCGAAGACCACGCCCGTGCTGAAGTCGAGGACACGCTTGGCGACCTCGCCCTCCGCACCGGACAGGTCGAGCAGGACCGGTACGCCGGCCATCAGGGTCTCGGCGACTTCCCGGGCGTCCGCGAAGACGTTGACCCGCAGGACCACGAAACGGCGCCGGGTCTCTGTCTCGGCGTCCGGCAACGAGCGGTGGTCGACCGCCGAGGGCCAGGAGTCCCGCCCCCGCAGCGGCACGACCTGGGCGAGCCCTTCCCACTGTTCATCGGTGACGTCGTAACGGTTCACCGGCTCCCCCCGACCTGACTCGCACTCCATGCCTGCACCAGCCAATTCTTACGCCAAGTCACCCGTTCGGCCCAACAGCGACACGGTGCGCGACAGATCCGGTGGCTCCCCTCCCCTCACGGTCTGGGGTACATATGCGAATACGCCCGCTTCTTACCGCCCTCATACCGGACTCTTCACCTCCCGCCACGAGCCGCTCACATGCCCCCGATAGCGTCCGGTGCCGTGCACTTGGCAGAAACACAACAGGTGACACCCGGCCGGCGGACGCAGTCGGCGGTGTCCGCCGTCCGGGTATGGCGCGCGGAGGCCCCCGAGGCCCCCGCGCAGTGGCACCGTGTCCTGACGTTGCTCGCCGACGTGAGCCTCTTCATCGGTACGCGCTCGGTGTGGACGCAGGCGGCCACGCACCGTCTGGTGCTCGCCGGGGTCATCTCCGTCTGTTACGCGTCCATCCTGGTGACCGGCGTGCTCGCGCTGACGGTCCGCCGGACGCGCTCACTGGCCCGCCTGGACCTGGTGGTCCTGGTGACCGCGATCGCCCTGACCCTGTGCACCTGGGCGCTCAACCACGCCGGCGGCGACGAGGCGGTCCTCACCACGCAGGCCGCGCGGGAGATGGTCGCCGGGCACCACGTGTACGCCCATCCATGGCCGTGGCTGTTCCGCATCAAGGGCGTCGCCCTGACGGCGCTGACCACCGGCGGTTACGACTTCACGTACGGCTATCCCCCGCTGACGGCGCTGCTCACCGCGCCGTTCCTGGGGCTGGGCCACAACGGCACGCCGGCGACGGCGGCGGTGACGGTCGTGCTGATCGCGGGGGCCGTCCTGCTGTGGCGGCTGCTGCCGGTGCCCTGGCGCCCGGCGGCCACGATGGTCTGTCTGGGCTTCGGTTTCGTGCCGATGTACGCCCGCCAGGGTTACCCGGCGATCGTCGGCCTGGTCCTGCTGGTGCCGGTGGTGGTGCACTGGCCGCGGCTGGGTGCCCGGGGCCGGCTGGGCGCGGCCGGCGTCGCGCGGGCCGCGTGTCTCGGGGCCGCGTGCGCGGCGCAGCAACTTCCGTGGTTCCTCACGCCGTTCCTGCTGGCGGGGATCTACGCCGTGCGCCGGGGCGAGCTGGGCGGGCGGGAGGCCGCCCGGGTGCTGCTGCGGATCACCGGGGTCGCGGCTCTGACCTGGCTGCTGATCAACACCTACTTCATCGTGAGCGAGCCCGGCCCCTGGCTCGAGGGCATCGCGCTGCCGCTGACCCAGGGCGCGGTGCTGCACGGTCAGGGCCTGGTGGACATCTCGCTGTACTTCACCCACGGCAGCGACCGGCTGGACTGGTACGGCCATGCCAGCATGCTGCTCGCCGCTGCCCTGCTGGCGCTGTTCGTGCTGTTCGTCCGGCGGCTCGGTCCGGCCGCGACGGTGCTGCCCTGGTGCGCCTTCTATCTGGCGACCCGCTCGCAGGACGGCTACTACCTGATGATGACGCCGCTGTGGCTCGCGGCGGCGATCACCGTGCCCCTGTCGGAGTTCACGCACGCCTGGCAGCCGCGGCCCCGGTGGATGGCCGGGCCGCGCCGCCGGCCCGCGCTGGTCGCAGCCGTCGTGCTGCTGGTGACGCCGGCGCTGGTGAGCGCCGGTCTGGCGGCGACGGGCGGTCCGCCGCTGCGGATGGACATCACGGCGGCGCGGCGGGCCTCGGCGCACTCGCTGTCCGCACTGACCGTGCGGGTCACCAACACCGGTGGCGACGCGCTCACCCCGCACTACATGCTCACCACGGGCCAGGGCATGAACCGGTACTGGTCGCTGGTGCGCGGCCCGGCCACCATTCCCGCGCACAGCACGGCGACCGTCGAGCTGCGGGCGCCCTCGGGCCGCTACCCGCTGCCCCTGAAGACGTACACGCACCTCCGGCTGCGCGCCTTCACGGCTGCTCCGCAGACCCTCTCGACCCGGGACGTGCGCCGCGCCGAGCTGGGCCTGAAGGGCTGAGCGCTCCGCTCAGTCCGCCGTGCGCGCGAACCGCAGCGCGGCCGTCACCGTGGTCAGGCCGCGCATCATGCCCAGCTGGTTCCAGCCCATGCCGAACTCCGCGCGGTCCACGTCGAACTCCGCCTCCAGGGTGAGCGCTTCCGCGCTCGCGCCGGCCAGGCGCGCGGGGAAGGACAGCGGCCTGCTGACGCCGCGCACGGTCAGCTCACCGGTGACCCGCACGCTGTCGCCGTCGAGGCGGTCGGTGCCGCCGACGGAGAGGGTGATCTCCGGGTGCCGGTCGGCGTCGAAGAAGTCGGCCGAACGCAGGTGGGTGTCCCGCTTGGCGTTCTTCGTGTCCAGGGAGGCCGCCTCCAGGGTGATGGTGCCGGTGGCCGAGCCGTCGGGCCGGACCTCGCCCGCACCGGTGACGGCGGTGAAGGTGCCCTGCACGGTGACCAGACCCCAGAAGGTCTTGTGCCGCAGGCTCACGGTGGACGCGGTCGGGTCGAGCTGCCAGGTGCCTGTCTGCACGGCGACGGTCATGGTCGTACTCCTGAGGTGGGTGACTGTCCGGGTGCTTCAAATTTGGATGACCTAGATGTCTGCACGCTAACCTGTCATCCAATTTTGGACAACTGACTCGTCCAAATTTTGACAATGGGTAGACTCGACGCATGTCCGCATCCGACGCGTCCGCCCCCGACCGGCTCGAATGTCCCGCCGCGGGAAGCGGGCTGCTGCCCGGCGAGCTGCGCGCCTGGATGATCCTGCTGGCCGCGACGGGCGCCGTGGAGCAGCGGCTGCGGTCGCAGGTCAAGGAGACGCTCGACGTCTCCCACGACGAGTTCCTGATCCTGTGCCTGCTGGCCGAACAGCCCCGCCCGGGGCTGCGCATGACCCAGGTCGCCGACCTGCTCGGCCGCCCCAAGACCCGGCTCACCTACCAGATCGCCTGTCTGCAGCGGGCGGGTCTCGTCACCCGCGGATCGGTCTGCGGCGACAAGCGGGGCATCCAGGTCGCCCTCACCGACAAGGCCCGTGAGCTGCTGCGCGAGACCTCCGCCCTGCTCGCCGGAACCGTCCGGCAGGCCCTCGCCGACTCCATGGGCCCCGAGCAGCGCGCGGCCCTGTGCGCGCTCGTCCCCGCCCTGGAGGACGGCCCGTCCGGCTGCTGAGCGGCGCAGGTCACAACCGCAAGGAGGGAAACCTCACAAGCCCTGCGCTGCACTCACTTGAGCATGCTGCCCTAGCATCCGAGCCATGACGGTCCTGCCTGACGACGGGCTCTCACTGGCCGCCGAGTTCCCTGACGCGACACATGAGCAGTGGCAACGCCTGGTCGAGGGCGTGCTGCGCAAGTCGGGCAAGGAAGTCTCGGGCGCGGCAGCTGAGGACGCCCTGTCCACCACGCTCGAGGACGGGCTGCGTACCCGGCCGCTGTACACCGCGCGCGACGGCGCGCCCGACCCCGGCCTGCCGGGCTTCGCCCCGTATCTGCGGGGCGGCCGCCCGGAGGGCGGCACCGCGGGCGGCTGGGACGTACGGCAGCGGCACGCGGCGCTCACCGAGGGCGCCGTGACGGCCGACCTCGAGAACGGCGTCACCTCCCTGTGGCTGGTGCTAGGCGAGGGCGGCATCCCGGTCGACGGGCTGGACCGGGCCCTGGAGGGCGTCTACCTCGACCTCGCGCCGGTCGTCCTGGACGCCGGCCGGGACACCGAGCAGGCAGCCGAGGCGCTGCTGCGGCTGTACGCGGACAAGGGCGTGGCCGCCGAGGCCGCCCGCGGCAACCTGGGCGGCGACCCGCTCGGGTACGAGGCCCGCACGGGCACCCCGCTGGACTTCGCGCCGTACGCCGGCCTGGCCGCGCGCTGCGCCGAGACCCAGCCGGGCGTGCGGGCGCTGACCGTGGACGCGCTGCCGTACCACGAGGCCGGCGGCTCGGCCGCGCAGGAGCTGGGCGCCTCGCTCGCCACCGGTGTGGCCTACCTGCGAGGGCTCACCGAGGCGGGGATGAGCGTCGAACAGGCCGCCGGACAGCTGGAGTTCCGGTACGCGGCCACCGCCGACCAGTTCCTGACCGTCGCCAAGCTGCGCGCCGCGCGCCGGCTGTGGGCCCGGGTCGCCGAGGTCTGCGGAGCCCCCGGGGCGCAGGTGCAGCACGCGGTGACCTCACCGGTGATGATGTCCCGCCGCGACCCGTGGGTGAACATGCTCCGCACGACGGTCGCGACACTCGCGGCCGGGGTCGGCGGCGCCGACTCCGTGACGGTGCTGCCGTTCGACCACGCGCTCGGCCTGCCCGACGCGTTCGCCCGCCGCATCGCCCGCAACACCTCCACCATCCTCATCGAGGAGTCCCACCTGGCCCGGGTCATCGACCCGGCGGGCGGCTCCTGGTACGTCGAGCGGCTGACCGACGAACTCGCCGAGGCGGCCTGGGAGTACTTCCGGTCCGTCGAACGCGACGGCGGCCAGGCGGCCGTGCTGCGCTCCGGCCGGCTGCGCACCGACCTCGCGACGACCTGGGCGGAGCGCTCCAAGAAGCTCGCCAAGCGGCGCGAGCCCATCACCGGCGTCAGCGAGTTCCCGCTGCTGGCGGAGAAGCCGGTGGAGCGCGAGCCCGCGCCCGAGCCGCCGTCCGGCGGGCTGCCGCGGGTGCGCCGCGACGAGGCGTACGAGGAACTGCGCGCCCGTTCCGACGCCCACCTGGCGGCGACCGGCTCCCGGCCCCGCGTCTACCTCGCGACGCTCGGTCCGGCCGCCGCCCACACCGCGCGCGCGACCTTCGCCGCCAACCTCTTCCAGGCCGGCGGCATCGAGCCGGTCACCGAGGGCGCCTTCGAGGACAGCGGCGCCACCGAGGCCGTGCTGTGCTCCAGCGACGCCCTGTACGCCGAACAGGCCGAACAGGCCGCCGAGTCGCTGCGCGCGGCCGGTGCCCGGCACGTGTTCCTCGCGGGCCGCGGCGACTACCGCGGTGTCGACCGTTACGTCTTCGCGGGCTGCGACGCAGTGGACGTGCTGTCCGCGACCCTCGACCGCATGGGAGTGTCCTGATGGGAATCCCCGACTTCTCCGGCATCGAGCTGGGGACCCCGGTCGCCGACGGCACCCTGGAGGAGTGGCGGGCGGCCGTCAAGCAGGCGACCGGCGCCGAGGAACCGCTGTGGGAGACCCCGGAGGGCATCGGCGTCAAGCCGCTGTACACCGGGCGTGACCTGGAGGGCCTGGACTTCCTCGGCACCTACCCGGGCATGGCGCCGTACCTGCGCGGCCCGTACCCGACGATGTACGTCAACCAGCCCTGGACGATCCGCCAGTACGCGGGCTTCTCCACCGCCGAGGAGTCCAACGCGTTCTACCGGCGCAACCTGGCGGCCGGTCAGAAGGGCCTGTCGGTCGCCTTCGACCTGCCCACGCACCGGGGCTACGACAGCGACCACCCGCGCGTGACCGGCGACGTCGGCATGGCGGGCGTGGCGATCGACTCGATCTACGACATGCGGCAGCTGTTCGACGGGATTCCCCTCGACAAGATGACCGTGTCGATGACGATGAACGGCGCCGTGCTTCCGGTGCTGGCTCTGTACATCGTGGCGGCGGAGGAACAGGGCGTACCGCCCGAGAAGCTGGCCGGGACCATTCAGAACGACATTCTGAAGGAGTTCATGGTCCGCAACACCTACATCTATCCGCCGAAGCCGTCGATGCGGATCATCTCCGACATCTTCGCGTACACCTCGCAGCGGATGCCCCGCTACAACTCGATCTCCATCTCGGGCTACCACATCCAGGAGGCCGGTGCCACGGCCGACCTGGAGCTGGCCTACACGCTCGCGGACGGGGTCGAGTACCTCCGCGCCGGACGCGAGGCCGGCCTGGACGTGGACGCGTTCGCGCCCCGGCTGTCGTTCTTCTGGGCGATCGGCATGAACTTCTTCATGGAGGTCGCGAAGCTCAGGGCGGCCCGGCTGCTGTGGGCCAAGCTGGTCTCGCAGTTCGAGCCGAAGAACGCCAAGTCGCTTTCGCTGCGCACCCATTCGCAGACCTCGGGCTGGTCGCTGACCGCGCAGGACGTCTTCAACAACGTCACACGCACGTGCGTCGAGGCGATGGCGGCGACCCAGGGCCACACCCAGTCGCTGCACACCAACGCCCTCGACGAGGCCCTCGCCCTGCCGACGGACTTCTCCGCGCGCATCGCCCGCAACACCCAGCTGCTCATCCAGCAGGAGTCGGGCACCACCCGGGTCATCGACCCGTGGGGCGGCAGCGCGTACGTGGAGAAGCTGACGTACGACCTCGCCCGCAAGGCGTGGGCGCACATCCAGGAGGTCGAGCAGGCGGGCGGCATGGCGCAGGCCATCGACGCCGGCATCCCGAAGCTGCGCGTGGAGGAGGCGGCGGCCCGGACGCAGGCCCGCATCGACTCCGGGCGGCAGCCGGTCATCGGCGTCAACAAGTACCGGGTGGACAGCGACGAGCAGATCGAGGTCCTCAAGGTCGACAACTCCTCCGTACGCGCCCAGCAGATCGAGAAGCTGCGGCGGCTGCGCGCGGAGCGGGACGAGACCGCGTGCCGGGACGCCCTGGACGCGCTGACGCGGGCCGCCGAGGGCAGCGAGAACCTGCTGGAGCTGGCGGTGCGCGCGGCCCGCGCCAAGGCGACCGTGGGCGAGATCTCGGACGCCCTGGAGAAGGTGTACGGCCGGCACGCGAGCCAGATCCGTACGATCTCCGGCGTGTACCGCAACGAAGCAGGCCAGTCGCCGTCCGTGGACCGCACCCGTGCCCTGGTGGACGCCTTCGAGGAGGCCGAGGGGCGCCGGCCGCGCATCCTGGTCGCCAAGATGGGCCAGGACGGCCACGACCGCGGCCAGAAGGTGATCGCCACCGGCTTCGCCGACCTCGGCTTCGACGTCGACGTCGGCCCGCTGTTCCAGACGCCGGAGGAGGTCGCCCGGCAGGCGGTCGAGGCGGACGTGCACGTGGTCGGGGTGTCCTCGCTGGCCGCCGGTCACCTCACGCTCGTACCGGCGCTGCGCGAGAAGCTCGCCGAGGAGGGCCGCGAGGACATCATGATCGTGGTCGGCGGGGTGATCCCGCCGCAGGACGTGCCGACGCTGCTGGAGATGGGCGCCGCGGACGTGTACGGACCCGGGACGGTGATCCCGGACGCCGCCCACGACCTGGTGAAGCGCCTGTCGGCCGACCTCGGCCACGACCTGTAGCCCCCGCATGGCAGCGATCGATCTCGACACGTACGTGAAGGGTGTGCTCGACGGGAAGCGGGCCCTGGTGGCCCGCGCCATCACGCTCGTCGAGTCCACCCGGCCGCAGCACCGGGCGCTGGCGCAGGAGTTGCTCACCGAGCTGCTCCCCCACAGCGGCCGGGCACGGCGGATCGGTATCAGCGGGGTGCCGGGGGTCGGCAAGTCGACGTTCATCGACGCGTTCGGCACCCTGCTGACCTCGCTGGGGCACCGGGTGGCCGTGCTGGCCGTGGACCCGTCCTCGACCCGTACCGGCGGCTCCATCCTGGGCGACAAGACCCGGATGGAGCGCCTGGCGGTCGACCCGCACGCCTTCGTACGGCCCTCCCCGAGCGCGGGCACGCTGGGCGGGGTCGCGAAGGCCACCCGGGAGTCGATGGTCGTGATGGAGGCGGCGGGCTACGACGTGATCCTCGTCGAGACCGTCGGGGTGGGCCAGTCGGAGACCGCGGTCGCGAACATGGTCGACTCCTTCCTGCTGCTCACCCTGGCCCGCACCGGTGACCAGCTGCAGGGCATCAAGAAGGGCGTCCTGGAGCTGGCCGACGTGATCGCCGTCAACAAGGCGGACGGCCCGCACGAGCGGGACGCGCGGGCGGCAGCCCGGGAACTGGCGGGCGCGCTCCGCCTGATGCACGGCAAGGAGGCCTTCTGGACGCCCCCGGTGCTGCACTGCAGCGCCCGGGAGTCCACCGGCCTGGACACGGTGTGGGAGCGGCTGGAGCGGCACCGTACGCTGCTCGACTCCACCGGGCGGCTCACCGCCAAGCGGCGGGACCAGCAGGTCGACTGGACCTGGGCGATGGTCCGCGACGAGCTGTTGGGCCGGCTGCACGCCGACCCGGCGGTGCGCGAGGCCGCGCCGGAGCTCGAACGGCAGGTCAAGGCGGGCGAGTTGACCGCCACGCTGGCGGCGGAAGGCATCCTGGCCGCCTTCGAGGGGCGTACGGCTCCCCCGGCCGGGGACTGAGCCGCCGTACCGGGCCCGCCGCACCGGCGAACGCGGCGGGCCACCCCCTCTCGCACGAAGACTTCCACGGGCCGCCCGTGCCGGACGCCGCCGGCCACGCACGACCCGGCACCCGCGCGAGCCGCGTCGGGAACGCCCGGCGGCCCACCTCGCGGGCTCCGCACAGACGTGCCGTCGGCCACGTCTTTTCCCACCCCGAGAACGTCGCGGTGCGCGGCCTTCGCCCGCCCTCACGCCGGTACATGCCACCGGCACACGCAGGGTCCCGTGGGAGCCCGTGGCAGCGGGGAAGGGTTTGAGCCAAAGGACGGCGACAGGGCGGGCCGGGCTTGTTCCGAGGGGCTGACGGTCGGTTAGCTTTGGGGCGGGCTCTGTCCGCGGGGGGCCGGAAGACCGTGTGACGACGCCGCGCAGAACCACGCGTGGGCGGGCCGCGGACAGCCGGGCGGACCTCGCGGCCGGTCGTCGGCGCCGCCGCTCCTCGTCGTGTCTCCATCTCTGGGCGAAGGAACTCCTCATCGGACGGAGGTCAGGACAGCAAGTGAGGAAGACCGGTGAATACGTCGAGTTGCAGCGCAGGTGCTCGGCCATCCTGCGCGATCTCGGCGTGCGGCGATCGCTCCCCTTCGAGGCGGTGCTCGAGCGGGTGGAGGAGCTCAGGGAACGCCCGCTCGTGCTGCGGGAGCTGCCGGAGCAGATCGCGGAGACGGGGGTCTGCGGGCTGTGGCTGGGCACGGACGATGCCGACTACGTCTTCTACGAAGCCCGGACGGCGCCCCTGCACCGGCAGCACATCATCCTGCACGAGATCGGTCACGTGCTCTGCGACCACCATCGGGGCGTCACCGGCAGGGCCGAGGACCTGACCGTACCGCCGCTCGGCGATCTCCAGCCGTCCGCGATCAAGCGGCTCATGGGCCGGACCAGCTACACGACCAGCGAGGAGCAGGAAGCCGAGATGATCGCCAGTCTGATCCAGAGCGCCGGGAAGGCGGGTCGCGCGGCCGGCCCGCTGGGACGGCTCGGCGCCTTCCTGGGGGTGGCGGCCGATGACGGCGACTGAACTGGCGGACCGGGTCGGGGTGGCGTGCGTCTTCGCCCTGTGGCTCGCCCTCGTCTGGCGGGCGGGGCCCGCGCTGCGCCTTCCGCAACAGCGGGGACTGTGGCTCACCGTCCTCGCCGCGACCGTCGCCATCACCCTGTTCCAGCCAAGGGTGGTGGCGGCCTGCGCGGACCTCGGCGTCGACACGCGCACCGTCGCACTGGGGCGCAATCTGATCGGCGTCCTGAGCGCCGGGCTGGTGCTGCTCTTCATCGTCGACTCCACCCGGGCCCGGCACCAGCGCGTCATGGTGGTCGTGGGCCTGGTGACGGCGCTGGGTTCGCTGCTGGCGCTGGACCTGCTCGGCGTCGACCAGACCGCCGCCCCGGCGGCTCCCCAGGGGCCGGCCACTCCCTCGTCCCTGTACTGGTTGCTCCTCGTCGTCGCCCATCTGGCGGGGGACGCCGTCGCCGTCGTGGTGTGCTGGCCGTACAGTCTGCGGACGCACGACCGCGACCTCGTGTGGTCGCTGCGGGTGTTCGCGATGGGCAGCGTCCTGGCCCTGTTCTTCTGGTTCGGGTATCTCCTCCACCTGTACGCGCCCGGCCTCCCCCTGATGCCCTACCTGTCCATCGTCATCAGCGTGCACGGCCTCTTCCGCGCGGCCTCGCTGCTGGTGCCGACGGCCACCGCCCTCGGCCGGGCCGCGACGGCACTGAGGACCGTCTGGCGGCTGTGGCCACTGTGGCGTGATCTTGTCGAGGCGGTCCCCCAGGTGGCCCTCGCCGGCCCGCAGCGCAGCCGGCTGCGGGCGGTGCTGCGTCCGCGGTCCTCACTGGCACTGCAGGCGCACCGGCAGATCATCGAGACGTACGACGCGCTCCTGGAACTGCAGCAGTACGTCCGGCCGGGCGCGTACGACACGGCACTTCGGCAGGCCGGGGAGGCGGGGCAGCGGGGTGATCGGCTCGCGGCCGCGGCACTCGCCGGGGCACTGGGCGAGGCCCGGCGCGCCAAGCTCACCGGCGCCGCACCGTCCGCTCCGTGCCCGCTGCCCGGTGTCGACCGCGGCAGCCCCGCGACGCTGCTGGCGATCGCCCGCATGTGGCCGCCCGCCGCCGGCCCAGCCGTCATCGCGCCCGGCCCGCTGCGCCTGCGGCGCCCCTGAAGGGGCCGCCGGCGCAGTCCGGCGGCGGAGCGGACGAGGCCCGTGCGGCAGACCGCCCTCGAGCGGGCGGGGGTCAGCGTGCCGAGTCGTCCCGCGGCGCGATGTGGAAGTCGAACGCGACGGTTCCGGGGTCGATCGCCGTGGCCCCGCCGTCCACGGTGAGCACCGCCCCGTTGACGAAGGACGCGGCCGGGGAGATCAGCCAGCTGATCGCCTCCGCGACCTCACGGGGCTCGCCCGGCCGGCCCATGGGCAGCAGCCTGGTCGCCTCCTCGTAGGCGGACTCCCTGCCGCCGTCCCCCAGGCCGGCCTCCTGCGCGAACCGCGTCATGCGCCGGTCGGCCATCTCGGTCCTGATCCAGCTGGGGCACACCACGTTGGCGCGCACTCCCTGACGCCCGTAGTCGACGGCGACGGAACGGCACAGCTGCAGCAGGGCGGCCTTGGACGTGGCGTAGGGGGCGTTGCTCGTGCCGTTGCGCAGCGCGGAGACCGACGCGACGCCGACCACCGCTCCCCGCGCCCGCACCAGATGCGGCATCGCCGCGCGCAGGAGCAGCATCGGACCGGTGAGGTTGGTGCGCATGACGTCGTCCCAGTCCTCGAGCGACAGGTCGCCGGCCGCTCCGCCGCGCCCGATCCCCGCGTTGAGCACCAGCCCGTCGAGCCGCCCGTAGGTGTCCAGCGCCGCGCGGACGAGACCGTCGACGGCTGCGGGGTCGCCCGCGTCGGAGGGGTGCGCCAACGCCCCGGTCTCCTTCTCCAGGCGCCGCAGCGGTTCCTCCCGCCGTCCGGAGACGACCACGTGGTGACCGCTCTCGCCGAGCAGCCGGGCGGTGGCTTCGCCGATGCCCGAGCCCGCGCCCGTCACGATGACAACTCGCTTGTCCGTCACAGTTGTTAGACCCTCTGTCCGAGATCACAGAACGGATTCGATCGTAGACAAGGCTGACGGCCGGGGACTTCGGCACCGACGATGTTGAGACACCGCCGCCCCGCTCGTCGCTCCTACGGCGCCTCTCGACGGAGGATCTGAAGTCACCGTGACATCGCCCCACCCTCTGCTGCTCCGAGCGGCGCCCGCTCACCGGGTCTCGCCGCATGACGGCGGGGCCGCCGCCGTATGGCTGGTGGACGCGGTCCGGCAGGGGCCGGCCGCGCTCCGGCTGGCGCCGGATGTGCTGGACGCGCAGGAGAAGGAGCGCGCCGCGGGCTTCCGCAGGCAGGAGGACCGGCGGTGCTACGTGACGGCGCACGTGGCGTTGCGGGTGGTTCTCGGGGACCGGCTGGGGACGGGGCCCGGCGGCCTGCGGTTCGTGCGGGAGTCCTGCCCGGAGTGCGGCGGCCCGCACGGACGTCCCGCGCTCGCCGACGCTCCGGTGCACTTCTCGCTGTCGCACTGCGGTGACCTCGCGTTGCTCGCCGTCGCCCCGGCCCCGGTCGGTGTCGACATCGAGGCCGTGCCGGCCCCGGAGGTGGCACGGCGGCTCGGCGCACGTCTGCACCCCCGCGAGAGCGCGGAGCTGGAGCGACTGCCGGCGGCGCGTCGGCCGGCGGCCTTCGCCCGGGTCTGGGCCCGCAAGGAGGCCTGCCTCAAGGGACTGGGCGTCGGCCTCGTGCGTGGCGTCGCGCGGGACTACGTGGGAGCCGATCCGGCGCGGGCGGCCGCACCGCCGGGCTGGTCGGTGAGTGACGTGGACGTGCCCGAGGGGTTCGCCGGCGCGGTGGCCGTGGCGTCGTCGACCACCGGCGAGGGCTGAGGGAGCACGGTGCCGACACCGGCGGGGAGCGGGGCGGCGCCGGTGCGACGGCGCCGCCGCGCCGCCTCACCGTGCGCCGAGCACCTCCGTGAGGCTCTCCGCCAGCCGGGCCAGCTGCGGCTCCCTCAGGATGCTGTAGTGGTCGCCCGGAACCACCCGTACCGTCACCGTGCCGGTGGTCCAGGCGGACCAGCCGCGGTCCTGGGCGACCTTCTCCCCCGTCGCGGAGTCGGCGCTGAACAGCGTCACGGGAATGGGCTGTGCGCGGTCCGGCCGGTAGGCGGCCAGCGCCCGCACATGGGCCCGGAACACGTTCATCAGCCGTTCGACGACCGCCACGTCGGTGTCGTCGCCGGCGAGGCCCACGGACACCGCACGGCTGTGCAGCAGCGCGATCTGCTCCGGATAGGACAGGCCCGCCAGCCGCTCGGCCGGCAGCTCCAGGTCGACACCCGAGCTGAGTCCCCAGTCGTCGGCGAACCAGGCCACCAGTCTCGCGTCGTCGAACGTGCCGTGCACGCTCGTCGGGGCATAGCTGTCGAGCATCAGCACCGGCACGGCCCGGCCGGAGTCCTGGTACAGCCGACGGGCCATCTCGAAGGCGATCACCCCGCCCATCGACCAGCCGCCCAGGACCAGTTCCGCCGGGTCGCCCAGCTCCGCCAGCACCTTCAGATAACTCGCGGCGGCCTCCTCCAGCGTCTCCGCCGGGACATGGGTGCCGTCGAGACCGGCGGCCTCCACGCCGTACACCGGCCGGTCCGCGTCGAGTACGTCGGCCAGCCGTGTGTAGCCGAGGAGGTTGCCGCCGAGCGGGTGGACGAGGACCAGCGGCCGTCCGCTGCCGCCCGCGCGCAGCTCGACGAGCTGTGAACGGCTCCCTCCGTCGGCGCCGGTGCGGTCGACGAGCGCCGCGAGCGCGGCGATGGTCGGCGCCTGGAAGACGGATGTCGGAGCGATGGTTCTGCCGAGTTCCTCGGCGATCCGGTCGGTGAGCCGGATCGCCGCGAAGGAATGGCCGCCGAGGTCGAAGAAGTTCTCGTCACGGTCGAAGTCGTCCACGGGCAGCAGTTCGGCCCAGATGTCGGCGATGGTCTGCTCGGTCGCCGTCCACCGTCCCTCGTCGCCCTGATCGCCCTGGTCACCGCGGAACCCGGGGGCAGCCGCCGGGCTGGGCAGTGCCGCACGGTCCACGGCGCCGGTCGCGGTCCGCGGCAGCCGGGGCAGCGGGACGAACAGGTCGGGCACCAGGAAGTCGGCCAGCCGTTGCGTCGCGTACGCCCGCAGCGCCTGCGGATCCGGCGTGCCCTCGGGTCCGGCACCCTCCACGTAGGCGACCAGCGCCTCGCCGCCGGAGGGGTCCTGGTACGGCGCCACCGCGACGGCGTGCACGTCGGCGTGTGCGGCGAGCACCGGCTCGATGACCGCGGGGTCCAGCCGGTAGCCGCGTACGGTCACCTCGCCGGACCTGTCGTGCGGGGGACGCAGACCGCCGGTGAGGGCCGAGACCGGCTGCTCCGGGTCGGCCACCACGGCCTCCAGCAGCGTCACGAAGTCCTGGCAGAGCCGCTCGATCGTGGCCGGGTCGAACAGGTCGGTGCTGTACTGGAACTCGCCCTCGAGCCCGGACGGGTAGTCGCACATCATCAGGCTGAGGTCGAACTTCGCCGTGCTGTTGGGGGCCGGGGCCAGTTCCGCCTCCAGTCCGGGCAGCCGCAGTTCGTCGGCCGAGCTGTTCTGCAGCACGAACATGGCCTGGAAGAGCGGGTTGTGGCTCAGCGACCGGACGGGACGCAGCTCGTCGACCACGCGCTCGAAGGGAAGTTCCTGGTGTTCGTGCGCGTCGAGGCAGGCCTGGCGGGTCCGGCGCAGGAACGCGGAGAAGGAGGAGTCGGCGTCGAGCCGGCCACGGAGCACGACCGTGTTCGCGAAGTAACCGATCAGCGGCTCCAGTTCGCTGCGCCGACGCCCGGCGATCACGGAGCCGACCGGTACGTCGGACTGCCCCGAGCAGTGGCCGAGCAGGATCTGGAAGGAGGCGAGCAGGCCCATGAAGAGGGTGGCGCGCTCGCCGCGGCACAGCCGGCGCAGCCGCTTGCTGAGATCGGCGGAGAGCCGGAACTCGTGGGCGCTGCCACGGAACGACTGCACCGCGGGCCGGGGCCGGTCGGTGGGCAGGTTCAGCAGCGGGGGCAGGCCGGCCAGCTGCCGCCGCCAGTGCTCGGCCTCCGTGCGCAGCACGTCGTCGGTCAGGCGGTGGTACTGCCACTCGGCGAAGTCGCCGTACTGGATGTCGAGTTCCGGCAGGGCGGACGGGGTGTTCTCGACGGCGGACCGGTACAGCTCGCTCAGTTCGTCGAAGAAGACGCCCAGCGACCAGCCGTCGAAGACGGCGTGGTGGAAGTTGAGCACCAGCACGTGTTCGTGCTCGGCGGTCCGGATCAGCGAACCGGCGAGCAGTGGTCCGCGCGCCAGGTCGAACGGGACGCCCGACTCCTCGGCGACGAGCGCCTCCAGCCGTCCGGGACGCTCGGAATCCGCCACGCCTGTGAGGTCGTGCCTGGTCATCGGTATGTCCGTGACCTCGTGGACGACCTGCTGGAGAACTCCGTCGCACGTGGTCAGCACGCTGCGGAGCACCTCGTGCCGGTCCACGATGCCGGCCAGTGCGGTGTCCAGCGCCGGGACGGAGAGTGCTCCGCGGAAGCGGACCACGACCGTCTCGGTGTACGTCGAGTTCCTCCCCGCGCCCTCGAACTGGTCGAGGGCCCAGACACCGTGCTGCAGGTAGGACGCCCTGGCGACACCGCGACGGGGCCTGCGGGGGATCCGGGCCGGCCCGGGGGCCGTCTCGGGAGCCGGTGCCGTGATGTGTTCGGCGCTCATCGCCTGGCGCCTCCTCGCGCGGTGCCCCCGGCCCGCGAGGCGAACTCCTCGGCGAGGCGGCGGCGGTCGATCTTTCCGTTGGCGTTGAGCGGCAGCGCGGGCACGTGATGGAACCGCTGCGGGAGCATGTACATCGGCAGCCGGGTACGGATGATCTTCAGGAACTCGCGCGTCGGCACGTCCTCGCCCGTGTAGACGGCGACCAGTGCGGTCTCGCCGTGCGCGGGGAGCGCGAGGACCACCGCGTCCTCGACCGATCCGTGGCTGCGGACGGCCTCCTCGATCTCACCCAGTTCGATCCGGTAGCCGCGCATCTTGATCTGCTGGTCCAGGCGGCCCACGTGCACGAGTTGCCCGTGCTCGCGGCGCACCCGGTCGCCCGTGCGGTACCAGTGCTCCCCGGTCAGCGGTGCCGAGCCGTCGTACGGGGTGGCCCGGTGCCCGTCGAAGGCGTGGAAGCGTTCGACGTCGTCCTTGGGGTCCAGGTAGCCGCCGAAGCGCTGCGGGCCGCGCAGGCACAGTTCACCCTCTTCGGCGGGGTTCCCCTGCTCGTCCAGCACCAGGTGCTCCAGGTGCGGGTAGGGCGGCCCGATGGGTACGGTGCCGTTGCCCGTGCGGGGCAGCTCCGTGACGTCCCGCGGCAGCCGGTAGGCGGTGCAGGTGATGGTCATCTCGGTCGGCCCGTAGCAGTTCTCGACCGTGGAGGCCGGTGCCGCCGCCGCCCAGATCGCGGCCTTGTCCAGGAGCAGTTGCTCGCCGATGAACAGGCTCCAGCGCAGCTGCGGCATCGCTCCCGGCACGAGCGTGCCGAGCCGGTCGGCGACGGAGATCAACGAGGGCACGGACGACCAGTGGGTGATGCCGCGGCTGGTGATGAAGTCCAGGGGCCGCATCAGTTCCTCGGCCCGCGGCACCACCAGGGTGGCGCCGGATCCCCAGCAGACGAAGAGATCGAGCACCGACGGGTCGAAGGTCAGGTCGAAGGTCTGCGAGAAGCGGCAGTCCGGTCCGGCCTCGTACCGAGCGATGTTGAGGGCCAGGTACGCGTGCAGGTTGCGGTGCCGCAGGGGCACGCCCTTGGGGGTGCCGGTGGAGCCCGAGGTGAACAGCACGTAGGCGAGGCCGTCCGGGTCGTCCGGGGGCGGCGGGAGGTCGGGAACGGCACCGGTCAGCAGCTCGCCGTCCGCGCCGCTCTGCAGACGCAGGGTGGTGACCGGTCCGAGTTCCTCGTGGATCCCGGCGAGCTGGCCGGCCCCCGAGTCGTCCACGATCAGCACGTCGACCTGGCCGAGCGTGCAGATCATGGCATTGCGGGCCGGCGGGTAGACCGGGTTGAGCGGCACCACGGCGGCACCGAGGCGCAGGGCCGCCAGGTATCCCGTGTAGGCGGCCAGGCTCCGGGAGGCCAGCAGGCCGACGCGCTGCGGCCGGCCGCCGTGGGCCGCGAGCACACGGCCTGCCAGCCGGTCGACGGCGTCCCGCAGTTCGGCGTAGCGGAGCCGGTGGCCGGCCACCTCCAGGGCGACGGCCTCCGGCTGACTGCGGGCGCCGGCCGCGAACCAGTCGTACAGCGTCTGTTGTGCCATCTTCGGTCAACTCTCCAGTTCTTCGACGGCGGCCCTGACGGCCGGAGCCGCGGAGCGCAGTCTCGGTGTCAGAACCGCCACGGTGAGCAGGGTTCCGATGCCGGCTCCGATGAAGACGGCGCGTGGACTGCTCAGGTCGATCAGCGCTCCGGCGGCCGCGGAGGACAGGCTGATGGCGGCGAACGTGGCACTGATCAGCACGCCGAAGACCCGGCCGGTCAGTTCCGAGGGCACATAGCGCTGGACGAGGGTGTCGCCTCCGATGTTCTCCAGGCCGTTGCCGAAGCCGGTGACGATCTGGAAGACCACCACCAGGAAGAGGCCGGGGGCGAAGCCGGTGCACATGGTGCCCAGGCCGCCGACCGTCAGGGCGGTGGCGAGCAGAGCCAGCGGGCTGACCTTCGGTTCCCACACGATCAGGACCAGCGAGGGCACGATCATGCCGATGGCGAACACACCTGCGGCGACGCCGTACTCGGCCTCGTTCAGGTGCAGGGTGTCCTCGGTGAGGAACGCCAGGGTCACGGAGTCGACGGCCAGGAACGCGCTGCAGCACAGGATCAGGAGGACCAGCGAGCGGACCACGGGGTCCTTCATCGTGTACGACAGTCCGTCCCAGGTCGCCGCGGCCACACCGCGGTAACGCGTGGAAGCGGGGGCCGAGGGCAGCGCGGGCATCGTCCACAGCAGCAGCGCCGACACGACGAAGCTGGCCGCGTTGGCCGCCAGCGCCCAGCGGACGTCCCCGGCCATCAGCAGCACCGAGCCGATGACCGGGCCCAGGGCGACCTTGAGGTTCACCGAGGTGCCGAGCCAGGCGTTGGCCTGGGTGAGCCGGTCGGAACCCACCAGCGCGGGCAGGGAGGCCCGGCCGGCGGGCATGAAGACGGTCTGCAGCGCCGAGGCCAGGGCGACCACGGCGAGCAGCACGGCGTACGCCGGCTTCACCGCGGCGATCAATCCGAACAGCAGGGCCTGTCCGGCGTCGCAGGCGATCATCAGGTGCCGCTGGTCGTAGCGGTCGGCCAGCGCGCCGGCCATCGGGCCGATCAGTTTGGGCAGGCCGGCGGCGAGCATCAGTCCCGCCACCGACACACCGCTGCCCTCGGTCTGGAGCACGTACAGCACCAGAGCCGCCGTCGCCACGCCGTCGCCGACCACGGAGAGGGTGCGTGCGGCCCAGTAGCGGCGGAAGACGGCGTGAGAGACGATCAGAGAATCCCGGAAGGCTACGGGCACAGGGCCGCACCCTCTCCGACTGCCTGGAGCGCCTCGGTGTCGCGGCCGGCCAGGAACTCCGGCCGGGTCTGGTGGTCCTCGCGGGGTGCGTTGCTGACCGCGTTGTAGGTGACGATGAGCAGCCGGCGGCCGAACGGCGACATGTTGGGCGGCGAGCCGTGCAGCAGTCGGGCGTCGAAGAACAGTACGGTCCCGGCCGGTCCGTGCGGGGCGACGATTCCTCGCGGCCCTATGCAGTCGGCCAGCGCCTGCTCGTCGATCCGGTACTTGAGGGAGGCGCTGAGCGTGGACTCCCAGTCGCTCTCCTGTTCACCGTGGACCAGGAGCTCCTGGTCGTGGGATCCGGGCACCACGTACAGCGGCCCGTTGAACTCGTCGACGGGGTCGAGGAAGACGGCGGCGCTGAGCGCCCGCGGCTCGGGCATGCCGTCCTCGCGCCTCCAGAACGAGTAGTCCTGGTGCCACTCCCAGATGCCGCCGCCCAGCCCGTGCTTGGCGTTGATCTTGAACTGGTGGACGTACACGTCCTCGTCCAGCAGCGCCATGGCCGGTGCCAGCAGTCGGCTGTCGCGGATCAGCCGGCCGAAGAACTCGTTGGTCCGGTGCACTCCGTGCACGGCACGGACCCGGCCGGTGTCCTCCTCCAGGGTGCGCTGCGGGCCCGGGCGGTCGAACTCGCGGTCGGTCTCGTCCCGCAGGGCCGTCAGTTCGGCCTCGGTGAACAGCGGTTCGCTGACCAGGAACCCCTGTTCCGTGAACTGTTTGGCCGCCTCGACATCCACGTTCATCTACTCGTACTCCGTTCTGAGAAGCGGCCGGCACCCGCCGCCCGGAGGGTGCCGGCCCGATGGGCAGATCAGGCTTGCCGCTCGGCGAGCCGCTCGGCCACCGCGGCGTCGTCGAGGCCGTAGACCTCGGCGGCCAGCGCGACCCGGGCGGTGAACTCGGGCACGTCCGCGGCCAGTTCCTCCACGGCGCGGGCGTAGGCCGCGAGCGAGGGGAAGTCGAAGATGCTCCGCACCGCGGGACGGCGCCCGAGCACCTCCTCGATCTGCGAGATCATGCGGATCGCCCGCAGCGAGTTCCCGCCGAGCGCGAAGAAGTCGTCACGGGTGCGGACGGACTCGACGCCCAGCACGTCGCGCCACACCCCGGCGATCCACTGCTCGGTGTCGGTGCCGGGCGCGTCGCCCCGGTCCCGGTCCTCGGCCGTCGCGGCGGCGATCCTGCCGAGCGCCCGCTGGTCGATCTTGCCGCTCGGCAGCAGGGGCAGTTCCGCGGCGGCGACGAACCGGGTGGGCACGTACTCGCCGGGGAGCCGTGCCGCGAGGAAGCCGCGAAGCTCCTCCGCGTCCACGACGGTGTCGGGGCGGGGCACGTACACGGCGACCAGTTCGTGCCCGCCGCCGGCTGCGGCACCGCCCGCGGCGCCACAGCGCTCCACGAGGGCCCGCAGCCGGTGTGCGTCCAGCTCACCGAGAGCGAGTCGGATGTCCTGCCGGGTCATGCCGCCTCCCGCCCGTTGCGCGTCACCGGGTTCTTCTTCGCGGAGACGACCGCCATCGTGTCGTTCCACCAGTACTGGCAGTCCTCCGGCGGCTGCATGCCGCCGACCACCTCGACCTCGAAACGGTCGAAGTACCGCAGCAGACTGCGCTGGTGGGTACGGCTGAGCGAGTCGACCTCGTTGCTGTAGTAGCTGAAGGTCCCGCCGGGCCGCAGATGCGCGGAGGCCTCCGGGAAGAACGACTCCGCGACCGTGCTGTCGCGCAGCACGATCTGGTTGAACTCGGTGTCGCTGATCGGGAAGGCGTCCCAGAGGATGCCGTCGAACGTGCCCAGGGTCGGCAGGACGTCCCGCCAGGAACCTGAGACGATCTCGATGTCGGCGTCGGGACGCCGGGCGCGCCACTCCCGGGCCAACTGTCCCACTTCTTCGTTGAGTTCGACGATCGTGTGGGAACGGACCCCGATCTCCTGCATCATCGTCGCGGAGATCCCCATGCCGAAGCCGATCTCCAGGACGTCGCCGTGCGAGCCGGCGACCCGGTCCGCGATCCGCTGCATCAGCGGCCACTCCCAGTCCTGCATCACCTCCTGGCCCTCGATGAGGAGTTCGTCCTCGGTCCGGGTCGCCCCCGCGGTGCTCCAGGTCCCTTCGACCGAGCCCCGTGAGGTGCCGGTGACCAGTGTCGGCGCCAGCGAGTCCCAGTGGCGCAACTGGTCGACCAGTTCACCGATGGCCCGGTCGACGAACCACTGGCGCTGTTCCGCCCTGGGGGTCTCGATGAACGTGTCGCGGTTCAGCTCGAGTGCGAGCGTGAAGTCCTTGTACCGCCTAAGCAACTGTCTGTCCTCCCGCTCGGTGGTGTGCGGTGCCGTGGTCCGTGGCACCGTCGTCGGGCAGGAACCGTGCCCAGTGCACGATCGCCGCCGCCTGCTCGGGGTCGAGCCCGGACAACGCCTGCGCCGCCCTGGACCGCAGCGCCTCCTCCGTGAGGCCGGAGAGGTCGTCCTGACCGGTGTTCAGCACCACGGCGGCGCCGCCCACTCCCGGGTGGGCGAGCAGCGCGGACTCCACGTCCGCGGGCTCCACCCGAACGCCGCGGACCTTCACCTGCCGGTCCCGGCGGCCGTGCAGCTCCAGCTCCCCGTCGCCCACCCAGCGGGCGAGGTCGCCCGTTCGGTAGATCCGCTCGCCGGGGACGCCGGGGAACGGGTTGACCACGAAGCTGCGCCGGCCGGCCGCGGTGTCGCCCAGGTAGCCCAGTCCGACGCAGTCACCGGTGAGCCAGAGTTCGCCGATCGTGCCGATGGGCACGGGACGCAGCTGGTCGTCGAGGACCAGGGCGCCGGTGTTCGGCATGGGGCGGCCGATCGGCAGCTGCCGGTCGGTCTCGTCGGGGTGCACCTCGTGCAGCACCGAGCTGATCGCGGTCTCCGAGGTTCCGTAGCTCTGGAACAGGGCTGCCCCGGTGCCCAGTTCGAAGAAGGCGGCGGCGGTGTCGTGCCGCAGCGCCTCGCCGCCCACGATCACGGTGTGCACCGAGGCGAGCCGGGCCGCCGCACCGTCCCGCGCGCAGTGGTCGACGAAGTCGGCGAACAGGCTGGGGACGAGGTTGAGGGTGGTGATGGCATGCCGTTCGATCCGGTCGACCAGACGGGCCGGCTCCACCAGGTCGCCGAGCGGGCTGATGACGCAGCGGCCGCCGGTGGTCAGCGGCCACAGGCACTGCCGTACCGCGTGGTCGAAGCTCGGCCGCGCGGTCTGCAGGATGCTCGCCGCGGACCGGGCGCCCAGCCGGGCGGTCAGGCCTTCGAGATGGTTGACGAGGCCGCGGTGGGTGACCACCGCCCCCTTGGGGGTGCCGGTGGAGCCGGAGGTGAACATCACGTACGCGGCGGCGTCCAGGCCGGGCGCCGGCAGGGTGACGGCCGGGTCGGCCACCGCGTCCAGGTCGATCTCGATGGTCTGCGCGGCGCCGGGGACCGGCCCCGCGCCGGGCGCGGACAGGGCCACGGTGGCACCCAGCCGCTGGATCACCTGCTCGATGCGGTGTGCGGGCCAGTCCGGGTCCATCGGGACGAAGGCGGAACCGGAGCCCAGCACGGCGAGCATGGCCACCACGAGTTCGGGGCCGTTGCCGAGCAGGAGCGGGACGTACGCCCCCGCTTGCGCGGAGATCAGGCGCGCGGCGGTGGCGTCGGCCGCGGACTGCAGCGTGCGGTAGCTGAGTTCGCGTGCGCCGTCGACCACGGCGATCGCGTCCGGGCGGTCCGCCGCGACCTCGCGCACCAGCTCGGGCACGGACCGTGTCGAGGGCTCGCCGGGCGTCCGGGCCCAGCCCCCCATGACCGTCTCCCGCTCACCCGCCGGCAGCACGGGGAGGTCCTTGACCGTGCCCTCGGGGTCGTCCAGGACCGCGGACACCAGCGTCCGCAGCCGGTCAGCCATCCGCTCCATGTCCTCGGGGGTGAAGACGCCCGTGCTGAAGCGCAGGATGGCGTCGAGCCGGTCGGGGCGGGCCCGCAGGGTGAGCGACAGGTCCATGGTCGCGGAGCCGGGGTCGATGCGCCATTCCGAGACGCGGGCACCGGCCAGATCGGGTACCGGCGCGCCGCCCTCCTCCAGCTGGAACAGGGTCTGGAACAGCGGGTTGCGGTCGATCACCGCGGGCTGCCCGGACAGGGCGACGATGTGCTCGAACGGCACATGGGCGTGCTGCTCGGCCAGCACGGCCTGATCCGCGATCCGGCGTACCGCCTGGGTGAAGCGCGGATTGTCCGTCAGATCGGCGCGCACCGGCACGGTGTTGACCAGGAAGCCGACGACGTTCTCCAGCTTCTCGTCGTGCCGGTTGCCGACGGGGGTGCCGATCACGCTGTCCCACACGCCGGTGTGCCGGGCCACGAACACGGAGTGGATGCCCAGCAGCAGCTGGAAGAGCGTGACGCCCTCGCGGCGGGCCAGCCGTCGCAGGCGGTCGTACACCGTGTGCTCGAACTCGAAGCGCAGCGACGCTCCGGAGAAGTCCTGCACCGGCCCGCGGACGCCGCTGCCGGGCAGCTCGGCGTTCTCGGCCCCGGCCATCGTGGTGGCCCAGAAGTCGCGGGCCTCCCGGCCGGCGGGGGTCTCGGTCAGCTCGCGCTGCCACCGGGAGAAGTCGGCGTAGTCCACGGGCTGCGGGTCCGCTTCGACGGCCCGCCCCTCCAGGACCGAGGCGTAGAGGCTGCCCAGGTCACGGCAGAGCACCGTGCTGGACCAGGCGTCGACGGCGATGTGGTGGACCACGAGACAGAGCAGGGCGTACTCGTCGTCGCGTCGGAGCAGTCCCGCTCGCAGCACCTGGCCGGACTCGATGTCGAAGGGCCGGCGGACCATCTCGGCCAGCCAGGAGTCGGCTGCCTCCTGCCACGCGGTGGTGGCGTCGGCCCGGGTGACGGTGATCTCCGGCTCGGCCTCGACGACCCGCTGGACCAGCTCACCCTGCTCGGTGCGCACCGCGGTGTGCAGCGCCGGGTGGCGTTCCACCAGCAGCCGCAGCGCGGTCTTCAGGGCGTCGGTGGAGACCGGGCCCTCGATCAGGTAGGTGAAGGGCTCGTGGTACGCGTGGGCGTCCGGTGCCAGCTGTCGCAGGAACCACAGGCGCTCCTGCCCGAAGGAGGCGGGGGTGCTCGGCAGCTCCCGGTGCTCGATCGGGGGCAGCGGCGCGCGGTCCTCCTCGGCCACGGGGTCGCCGACGCGCGCGGCCAGTGCGGCGACGGTGGCGTCCTCGAGGAACGCGCTGAAGGCGACCTTGATGCCGAGACGGCTGTCCAGCCTGGTGAGCAGCTGGGTGGCGAGCAGTGAATTGCCGCCGAGGTCGAAGAAGTTGTCCGCCGGCCGGATGTCCTGGTCGCCCAGGAGTTCACGCCACATCTCGGTGATCGCGAGTTCGGTGGCGGTCCTCGGCGGCTGCTGTCCGGCGGCGGCGACCGCCGGGGCGCCGCGCAGGACGACCTCCGGGCGCATGTACTCCGGCAGCTTCGCCGCCAGTTCGGCGACGACGTCGGCGACCACGCGCGTGGGCTGTACGACGTCGTCGGCCGCGTCGACGGTGGCCCGCAGCCGCCCGTCCGCGCCGGGCGACTGCTCGACGGTCACGCTCGCGACGCCGGGCACGGCGGTGATGATCCGCTCGACCTCCGCGGGCTCGACCGTGTAACCGCGCACCATCACCCGCCGGTCCATCCGGCCGACGTACTGCAGGCTGCCGTCCTTCAGCCGGATCACGGCGTCGCGGGAGGCGTACATGCGGGCGCCGGCGGTGGCGGAGAACGGGTCGGGCAGGAAGCGCTCGGCGGTGAGCGCCGTCTGGCCGAGGTATCCGCGTGCCACGGCGGCGCCGCCGACGTAGAGCTGTCCGACGGTGCCGTCGGGCACCGGGCGCAGACCGTCGTCGAGGACGTAGGCGGTGACGCCCGGGATCGGGGTGCCGATCACACCCGCGCCGACCGGGTCGCCCGCCCCGAGCGGGCCGTGGATCAGCGAGGTGATGGTCTGCTCGGTGGATCCGTAGGCGTTGGCGAAGCCGCATCCGGGAGCCGCCGTCAGCCACCGCCGGACTGCCTCGGTGGGCACCTCGTCGCTGCCGACGGCGGCCACCCGGACGCAGGAGGGCGGCGGCGGTACGTCGCCCTGCTCGACCGCGTCCAGCCAGGCGAGCCAGAACGGCACCGGCAGATCGAGGACGGAGACCTGGTGGGTGTCGAGGAACGTCCCGAAGTCGGCGAAGTTGGTGGCGGTGTCGGGGGCCATCAGCACGGCCGCCGCACCCTGGATCCAGGCGGTGAACAGTTCCTCCAGAACGATGTCCACGCCGAGTTCGCTGAACTGCAGGACGCGGTCGCCGGCACCGACGGCGTACCGTCCGGCGCTGCCGCGGCAGTTGTTGAGCAGGGCGGCGTGTTCGACGCACACACCCTTGGGGCGTCCGGTCGATCCGGAGGTGAAGACGATGTAGGCCAGCTGCCGTGCCACGGGGGCGACGGGAACGGCCGAGGCCTCGACGGTCCCCGTGGTCTCGGCGGGTATGAGCCGTAGTCCCGCCTCGGCGACACGTTCGGCGAACGCGTCGGGTGCGACGACCGCGGCGAGACCGGCGCGTTCGGCCACCTCCGCGATCCGTGCGGCGGGCCACTCGGGATCGAGCGGCACCAGGGCCGCGCCGGCCCGCAGGATGCCCAGGTAGCCGACCGGCAGCGCCATGCCGTGGTCGCCCAGGTAGCCGACCGGGGTCTCGGACGCACCGGTCTCCGCGGCGATCCGCGCGGCGAGCACCGCCGAGCGGTCCATCAGCTGCTGGAAGGTCAGCGTGCCGTAGGAGCCGGTCACGGCCGGTTCGTGGGGCCGCAGTCCGGCCGCCTCCGTCACGGCGGCGACCACGGTCTCGGCGGTGAGCTGGATGTCCGTCATCGGATCAGCGCCCCCCGTCGACGGCCGTGCCCTGCGCCGCGAGGTGCTCCCGCAGGGAGCGGGGGCGCAGGTCGGTCCACAGCGTGTCGATCTCCGCCAGGCACTCCGCCTTGCTGCGGGCCGCGCCACGGGTGGTCCAGCCCGCCGGGAGCACGGCTTCCTCGGGCCAGACGGAGTACTGCTCCTCGTCGTTGACGACGATGTGGTAGAGATCTGCGCGCTCAGTCACGCTCGGCTCCTTCGGGTGCGGGGCCGGCGGTGAGTTCCGCGGGCCAGTTGCGGCGGTCGGAACCGTGCCGGTACAGGACCGCGAGCGCGATCCGTTCCAGGCCGAAGGCGGTGCACGAGGTGTGGGCCTCGCCGCCGCTCATCCGGAACCCGAACTCCTCCGCGAAGTGGTTCTTGTGGCAGTTGCACGACACCACGGCCTGGGAGAGCCCGTCGGCCACCTCGACGACGAGCTCCCACTTCAGTTGCTCGGCGCGTTGCATGGCGCCCATCAGCCGCTCGGCCGAGCCGAAGAACGGATCGCTGGCGGGCTCGATCGACGCCTTGAGGCCGAGCGAGTCGAGCCAGTCACGGGCGCGTTCGGTCCAGGCGTCCCGCCAGGCCACGGTGGCCTCGGGGGTGTCGACACGGATCAGCTCGCGCATCCGGAAGGCGCGCAGCCGGCCCGGCTCCGTGGTGCGCTCGTGGCGGTAGCACTGGCCGGTCAGGTCGAAGACCGCGGGCTCGGCCAGCTCGGCGCCGGCGAGCTGGGGGTAGAGGTGGTAGCAGACCGCGGGCAGCAGGGCCACGTCGCTGAGTTCGTGCCGTTGGGTCCACGGCTCGCCCCGGCGCAGGGCCGGCACGATCTCGCGCCACTGCCGGTCGTCGCCCTCGTAGGAGTAGACCGTCCCGAGCAGTTGCGGGAAGGACTCCACGTAGCCGAGGCGCTCCAGCAGTGCCCGTGAGATGACCTGGGGCACTCCGATGCGGCGGGCCGACTCCGCGGCCGCGAACCGGCCGATGGAGGCGTGCAGGGCGTCGATCAGTGCTTCGTGGGTGTCGTCGAAGAGGGCCAGGCCCGGCACGGCACTGTCGAGGGGCAGGCGCGCGGGGTCGGTTCCGGCAGGGACGGGTACGCGGGAGTCAGCCATAGCGCCTCATCAGCATCGACGTCGCATTGGTTTCCAGCAGACGGCTGTTGGAGATCATCAGCCGGGCCGAGTACAGGTCGCGGAGCATCCGGGACACCGAGTGATCGGTGTGCTCCTGGTAACCGGCCATGCCGCAGATCTCCAGCGCGGTCTCGGTCACCTTCACCGTCTCGGTCGAAGCGGCCAGCTTCAGGTTGTTGACCTCGATGACGAAGTCGGTGGTGGGTTCGCCGTCGGCGGTCCTGGCGAGCCGGTCGTAGCCGTCGACGACCAGCTTCAACAGGCCGTCGAGCAGGCCGAGCCGCTCGCCGATCGCGGCCGCCCGCAGGTCGGGGCCGCGGTCCGGCTGCGCGTTGCGGCGGCTGCGGCGCAGCATCCGGACGGCGCGTCCGGCGGCCTCCTCGGCGATGCCGATCCACACGGCGCTCCACAGGATGTGGGAGAGCGGGACCATGGTCCGGGCCGCGATGTCCGCGAACGGCACGGGGAGCACCTGGGCGGCGGGCACGTCGACGGTGATCCGGCACCCCGGACTGCGGGTGCCGCGCATGCCCATGGTGTTCCACTCGCCGACGTTCTCCAGCGTGGCCTGGTCCTTGGCCGCCAGCACCAGGACCTGCTCGCCGGCGGCCGCGTCGGGGCCACGGCGGGCGGTGATGAGGAAGGCGTCGGCCGTCTGGGCGTAGGAGACGGTGGGCGTCTCCTTGGTGACGGTCACCCGATCGCCGTGCGGGACGCAGGAGGTGCGGCTCTCGCGCAGGTTGCCGCCCACGCCCAGCTCGGTGGTGACGGAGGCGATCAGGCCGCCGCCGGCGGCGAGCGAGGCCAGCAGCTCCTCCGGGACCGCGGAGCCGGCCGAGTGCCGTGCGACGCAGGCCACCTGGACCTGGTGCATGGCCCAGATCATCGCGGTGGAGCCGCAGGCACGGCCGAGGGTGCGGCCGATCTCGGTGAGGGCGGCGGTGTCCAGGCCCGCGCCGCCGAACCGCTCGGGCAGCGCGGCGCCGAGCAGTCCTGTGCGGGCCAGGGCCGCGATCGACTCCGTGGGGAAGACGGCGTTCCTGTCGACGTCGTCCGCGTGCTGGGCGAGGGTGGTCCTGGCCACGTCCGCGGCGGTGGCGAGCATCTCGTCCCGTCCCGCTCGGACGGCCGACGGGCGGGTCATCGGTTTGCTCCTTCGGGAGTTGCGATCTCGTCGGCCGTCCCCGAGAGCACGGCGACGACGGCCCGCTCGATGGCCGACAGCGATTCGAAGGTGGTACGGCTGAGCAGGGACGGGGGGAACTCCAGGCCCAGTTCGTCCTCGATGTCCATCATCATGCGTACGGATTCGAGCGAGGTGAGGCCGGCGGCCCACAGGTCGTCGGTGGACTGCAGCCCCGCTGTCTCGATCTTGGTCTGCCGTTCGAGCACGGAGCGGATCAGTGCGTCGAGACCGTCGGGCACCGCGGTGCCGTCCGTGGACCCGGCACCGGCACCGGCCGCGGGCGCCAGCCCGGCCGCCCGCACCGTCTCGTCGAACTCGTCCAGCATCTGGACCTCCCGGTTCCGCAGCGCGCGCAGGATCTTGGGCATGCGCCGGCCCCCGTCCTCGCCGCTCTCCATGCCGACGGTGTGTGCGAAGTACCAGCGGCGGGCCAGTGAGTCCATGGCGTCGGCCAGCGACCGCAGTTCGGGGCGTTCCGCGGCGGCGGCCGCCACCAGCCGCTGTGCGTAACTGCGTTCCGCGGCCACGTCCGCCACGTCCGGTGCGACCCGGCCGGCCTCGACGTCGAGGACGAACCGGTCGAACTCCTCCAGTCCCGCCTCGCGGTGCGCGGTGGCGTCGGCGTACAGCTCGCCGACCGCTTCCAGCGGCGAGCAGGCGCGGTCCACGCTTCCCCGCGACACGATCAGGTCGTGGCCGGCGACGACGGAACTGGACCGGGAGCGCTGGTACACCTCGAGCGGCAGCCGGGTGGGGGCGGGCTGGTTCATCGGGTCCAGCACGGTGACGCCGTCGGCGTCACGGGCCACCAGGATGAGCGCGTGCATCAGGTGGGTCGTGCCCTGGTACGGGGAGGCGATGTCGTAGGAGTCGACGGCCACCACCGCGGGGACGCCGTCGGCGAGCGCGGCGTGCTCGGCGTCGGCGGCGGCCTGCGCCGAACCGGGCCGCAGCCGGGTGATCACGAGCCCCGACAGCCGGGCCACGGCGGCCGGCCACCGCTCGCCCGCACGCAGCCGTACGTCACCGGAGCGGTAGCCGAAGCCCCAGCTCATGCCGAGCAGATCGGCGGCGCCCCGCAGTCCCTGCGCCTCGAGGACATTGCTGACCGCCTGTTGCACACAGCTGCCGTACAGGGTGGTGCCGGTATGGCTCAGTCCGGCACACAGGCGGGCGACGAGGCCGTCGCCGTCGGGGGTCACACGATCACGCATGTCGCCCCCCGGCGCGTTCCCGCATCGATGCGCCGCAGATCGCGCGCGACGTTGACCCGCTTGAGCCAGCGGTCCGAGCCGTTGAACGCGGCCTGGAAGGGCCTGCGCCCGTGCACGACGTTCCGGTTGTCGACGAACGCGACGTCCCCCTCTTCGAGGGTGACGTCGTACAGGTTGGCGTCGAGATGGCCGATGACCCAGTCGAGCGCCTGCCGGGCTTCCGGGTCCCCGTCGACGGCGCGCACGAAGTCGCGGTCGGCGCGCAGGACGGGTGCGCCCGGGCCGCCGGTGAGGACGGGCACCGGCGCCGGCTCCGGGCGGTCGCCGTCGAACTCGTGGGAGGCGTCGGGCTCGAAGACGAAGCGCGGCTCGGCGAGGATCCGGGCGATGTCCGCGGGGACGTCGGAGTGCTCGACGAAGGAGATCGTGGTGGGCACCGACGCCTGGTTGCGCAGGGCGAACAGGCCGACCCAGTCGGCGCGGTAGGGCGAGTGCGCGTCCTCGGTGTGCCAGGCGAGTTCGAGGCTGCTGGAGGCGCTGATCAGGCTGTACTCCGCGCCCCGGCTCGGCAGGACGTCGGTGACCAGGCGCCCGCTCTGCTGGGTGGCCCAGCCGATCGGATCGCCGAGCAGGGCGCCGTACAGCATCAGGAGCACGCCGTAGGCGCGGCTGGCCGGGGTGTCGGCGACCCGCCACGACTCGGGTGTGGCACCGAGGACGTCCTGGTCGATCTGGTTGCCGCTGAGCATGATCACGTGGCCCAGCGGGTCCAGCCTGGCCTCGTTGACGAAGGTGCGTATCTCCCGCGGCAGCTCGTGCGCCAGGACGGGCAGCTCGTTCAGCAGCCGGTGCTCGTCCAGGTCGGTCGCGCACCACTGGGCGAGTTCCAGGGCCTGTCCTGCCTGGTCCTTGGTCAGTTGGAGTCGTGCGGTGCGGTCGGTCCGCCGGCGCGGGAGTGGGCCCGGCCCGGCGGGCGAGCCTTCGGTGTCGTTGTCGTTCACACCGGGCCCCCTTTCGTGAGTCGTTGGATGTCGGGTTCGCCGCCTGTCCGGCCGGGGGCGTCCGCGCACGGGCGGTCCGGCCTGCGCGGCGGGGCGCACGGGCAGGCGGACACGCGGGGAGCGGGGTCGCGGTGCGGAGGTGACGGCGGTTTTCGGCAGGGGCGGCGGAGTCAGTCGCCGGTTCTCTTCAACTCGACGACCGCGTCGGCGAGTTCACCGACGGTCGACCGTTCGAACAGTTCGCTCAGGGGCAGCTGGACCCCGAAGGTGTCGCTGATGCGGGCGATCAGCCGGGTGGCGAGCAGGGACTGGCCGCCCAGATCGAAGAAGTCGTCGTCGAGGGAGACTTCGTCCAGCTTCAGCACGGTGGCCCAGATCTTCCGCATCTGCTCGTGCACCTCGTCGGGCGCACCCGCGGCGGAGAGGCCGGGGGCACCGGCGGCGGGCTCCGGCTCGCCGCCGGGCAGACCGTTCCCGGCCTGCGCGGCCACGGCGCGTGGGCCGGCGATGGCGACCGCGAGGGGGTCGCCATCGGGGTCCCGGACCGCGGCGGCGGCCAGCAGCCCGTAGTCGTCGATCATGCGGGCGACCGTGTCGTGCTCGAAGAGGTCGGTGGCGTAGACGATGGTGCCCGTGAAGGTGTCGTCCGCCTCCCTCAGGTACCACTCGAGGTCGAGGTGGGTGGTGTCGGGCGCGCCGTCGAACTCCGTGACGGTGACACCGGGCAGCGTGAGGTCGTCGCTGCGGCGTCCGGTGTTCAGCAGCTGGAACATCACCTGGGCCAGCGGGTTGCGGCTCAGGTCACGGGACGGCTGCAGGGCCTCCACCAGCTGCTCGAACGGCAGGTCCTGGTGCTCGTACGCGCCGAGTGCCACGTTCCTGGTCCTGCGCAGCACCTCGCGGAAGGTCGGCCGGTCGGACAGGTCGAGGCGGAGGACCAGGGTGTTGAAGAAGAGGCCGATCATGTCTTCGGTCTCTTTGCGGGTGCGGCCCGCGATCGGGGTGGCGACGGGAAGGTCCTCGCCGGCCCCGTGCCGGCTCAGCATGACCCCGAAGAGCGCGAGCAGCACCATGAAGGGCGTGCACCCCTCGCTGCGTGCCAGTTCCCGCAGGCCTTCGGAGACCTCGGGTTCGAGCCGCAGCGTCAGACCGGCTCCCTGCTGGCTCAGGCGCTTGGGGCGGGGCAGGTCCGTGGGCAGGCTCAGCGCCTCGGGCGCTCCGGCCAGCTGCTTGCGCCAGTAGTCGAGCTGGCCGTCACGGATCTCTCCGTCCATCCAGCCGCGGTGCCAGATCGCGAAGTCGGCGTACTGCACGGGCAGCGGGCGCGGGTCCGGGCCCCGTCCGCTCACGGCGTGGGCGTAGGCCGCCGAGATCTCCCGGAGCAGCAGCTGGACGGACCAGCCGTCGAAGGCGATGTGGTGCACGCAGATCCACAGGACATGTTCCTCGTCACCGAGCTCGACGAGTCCGGCCCGCAGCACGGGGCCTTCGGCGAGGTCGAACGAGCGGCCGAGGCGGGCGGCGACGAGGGCGCGGGCCTCCTGCTCGTCGTGCCGGACGAGGTGTTCCATCGGCACGGAGGCGTCTTCGAGGACCTCCTGGTACGGCTCGCCGTCCTCGCTCGGATAGCGGGTGCGCAGCACCTCGTGCCGGCGGACGACCTCGTCGAGAGCGGTCTGCAGGGCGGTGACGTCGAGCCGACCGGTGAGGCGCACGGTCTCGGCGATGTTGAAGAAGGAGTTGTCGGGCACGAGTTGGTCCATGAACCACATCCGCTGCTGGGCGAACGACAGCGGCAGGCGTGCCGGTCGCTCGCCCCGCCCGATGCCCTCGGCCGCACCGGAGGCGCCGGAGGCGAACGCCTCGACCACCTCGGCGAGGCCTGCGACGGTCGGGGACTCGAACAGGGCCCGCAGCGGAACGTCCGCGTCGAAGCGCTCGCGAACCCTCGCCATCACCTGGGTGGCCAGCAGCGAGTGGCCGCCGAGGCGGAAGAAGTCGTCCTCGACTCCCACCGTCGGGACGCCGAGCACCTCCGCCCAGATGCCGGCCAGCAGCCGCTCGGCGGGGGTACGGGGCGCGACGGGTTCGGTCCGGATCTCCGACCGGGCCGAGGGCACGGGCAGCGCCCGGCGGTCGATCTTGCCGTTCGGGGTGAGCGGCAGGGAGTCGAGGACGACGAAGCTCGCGGGCACCATGTACTCGGGCAGCTTGGCCTTCGCCAGGGCGCGCAGTTCGTCGGCGAGGGCGGCGGTCGCCCCGGCCGCCGTACGGGCGCTGGCGTAGCCCACCAGCCGCTGGTCACCGGCCCGGTCCTCGCGCAGCAGGACGACCGCCTCGGCCACCTCGGGGTGCAGTTCCAGAACCTGCTCGATCTCGCCGAGTTCCACGCGGAAGCCGCGCACCTTGACCTGGAAGTCCGCCCGGCCGAGGAACTCCAGGTCACCGGTCGGCCGCCAGCGCCCGAGGTCTCCGGTGCGGTACATCCGGGCACCGGGCCGGGCCGCGAACGGGTCGGGCAGGAAGCGTTCGGCGGTGATGCCGGGGCGCTTCAGATAGCCACGGGCGACCCCGCTGCCGCCGATGTATATCTCGCCGACCACGCCGTCGGGGACCGGTTCGAGCCGTTCGTCGAGCAGATAGATGCGGCTGTTGGCGATCGGCCGTCCCACCGGCACCGACGTGGGCCAGTCGCCGCTGGCCCGCGGCAGGTCGTAGCAGGTGACCACGTGGGTTTCCGACGGGCCGTACTCGTTGTGGAAGCGCAGGCCCGGGGCGCCGTCGGCGAGGCGCCGCAGGTCCGCGGTCGCCATGAACTGCTCCGAACCGGAGATGACGGTCTTCAGCGTCGCGGGCAGGGCACGCGCCCCGCGGTAGCCGGCCGCGATCTGCTGCAGGGCGGGCGCGGGGGCGAAGAGCCGTTCGATCTTCTGCTGCTCCAGCACTGCGTGCAGCTTGGCCAGTTCGAACCGCTCGTCCTCGGAGATCAGGACCACCTCGCCGCCGGTGATCCAGGTCGAGAACATGTCCTGGAAGGAGACGTCGAAGGCCAGCGACGCGAACTGCAGGGTGCGCGGGGAGCCGTCGCCGAGCGCGTAGTGCTCGGACTGCCAGGCCAGCAGGTTCACCAGGGCGCGGTGCGGCATGACGATGCCCTTGGGGCCGCCGGTCGAACCCGAGGTGTACGTGACGTAGCAGAGGTTCTCGGGTGTCAGGGCGATGCCGAGGTCGGTGTCGTCGTCCGGCCGGTCGGCGCCGAGCCGGGCCAGGCCCTCGGGGCCGTCCAGCGCCCGGACAGGTACGTCGACCGCGGGCAGGCGTGACTTCAGGTGTTCCAGGGTCAGCAGTACCGGCGGCCCGACCTCGGCGAGCACCGCCCGCACCCGGTCCACCGGATTCTTCGGGTCGACGGCCACATAGCCGCCGCCGGCCTTGAGGGTGGCCAGCACGGCGAGCACCATGTCGATGCCGCGCTCCAGGTAGAGCGCCACCAGGACGTCGGGCCCGACACCGGCGGCGCCGAGCCGCCGGGCGAGGCGGTTGGCCCGGGCGTTCAGCTCGGCATAGCTGAGTTCCTCCGTCCCGAACCGCACGGCGACCGCGTCGGGCGTGGCCCTGACCTGGCGCTCGAACAGGTCGACGACCGTGACCTGCTCCCGCTCCGGCTCGGCGCCCCAGCCGCGGCGGACGAGCAGCTCGTCCCGCTCGGCCGCGTCGAGCAGATGCGGCTCGGACAGCCGGGGGTCGCCGTCGGCCGCGAGTTCCTCCAGCAGCCGGACGAGGTGTCCGGCCAACGACCGTACGGTCTGCGGGGCGAAGACGGCCGTGGCGTACTCGAAGGTGAACCGCCAGCCGTCCGCCTCCCGGTCGACCAGCAGGGACAGGGGGTACTTGGCGGTCCCGGTCTCCACGTCGAGCCGCTCGGTGGCGAGACCTCGCAGTTCCAGGGGCCCGGAGTCCTCGTCGCTCAGCGCGAACCACACGTCGAAGACCGAACCGGCCGTGTCCCGGCGGGCCGGGCCGGTGACCCGGACCACTTCGTCGAAGGCCACGTCCTGATGCGCCCAGGCGTCGAGCACCGTGGTGCGCACGCGGGCCACCAGTTCCGAGAACCGCGGGTCGCCGTCGAGGTCCAGCCTCAGGGCCAGCGTGTTCTGCAGGTATCCGACGGCCTGTTCGGCCGGCGCCCAGCCGCGACCGGCCGAGGTGCTGCCGATGACGAGGTCGGTCTGGCGGCTGTACCGGTGCAGCAGCAGGGACCAGGCGGCGAGGAGCACGGTGTAGGTGGTGCCGCCGGCCCGCTGCCGTACGGCGCTGACCACCGGGTCCGGCACCCGCACCGTGTGGGTCGCGCCGGCGGAGAGGTCCCCGTGGGCGGCCCGCTCCAGGCGCGGCAGCTCGATCCCGGCCGGGGCCTCGGTCAGTACCTGCGACCAGTAGTCGAGCTGGCTGTCCGTCAACTTTTGGTAGTCGTCGTCGAGTTCACGCCGAGCTACGTCGATCTGGTGGGCCTGGACCGGCGGCAGCTGCGGCTGTCGCCCGTCGAGGGCGGCCGCGTACAGCTCGGTCAGGTCCCGTGTGAGCAGACCGGCGGACCAGTTGTCGAAGACGATGTGGTGCACGGTCAGGCAGAGGAACTGCTCGGTGTCTGCGGTCCGTACGACGCGGACTCGCAGGACGGGGCCGCGCTCCAGGTCGATCGCGGTCCGCGCCTCCTCCCGCAGCAGCTCCAGCGCCGCGGCCCGGGGGTCCGGGTCGGAGCGGAGGTCCGTCCACACCAGCGGGTCGCCCGGCGGGTCGGTGACCTGCACGGGGGAGCCGGCGGACTCCACGAAGCGGGTGCGCAGCGCGACGTGCCGGGTGACGAGCCCCTCGAGAGCCGCGGCCAGGGCGTCACGGTCCACCGGGCCGGTCAGCTTCCAGGCCAGCACGACGTTGTAGGAGGGGTTGTCGGGTTCGAGCCGGGAGAGGAACCACAGCCCCCGCTGCGCTCCGGTGAGGGGGCCCTCCGCCGTTCCCGCAGGTTCCGCCGCCGTTTCGGGGCGATTGCTGTTCTGGTTGAGCAACGAGGCCAGCAACGCGCGGCGTTGATCGAAGTTCATGCCCAGCTCCCCGTTTCACAACCTCAAGCAGTTGACCAATGCGGATGCTAAGCAGCGTGCCCCATGCACACAACCATTGATGATCTTGATTCCGGCCGGGATTTCGTCGGCTTGGCGGCGTTTTGGGAGTGGGGAACGGGCCCTTTCGGTAACGCGGCCGTTTCCGCAGAGGATGGCTTGAACCACGTGCTTTTCCACGTCGTCGGAACTCGCCGTGGCACCCGGCTCCCGGACGCGAACGCAGCAGGTGAGCTGTGTCTTCACCGCGGCGACGGCACCGCGGGGCGCACCGCCCGTTGTCGGCCGACGAAAAGGCTCCCTGGCCGGATCACGTGGGTGCTCTCGGGGCCGGCCGGCCCCGCAAGAGCGGCCGAGCCGACGTGGCAACTAACTGCCACGAGGGGTGACGAACGAGGAGACAGGCGTGATCCTCGGCTCTGATTGTCTGATGGTGAACAACCGTCCGTACCTGAGGCGTTCAAGGTCGGCACGATGCTGGGGGTTTGTGTTCAATGTGCGGCATAGTCGGCCTGGTCTCCTTCTCGGACGACCTTTCACAGCGGCCGGATCTGGCCGAGGCGATGCGCGGTGCGCTGCAGCTGCGCGGGCCGGACGAGGTGAGCGACTGGTGCTCCCCGCGAGCCCTGTTCGTCCCCCGCAGGCTCGCCGTGGTCGATCTGGAGGGCGGCCACCAGCCCGCCGTCGCCACGGACGACACGGGGCGTGAGACGGTCGTCCTGAGCTACACCGGCGAGGTCTTCAACTTCGCCGAGCTGCGCGAGGAGTTGCGTCGGCGCGGCCACCGCTTCCGGGACCGCAGCGACACCGAGGTGGTGCTCCGCGCCTACCAGGAATGGGGCGCGGCCTGCGCCGAACGCCTGCGGGGCATGTTCGCCTTCGCCGTCTGGGACGTCCAGCGCGAGGAACTCGTCCTGGTCCGGGACCGGTTCGGCATCTACCCGCTGTTCTACGCGGAGACGCCCGAGGGCTTCGCGTTCGGCTCCGAGCCGAAGGCGCTGTTCACCACCGGGCTGATCGAGCCGGTCGTGGACCGGGCCGGGCTCCTGGAGGCCCTGTCGTTCACGCCGACGCCCGGACACGCCGTCTTCAAGCACACCCGCGAGGTGATCCCCGGCGAGGTGGTGCGCTACTCCCGCAACGGCGTGAGCCGCTCCCGGTACTGGACCTTCACCGCCCGGCCGCACACCGACGACCTGGCCACCACCGAGCGGACCGTGCGCGAGATGCTCGAGGACATCATCCGGCGGCAGGTGACGGCCGACGTGCCGATCTCCTCCATGCTCTCCGGCGGTCTGGACTCCAGTGCCGTCTGCGCCCTGGTCAACCGCTCCCTGGGCGGCGAGGAACGGCTGCGGACCTTCTCGATGGAGTTCGCCTACCACCTGGAGAACTTCCGCCCGGACGAGGTGCACGACTCCCCGGACGCCCCCTACGTCGCGACGATGGCCGCCCACCTGGGCAGCGACCACCGCGAACTGCTGATCGACCGGAGCCACCTGACCGATCCGGAGGGGCAGGCCGCCGTCGTGCGGGCCATGGACCGGCCGGCCGCCGGACTGGACATGTACGTGTCGCTGTACCGGCTCTCCCAGGAGGTCCGCCGCTTCTGTACGGTCACCCTCACCGGGGACGGCTCCGACGAGTTGTTCGGCGGCTACGTGTGGTTCCACGACCCGTTCTACGTGAAGTCGCAGACCTTCCCCTGGCTCGGCGCCTCCCACCAGATGGAGTTCCTCTCCGGCCTGCTGGACCGCGGCCTCTACACGGAGCTCGACTTCCCCGGCTACGTCCGCGAGCGCTACGAGGAGGCGATCGCCGAAGTCCCGCTCACCGGCGAGGAATCGGCGCACGAGCGGCGGATGCGGGAGATCACCTACCTCAACATGACCCGCTACCTGCGGGTCATTCTCGACCGCAAGGACCGCCTCGGCATGGCGGCGTCGATCGAGGGCCGGGTGCCGTTCTGCGACCACGAGCTGGTCGAGTACGTCTACAACGTGCCCTGGGAGATGAAGGTCGCCGACGGGCGCGAGAAGAGCCTGCTGCGTGCCGCGGTCCGGGACCTGCTGCCGCAGTCCGTGCTGGAGCGCAAGAAGTCGCCCTATCCCACCGTGCAGGACCCTGCCTACCGCACCGCGCTGCGTGAGCAGCTGCGCACCATCACCGAGGACCGCGGGGCGCAGGTCAACGGGCTGCTGGACACGGCCCGGGTGAAGTCGGTCCTCACCGACCCGACCTTCGGCCTGCGGGCCGGCGTGACCCGGATGAGCATCGAGGCGGCGGTGCAGCTGCACCACTGGTTCGAGTCCGGGGTGAGGGTCGAGCTCTGATGCCGCTCATCGACGCGCTCGTCGCCGCCTGCGAGAAGTACGGCAGCCGGACCGCGGTGACGCACGACGGCACGGACCACAGCTACGCCGAGCTGGCGCAGGCCTCCGCACGCATCGCGAACGGTCTCGTCGAGCGGGGTGTGGCCGCCGGTGACTCGATCGGGCTCCTGGCGCCCCGCGGCTGGTGGCGCTGCGCCGCCGTCCTCGGCATCTGGCGGGCCGGGGCCGCGGTCGTGGCGCTGGACCCGGCACTCCCCGCGCAACGGCTGGCCCGGATCACCGGGGCCGCCGGGACGGCGCTGGTGCTGCGCGACGCCGCCGTGACCCCGGCGGACCGGCCGGACGAACCGGACGGGGCCGGGATCACCGTGCAGGACCTGCACGGGGCGGCGGCCGACGGGCCGGGGCCGTCCCTGACCGGGCCGGTGGCCTACGTCGTCGCCACCTCGGGCTCGACCGGCACGCCCAAGTGCGTGGCCGTCCCGCCCGTGGTGCTGGAGGACCTCGCCGCCTGGCACCGGGACACCTGGCGGTGGACCGAGGCGCCCCGGACGGCGCATGCGGCGTCCGTCGGCTTCGACGTCGGCTTCCAGGAACTGGTGACCACGTGGACGGCGGGCGCCCCGCTGGTCGTGGTCGACGACCGCACCCGCCGGGACCCCTTCCTGCTCGCGGCTCTGCTCACCGAGCAGACGGTGGTGCGTGCCTTCCTCCCGGTGGCCTCGCTGCACGCGCTCGCCGTCGCCGTGCCGGTGACGGGGCAGCGTCCCACGGCGCTGCGGGAGGTCGTCGTCGCCGGGGAGCGGCTGGTGGTCAACGAGGAGGTGCGGGCCCTGTTCGCGGGCCTGGACGCCACCCTCGTCAACCAGTACGGCCCCAGCGAGACCCATGTGGTGACGGAGCACCGGCTGGCGCCCGGCCCGCAGACGTGGCCGGTGCACCCACCGCTCGGCGCCCCCGTCGCCGGAGCGGAACTGCTGCACCTCGCGGACGGCGTGCTGCGGCCCTTCGCCGAGGGCGACGAGGCCGAACTGGTCGTGGCCGGCCCCTGCCTGGCCCTCGGCTACCTGGGGGACGAGGAGCTGACCGGAGAGCGGTTCCGGACGTTCCCCCACGTCTTCGGTGGCAGCCGGCGCGGCTACCTCACCGGTGACCTGGTCCGTCTGCAGGACGGTGTGCTGCACTTCGTGGGCCGCATCGACGACCAGCTGAAGGTCCGTGGCTACCGGGTGGAGCCCGGCGAGATCGAGGCCGTGCTCGGCCGGGTCCCCGGAGTACGGCGGGCCGCCGTGATCGGCCACGGCAAGGACCGGACCCTGGCACTCCACGCGTACGTCGTCACCGACACCGATGCCGCCGGCCCGGTCGACGCCTCGGCCCTGCGGGCGGCCTGCGCCGCGGCGCTGCCGGACTACATGGTGCCGGCCCGGTTCATCGACGTGCCGGAACTCCCGCTGACGGCCAACGGCAAAGTGGCGCGGCGGGAGCTGAAGGAGCTGGGGGCGGCCCGTGGGTGAGCCGAACCGGGCGCCCGGCACCGCATCCGTCCCGGCCCTGGTCCGGCTCTCACCGGCCCAGGAATCCATGTGGCTGGAACAGCAACTGCACCCCTCGGCCATCAACGGCGGCTTCCTCTCGGTGCTGATCCGGGGTGAGGTGTCCGCCGACCAGGTGCGGGACGCCTGTCTGGTCGTGTGCGAGGACAACCCGCAGCTGCGGGGCCTGGTCACCGACGGCCCCGAGACGCGGATGGCGATCCATCCGGCCGCCGCGGTGCTGCAGTTCGAGGAGCTGGCACTGACGGCCCCGCCGGGAGAGGAGTTGGCTGCGGCCCGCCGCTGGTACCGCGAGAACCGCGTCGGCCCCTGGGACCTGACCCGCCGCTCCCCCATCGCCTTCTCCCTGCTGGACCACGGGGAGGAGCGGCGCACGCTGGTGGTGGGCGTGCACCACATCGCCTTCGACGGACGGTCCAAGTTCGTCTTCGCCCGTCAGTTCCTGCGGGCCCTCGACACGCTGCGCACCCTGGGCCGCACGCCGCGGAGCACACGGCAGGACCTGCCCGGCCACCCGGACATCGACGCCGAGCTGGAACAGGTGGTCCAGCACTGGCTGGAGGCCGACCTGCGGACGCTACCCGCCCTGGTGCTCCCCCTGGGCGACGCCGTCACGCCCGGGGAGCAGGTGCGGCCGACGCCCCGCTTCGACCTGCCGGCCGAGGACTGCGCCCGGCTGCGCACGCTCACCAAGGAGGCCGGGGTGAGCTTCTTCACCGGCCTCGTGGCATGCCTCGGCGCGGTCCTGAACACCTACGGCAACGAGCGGTTCGTCGTGGGGGTCCCGGTGGACACCAGCGTCCCCGAGACCCGCGACCAGATCGGCCTCCAGGTCAATGTGGTGCCGTGTCTGATCGCGGTGGACCAGGACGCCGACTTCCGTGACCTGCTGAAGGTCAGCGGGCAGGCACTCGATCTGGTGCACCGTCATCGCCGCGTTCCGTTCGGCTGGGTGCTGCGCGAGCTGCGCCAGAGCCACGGCGTGGACGTCACCCAGGGCGCCTTCGACCGGATCGGGGTGTCCTATCCCACGGTCGTCCGTGACGTCGGCGAGGTGCCCGGACTGGAGTTCGACTGGGACTTCTTCGCGCCGAACTCCACCCGCTCCTTCGACCTGATCCTGCAGCTGCGCCGGGAGGGCGACACCGCCTACGGGCGGCTCGACTTCAGCGCCGGCGTCATGGACCCGTCGGCCGCGGCCCGGCTGACGGCCGACTTCGCCCGGCTGCTGGGACAGCTCACGGAGCGGCCCGACACCCCGGTACGCCTGCTCACGGAGGGGTACGTACGGACGGCCCCGGCGGACGTCACGGCGGACGACCGGGCGAGCGGGAGCGACGGGGACGGCGCACCGGGCGCCTTCCCCGAGCTGGCTTCCGCTGCGGCCGGCCGGGACGTCTCACGCGTGGCCCGCTGCCCCGTCGAGCAGTTCCTGCCGACGCCTGCGGTGTCGGCCTTCTCACGCGCCGGCGGCCGGGTCCTCCTGGACGTCACCGACCCGGTCCTGGGCCGCTTCGGCAGCTGTGCCTGGCATGCCGACGACCCGTACGGCGTCTGGCTCACCCGTCCCGTCCCCGGTCTCCGGCTGCGGGTGACGGACGCGGCCGGGCGGACCCTGCCCCGTGGCGTCCCCGGCCTGCTCGGCCTCGACGGCGACCCGCGGCGCGGCACGTTCCGCGGCTGGATCGACGCGGCCGGCCGCGTACGCCTGCTGGGTCCCGCGTCCCAGGCGCACGACTGGGTCGGCCGGCACCTCTCGCGGACCCGGGCCGAGGCCGCGGTCGCGGCTCTGCCCGGTGTTCACGAGGCGGCCGTGCTGGTGGACACCGGAACGGGAGACGCGGCCCCCCGCGTGTCCACGGTGGTCGTGCCGGTGCCCGGAGCGGAGGCCGATCAGCGGGCCTGGCGCCGTGCGGTCCGCCGCGCCTGGCCGTCCGGGTGGCCGCAGCCCGCGGTGCACCTCCTCGACCGCCTTCCGCGTACCTCTACGGGTGCCGTGGACGATGCCGCGCTCCGCGCGGCGTTCGGCGGCTGAGTGCCGCCGGGGCTCGCCGACGGCGTCAGCGTCAGTCGGCGAGCCCGAGCAGTTGCAGCTGCTCGCGCGCCTCGGGGAAGTCGAAGGCGCCCACGGTCTCGCACAGGGCCAGCGTGTGCCGGCCGGCGTCACGCACGCCGGCCACGAGCATCTCCTCCCGGTAGCAGTCGCGGATCACCTCTTCGGCGCGGTCGGCCGGGACACCGACCGAGAGCAGTGCGGCGCGCACGGGCCCGAGGTCGGGGCGCAGGCAGTCGTTGACGAAATGAGGCATGCTGCACGCCACCTCGGACCGGGTCCGCGGCGGGAGCCCGGCCCACAGCTCCTTGAAGAACCGGCTGAAGTAGGCGTGGTGGTGCACCTCGTCGCGGACGTGGTCGCCGACCACCTCGCGCACCACGCGGAACACCTTCTCGTCGCGTGGTATCTGGGCCAGGAACCGGGTCACCACGGTCTCGAAGGCGACGACCTGGAGGAGATGGCCCAGCGCGCCGTGGTCCGGCAGGAACCGCTCCACGGTCCGGTCCAGCCGCGCCATCCGCGGGCCGAAGTCGTAGGGCAGCACGGGCGTGGCCGTGACCTTCTCCACCTGCTGCACCACATCGAGGCTGAACAGCGCGTGGTACGCCTCGTCACTGTAGATCTTGAAGGCGTCCAGGCGGGCCTCCGGGCCGACCTCGATGTCGACCTCGCCGTGCGCCACCAGCGCCGCGCCCCGGTTGACCACCTTGGTCTCCAGGTGGGAGGTGAACAACATGTACTGGTAGAAGTGCTGGGTGAGCAGCGCCCGCCGGCCCTCCGCCCCCAGGTCGGCGAGCCCCTCGTGCGCCAGGTGGGGGACGAGCCGCTCGGGAAACACCTCCAGCCCGAACTCGCGGTCCTCCTCCAGCATCCGGCGCGGACCGCTGCGCACTCCGGCGCTCTCGTACCAGTCCTTGGCCACCCGGGGTTGCGTCATCAGTGCCGTGTCCCCGCCGTGAAGGCCGCCGCGACCTGTTCGACGGCGGGTGAGGCGAGCACCTGGACGTGTGTTCCGGGCACACTGCGCAGGTCGAGCTCGCCGTACAGGCCCTCCCAGCTCGCCGCGAGTGCCTCCGGGTATCCGGGCGGGTTGTCCGCGCACAGGAACAGCTGGACGCGTGCGGGGAGCCGCGCCGGGCTGCACTCGGCGACCAGGCCGAGGAGCCGCGCCCAGTCCTCCAGCATCCGGGCCGCCTGCTCGGCGGGTGTCTCGCGGAGCGCAGCCAGGTCGACACCGAAGCGGCGCATCAGCAGCTGCTGTTCGGCGGTGACGCCGAGCACGCCGGTGCCCTCCCGGCGCACCGACTCGGCGAGCGTGAACAGTTGGGCGCCGGTGGCGGACATCCGCTCGGCGTCCTCGGGGGTGCGCTGCGCCAGGGAGTCCAGCAGGGCGACCGATGCCACCTCGTGGCCGAGTGCGATGAGTTCGGCGGCGACCGAGTGGGCCAGGACTCCGCCGAGCGACCAGCCGAGCAGCGCGATGCGCCGGCCGGGCAGGGCCGCGGCCAGGGTGCCCGCGTAGCGGCGCACCAGGTCCTGGTAGGAGGCGTCGTCGGGGTGGGCGCCCGCGACCCGTTCCAGGCCGACGACCTCGATGCCCTCGGGAAGCAGGGACACCAGAGTGCCGTAGCACATCAGGGTGCCGCCGACGGGATGGATCAGGGCCACCGCGAGGTCACCGGGGCGGCCGTCGGTCTCCCGCAGCCGGACCAGGCCGTCGGCCCGGACCGACGTGTCGTCGGCGAGCGCCCCGGCCAGCGCGGCGATGGTGGGGTTGTTCATGAACACCCCGACGCCCAGCGGGCGGCCCAGCTCCTCGGCGACGCGTGCGACCAGCCGTACCGCGAGCAGCGAGTGGCCTCCGTAGTCGAAGAAGTTGTCGTACCGGCCGAGGCCCGGGATGCCCAGCAGCTCCTCGAAGATCTCGGCCAGCCGGGTCTCCACGGGGCCTCTCGGCTCCTCGTCGACCGGCTCCCGCGCCGGGCTGTCCGGCTCCGGACCCGCGGTGACCAGAGTGGCGAGCGCCTCCAGGTCGGGCCGTCCGTCCGCACCGGTGGGAATCGCGGCGCAGACCGCGATGCGCTGGGGCAGCAGATGGGCGGGCACCCGTGTCTGCAGGTACGCCATCAGCTCGCGCGGGGTGGGCGGTTCGGCGTCCGCCCGCGGTACGACGCAGCCCACGGTGTCGTCGTCCCCCGCGCCGGGCAGCAGGGCGACGGCGCCCACGGCCGGGTGGGCGGCCAGGGCGGCCTCGGCCGGGTCGCGCCACAGTTCGAAGCGGCCGTCGGGGGCGAACCGGCCCCGCTCGCCGGTCGAGGTGATGTCCCCCGCGGCCGGGTCGCCGGTGTGCACGGTGCCGTAGAAGCCGAGCGGCAGCGGACGCAGCCGCTCGTCCAGGACGTACCGGCCGGCCCGCGCGCCGAGGGCCACCACGCGTTCCAGCTCATCCGGATCCATCAGGTCGGCGTCGCCCACGGGGGCGTCGGGAGCGGCGAGCAGTCCGTCGAGCAGGTGCAGGAACACCGCCACCAGGCGCTCCACGGTGGCCTTCGCGAAGCGCTGCGCGCTGTAGGCGAAGTCGCCCTTCAGCACGCCGAACTCGTGCAGCAGCGTCAGAGTCAGGTCGAAGTGGGAGGTCGCCCAGCGGAACGGCAGCGGCTCCACCTCGAGGCCGGGCAGCGTCCAGTCCTGCTCCACCTTGCGGCGGTTGAAGACGAGGGCCACCTGGAACAACGGGTTACGGGTGGTCTCCCGTGCCGGGCGCACCGCGTCCACGACCGCCTCGAAGGGCGTCTCCTGCCGTTGGAGGCTCTCCAGGACGGTCCGCCGGGCCGTCTTGAGCAGCGCGGCGAAGCTGTCCTGCGGCGTCACCGCGCTGCGCAGCACGACCGTGTTCTGGAAGAAGCCCACCGTCTCGGCGAAACGCTGGTCGATCCGGCCGCTCATCGGGGTGCCGACCGCGATGTCGGCGGCGCCGGTCCAGCGGTGCAGGAGCACCAGCAGGGCGGCGTGGAACACCATGAACTCGGACACACGGTGGCTGCGGCAGACCTCGGACAGGCGGGCGGCGGTCTTCTCCGGCACGGTGAAACCGACCCGGTCGCCGGTGAACAGGCCGTGCTCCTCGGGGATGTGCTCCTCCGGCAGCGGCAGCACGGGCAGACCGGCCAGCCGGTCGCGCCAGAACGCGAGTCCGGCCGGATCGGGGTCGGCCAGCAGTCCGGCGCAGAAGTCCGCGTACTGGTGCTCGGGTCCCGTCGCGGGGAGGGCGCCGGGATCGCCGTAGAGCTGGTGCAGTTCGCCCGCCAGCGCGGTGGCCGCGACCTCGTCGATGACGAGATGGTGGAAGCACAGCACGAGCGCGTGGTCGCCGGGTCCCAGCTCCACCACGTCGACCCGGAGCAGCGGGCCACGGACGATGTCGAAGGGCTCGGCCGCCCTGCGCACCGCCTCCTCGGCGGCCGCCTCCGCGTCCGCCCCCGGCAGCCGGGTCCAGGTCATCTCGACGGGGGCGGCGGCCCCGGCCGGGTGGATCAGCTGCAGGATCTGGCCGTCGCGCTCCTCGACGGTCAGGCGGAGCGCCTGATGCCGGGACTGCAGCACGTCCACGGCCCGGCGCAGCCGCTCACGGTCGAGTCCGCCCCGCACCCGCAGCACGATCGGCACGTTGTAGACCGCGCTGTCCGGGGCCAGACAGTGCAGGAAGTACACGCCTCGCTGCTGTGGCGTCAGGGGCAGCACCAAGGGTGCGCTGGTCACGGCTTCTCCATCGATGTCTCTCGAACTGGTGTGACGGATGTTCTCGGCGGGAGCCCGGCCCGGTCCCGGACCGGGCGGCACACCCCCGTCAGTCGGCTGCGGCGGCCTCGGCCATGCCGGGCGGTACGGTCTCCGGTTCCTCGGTGTCACCGAAGCCGCGTACGCGCACGGCCAGGTAGCTGGCGCTGGCACCGATCAGGACGACCATGACGACGAGCAGCACCCGGTAGTCGACGGTGGCGATCAGCGCGGCACCGGTCGCCACGGACAGCACCTGGGGCGCGGTGGCCAGCATGCTCGCCGCCGCCGCGACCCGGCCCTGCAGCTGCGCGGGAGAGTGCCGCTGCACGGAGGTGTACAGGCCGACGACCGCGCCGGGGGTTCCGAGGCCCATCACGAAGACGCCCACCAGCGCGGCGGCCACGCCGGGCAGCACGGTCACGGCGCAGCCGAGGGCCATCATGCCGAGTCCGAGCACGGTCAGCACCCCTTCGCGGCCGGGCCCCGTCCGCTTGAGCACCCGCATCCCGGCCATGCCGCCGAGCACCGAGCCGATGCCCTTGGCGACGGTGAGCACGCCGACGAACGCCGCGCTGCGGTGCAGGCCCTGGTCGACGACCGCGTAGATCACGGTCTCGATGAAGCCGAACCCCAGCAGGCCGCCCCCCATGGCGATGGAGACCGCCCGGAGCCGCGGGGTGCGCACCAGGTGCCGCATGCCGGCGAGCAGTTCCTGCGGGAGCCTGCCGTCGGGACGCCCGGGCTGCGGTTCGTCCACCCGGACCGCGAGCACACACAGGGCACAGACCAGGAAGGTGACCACTTCCAGCGCGGCCACGGCACGGGGACCGACACTGACGTACAGGGCCGAACCGACCGCGGGGGCGACGAGCATGCCGCCCTCCTGCATCGTACGCAGCAGCGCGTTGGTCCGGCCCAGCTCGTCGGTGGGCACGAGGCGGGTGAGCAGCGCGCTGCCGGCCGCGTTGTGCATGCCGACGCCCAGCCCGATGCCGAACAGCACCACGTAGAGCAGCCAGGCCTGTTGCTCGTCGTGGACGAAGAACGCCAGGCAGACCCAGGCCGCCAGCGCGAAGTTGAGCAGGGCGATCAGCGGCCGGCGACGGAAGCGGTCGACGACCAGGCCGAGGAACGGGGCGCCGAGCCGGGGCATCACGTAGGCGGCGAAGGCCAGTCCGGCCCTGCCGTTGGAGCCGGTCAGGTCCTTCATCCAGACACCGAGCGCGATCCACAGCGCCGCGTCACCGAAGATCGAGACGCTGGTTCCGGTGATCCACAGCCGAACGTCCCGTTTCCCCGGCTTCCGGGTCGGTGGCGCCTCAGGCTCGGTCTGCATGTGCTTGCTCCAGTTCCGCGGCGAGTTCCGCGACCGTGGGGTTGTCGAAGACAGTCAGCAGGGGGACCTCGAAGCCGAGCCGTTCCTCCAGCAGCCCGCTGAGCCGGGCCGCCGTGATGGAGTCCCCGCCCAGCTCGAAGAAGTCGTCGCCGGGGGCGATCCCGTCGATGCCGAGCACCTGTTGCCAGGCCTCGCCGACGATCTGCGTCAGTCCCTGTCGTACCTCAGACATAGTTCTCCTTGCGCCGCCAGTCGGGGGTCGGCAGCGCCGGCCGGTCGACCTTGCCGTTCGCCGTGATGGGCAGCGCGTCGACCACCGCGAACAGGGCCGGGACCATGTACTCGGGGAGCCGCTCGCGCAGGAAGGCCCGCAGCGCCCGGCGGTCGAGCGGGCCGTCGGCCGTCACCCATGCCACCAGCTTGGGGTCGCCGACGTGGTTCTCCCGGACACCGACCGCGGCCTGGCGCACCTGCGGATGCGTGGCCAGCAGGTTCTCGATCTCGCCGGGCTCCACCCGGTGCCCGCGGAGCTTGAACTGGCCGTCGATCCGCCCCAGGAACTCCATCGCGCCGTCGGCGCGCCGACGCGCCAGGTCGCCGGTGCGGTACCACGTGCGGCCCGTGGCGTCGGCGACGAACCGTTCCGCCGTGAGGCCGGGACGGCGCCAGTAGCCGTGCGAGACCCCTGCCCCGGCGATCCACAGTTCACCGGCCTCGCCGTCCGGCACGGCCGCTCCGGTCTCGTCGCGCAGCTCCGCCCGCGCGCCCTGGACCGGCACCCCGATCGGCACCGACTGGCCGAACTCCTCGTCGTCGGAGATCCGGTGGCACAGCGAGAAGGTGGTGGCCTCGGTCGGCCCGTAGCCGTTGACGATCTCGAGGCCGGGCGCGGCCGCACGGAGCTTGCGGACGTGTTCCACGGACAGCACGTCGCCGCCCGCCAGCACCACACGTACGGCGCCCAACGATTCGGGAAACGTGTCGATCTGACGGTGGAACAGCGCGGCGGTCAGCCACAGCACGCTGATCCGCCGGTCGCGCAGCAGGCCGCCCAGGTCCGCCGGGCCGACCGGTGAGGGCGGCGCCAGCTCCAGGCGCGCACCGTTGAGCAGCGCGCCCCAGATCTCGAAGGTCGCCGCGTCGAAGGCGGCGGGCGCGAGCTGGAGCACCCGGTCCCCGGGGGACAGGGTCACGTAGTTGGGCTCCGACACCAGGTTCAGCACGGACCGGTGGGGCACCAGAACGCCCTTGGGCCTGCCGGTGGAGCCGGACGTGTACATCACGCAGGCCACGTCTTCCGCTTCACCCGGAGCCGGGGTGTCACCCGCGGGCGCGACGGAGCCGTCGCCCTCCGGCTCGGCCTGCGCCCCCTCGCGCACCTGGAGCACCGGTACGTCCTGGCCGGACAGCAGCGCCGCGCCGGCCGGGTCGGCGAGGGCCAGGGCGACCTCGGCGTCGGCGAGGACGCCCGCCAGCCGCGCCGGCGGCTCGCCGAGGTCCACCGGCAGGTAGGCGGCGCGCGCCTTCAGCACCGCGAGCAGGCCCACCACGAGAGCGAGAGACCGCTCCAGGCAGACCAGGACGCGGTCGCCGGGGCGCACCCCGGCCGCGGCGAGGTCACGGGCCAAGTCGTCGGATCGGCGGTCGAGTTCGGCGTAGGTGAGCTGCTCGGTCGCCGTGGCGAGGGCGACGGCACCGGGACGCTGGGCCGCCTGCCGCCGGAATGCCTCGGGGATCGTCACCGGCCCGCCCTCGCGCTCGCGGCGGCGTGCTCCCGGAAGAGGCGCAGGCGGTCCTCGCCCACCTGCTCGCGCAGGCCCGGGTCCGTCACGCCCTGGCCCTCGGCGTCGGCCAGGTTGAGCAGGCCCACCTTGCCTTCGTGCGCGTTCAGCTGGACGGAGCGGGTCGCTTCGGCCGCCTCTTCGAGCGTGTAGACCTGGGACAGGGCAGGCATCACCATGCCCAGCCGCATCAGCCGGTTGGCCTCCCACGCCTCGTCGATGTTGGCGCCGTGGCTGCCGATGATCCGCTTGAGTTTCATCCACAGGTAGCGGTTGTCGTAGGCGTGCTGGTAGCCGCTGCTGGAGCCGCAGGTCACCACCGTGCCGCCGCGTCGGACCACGTTGACGGAGGTCTCGAAGGTGGCCTTGCCGACATGCTCGAACACGACGTGCGGGTCCTCGCCGAGTTCCTTGCGGATGATCGACCCCATGGCCTTCCAGACGGTGCCCGAGTCGTCGCCGTCCCGGTCGCCGAGACCCACGCTGTTGCGGTCGATGACCAGGTGACAGCCCAGGCTGTCCATCAGGTCGGCCTTGTCCGCGGAGCTGACGACACCGACGGCGATGCCGCCCGCCTGGCGCACGAGCTGTACGGCGTACGAGCCGAGGCCACCGGCCGCGCCCCAGATCAGGACGATGTCCCCGGCCTTGATGCGGGCGCCGTTCTCGCTGATGAGCATGCGGTAGGCGGTGCCGAGGCACAGGGTGTTGCAGGCGGCCTCCTCCCACGACAGGTGCGGGGGCTTGGGCACCAGCTGGGTTCCCCGTACCACGGCGAAGTCGCCGAAGGCACCGAAGTTGGTCTCGAATCCCCATGCGAGCATGCCGTTGGTCATCATGCCGTCGCGCTGGCTGACCGGGTCCTGCTCATCGATGTAGGGCGGGTTCACCACCACGTGGTCGCCGGGCGTCCAGTGGCGCACCGCGCTGCCGACGCGTACCACCACGCCGGCCGCGTCGGAGCCGACGACCTGGTAGTCGCGGTCGTGGCGGGCGGTCCAGCGGTCCTGGCGGCCGAACTGCTTCAGGAAGCGGAACGTGGAGATCGGCTCGTACATGGCCGACCAGACGGTGTTGTAGTTCACGGCGGAGGCCATGACGGCCACCAGCACCTCGTCCGGCGCGAGTTCGGGCATGGGCACCTCGCCCACGTGCAGGGTGCGGCGTACGTCCTTGTCCTGCCGCGGGGTGTCGCGGAACAGCGGCTCGTCCTCGCGGCGCAGATACACGGCGCGGTAGGACTCCGGAACCTCGCAGGCCATCAGCTCGGACGGGTCGGCGCCGTGCTGGACCGCCTCGATGAGACTCGCCATAACTGGTACTCCGGTTCGGGATCGTGGTGCGTCAGGACAGGGGGGTGGCCGGGCCGCCGTCGGCCGGCCGCATGGCCGCGCAGAGCTGTCCGATGGTGGCTCGCGCCCGGACCGCCTCGATGAGGGCGGGCAGCACGTTGCGTCCGGCCCGGGCGTCCGCCCGCAGCCGGTCGAGCTCCGCGGTGCAGGGCGGGCGTACGACGTCCCGCCGTCCTCCGGTGGTGGTGTGGCGCTCGGCCTGCAACAGGCCGCGCTCCGAGTCCGAGGGAGCGGTGTCGACGACGCCGACGGTCGGTCCGGGGTCCTGGAAGGCGAGTTCCTCGATCTCTCCTTCCAGCCATCCGCTGCGGATGCCCGCCGTGATGCCGCCGTGCTCCTCGATCCTCTGCAGCCAGTCGTCGACCTCTTTGCCCAGCTCCTCCACCAGGCCCTCGACGACGTGCGAGCCGCCGAGCGGGTCGGCGTAACGGGCGATGTCGGTCTCGTGGGCGAGGATCTGCTGCGTGCGCAGCGCGATCCGGGCGCCGAGCGGACCCGGCGTCTGCACCGCTTCGTCGAAGCTGCACACGTGCAGGGACTGGGTGCCGCCGAGCACCGCCGCGATCGCCTGCACGGTGGCCCGGATGACGTTGTTGAGCGGTTCCTGGTAGGCGAGCGCCGACCCGAAGGTGTTGACCTGGCAGCGCAGCTTCATGGCCCGGGCCTCCGTGGCCCCCCAGCGGTGCCGCATCCGTTCGGCGTACCGACGGCGGGCGACCCGGAGTTTGGCGGCCTCCTTGAGCAGTTCCATGTCGGTTCCGAAGATGAAACTGAACCGGGACGCCACCTGGTCCACCGCGTGTCCACGGTCGACCATCCCGCCCAGGTAGGCGTCGACGCTCGCGAGCGCGCACGCCACCTCCAGGGCGGCGTCCGCCCCGGCCTCGCGGGCGTGGCCGCCGGAGATGGAGATCGGGTTCACCCCGGGCAGGGACCGCACGCAGTACTCGACCACGTCGAGCGCGTAGCGGACGCTGGTGTCGATGTCGTAGATGTAGGCCTTGCGGGCGAGGAACTCCTTGAGCATCTCGTTCTGCAGGGTGCCGCGCAGGACGGCGGGGTCGACCCCGGACTCCTCCGCGACCACGATCCACATCGCCAGCAGCATGGGGGCTGTGGCGTTGATGGTGAAGGACACCGACACCTGGTCCAGGGGGATCCCGGCGAAGACGGCCCCCAGGTCGTCGACCGTGGCGATGGACACCCCGGTCCGGCCGACCTCGCCGTCGGCGGCGGGGTCGTCCGGGTCGAGCCCCAGCTGGGTCGGCAGGTCGAAGGCCAGGGACAGCCCCGTCTCGCCCATGTCCAGCAGGTATTTGAAGCGTTCGTTGGTGGACTGGGCGCTCTGCAGTCCCGCCAGTTGCCGCATGGTCCACAGACGCGTGGTGTACCCCGCGGGGTGAAGACCGGCGTCGTACGGAAACTCACCGGGTATGCCCATGGAGGTCAGGCCTGAGCCGCTTCGCGTGCGTCGTCGACGAGGTCGTGCACCGACTCGGCGAAGTCGCTCACCACCGGATTCTCGAAGACGTCGATCAGCGGGATGTCCACGCCGAACCGCGTACGCAGGGCCGCCACGATGCGCGTCGCGACCAGCGAGTCCACGCCGAGTTCCAGCATGTTGTCGTCCGGACGGACCTCCGGCAGCTGGAGGAACTCGGCCGTCGTGCTGAGCACGGCGGCTTCGACATCGGCGAGCGTGGCCGGAGGAGTTGACATCCCTTGATCCATTTCTGCCATGTGCCGTGCCAGCGCACGCATGGCGCGAGGTGCTCGAAGTTCTGTTGCCCGAAGGCCTGTTGACGGCACCTCAGGGCGATGGCCGACTGCCGTCACCGGGTGATCCGTGCGTTCAACCTAGGAGCGCTCACAACAGGCCAGCAAGGACTCTCCGAGAGAAAACTCGGCATCAACCTGCCACCGCGGACCGGGATGCGCCGTCGGAGGTCAGCGCGGGCTCAGCAGCCCGAGTTCGGCCGCCTTGAGTCCCGCCTCGAAGCGCGTGTCGACCCCCATGGTCTTCAGGATCGCCGCGACGTGCCGTCGGTAGGTACGGACGGACACGTTCATCTGCCGTGCGGCGGTGTCGTCCTTCATGCCTGCGCCGAGCATGCGCAGCGCCTGCAACTGCGCCGCGTCGAGCTGTACGGGACGGACGTCCCGCCCGAGCCGCATCAACTCCGAGCCCTGGCCCCACAGTGCCATCTGGAACTGGTGCAGCGCGTTCGCGGCTTCCCTGTGGGCCACCAGGACCTGGGTCTGCCCGTCCTGCCCGACCGTGTAGACGACGGCGAGATCCGTGCCCACCAGGGTCTGGTCGGGCAACGGCCCGGCGGAGAGCCGGATCTGGGCGCCCGCGGCCGCGAGCCGCGCCAGGCGCGTGCGGGCACCCGGCTCCCGTGCGACGGACGCAGCGAGCAGCAGGCGCAGGCCGAGGCCGCACCCGAGCACCGCCGTGCGGACGAACCGCGAGAAGTCCGACGCCGGACGAAGCGCCATCTCGGCGGCGAACCGGCCGGTCAGCTGGACACCGGTCTGCCCGCCGCGCAACGCGACGAGCGCCCGGTTGACCGCCTCGTAGGCCAGGGCCGGATCGCTGAGGGTGACCAGTCGGTCGGCCCACTCGTCACCGTCGGATCCGATCCCGCCACGTACCTCACGACGCCCATCGAGCAACTGCACAACAAACTCCCCCGTACACGCGGACGCCGACTCCGGTAGGAGCCAATGCCTTTGACGACCGGCCGACGGATCGCATGGTGTGCGCCCGGCGAGCCGTCGCGAGAGTAACGGATAGACGAATGCAAGGATGTGACGTAGGACACACCATGAGGGGCGTCAGGAAGCACCGGGGTCCGATCGACGGCACGCGGGCGGAACTCACGGGCGCGCGAAGGAACAAGCATGACCGACCGATGGGTATGTCTTGACCGTTCCGCCGGGCCCCTGCCCGTGGCAGCCGGCACGGTCGGAAGGGACGCAAGACAGCACAGCAACCTGTCAATCGGGATGCCCGGCCAGCGGCAGTACGACGCGGAAGTGTGCGCCCCTGAGCGTCGAAGACGCAGTGTCCGAAGGCAACGCACTGATGTCGGCGAAGTCCGGTCTGACCAGCCGCAGGATCTTCATGACACGGGACAGGCCGGCGCCCCGGCCCGCGCCGCGCGTGGAGTACCCCTCGCGGAACACCATGCGTTCCCGGCCGCGTACATCGGTGGCGAAGCCCGGGCCGCTGTCCCGGACGTCGACGACGGCGTCGTACGCCTGCAGGCTGACGTCCATCCTGATCGTGCCGCCCTTCTGCGAGGACAGCGCCTCGGCCGCGTTGTCCAGGAGTTCGTGGAACACCACCCGCAGGGCGTCGTCGGCGACCGCGACCCGGGTGTCCTCGGGACAGCGCACGTCGACATGCACCTTGGAGAAGGCGGAGCGCAGTTCCGCGGTCAGGGACGTCAGCACCGTGTCCAGCGCGGCCGTGCCGACAGGGACGACGGGATCGGACGAGGCCGTCTCGGCGAGCACGGTACGGGCGCGGTCGAGGAGTTCCCCGGGTTCCGTGCCCTCCGCCTCGGCCAGCTCCCGGAAGACCGCGTAGGACGGCGTCAGCAGGTGGCGGTGGGCGGCCCATCCCGTGAGCAGTGCGAACTCCGGGGCGACGGCGGATTCGGCGGCAGGGGCGGCGTCCGTCGCGGGAAGCCGTTCGACGGCCGCGGCCAGTTCCGCGTCGGCCCGCTGCCGCAGCCGTCGTTCCAGACCGGAGTTCCGCAGCGTCAGCTCCCCCTCAGCGGTCTGTCCGAGGGTTCCGTTGGCCAGCAGGACCTTGGTGCCGGCGGCGATCGCGGCGTCGACGTCGCGGCCGCCCGCGACCGCCTCCGCGATGACGCGCATGTCCTCCTCCGTCAGCCTGCCGTCCGGCCCCGCGACGACCAGCGCGGCCCAGAACGCCGCCTCGGACTGCGGATCCGTACAGCGGCCGAGCAGTTCACCCTCCAGGGCCCCGACGAGCTGGGGGTGGTCCTCCCAGGGTTCGACCCGGTGGGACCGGGAGACCGGGCCGGGCCATCCGGAGTCCGGTTTCACCGCCGCACGCAGCATGACGAGCAGCAGTCCGGGGTCCATCCCCGTGCAGCCGGCCATGGCGTCGGCCGCGACCGCGTCGCCGGCCCCCGTCAGGTCCAGGATCCAGCGAAGCGTCTGCCAGGCGGTGTCCCGGTCGGTGGCCAGCACTCGCCGGAAGTCCTGGACCGTCGGGCCCGTCAGCGCATGGAGGGGCCATTGCCGGGCGATGAGTCGCAGCAGCAGTACGGCACGCCGCTCCCGCACGGTGGCCAGCCGCAGCAGATCCCGCAGCGTGACCACCGCCACATGGGTGCGGCCCAGATAGCCGGAGGGTTCGAGGTCCGGGCCCAACGCGACGCAGGGCCTGCGGTCGGCGGAGTGGCCGGGGTCCGCGAGATCCGCGGGGATCTCCCGTACGTCGGGGCGCGCGATGAAGAAGTCGATCCGCCCGGAGGTGTGGAAGCGGCGCAGCGGCTCCTCCGCGAAGAGCCCGTCCAGCGAGGTGACGAAACCGTCGCCGTCCGGACGGCGGTCGGCCTGGGGCTCCGTGGCGCCGGCACCGAGGGCCCTGGCCAGCGCGGCGGCGAGACGCGCCGCGGAGCTTTCGTGGTTGTGTTCGAGTCCGGCGTAGGCGTCGAGCAGTTCCCGGCCGTGCCGATCGGCCGGTTTCCAGCGGGCGAACCCCGCCTCCCGTTGCGCAGTCTCGTCGCGGATCAGGTCCAGGACCCGTTGCGGGGTGAGTTTGCGCCAGTCCCCCGGCCACAACGGGGGCACGGCCTCGGGGAACAGAGCGGTGGGGGGCTCGTGGGCGAGACGGGAGCGCACGATCCGCAACTGGCCCGCCTGAAGCAGGGCTTCGAGGTCGGCGGCCGTCCCGTGGGGTTCCTGCGCGTCGATCTCCCCGTCGGCCGATCTGGCGGCGATTCGGGTACGCAGTATCCCGGCCTCGTCGTCGATGATCCGGTCGATGCGCTCGGTCCGGTCCTTCAGCAGCAGAGCGGCTTCCGGTTGCCGTCGGCGGGCGGCGGCGGCGAACTCGTCCACCTCGTCGGGCCCCATCTCCAGACCCGCCGCCTCCGCCCGGCGCATCAGCTCCCCGCCCTCGAGCCGGGCGGCGTCGTCGGCCCGGTCACGGGCGGCCACCAGTGTGGCCCACCGCTCCCCGGACGGGTCGTCCAGCTCCGCGCACTCCAGGAGCATCGCCTCGGCTGCGGTGAACTCGCCTTCGTGCAGCAGGCGTTCGTACACCTCGACGGGCTCGCGGCCGCCGAACCCGTCCAGGATGTCGTTACCCAGCGCCTCGCGGCCCGGGTCGGCGGTTTCGTCTGCCAGCGCGAGCAGCACGGCCCGGTGGCGGAAGCGGCCCGGCCAGGTGGCCAGCAGGTCACGCAGCGGGGTGGTCATGAGGCTCCTTCCGGGACCTGCTCAGCGGCCGCAGCTGCTTGAGCAGGGCCAGGGCCGGCATACGGTACGGGTCGCCGAGGGCGTCCGCCTCGCTGAAGAGCTGGTTCCACTGCTTCGCGACGAAGGCGGCGAGGGGAAGGTGATCCGCTGAAACGGGCCCCTTGGCACTGTCCCGGTCCTCGAATTCGGCCGTGTCCCGGATCAGCCGGCGGGCGTGGTCCACCATGGTCGCGAGCCGCTCGGCGTAGTTGAGGTGCCGACTCCACTGGATCTGTTGCCGTTTGCGCGGGCCCGGGAGCCTCGGCATTTCGGCGACGATCTTGTCGATGTACTCCCTGATGTCGCGGTCCGGCAGCAGGGCGGCCAGCTCCTCGCGTCCGCTCTCCGTGTCCCCGCCCGCGAGCCCCACGGTGATGATCTTGTGCAGGAAACCGCCCGACTCGCACAGTGACTCGTGGACGTACCGTCCCGAGGCGAAGCCGAAGCTCTGACGGGAGGACATGAAGTTCTGGGCGCGCTCCGCGAGTTCCTGCCACTGCGTGGCGATCCGGTCGGCCTGCGAGGACTGCTCCACCTCACCCGCGAGCAGGTGCAGGGGGAGCGCCGTCAGAGCGGTCTGGTGGTAGGCCACGGTGAGTTCGGCGAGCTCCGACCAGGTCGGCGGGATTCCGTCCAGGCCGCGCGCGTCGGCACTCGTCAGTTCGGTGTACGCGAGGACGCCGGTCTCGCCGCCGCGCAGCAGCAGCTCGGCGATCGTGCCGACCAGGGCGACGGTGCGTTCCTGCGGTGCACCGGTGAGCAGTTCGGCGACCGCGTAGAAGAGCAGCTCGCCGGTGGGTCCGTGTTCCACGGGTACCGCGGCGGCGGTCAGCGCCGGGGACAGGACGGCCGCTGGTCCGATCCGGGGTGCGAGCAGGCTCGCCTCAAGGAAGGCGTTCCGGCGCCAGGCGTCCTCGAGCAGCCAGTTCGCCCAGGTGTCCCAGTCGGGGCCAGGGGCGGGGTGCTCGTGCAGAGTTCTGGCGATCTCGGCGCGCAGGGTTCCACGTGGGCACGACGGATCTTCGGCACGTGCTTCGAGGATCTTCCAGGGGAGGCGCGTCGCGGTGCTGGTGTCCGTGGATGCGGCCCGTTCCTCGGGACGAGGGGCTTCGACCGGTTGGGTGGGAGGGGGGAGGGCGTCCCAGCCGGCGATGCCGAGGGTGCGGGTGAAGGCGACGGCGAAGTCGGCACCGAGGACGTGCAGGCCGACGTGTCCGCTGTGCGGGGTCCCCGCCGAGCGGGCCGTCGGCCGGCCGAGCGGGGAGTAGCTGCCGGTCAGAACCTCGTGGTCGCTGACGATCGCACGAACCTGCGCGCGCCCTTCGCGGTAGGTCCGTCGCCGACGGAGGTCCGCGAGGAGGTCGTCGTACTTCCCGGGCTCGGACACCGGAGCCGGCAGTGCGGGATGGTGGAGGTGGAGCACCGCGCCGGCGTCGAGCCGCAGGCGCAGACGGCGGGCGAAAAAGTCTCCGCAGACGATGCGGTCGGCGCGGTCGTCGGTGATGGCGAGCCGGTTCATCGTTCCGCCGAGGGCCTGGTGGACCGCGTCCCGGTAGTCGGCGTCGTCGGTCATCCGGACGACAGGGTCGCCGTCCTGGAGGGCGGCGACCGCACCGACGAGCCGGGCGTGGATGTCCTCCCACTGGGCGGCCCACATGACGCGCGCGGCGACCTGGTCATCCTGCCAGCCGTCGGCCAGCGTGGGGAGCCGGCCCGGCGGTACGAGGCCAGGGGCGGGGGCGGAAGTGGTCTCCCGCGTCCGGCCGAAGTCCTCGTGCCGGAAGGCGATGCGCCGGCTGTCCGAGCGGTACGGGTAGACCCGGCGGGCCCACAGCAACAGGTCGACGACGCAGCGGGCCGGCCCCGACGCGTCCGGGGCGGCCTGGACGAGGACGCTGCCGCCCGGGTCGAAATCGAGGACGCTGCGGGTGCCGACGAAGGCCCGCTCATCGTCCTGGATCAAGACGCAGGCACGGGTACGGGAGCTGCGGTTGGCGAGCAAGACCTGTTCCGGGTGCCGCGCCTGCAGGTCGTAGAGGGCGGTGGAAACCTTGGCGGGCAGGGTGGCCGTCGGGTCGGTGCCCCAGAGGAAGACCAGGGTGACACCGCGTGCCAGCGCGGCTTCCAGCGCGGGAAACACGTCGTTCAGCGCCGAGTAGTCGATGGTGGGGACGGACAGGACCAGTTGCTGCCGGGCCCTGCGAATGAGCTCGCCCCGCCACCAGATCACGTCCTCCCCCGCCGCGACGGGGGTGGCCGCGGCCCGGAAGTCGGCGAGCTGGTCGACGCGTTCGGCGAGCCGTCCGGCGGCCTGCGTCAGCTCGTCGTTGTACGCCTCCATCGTGGTCGGGTCCGCGGTGCGGGTCTGCGCCACCAGGGCGGTGAGCCGGTCGGCGAGATGCCCGAGGTCGGTGCGTTCGGGGTCCGCGGGCTCCGCCTTGTTCCGCAGGGAGGTGACGAAGGGGTCGTTCGGACTCTGCTCGGCGAGTGCCGCGATCTGACTGCGGAACCGATCCCTGGCCTGGCGGTTCCAGCCGGAGGTGTCCGAGAGGCTCACGGCGAGCCGCCCGGTCTCGGGGTCGCTCTGGACGGTGCCGCTCACGGAGAGCCAGCGGACCCCGCCGTCGGTGCTGATCAGCGGATTGCCGAAGGAGACGTCGAGGATGTTGCTGCGCAGTCCCCTGGTGCGCTGCTCGTGCCGGATGGTGGCGCGCACGGCGCGCAGCAGTTCACCGCGCGGCAGGTCGTCCGCACCGACACCCTGGCTGATCGGGACCTCCACGCTGTCCGCGGGTGCCTTGAGCTGGGACCGTTCGAAGACGAACACGCTCCCGGTCATCGGCTCGAAGACGAACTGGCGCTGCTCCGTCTGCGTCGAGGCGTCTTCCAGGCCGTCACCCGCCGCGATGAGGTCCTTGGCGGTCTCGGTGAGTTCGAGGAAGCCGTCGGAGAAGTCGATGGACACGTAGCCCTTGGTCCACAGGCCGTGGATCACGTCCAGCATGACACGGTGGGGCAGCGAGAACAGGTGGGCCAGCTCTTGGACGGTGCGCCGGCCGGCGACGACGCCGCGTGCGACGAGTCCTTCCAGAGTGGTCGTCCCGGCTTCGGGACCGAGCACCAGGTTGAGGGTCACGACCTGGCAGGGCACCGCGAGGTCAATGGTCTGGGCCATCAGTCGCCTCCTCCTGTGTCCCGAGGTACGCGGGTGCGGGCTCGATCGCGTCATGGCTCCGGAACACGTCGATGACGGTCCGCCAGTTCTCCCCTCCGTACTTCTCGAAGTGCCGCAGGTCCCCGACCACGACGAGGAGTTGTCTGGCTCGCGAGAGCAGGACGTTGATCAGCTCCGCCTGGGCGACGTGACCCACGTTCTGCCGCCAGTGGGGGCCCTGTTCGACGGAGCGCACCAGGGAGACGACGACGAGGTCGGCCTCCTGCCCCTGGAAGGAGTGCACCGTGTGCACCTTGTCCTCGATCCCTCGTTCGGCGAGGCGCTTGCGCAGCAGCTTCTGCTGCTGGGTGTAGGGGGTGAGCAGGGCGAGGTCACCGGGGTCGGGCCGCTGTTCGCGCAGGGTGACGACCAGGTCTCGGACCAGTGCGGCCTCTCCCCCGTTGCTCCAGTGCGGCTGGTCCCGGCAGTCGTCCCGCTGGGAGGTGTCGAGCCAGACGAGCGGCGCGTGCCGGAGGAACGACGGCCGACTGAGGCCGTGGAGCATGGTGGCCTCGGTCGACGGGGATTCGAGGAAGCTGACGGGCAGACCCGTCTCGTCCCGTACGATGCCGCCGTCCTCTTTCCTCTGCTGGTAGAAGGTCCGCCCGACCGCTTCGGCGATCGCCGGGTGCATGCGGAACTGGCTCACGAGCCGATTGAGGGGCCGGGGTTCGGCCGTGCGCGAGGACCGGGCATCGCCGGCGCCGCCCTTCCGTGCCCCTGCGTCGGTGCCGTCCTCGTCCTCCTCGTCGGCGCTGTTCCCCGTCAGGTCCTTGAACAGCGAGCCGAACAGCTCCAGATGCCGGAGGTAGCGGTCCGTGGCCTTCACATGGCGCACGATCTCGTCGCTCCTGTTCGACGTCAGTCGCTCCAGGAAGCCGGCGAGATCCCTCGCGCGGTGCGGGCCGAGCTGCCGGTGGTCGCCGATCAGGGTCCAGCGAACGCCGAGGGCGAGCGGCATGATGATCTCGGTGGGCCACGCCTTGGCCGCCTCCTCGATGATCACCCAGTCGAAGACGTCGGTCGCGTCACGGATGTCGTCGTTCAGGGTGCCCGCGATCGAGCAGGTCGCGAGAACGATGTTGGCGCCGGCCTTGATCCGGTCCGAGACCTCCACGTCGTTGCCTTCCACGACCCGTGCCCACTCGTCCCTCAGGTGCTGCTCCGCCGGACTGAGGACGGTGCCGCCCTCCTCGGGGTCGGTGGTGTCGTGCGCCGCCTCGATGATCTTCTCTCGCAGCCGCTGCGTGAGGGTGGTCAGGGTGTGATCCTGCAGGACGGGCGGGAGTCCGCTGTCGCTGCGGCTGTCCGGGAGTTCCCGGAGCAGCAGCACCTTCCCTTCCTCGATCTCCTTCTTCAGCCGCTTGGCCAGCCGGACACCGAGGCTGTCGAGGGCGTGGTTGGACTGGGCACTCACCAGCACCCGTCCTCCCGGCTCGGCCTCCAGGTACTCCTGCACCGCGTGGGTGGTGACCGTGGTCTTGCCGGTGCCGGGTGGTCCCTGCAGGGCGTAGAAGGGGTGGTAGTCCAGCATCTCACCGATGATCTGTGGGGCGTTGCCCTTGAGGTGCTTTATCCGTTCCTCGCCCTCGTGGCTCCACTGGCCGCGGCTGAGCCGGATCGAGGACGGACTGTGCAACGCGCGCATCAGCCCGTGCCGCTGCCGCAGCGCCTCGATCCCCCGTGCCATGCGGCGCAACTGGATGTCGGTGCCGCGGTCGCCCGACGGGCGGATCCACCCTCGCTCGGGGAGCAACTGACCGCTCGGCGCCGTGACCGTGACGGAGTCCTCGTCCGCCTTGCGCTCGATCCTGACCTCGACGGAGTCGCGGCCGAAATGGGGTTTGCCGCCGTCGTCGCGTACGACGGTGAGCGTGCCCCCGCCCTCTTCGTGGAGCAGCGCGGCGGCGAAGTCCCCGAGGGACGGCCGACGCACGCGATCCCCGGCGTACGCGGTGAGAAGCGGCGACTCGTTGATGCGTTTGCGGTCGCGCTTGAGATCGTGCTCCAGCACGTAGGTCCTACCGGTGCGGCCGTCCTCCGGCAGCCGGTAGGCGTACTGGCGGGCGCGGTAGATGACTCCCTGATACTCCATCATGAACCGCATGGACTGGAGAAGTTCCTTGTTCTCCGGGTCCGTGGGCGCGCTCGCGGCCTTGACCGCTTCGGTGATCGGCACCCAGAGGGGCCGGTCGGCGTGCACGTCGTCGCCCAGGTCCTGTCCGATCTTGTACGGCACGAGGTCGAGACGCCCGACACGGCGGCGCGGCCGGGCGGCGAGGACCTCCGGGGCGAACCTCCGGTCCACGAGGTACTTGATGACCAGGGTGTCCTCGTGGGTCTTCTTGATCTCTCCGGTGAGCTTCTCGTCGTAGAGGAAGGCGCAGAACCAGACGGCCCGTTCTCCGATCAGCACCCACTCGGCCTGGGCGAGCCGCTCCTCCCGGCCGGTGTATACGTATCCCTTGGCGCCGCCGGGCACCCAGACCAGCTCGGCCTGCCGCAACTCCCTTTCCAGGAAGGCTTGGAGTTCCTCTCGGCCGGCCGCCTCGATGGGGCTGCGCGAGATCCAGCGGCGCTGGCGGTAGATGGTGTCGACGGACTGCTCGGGCATGAAGGCGACGAGGTAGGGCCGTTCGGTCTCCTTGTGCCGGGACCACACCGAGCTGATGGGCTCCCAGTTCTCCTCCAGCGCCCGGGCCGCCTCGAACGAGGAGCACCGGCCGCGGGGGTCGGGTTCGAGCATCTCGAGCAGCACCTGTCGCAGTTCGCGAGGCACCCGGGCGGCGGTGTGCACGTTCAGGTACTGGCGCATGCGAGCGTGCAGTTCCCGCAACGCATCCGGCAGCTCCGGCGGGGCGGCCGCGGCCACCGCGGCGTACGCCTCCGGAAGGGTCGTGGCCAGGGGGCCGCAGAACAGCTCCCAGCCGAACACACCGAGCCCGAAGACATCGGTACTGGCCCAGTCCCGACGCGGCGGCGCGTTGTCGGAGAACAGCGACGGCCATGTCTCGGGCGCGAGGTAGGCGAGGTGGTGGGCGGGCTCGATGCCGTCGTGCGCCTCCAGGTACAGGTCGGTGACAAGGCTGCGGTAGTCGCTGTCCCGGGCCGGCGCGTACATCGACTGGACGAGGTTGCCGAGCAGGGCGCTCATCTCGAAGCGGCCCAGTGCGAAGGAGTAGCGGTCCTCCTGTTCGGTGCGGCGGCGGATCGTGATCGCGGCGAGAGTCACATTGCGGTGCATGATGCGAGCGCCGTGCAGCTGGCTGAGGGCGTCGACGAGCAGGGTGTACTCGTCGAACACCACGTCCCGGTTCCCGGCCACCCAGCCGGGGAAGTCGCCCTCGTGCCACTCCTCGCTGACCCGGCTGCCCTCCTGGCGGGTGAGGGTGAAGGCCGCGCCGAGGCCTTCGTCGTACCTCCCGTCGACGAATTCGGGCAGCGCGGGGTGTCCGAGCGCCTGAAGGCGCAGCAGGCTGCGCACCTCGTGCTCCCACAGCTCACCGACGATGCTCGTGACCTTCCGGAACACGCACACCTCGAAGCGTTCCGGGTCGTCGGGCCGGCTGAGGGTGGCCCGGATCATGCGGCCGCCCGCGACGACGACCGCGGCGCCGTGACGGACGTAGGGACCGAAGGGGGCGCCGTCACCGGTGAAGAGCGAGTCGAGGACTTCCTCGGGGGTCTCGTCGTCGAGTTCCGTCATCGTGACTCCGTCTCCCCTTGTCCGGCCGGGCGTCGGCAGAGGGCCTCCACCACGATCACCCCGTCATCCAGCGCCAGCGCGGTGCGCCGGCGGTCGAGCACGGCCCAGTCCCGCAACCGGGCACCCAGCTTGTCCGGCAGTGCGGGCGGCGTCCCGGTCAGCGGCGCCGGCCTGTCGCTCCCGGCGGGCCGGTCGGCGCCGTCGGCCGCGGAGCACACCTGCCGGGTGCCGTCACGCAGGCCGAGCAGGAGGAGCTCTTCGCCGTCGGGCCCCAGCGCGCGGTCGACGCTCGTCACTCCGGCGAGCGCCCGTCCCGCCGGGTCGCCGGGAGCCGCCCGGCCGCCGGGATCCGGCGTTACGTCCACGTCGTCCGCATCGCCCGGACCCGCCGCTCCCGCCGGGGTGCCGGACTCGTGCGGGCTCCAGAGCCGTACGGCGCTGTCGCGTCTCGCGGCAGTGGCGGGCAGCGGCACCCGGGTGGGCCCGGTGAAGGGCAGTATCCGGACCGTCGGCGCCGGCGCCCCGTCGCGGAGCACCCCGGTGCGGGTGCGGGTGCGGGGGTTCCACAGGTACAGCGAGCCGTCCCGGGCCGCCGTCACCAGCCGCGTGCCGCCCCTCGGCACGGTGATCGCACCGATCGCGGTCAGGGCGCTCTCGCCGGTGTGCAGTGGTTCGCCGTCCTGTGCGAGACCGTCGTCGGTGAGGGTCCAGAAGGTCACTTCCGCCGCGGCCTTCGCGTCGCCCGCCGCGTCCTCGGTGTGCGCGGAGGCGAACCGTACGACGCCGGGCGCACCGGGCAGCACGGCGAGGGCGGTCGGAGGCGTGGCGGGGCGGTCGGAGACGAGGCTCTGCGGCGCTTCTCCCGAGGCGTCCCAGACCTTGACGTAGCCGCCCTCGTCGACGGTGACCAGCCGTCGCTGTGCCACGGAGACGACGCTGTGCACGCGTCCGCCCGGCTGGGCGCCGGAGCGGGGCCTGTCAGCCGGCCGGGTGAGGTCCCACAGGGCGACGTAGCCCTTCGTGCCGACCAGCGCGAGACGTGGCCGTGGCCCGGGCACGGCGGCCATGCCGGTGAGGATGGTGGGCACATCGGTCTCCGCGTGGACGGCGGGGGTGTCACCCAGATCCCAGATCCGCACCCGCCGGTCGTTGTGGGCCACTGCGAGCCGGGGGCCGTGGCCGCCGCCGGACGGGAGAGCGGCCATGGCCAGGAGGCTGCTCCGCAGCGGTCCGGGCAGGGCCGCCACCGGCGCGTGCCCGGCCCACGGCTCCCACAGCAGGACGGTGCCGTCCTCCGCGCCGCTCGCGAGCACGGTGGTCTCCGCTTCCCAGGTCACCAGCTCCTTCACGGGCCGGACATGGCCGTCGAGGGGCAGGTGCGGGAAGTGCCGCGCCATCCGGCTCCAGCACACCCGCCATGCGGCGTCCGGTCCGGCCTCGGTGTGCTCGCCGGTGGTGCGGGCGGCGCCGAGCTGGCGGAGGCCCGGTCGGTCACCGGGCCGGGCCGCGCGGATGAGGTGGGCCGAGGCCACGGTGCCGAGCACACCGCCGGGCAGTCGTCCGGCGTTCGGGGCCTCGGAGGTCAGCGACAACCCGGCGGAGAGTACGTCCCCGGCCAGGGCAGGCACGTCGATCCGGTCCAGGACTCGGGGGCGCCCGGCCAGCTCCCGCCAGCCGTCGGGGCCGGCCTCGGCCGCGTACGCCGACAGGTGCCGGGCGAGGTGGCCGGGCAGCGGGACGTCCGGGGCGGCCGCGACCCGGTGTTCTGCCAGGGCCACGAGCGCGCGCAGGACGGCCGCCCGCTCGTGCGGGCCCGACCGCTCCAGGAACTTGTCCGCGAAGGTGCGGTGCGCGAGCCGGTGGACGGTGTGGCCGTCCTCGCCGTCCAGGAGCACGTACGCGGCGGCGCGGTGCAGCAGGCGGGCGATGTCGGCGTCGGTGGGAGCGACCCCGCCGGGATCGAGGGCTCCGGCGACAGTGGCCCACACCTGGCCGGCGCGCGGCAGGCCGCGGCCCTGGGCGTGGGCGAGCGCGGCCAGCAGTGGCGTGGCCTGCGGGAAACCTTCGGCGATCCTTCCCACGGCGGAATTGAACAGGCCCCGTTGGTCGTGGGCGAGCAGTCGGTTGAGGTCGGCCAGTCGCTCCGGTCGGAGCAGCTCCGGGCTCTGCTGGATCTCCTGGACGACGAGTGAGGCCTGGAGGAACTCCCAGTCTCCGTTCTCGACCCGCTCCCGCACGATGTCGGCGACCCCGTCGACGGCCTCGCTACCGCGCTCTGCGGCCAACGGTCCTCCGGGCGTGCCGCGCAGACTGCGGGTCACGTAGCGGTGCACGGCCTCGGCGTCGCGCTCCAGGGTGTGCACCTGGGCATGGCCGGTGTCGCGCCCGAGCGCGTCGAGCAGTTCCTCCGAGGTCGCGCGGGTGCCGCGTCCGGGAGGTGGGACCGGGTCCGCGCCGGGCGTCCGCCCCTCCGGGGCGCGGCTCATGTCGCCGGGTCGCCTGTGCCCGACGACGGGGGCGGGTGCGGTGGGGCGGGTGCCGACGACCAGGCGTACGCCGGTCAGCGGAGCCAGTTCTCTCAACAGGCCCGCGACGAGCAGGGGTTCGCGGGCCTCGTCGAGTGCATCGGCCATGATCACGGTACTGGCCCGGCCCTCCACTGCCTTGCGCAGGGCGGTGATCCGTTCCTGCAGGGCGAGCCCCGGCTCCGTGGGGGCGATGCCGAGCAGCGTCGTCAGCCTGCCGACCACGTCGTCCAGGGTGGAGCCGGCGAGATGGACAACGGCGTCGACGGCGGGAAGCACAAGGTCCGGATCGAGCCGGTCCGCGAACCCCGCCGCGTGGAGCTCCTGGCCGACGGCGGGGTACGCGTGCAGCATCAGATTGCCGAGCAGCGCCGACTTGCCCGCTCCGGAGGCGCCAGTGACGATCAGCATCCCCGGCGTGTGTGGGTCGGCGGCCCAGCGGGCGACACTGCGGCGGTCGGCCGCCCGGCCCGTGAACCCCCAGGTTAGTTCGGTGAATCCGCTGCAGACGCCGCTGCGCAGGAAGTGCGCCAGCGCATTGTCCGTCTGAGTGTCGAGGAGCCGGTGGAGCCGGTCGTAGTCCTCCACGGTGGCGGTCACCGGCAGCGGGTGTGCTGTCCTCGGCCGCAAAGGGAGTTGTCTGCTGCACCCGATGGCACGGGCGTACACCCCGTCGTGCGCGTTGAGGCGGTGAGCGAGTTCTCCGGGCTCGATGTCCTTGTCGTGGTCCGTGAAACCGTCGAGGACCTCGGCCATCTTCTCGCGGAAGGTGCCGAGGTGTCCCGGGCCGAGATGCTGGCCGGATCCGACCAGCAGCAGGGCCAGTTCCTTCTCCGCGGTGGCACCGACCGCGGAGAGTTCCTCGGCAACCCGGTCGACGAAGCCCCAGGATCCGCATGCCTCGACGACCACGAAGGCCCAGTGCGGTGCCACGCGCCGGCTCGCCTCGTCGTGGAGGTGCCACGCGAGGGTCTGGGGGACGACACGGGCCGCTCGGGTGTTCTCCCGGTTCCCTGGTACGAGCAGGCGGGCCTGTCTGTTCTTCCCCTTCCCGTGCCCGATCCACAGCAGGACCGAGGTGCGTTCACCTCCCGAGGCCGCCCAGTGGGCGAGCCGCTCCTCGACCGTGTTCAGGTCCCACGTCACGGCCTGTGGGGCGCCTGGCTCAGGGACCGCCCCCAGGCGGCTGAGGAGCGCCAGGATCGCGGCGGCTTCCTTGGTGGCGTCGACGTGCGTCTGGTCGTGCACGTCGTCGAAGGCCAGCACGTGGACGGGTAACGCGTCCACGTACTCGGCTCCGTAGAGCTCCGTCTCCCCTGCGTTCATGTGCTCAGTGGTCGTCGGCGACCGCCATGACAAGGTGCGACACGGGTTCGAGTCCGCCGGTGACCTCGATGCGGTAGAGCCCGGGGCGGGGTAGAGCGCACTGTCCCGTCATGGTCTCCGGGTCGCCGCGGTCGGGCTTCAGGGTGGTGGGGGCCGAGACGTCCGCGCCAGTGACCTCCTCCACGGTGCAGTGCACCTCGGACGGATCGTCGGCGCCGGTGAGGCGGATGGTGAACGGCTCTCCCGGCCGGGCGGCTTCGGGGGCGTCGAGGCCGAACTCCCCGCCGCCGAGAACGGCACCGCGCTCGCCCGGATCGCGCAAACCGCTCAGTGCGGAGACCGCCATCGTCCGGACCTGCTTGGAGGACATCAGGGACCCGTGCTTGCGGGCGACGGGAATCTCCGTCGCGTCTCCGGTCGCGGCCGCCTCGCGGAAGACCGTGCCGTCACCCATGCCGTCCTCGGTGACCGCCCGGCCCCGGCCGTCGCGGCGGAGCGCACCGTCCGGTCGTCGACCGGGCAGAAGGCGGGCGGTGACGGCCCGTCCGTTCTCGATCCGCAGGCTCAGGGGGGTGGGCTGCGCGACCCCCACGACCATGCTGTGCCCGCGCAGCGCGGTGTCGGCGGTAGCGGCCTGCCATGCCTGGGTGTCCCGGACGAGGTCGGCGTCGCCGCCGAGTGCCGTGATGTCGGAGACCGTCAGACGCCGGGTGTCGTCCCCGTCCCAGACACAGCGGTAGGAGGGGAGGAGGTCGTACAGGCCGGGCATCGTACGGCCGGCTTCCCGCAGCGCCTTCTTCGGCAGCCAGGGAGCACCCGCCTGGCCGCTGGCGAGCACGACGGCGGACTTGACGGAGCCGTGGAAGGGGGTGCCTGCCGTCAGCACGGCCCGTACGTCGTCGGCGGCGCCGGGGATCCTGAACAGTTCGCGGACCAGCAGTCCGCCCATGGAGTGGGCGACGAACAGGAGTTGGGCCGGCCGGTCCTCACCCGTGTTCCTCATGTGCTCGCCGTGGGCCCGATGGGAGCGCCAGCGCTCCAGGTGGCGATGGGCGGCGACCGCGAGGAGGTTGGCGTTGTGCCGTACGGACAGGCGCCAGTCGTAGGGGAACGGGACGACGGCGTGCGGATGGACGGCGTACTTGCGGAGGTCGCCGACCATCTGGCTGTAGGGTTCGAGGCCACCGAGATCGGGCAGCCACTCGTGGACCGAGAGCAGCCCTCCTGGCTTGATCCGCCCGGTCCGCCCGGCGCGTTCGTCCTCGGTCACCGCCAGCGAGCGGAGCCGGTCGGCGTGCATCCGCGCGGTGTACTTGAACAGATGGGGCGCGCCCCAAAGGACCTTTCGGCTCGCCGAGTCGATCAACTCGCTGCCCATGATCCCGGGTACGACCACCACTGCGTCGTGCAGACGTCGTCTCGGGGCCATACGCGTCATTCGATCCACAAAGCCGGTCACCCGTTCATTATGTCGACGGCTCGGCGGATGCGAACTGTGCTTCCCCGAAAAGGGGCTCCGTCCTCAGAGCCGGACGGCGAGACCGGGTGCACCGGGCGCGTACCAGCGACGCGACTCACCGGTTCGTCGTCGGTTCGGGGCGAATCGTCGTGGTCCGAGGATCCCGCCGTTGTCGCTGACGGATGCCCGACCCGCTGTGGGCGACCAGGCGTGACGAGGGTTCAGCACGAGCGTCATCCGAGCGTCGAAGATGCGAGAACGGCGCCGAGGCCAGGCAGACTCCCTCAAGGGGTCCCCCGTCAACGGTCAGCTGGAGAGTTTCACCACGCGGGAGACCCCGATGACCCTGCCCTTCGCATCCAGTGCCCTGACCGTGAAGTACGGTCCCGGGTTGGGCGTGGTGACGGCGGTCTCGAATCCGGACCGTGGGGCGTGTCTGGCGACGACCGACAGGGAGTCGGGATCGGATCCGGCGAGTACCTGCCATGCTCTGGTCTGCGTCGAGCCGTTCCAGGAGGCGTAGACGACGCTGTGCCCGCCGTCGGACCGTGCCGCCGCACTCGGTGGGTGGTAGGGCGTGCCGATCCATTTGTTCCGGACGGCTCGGTACGAGATGTTGGAGCCCGGCAGCTTCGCGTCGTAGAGCAGGTTCTGCAAGCCGTTGCCATCGGTGTTCTTTTTGGACCGGCCGCCCGAAGGAGCCGGGCCGACACAGACTCCGCCACAGGCCGTTCCTGCACAAGGCGAGAGCGTGCGCGGTTGTGCTACTGACCGCGCTCCTCATCGGTGGGTTCATCGCTCCCACAGGAGGCCCGGGCGGTCCCGGCGCAGCGGGCAACGGGAAGCCGCCGTACGGCTCTGTGCTTGCGTCCGGGATCCATGTTCCTGGTCCTCAACAACGGTGCTACCAAGTCGAGTTGGGCGCTGAAGTGGTCGAACGCCGGCAACCAGCGGATCACCAACGGCTGGAACGCCAGGATCGCCCAGAGCGGTGCCGCGGTCACGGTGGCCAATGAGACCTACAACGGCGGTCTGACCAACGGCGGTTCGGTCAGCTTCGGCTTCAACGGCTCCTACAGCGGTGCCAACGCCGTCCCGGCCGCCTTCACCCTCGCCGGCGTCACCTGCAATGTGGACGACGGGGGTGGCACGGGTGGCGGCACCGACGGCCGGGTCGACAACCCCTATGCAGGCGCCAAGGTGTACGTGAACCCCGAATGGTCGGCCAAGGCCGCCGCCGAACCGGGCGGCAGCCGCATCGCCAACCAGCCCACCGCCGTCTGGCTCGACCGGATCGCCGCGATCAACGGCGTCGACGGCGGCATGGGCCTGCGCGACCACCTCGACGAGGCGCTGAAGCAGAAGGGCTCCGGCGACCTCGTCGTCCAGCTGGTCATCTACGACCTGCCCGGCCGCGACTGCGCCGCCCTCGCCTCCAACGGCGAACTCGGACCGGACGACATCGACAAGTACAAGGCCCAGTACATCGACCCCATCGCCTCGATCCTCTCCGACCCGAAGTACGCGGGTCTGCCGATCTCCACCGTCATCGAGCCCGACTCGCCGCCCAATCTGGTCACCAACGCCGGCGGCACCCCCACCACGACCGACGCCTGTGTGGCCATGAAGAGCAACGGCAACTACGAGAAGGGCGTCTCCTACGCCCTGGACAGGCTCGCGCCATCCCCAACGTGTACAACTACATCGACGCCGGTCACCACGGCTGGCTCGGCTGGGACAGCAACCTCGGGCCGGCCGTGCAGGAGTTCGCCAAGGTCGCCACGACCAATGGCGCGAGTCTGAACGACGTGGCCGGCTTCATCGTCGACACCGCCAACTACAGCCCTGTCAAGGAGCCGAACTTCAAGGTCACCGACACGGTGAACGGCCAGACCGTACGCCAGTCGAAGTGGGTCGACTGGAACCAATACGTGGACGAGCAGTCGTTCGCGCTCGGACAGCGCGACAAGCTCGTGGCGGCCGGGTTCAACTCCGGCCTCGGCATGCTGATCGACACCTCCCGCGACGGCTGGGGCGGCACCGCCCGGCCCACCGGCCCCGGCTCGCTGACCTCCGTCGACGACTACGTCAACGGCAGCCGCACCGACCGGCGCATCCACGCCGGCAACTGGTGCAACCAGAGCGGCGCGGGCCTCGGCGAGCGGCCCACCGCGGCTCCCGCCGCCGGCATCGACGCCTACGTCTGGGTCAAGCCCCCGGGCGAGTCCGACGGCTCCAGCTCCGCGGTCTCCAAGGACGAGGGCAAGGGCTTCGACCGCATGTGTGACCCCACCTACGGCGGCAACGCCCGCAACGGCAACAACCCCACGGGCGCCCTGCCGAACGCGCCGCTGGCCGGGCACTGGTTCTCCGCCCAGTTCCAGCAGCTCATGCAGAACGCCTACCCGCCCCTGCCGTAGCCCTCCGAGACGGTGAGTGCGCGCCGGGGCCGGTCCCTGAAGGACCGGCCCCGGCGGAGGCGTCGGGACCGACCCGGTGGCCGCCGACGAGCGAACCCGACTGACTGGTGGAAGCCGATCCAAGGCAGTCCGGCGGGAACGGTTCCCGGGGCTGGTGGGCTGGTGGACCGCGGACCTTCTTCCTCGGCCTTCCGAGGCAGGCGCCGCCGCCCGGGCCGGGCGGGGTCCTGGTCACCAGGGCGACGGCAGCCGGACAAGGTGGCGAGCGCGGTTCCCACGCCTTGGGGAGCATGCGGGGGGAGATGACAGAGCAGTAGGGTGAGGGAGGAGCGAGGGAGGAGTAGTGAGAGCGCCGCGCGTACTGCCGACCCTGGACGAGATCGACACCGGCGATCATGTCTGCCACCTGTGGGATCGTACTGATGACGTCATCGACCGCAGCCGGGCTTTCGTCGCGGACGGTGCGTTGCACGGCGACAAGGTCGTGATCGTCGGCCCCGCCCCGCGGGCGGAAAGCGAGTTCGCATCGCATGTACTGGACCCTGCGCGGTTGCAGGGTTCGCTTCTCTCCGCGGTGCGTCGGGAGGCGGCCGCTGCCCACCGGGAGGGGTTCCGCTCCCTTCGCGTGCTGCACCATGTCGTGCCGGGCCCTCGCGCGGACCGGAACGGGGAGTGGCTGCGCAGCGAGCTCGACCTTGAGGAGTTCGCCGCCGACACCGGGGCGATGGTGGTCTGCGCCTACAGCGGCGCTGACTGGGACCTGCCGGCTCTGCAGCAGATCAGTTGTGTGCATCCGCATCATCTGGGCAGCCGTCCGGTCTCCCCCGCGTTCCGGGTGTACCGAACCGAGCAGGAATGCTGGACGGTGAGCGGGACCGTCGACAGCGACGGCGCGGTGGCCTTCGGCACCATCCTGTGCACTCTCGTCGCTCACACGCCGACGGTGCGTCTGCTCTGCCAGACCCTGGAGTTCTTCGATGCCGCCGGGATGAGCGCGCTGGCCGATGCCGCCAGGCACCTTCCGGATCGCAAGGTCATCCTGGAAGGCACCAACGAGACCGTGCGGCTCGCCTGGGAGCTGTCCGGATTCGCGGTCCCCGACGTTCCGGTGGTGATGGCGCCGTGACCTCCTCTTCGTCCGCTCCCCTCGAGGGCACTGGATACCGGCATGAGCTCTATCCGTACTCGGGCAGCGATGAATTCGTCGCGGGCGCTTTGGGTTTCATCCAGGAAGCGCTTGACGGTGACGAGGCCGTCGTGGTGGCGGTGCCGCAGGAAAAGGCGTCTTTGCTGCGTGCGGAGATCCGTGAGAACGACACCGTGCGCTATGTCGACACCAGCCGAGTGGCGCGTCATCCCGGGCGGCTCATCGCTGCCTGGCAAGAATGGATCAAGGAACACGTCTCGGAGGGGCGGCCCGTCCGCGGGATCGGCGAATCCCCCTGGGACCAGGTCCGCAGTGCTGCCGAGGCCGAGGAACTGCGCTACCACGAGTGGCTGCTCAACAGGGCCTTCGCCCAGGGCCCTGCCTGGTGGCTGCTGTGCCCCTACGACGTCGCACGCGACAAGGCCGCCCTGACCCCGATGGCACGCTGCCACCCCCAGATCCGCAGGGACGGCCGGACGGTGCCGTGCGCGGATTACGACGCGCGCGCACCGTATGCGTTCGTTGCCCTCAGCGACCCCTGTGACCCGTACGACGAGTTCCGCTACACCAGCGGCGACCTGCCCGCTCTCCGAGAGAAGATCGCTGCCTGCGCCGAACAGCACGGACTGACCGGTCGGCGCCTGCGCGAACTGCACCTGGCCGCGACAGAGGTGGCCACCAACAGCATCCGCCACGGTGGCGGCCAAGGCGTGCTGCGCACGTGGAGCGAGGAACGACGGCTCATCTGTGAGTTCCGCGACGCCGGCTACCTGGACGACCCACTGGCCGGCCGTACCATGCCGACCGCGAGGCAGGTGGGTGGACGCGGGCTGTGGCTCGTCCACCAGCTTTGCGATCTTGTCGAGATCCGGTCCACACCGGACGAAGGGACCACGATCCGCCTGCACACCGAGCTGCCCGGCTAAGCCCGCTGGTGACAACGGTCTGCTCACCGGCCCAGCGCGTGAAGACACGCGTGATCGATGCCGCCCCAGGGTAGGCGCGGTGGTGTCGCCGGGCGGCGACAGACAGAAAGGCGCCGGTGGGATGGGAGTCGGTTCTCGATGCTGAGGGTGCGTGTACGGCACGCGGACACGACGGTTGTGCGGCTGCCGACCGAGGTGGACTACGGCAACGCTGCCGACATCGGCGCCCAGTGCGAAAGCCTGATCAAGGAGGGCTGCGCCACCCTCATAGTCGACGCCTCCGAAGTGCAGTACCTCGACTCCTCGGGCGTCAGCATGATCATCACGCTGTCCTGCGCGCTCGACAAACATGCCGGCACTCTCCGCCTCGCCGCCCTCAGCGACCACTATCAGCAGGTGTGGCGCCTCCTCGGCCTCGACACGCTGCTCCCCGTCTTCCCCACGGTGCACGCTGCGCTCGACGGGCGCCTCACAGGCGCCCGTGCTGACACCTCGGAGTCACTCGACCACGCCTGAAACCAAGACCCGGACCGACCTGTCTGACACACCGTCGGAACAAGCGTCGAGACCGCACACCTCAGCCCCGGGCGAACCGGCACTCCCCGCCCGCCGCTCCCCCTCACTGCCCCACGAACTCGCAGGTCAGGCGGGCATTCCCGAGGTAGCAAGCTCTTGACGTCATGCACCCACGGAAACATGTCGGCACGACCCGCCCACAACCTGGAAATCCAGAGAAGCAGCAGGTCAGACGCCCTTTGCAGCGGGTTCCGGAATCGCCACGCACTCCACGTGATGCGTCATCGGAAACACGTCACAAGGTGTGTGGACGGGAGAATCTGCAGGTCACATGGGGTTTTCCTGCCTTGCGCACGGGCTGTGAGGCGGCCGGAGCGTCAAATGAGCGTCATGGCGGACGGACTTTCTCTCCTCCCCCGGCCGGTACACCGGGCTGTCCGCGTTTCTGATCCCCGTGGCCGTCATGTTGCTGCTCGGGCGGCAGGTCAGCTGCTGGAGGGGCTGCGGGATGCCCGGCGCAGCGCTCCCGCCACCGGGCCGCCCTGGAAGCGTCCGGGTGAAACCCGGGCGCGATTCGTACGGGCCGACCCGGTGGGCCGGTGACGAGGCTGGACATCGGTAAAGACTCGTCGCCGGGTTTCACCTCGTGCACATCAGCGTCCGACCCCGGGCGCCTGCCGGGGTGTGGCTCAGGCGTCGATGATGACGGGGATGATGAGGGGCTTGCGGCGGTGGGTGCGGAACGCCCAGTTCGCCACGGCGCGGGCGAGGAGTTGTTCGAGTTGGTGCGCGTCCCCGACGCCTTCCTCGGCGGCGGTGGCCAGGGTCTTCTCGATGACGGGGATGACCGGCTCGAAGGTGGTGTCGTCGTGGACGAAGCCCCGGGCCAGGAAGTCGGGGGCCTCGGCGAGGGCGCCGGTGTCCGCGTCGACGATCGCCACCACCGTGACCACGCCTTCGGCGGCGAGGGTGAGGCGGTCCTTGAGGGACGCTTCGGTGGCGCCGCCGACTTCCATGCCGTCCACGTAGACGTTGCCGGCGGGGACCTTGCCGGTGATGGACGCGCGCCCGTCGACCAGGTCGACGACGACGCCGTCCTCGGCGATGACGACCCGTTCGGGGTCGACACCGGTACGGATGGCGAGGTCGGCGTTGGCCCGCAGGTGACGCCATTCGCCGTGGACGGGCATGACGTTGCGGGGTTTGACGATGTTGTAGCAGTAGACGAGTTCGCCGGCGCTGGCGTGCCCGGAGACGTGGACCTTGGCGTTGCCCTTGTGGACCACGTGGGCGCCCCACCGGGTGAGTCCGTTGATCACCCGGTAGATGGCGTTCTCGTTGCCGGGGATGAGGGAGCTGGCGAGCAGGACGGTGTCGCCCTTGCCGATGCGGATCATGTGGTCGCGGTTGGCCATCCGTGACAGCGCGGCCATGGGTTCGCCCTGGGAGCCGGTGCACACCAGCGTGACCTTGTGGTCCGGGAGCTTCTCCAGCTCCTTCGTGCTCACGACCAGACCGGAGGGGACCTTCAGATAGCCCAGGTCACGGGCGATGCCCATGTTGCGGACCATCGACCGGCCGACGAAGGCGACCTTGCGGCCGTGCTGGTGGGCGGCGTCCAGGACCTGCTGGATGCGGTGCACGTGGCTGGCGAAGCTGGAGACGATGACCCGGCGTGGAGCGGTGCGCATCACCTGCTCGATCGCCGGGTTCAGCTCACGCTCGGAGGTGGTGAAGCCGGGTACTTCGGCGTTGGTGGAGTCGGTGAGGAACAGGTCCACGCCCTCCTCGCCGAGGCGGGCGAAGGCGCGCAGATCGGTGATGCGGTCGTCGAGAGGGAACTGGTCCATCTTGAAGTCGCCGGTGTGCAGCACCATCCCGGCCCGGGTGCGGATCGCGACCGCGAGGCTGTCGGGGATGGAGTGGTTGACCGCCACGAACTCGCAGTCGAAGGGCCCGAAGCCACGCCGGTCGCCCTCCCGCACCCGCACCGTGCGCGGCCGGATTCCGTGTTCCTTGAGCTTGGCCTCCAGGAACGCCAGCGTCAGCTTGGAGCCGACGACGGGAATGTCGGACCGCTCGCGCAGCAGGTACGGCACGCCGCCGATGTGGTCCTCGTGGCCGTGGGTGAGGACCACGGCCACGATGTCGTCCAGCCGGTCCCGGATCGAGGTGAAGTCCGGCAGGATCACGTCCACGCCGGGCTGGGTCTCCTCGGGGAACAGTACGCCGCAGTCGACGATGAGCAGCTTGCCCGCGTGCTCGAAGACGGTCATGTTGCGGCCGATCTCACCCAGGCCGCCCAGGCCGATGACCCGCAGCCCTCCTTCGGGTAGGGGTGGCGCGGCTTTCAGCTCGGGGTGCGGATGACTCATACCCTGACGGTACCCGGAGAGCGGGACAGGGTGACCCATTACCTGTGCGATCTCTTCCGCCCGACAGGGTCGGGGCACCACAACGGGTGTCCGGCGACGACCCGATGACGCCGGCGGCCGGACAGGGAGGGGTCAAGACGGTACCGTCTTCGGTGGGTCAGCCGTGAGCCCGGTGGTGCCGGCGGGGATCTCCTGTCTTTTGTCGTGGTGGCCGGCCTCCGCGGCCTCCCGGTGCGCCTCGTCGATGGGCCACTTGGTGTACAGCAGTGCCCGCTCGGGTGTCCGAGTGCCGTCGGCGCTGTGCCGGAAGTGCGCCCGGCCTTGCACCGGGTGCCCGCCGTCCCTCGGCTGGGCGGCGATCACGGCGTCCGTGAAGGCGCGCTGCCACTCGACTCCATGACGTCGAAGGGCGCGGTGACCAGGCAACCGGGCGTGTGAGTCTCGTCGGCTACGGCGAGACCGAGGTACCGGAGGTGTCGAGACGGCCCCGCGAGGGCGGCTGTCAAGCCGCTGCCCCGCAGGTACGGATCGTAGGAGGGGCGCCGGCCGCCTGTGCGCAGGTCGGCACAGCGTCGCCGTCGGTGCTCAGGAACCAGGACAGTGCGGCGAGCCCGTGCGCCCAGGGGCCGCAGCCGTGCCATTGCGAACCCGCCAATCAACGACTGGGGCCGTGCGGGGGGATGCCTGGAGGGGAGGCGGCGCCCGGGTGGGGGGCGTACCAGCCGCCTCACCCGTTGTGGCGGCGCCGCGAGCGGGGCCGGAGGTGAGCGACATGCCGGTGGAGCCGTTGGGACACGAGCACCATCTCTGCGCGCCACAGCCCGGCCACGCGCGGGGTGTGACAGCCCGCCGATACCGGCGGGCCCGCTCACCTCAGGCTGCGGCCGATGGACTGGACGATCCGCCGGTGCGGCGGTATTCGCCGTTGATGCGCTGGGCTTCTTCGAGCTGGTCTTCGAGGATGATGATCCGGCATGCGGCCTCGATCGGGGTGCCCTGGTCGACGAGCTCACGCGCGCGGGCCGCGATGCGCAGTTGGTAACGGGAGTAGCGGCGGTGACCGCCCTCGGAGCGCAGTGGTGTGATCAGTCGCGCTTCGCCGATGGCGCGGAGAAAGCCGGGAGTGGTACCGAGCAACTCGGCGGCCCGGCCCATCGTGTAGGCGGGGTAGTCGTCGTCGTCGAGACGGCTCAGCGACTCGTCTGCTGTCATCTCACCTCTCTGTGGAACGCGTGGAGGGGCCTTGGTGCCGTTTGGCACCAAGGCCCCGAAGGAACTGCAACACCATATGCCGACCCTAGTGCTGCGCCGGCCTTCTGTTTCCGCCCAGCCGCCTGATACGCCGACGGGGATGCGGGGATCGCGGATGCGTGACCGGAGACCACCTACCTATCGATGTCCTGCGGTACGCGGGCTCGCGTCCTCCGCCCGGGCGATCCTGATGGTGCTCGACTCCTCCGTTCTTCCCTCGGAACCAATCACTTGCAAACAGGGACTTCTGCGTACTGCTGGTACTGCAACCGCGTCAACTGCGGCCCTGCTCACGGCGGCCCCTCGTCACTTCGGGCCACCCGGTCCGGTCGTCAGTCCCGTCGCCGTCGTACAACAACCTGGCTTCGAAACTCCACCACCGCACCGTCATACGTGGAGTGCTGCCCGGCAGTTCGTGTCTGCCGGGCCTTGCTCGATCTCGGCTACGAAAGAAATCGTAATCACGACGACATCGAATGTCTACTCCGGCGAGCATAGATTTGCTGCGGCTCGACGATGAGGTCTCCCGCTGAGCCGATCTGCGAATGCCTGGGGCCGTCCGCAGCGCAGGTCCGACGCACGGATGAGACCCAGAGCCGCCCGCGGAGCTTCCCGTGGCACCGCCGACTGGCGCGGCGCGTCGACCACGATTCTCGGCCCCCTCCTGCGAGCACGGCGGCTCCGGTGAGTTGGCGGGCGGGGCACAGGGACGGGTGGGTGAGGGCCGGGCATGAACGATCCGCAGACGAGGGTGACCCTGATGAACACGATGTCCGTCAACGCCACCGCTGCCCCGTTCCACGCGGCCGTTGCCGACGCACGCGATACCGCACAAGCGTTCAACAGACCTGCGGCAGCCGAACGGCAGCCGACCAATGCCTCGAAGCACGCCCCTGGCTCGCAGCGGCCGCACATGCGCACCCCCTGACCTGTAGTGCGGCACCAGGGGAGCCGTATGCGCCCGGCTCGCCCGGTTGCGCCACCGCTGCACCCGCCCGGGCAGGCCGGTGCATAGAATCCCGTCCCATGCCGAAGCCTGACGAGTTGCTCGTTGCGATAGCCGCCCTCGTGGAGTCCGGGCAGAGCAATCAGATGTCCCTGACCGTGGTTACCAGTGGTGCTGTCATCACCGGTCGGCTGGCTCCGGAAGCCATGTGGAGGCAGAGGGTGTCCGAGGTGCTGACGGACTCCGCCGACCTGGGCGCGTTCTCCGCCGTCTTCGACACCCCCGCGAGGATGGACGGGCCGCCCACGCATCTGCATTTCCACGTCGCCCGGATCCTGCAGGGTACGGTGGGGATCCCGGAGACAGGCGGGATGTACCGCGTTGCGATCGAGGCCGTCAGTGCCTGGACCGTGGGCGACTTCAGCTACTCCGACCACTGACCCACCGACCCATGGCACACGGTGAGGCCCCACCGGCACGCCGGTGGGGCCTCACTGCTCTGTTCGGCTCACACCTGTCCGTAAGTGAGGCGGAGAGGGGGAGTGCCGAGCGTTGCGGAGGCCGGCTCGTACGGGCCGGCCAGGGGCGCAGATGCGGCTGTAGGGCGGGTGCGGCAGGTGAAGCCGAGTTGGGTCATGGCCCTGAGGACTTCACCGGCGCTGAAATCGCGCCGGTCTTGGCGGGTGATCACCTGGCCGACCTGCTTGGCGGGGTAGTGGCGTCGTCCGATGATGACGAACTCACCGGTGACGGTCTCAGGTGTGACGCCCTTCATCGATTCCACCACGCCGCTCTTGGTCAGGTCGAACGGGAAGCGGGCGATGACACAGCGCATGATGCCTCCAGGGAGACGAGAAGACGAAGCCGGGTGGGGTGATGGCGGTTCAGCGGAAGAGGGCCACGGCGCTCAGAGTGTTGCCGTGTTCGTCGGCCACGGGCGCGGCCCCGAGCCGGCGGCAGTGCATCGCACGTTCGGCTTCGGCCCCAGTGGTCAGCGGTGGGGCGAAGGGCCCGATGACGTCGGCGATGTCTCGCAGGCGGATCCGGTCCGTGTATCCGGAGCCGTCACGAACGGCCGTGAGCCCGGCCCGGGTGATCAGGCCGGTGCGCAGACCGTCCTCGTCGCAGACCGCCAGATGACCTGTACGGGCGGCGGTCATCACGGACAGTGCCACCTCCACGGTCATGTCCTCCCAGACCTGCGGTCCGGCCGTGTCCATGGTGTCGGCCACCGCGCCGTGCGCGGGGTGGGCGCTCGCCGGGCGGAACTGCGTCTGGTCCAGCGTCAAAGGGTGCCTCCTGCGGAGTTGGGCCGGCTTCCTGATCAAGAAGGTTCTATGCAGCCGCACCCGCGGTGGACTGCCTTACGGGCGCACGGCGGGCCGTCGAGACGGGGCGGCGTCGCCCGCGTGAAGTGGCGCCGCGCTTCTTGGGGCGTTCGACCACCGGTGCGGTGATGACGACCGGGATGCCGGAGGGGGCCTGGGCGCCGGTGATGCGGTGCAGGGCCTCTTCGCCGGTGCGGACCTGGGTGGTCTGCGGGACGATGCCGGCCGCTGCCATGAGGCGAGTCATGCCGCGGCGCTGGTTGGGGGTGACCAGGGTGACGACACTGCCGGACTCTCCTGCGCGGGCGGTACGGCCGCCGCGGTGGAGGTAGTCCTTGTGGTCGGTCGGCGGGTCGACGTTGACGACGAGGTCGAGGCTGTCGACATGGATGCCGCGCGCCGCGACATTGGTCGCCACCAGCACGTTGACGTGCCCGCTCTTGAACTGCGCCAGCGTGCGGGTGCGCTGCGGCTGCGACTTCCCGCCGTGCAGGGCGGCGGCCCGTACCCCGCTGTTCAGAAGGTGCTCGGTGAGGCTGTCGACGGCGTGCTTGGTGTCGAGGAACATGATCACACGGCCGTCGCGTGCGGCGATCTGGGTGGTGGCCATGTGCTTGTCAGCGCCGTGAACGTGGAGCACGTGGTGCTCCATCGTCGTGACCGCGCCGGCCGAGGGGTCGACGGAGTGCACGACGGGGTCGCTGAGGTAGCGGCGCACGAGCAGGTCGACGTTGCGGTCGAGAGTGGCGGAGAACAGCATGCGCTGGCCTTCGGGGCGGACCTGGTCGAGAAGGGCGGTGACCTGCGGCATGAAGCCCATGTCGGCCATCTGGTCGGCCTCGTCGAGGACGGTGATGGAAACCTGGTTCAGTTGGCAGTCGCCGCGGTCGATGAGGTCTTTGAGGCGTCCCGGCGTGGCGACGACGACCTCGGCGCCACCGCGCAGCGCGCTCGCCTGCCTGCCGATCGGCATTCCGCCCACCACCGTGGCCAGCCGCAGCCTCACGGAGCGGGCGTACGGGGCGAGCGCGTCGGTGACCTGCTGCGCCAGCTCGCGCGTGGGTACGAGGATCAGCCCCAGCGGCTGCCTGGCCTCGGCACGCTGCCCGGCCGTACGGGCCAGCAGCGCCAGCCCGAAAGCGAGGGTCTTGCCGGAGCCGGTGCGCCCACGGCCCAGTACGTCCCGGCCGGCGAGGGAGTTCGGCAGGGTCGCGGCCTGGATCGGGAAGGGCACGGTCACGCCTTGCGAGCCGAGCGCGCCCAGCAGTGCCCCCGGCATGTCGAGATCGGCGAAGCCCTCTACGGCGGGAAGCGCGGGAGTGATCGTCCTGGGCAGCGCGAACTCCCCCTGGACCGCGGCGGGCCGGCGGCCGTAACCACCGGGACGGCTCGGCCCGCCGGAGCGGCTCCTGGCCGACGAGCCGAATCGGCTGCCGCCCCTTCCGGAGTCGGCACTGCCGTTACGGGTGCGGGCGAAGCGGTCGTTCGTGCGTGTGCGGTTCATGCGGAACCTTCCTCGATGCGGCACATATCAAGGAATTCCCGCAGCGATGATCAGCACAGAGAATTGCAAGAATGGACCTGGTGGAATGCGAAAGCGGATCTGACCGACGGAAAATCCGTGCGGGCACAGGCGCTGGAATGAGTGGCGCGGAGCGGATGCAATGTTCGGGCGTCCGCCGCGATGAAGCCATGGAGGGATGCGTGCACCCCTGAAGGATGCTCCGTATGCGGTGAGCCTACGGGTTTCCTGGTTGTCGTCCGCAGGCGAAACCACTGCGGGAAAATGCGAGCAGCTGGGGCCCGCACCCCGAAGGACGCGGGCCCCAGCTACAAGTACGCGACAGTCGGCGTCAGGCGAGAACGATGTTCTCGGCCGTCGGGCCCTTCTGGCCCTGCGCGATGTCGAAGGTCACCTTCTGGCCCTCCAGCAGCTCGCGGAAGCCCTGGGCGGCAATGTTCGAGTAGTGGGCGAACACATCAGCGCCGCCACCGTCCTGCTCGATGAAGCCGAAGCCCTTTTCCGCGTTGAACCACTTCACGGTACCAGCAGCCATGTCATTTCTCCTTTGGGGCAGTGCATCGGGATCCGCACTGCGCGGACCCCCGTGTCGCCGCGATGATCACCCCGTCCGGAAAAAGACCGGATAACAAAAGCGCTTCCAGCGGAACAGGCGCCGCCCGGAGGACTTGAAGTTTTGGGAACCACAACTGCAACTGAGATCGACAGTAGCACGCCGCAGCGGCCTGTGTACGGTGAAGAATCCCACTCCACTTAATGCGGCAGAGAATCTGTCTGCCTGTTCCGTTGAAATCTCAGCTCGCGGGCACAGATATTGACCCAGCCGAAGCGTAACGTTTCGGGAAGCATTGGAGGCGCGCCCAGCATAAGGGCTGCTCACCCCAGGGATGGTGCGGGCGGGCGTGGAGATCAGGGTGACGCCGGCAGGCGTGACGGCCCGTCTCCGGCGCACGCGTCCTGAAGCAGGTGGTGCAGCCGGTCTTCAGCCATGCGGCGGACATCGAACGCCTTCCCGCCGGCGATCCCGGGCGGGGGGGAAAGGGTGCAGCGGGCCTTCGCGCTGATACGGCGCGACATCAGGGACGAGGAAAACCTCCTCCCCTCTCGGCTGCAGAACACGACGGACACCGACCGGCTACGCACACTCGGCACACTCGGCACCACCTGGGCGGCGGTACGACAGACCACCCCGACGCATCCGCACCCCGTCATCCCCCGGCGGCCTCCCGGGAGCGCCCTGCTGGGTGTGCCGCTGACCGCCGCTCTGGGCATCGGCGACCCGCCTCACGACGCAGAAGGTGATCGTGGCCTGGTCGGGATGCTCGGTACCGCTTTCGTGGCCGTCGCGGCACAGCGCCCCAAGCGGAACTGAGCGCCCGGAACCGTGTTCCTTGCCGGAGCCGCGTCGATCACCGCCGGAGTGCCGCTCTCGACGCGCCTGGCCGCCATCACCATCGCGCAGGTTCCGTCAGTACGCCTGGGCAGCGGGGCAAGCGGTGAAAAGGGCCTCGTCAGCGCTCTGACCGGAGAGCACCACCTCGGCGATGCCGCACTCGGAGGCCCGGAGTCTCTCATCAGCGTGGCCGGCCCTGGTCCGGTCGCCGCCCGACTCGACGCACGAACCGCACCAGTCCACTCCCTCATTCACAACCTGACGCGCATCAGAGCGAGCGTCACATGAGCGTCAGAACTGCCTGGCGCGGACCCTGCGAAGACCGGGAGCACCACGCGCACCCCTTCCCCGTCACTGATGGGAAGCCGCAGGTCAGGGACGTACGTCCGGCACGCGACCTGCTCCACGTCATGCTCCCGCCGAAACATGTCGAGCGACCGGCCCGGCTCCTGGGAAATCAGGAAAACAGCAGGTCAGAGCCCCTTTGCAGCAGGCTCCAGAATCGCCACGCACTCCACATGATGCGTCATGGGAAACAGATCGAACGCCCGGAGCGTCCGCACCCGGTACCCGCCCTCGCGGAAGTACCCCAGGTCCCGGGCCAGCGCGGCGGGATCGCAGGCGACGTACGCGATGCGGCGGGCGCCCAGGGAGGCGAGGTGGGCGACCGTCTGCCGGCCGGCGCCGGACCTCGGGGGGTCCAGGACGATCAGGTCGACCTCCGTGATCCCCGTGCGCGGCAGGACCGACTCGACCTTGCCCTGCTCGATGCGGACACGGGGGAAGTCGGCGAGGTTGTGCCGTGCGTCCTCGACCGCCCGCTTCCCGGACTCGATGCCGAGCACCGCGCCCTTCTCGCCGAGGCGGTCGGCGAGGGCGCCCGCGAAGAGGCCGACGCCGCAGTAGAGGTCCAGGGCCATCTCGCCCTTGCGGGGCAGCAGCCCCTGCATGACGGCCTTGACCAGAGTGTCGGCCGCCTTCGGGTGGACCTGCCAGAAGCCGCCGCTGCCGACGCGGTAGGTGTGGTCGTCGGCGCGCTCGCGGACGAACGCGCGGCCGTGGACGCGGTGGATTCCGCCGTCCTTCTCGTCGACGCGCATGACGGAGACGGGCCGGTCGAGCTCGACGAGCGGCAGCCGGGCGCCGGGCCGCGGCTCGAGGATCACCATGCGGTCCTGGGAACCCGTCGCGGCGATCGCCTCGACGGAGGCCATGCCGGCCCAGTCCCGGTCCTCGATGCCGAGTTCGCTGACGCCGGCTGCGGCGATCATGCAGTGGTCGATCGGTTCGACCTCGTGCGAGCGGTGACGGCGCAGTCCGGCGTTGCCGTCGGCGTCCACGGCGTACTGCACGCGCGTGCGCCACTGCGGGACCTGCCCGGCGGGCAGCTTGTCACCCTCGGCCGGTACCACCGTGCCGTCCCAGCCGGCCTCCTCGGGCGTGAGCCCGGCGAGCCGCTGCAACTGCTCGGCGATCACGTCGGCCTTCAGCCGGCGCTGGGCGCCCGGCTTGGCGTGCTGCCAGTCGCAGCCGCCGCAGCGGCCGGGGCCGGCGAAGGGGCAGGGGGCTTCGATGCGGTCCTTGGAGGCCTCCAGGATCTGGACCGCGTCCGCGCGCAGGAAGCGTGCGCCCTCCTCGCCCTCGGTCACCCGCGCCACCACCCGCTCACCGGGCAGCGTGTGCCGGACGAACAGCACCTGGCCCTCGGCGGTACGGGCGATGCAGTGGCCGCCGTGGGCGACGGGGCCGATCTCGACCTCGTACTCCTCGCCCACCAGAGACTTGGTCGGTTCTGCCTGCATGGTGGGGTGACTCCAGATCGGGACGACGGAAGGCGGGGACAGCGGACGGCGACCGGGACGGAAGAGGCCGTGGACCGGTGAGGCTGGACAACAGCCCACCAGTCTACGGCCTCCCCCGCGTGCCTCAGTCCTTGGTCGCCGACGGCTGCTTGGGGCGTTCCACCGCGGGGCCGCGGCGGACCGCGCCCGGCGCGCTCCACTCCTGCCGCTTGCGGGCCCGCTGCTTGGCCAGCTCGGAGGACTCCAGCTGGTAGGGCACCGAGGTCACCATGACGCCCGGCGTGAACAGCAGGCGGCCCTTCAGGCGCAGGGCGCTCTGGTTGTGCAGCAGGTGCTCGTACCAGCGGCCGACCACGTACTCGGGGATGATCACGGAGACCGCGTCGCGCGGGGACTCCTTGCGCAGACCCTTGACGTACTCGATCACCGGGCGGGTGATCTCGCGGTACGGCGAGTCGAGGACCTTGAGCGGTACGTCGATGCCGCGCCGCTCCCACTCCTCGCGCAGCGCCTTGGTCTCGGCCGGGTCGACGTTGACGGTCAGCGCCTCCAGGGTGTCCGAGCGCATCAGCTTGGCGTAGGCCAGGGCGCGCAGCGTCGGGCGGTGGATCTTGGAGATGAGCACGACCGAGTGCACGCGGGACGGGCGGACCATGTCGTCGTCCGGCTGCTCGGGGGCGGCGATCTCCTCGGCGACACGGTCGTAGTGCTTCCGGATCGCGGTCATCGTCGCGTAGAAGATGCACATGCCGAGCAGGGCCACCCAGGCGCCGTGCGTGAACTTGGTGACCAGCACGACGACGAGCACCAGGCCGGTGAAGAAGGCGCCGAACGCGTTGATCGCGCGGGAGCGGATCATGTGGCTGCGCTTGGCCGGGTCCTTCTCGACCGCCAGGTGGCGGTTCCAGTGCCGGACCATGCCGGTCTGGCTGAGCGTGAAGGACACGAACACGCCGACGATGTACAGCTGGATCAGGCGGGTGGAGTCGGCGCCGTAGATGACGGTCAGCAGGGCCGCGGCGCCCGCGAGCAGCACGATGCCGTTGGAGAAGGCGAGACGGTCGCCGCGGGTGTGCAGCTGGCGCGGGAGGTAGCGGTCCTGGGCCAGGATCGAGCCGAGCAGCGGGAAGCCGTTGTACGCCGTGTTCGCCGCCAGGAACAGCACCAGCGCGGTGGCGGCAGCCAGGACGACGAACAGGAAGCTGCCCTTGCCGAAGACCGCCTCGGCGACCTGGGAGATCACCGGGTTCTGGACGTAGCCGGAGCCGAGCGGGTGGCCGTTGTGGATCAGGTCGGTGGCCGGGTTCTCGGCCATGCGGACCTTGGTGGACATGGCCAGGGCGATGATGCCGCAGAACATGGTGACGGCCAGCAGGCCCATCATCGCGAGCGTGGTGGCCGCGTTCTTCGACTTGGGCTTGCGGAAGGCCGGGACGCCGTTGGAGATCGCCTCGACACCGGTGAGCGCGGCACAGCCGGAGGAGAAGGCGCGCAGCAGCAGGAAGACCAGGGCGAAGCCGGCGAGGCCCTGGTGTTCGGCCCTGACGTGGTAGTCGGCGGTCGGGGCGTGCATGGTGTCGCCGAGGATCAGGCCCCGGACGGCACCCCACACGATCATGATGAAGACGCCGCCGACGAACACGTACGTCGGGATCGCGAAGAGCTTGCCGGACTCCTTCACGCCCCGCAGGTTCATCAGCGTCAGCAGCAGGATCACGGCGACCGCGCACAGCACCTTGTGCTGGACGACGAACGGGACGGCGGAGCCGAGGTTCTCGATGCCGGAGGCGATGGAGACGGCGACGGTGAGGACGTAGTCGACGAGCAGGGCGCTGGCGACCGTCAGACCGGCCTTGGGGCCGAGGTTGGTCGTGGCGACCTCGTAGTCACCGCCGCCGCTCGGGTACGCATGGACGTTCTGCCGGTAGGAGGCGACCACGGTGAACATCAGCACGACGACCGCGACGGCGATCCAGGGGCTGAAGTGGTACGCCGACACGCCCGCGATGGACAGGACCAGCAGGACCTCCCCCGGCGCGTAGGCAACGGAGGACAGCGGGTCGGAGGCGAAGACGGGGAGTGCGATGCGCTTCGGCAGGAGCGTTTCGCCCAGCCGGTCACTGCGCAGTGCGCGCCCGATCAGGATCCGTTTGGGCACGTCGGTCAGTTTGGACACGACAGAGGATGGTAGGCCTTCGAACAGGCAACCGCCCACCCGGTGTCCTGGTTCTGCCTCACGAGTGAATTCAGCGGCGCCCTGAACTGCGGATTCCGTGGTCCGCGCGCTCCCCGTGCCTAGATGGCACACCCCGCCTGTCGTCGCACTTCGGAGGTGCCATGCCCCCGCCCGCGGAGCTGATCGGGGCGACCCTCGCCCTGGTCGGCCTCGGAATCCTGACCCTGTGCAGCGTGCGCAGCATCACTCGCCGGCGCCGGCCCGCGGTGATCAGTGACGCGGAGCGCTGACGCTGCTCACGCCCATGATCGCGGAACCTGATCGAGCCGACCCCGGCACGGGGGTGCCCGCCCCGCGGCGCCCGTGTGTAGCTTTGGGCGTCGGTCTGAGACCCTGAGGCTGAGCAGTAACTTTTGGACACCGGAAGGACGGTCGTGCACATCGTCATCATGGGCTGCGGACGAGTGGGTTCCGCTCTTGCCCAGACCCTGGAGCAACAGGGACACACGGTCGCCGTGATCGACCAGGATCCCACCGCCTTCCGCCGACTGGGCCCGGGATTCGGCGGCCGCCGGGTCACCGGCGTCGGCTTCGACCAGGACACCCTGCGCGAGGCGGGCATCGAGGAGGCCGGCGCCTTCGCCGCCGTCTCCAGCGGTGACAACTCCAACATCATCTCCGCGCGCGTGGCCCGCGAGATGTTCGGCGTGGAGAACGTGGCCGCCCGCATCTACGACCCCCGCCGCGCCGAGGTCTACCAGCGCCTGGGCATCCCCACCGTGGCGACCGTCCGCTGGACGGCCGACCAGATGCTGCGCCGTCTGCTGCCCTCCGGTGCCGAGCCGCTGTGGCGCGACCCCACCGGCGGGGTCCAGCTCGCAGAGGTGCACGCCTCCGCGAAGTGGGTCGGCCACAAGATCAGCAAGCTGCAGGAGGAAACGGGCGTCCGGGTGGCGTTCCTGACCCGTCTCGGCGAGGCGATCCTCCCCACCTCGCAGACCGTGCTGCAGGAGGGCGACCTCGTGCACGTGATGATGCGGACGGACGACGTCGAGAAGGTCGAGGCGGCGTTCGCCCAGGGCCCGGAAGAGGAGAGCGGTCACTGATGAGGGTCGCCATTGCCGGAGCCGGCGCCGTCGGCCGCTCGATCGCCGGCGAGCTGCTGGAGAACGGCCACGAGGTCCTGCTGATCGACAAGGCCCCGACCGCCATCTCGGTGGAGCGGGTGCCCCAGGCGGAGTGGCTGCTGGCCGACGCCTGCGAGATCACGTCCCTGGACGAGGCGGCGCTGCAGCGCTGCAACGTGGTCATCGCCGCGACCGGTGACGACAAGGTCAACCTGGTCGTCTCGCTGCTCGCCAAGACGGAGTACGGCGTCCCGCGCGTCGTCGCCCGGGTGAACAACCCGAAGAACGAGTGGCTGTTCAACGAGTCCTGGGGCGTGGACGTGGCCGTCTCCACCCCGCGCCTGATGTCCGCCCTGGTGGAGGAGGCGGTGAGCGTCGGCGACCTGGTCCGGCTGCTCCGCTTCAGCCACGGCGACGCCAACCTCGTCGAGCTGACCCTGCCCGAGGAGTCGGCCCTGGCCGGCACCCAGGTCGGCGACGTGGAGTGGCCGGAGGACACCTCCCTGGTCACGATCATCCGCGGCACCCGCGTCCTGACGCCTTCCAAGGAGGACTCCCTGGAGCCGGGCGACGAGCTGCTCTTCGTGGCCGCGCAGGCCCGCGAGGAACAGCTGGAGGAGCTGCTGTCGGTGCGGCGGGAAGAGGCCTGAGCAGAACACCGAGAAGGGGGGGGGGGGGGGGGGGGGGGGGGCGGGGGGGGGGGGGCGGCCGGCCGCCCCCCCCCCCCCGCCCCGGCGCCCCCCCCCCCGCGCCCCCGCCCCCCCCCCCGCCCCCCCCCCCCCCGCC